>NZ_JBVIEE010000002.1:0-244954 GCF_055572015.1 Streptomyces sp. NPDC030840 | reverse complement strand
TTGTTTGTTTTTTGTGTTTTGTTGGGCCTTCTCTCCCCCCCCCCCCCCCCCCCCCCCCCCCCCCCCCCCCCCCCCCCCCCCCCCCCCCAAAGCCCGTCGGATCCGCGGCCGCCACACGACCGAGCCCCTACGGCGGTTGCGCACCTCGCGAGCCCAGCGGCTCTCAGCTCTCCGCCAGGTTCAGCTCCGCCCAGATCGTCTTGCCCTCGCCCGTATGCCGGCTGCCCCACCGCTGCGTGAGCTGGGCCACCAGGAGCAGTCCCCGCCCGCCCTCGTCGAACGTCTTCGCCCGGCGCAGGTGCGGAGCCGTCCCGCTGCAGTCGGACACCTCGCAGATCAGCGTGGACTCGTCGTGGATGAGCCGCAGCTGGATCGGCGGCGCGCCGTGCCGGATGGCGTTGGTGACCAGCTCGCTCACCACGAGCTCGACGGTGAACGCCATCTCGGTCAGTCCCCACGCCGCCAGCTTGTCCAGCACGTACTGGCGGGTGCGGGCGACGACCGCGGGGTTGGCCGGCAGCCCCCAGGTCGCGACCTGGGAGGGCTTGAGCCCGCGGGTGCGGGCCAGCAGCAGGGCCACGTCGTCCGGGGCCCCGGACGACGGCAGCATCGACGCGATGACGTCCCGGCAGACCTCGTCCAGGGAACCCGTCGAGCGGGACAGCGCCTGGGTCAGCAGCTCGTGGCCGGTGTCGATGTCGCGGTCGCGGCTCTCGATCAGCCCGTCGGTGTAGAGGGCGACCATCGTGCCCTCGGGCAGCTCCAGCTCGGTGGACTCGAAGGGGAGCCCGCCGAGGCCCAGCGGCGGCCCCGCCGGCACGTGCACGTCGAGCGGCCGGCCGTCCGGCGCCAGCACCACCGGTGGCGGATGCCCCGCCCGTGCGAAACTGCACCGGCGGGTGACCGGGTCGTACACCGCGTACAGGCACGTGGCGCCCACCTCGGTCACCCCTTGGGCGCCGGCCTCCTGCGACAGCCGTACAACGAGGTCGTCGACGTGGGTCAGCAGCTCGTCCGGCGTCAGGTCGACGTCCGCGAGCGTACGGACGGCCGTGCGGAGCCGGCCCATCGTCGCCGATGCCTCGATGCCGTGGCCGACGACGTCGCCGACCACCATGGCGACCCGCATCCCGGACAGCGGGATCACGTCGAACCAGTCGCCGCCCACCCCGGCCTTCGCCGCCGGCAGGTACCGCGACGCGGCCTCCAGCGCGGGCATGCGGGGCAGCGTCTGGGGGAGCAGGCTGCGCTGGAGGGCCAGCGCGGTCTCGCGCTCGCGGGAGAAGCGGCGGGCGTTGTCGATGCAGACGCCGGCGCGCGCCGTGACCTCCTCGGCGAGCATCTCGTCGTCGGGCGTGAACGGGTCCTTCCGCTGGAAACGGGTGAGCACCGCCACGCCGAGGGTCGTGCCGCGGGCCCGGATGGGGACCGACATCGTGGCGTGGATCCCGTACTCCTTGATCCGCGCGGCGCGCACCGGGTCCCAGTCGAGCCACTCCTCGAGCATGCCGGCCGGGTCCGTCGCCACGATCGTGCGCCCGGCCACCAGGGAGGCGGCCTGGGGCGAGGCGGCCGGGTAGACGTCCACGCCCCCCGGCTCGACCACGGCCTCGGGGCTTCCCGGGTTCACGGACTGGTGGGCGGCGCGGCGCAGCGTGAACGGCGCGGACAGCGGCCCCACGGCCGGCTCGTCCCCGTGGACCAGGGACTCCATGAGGTCGACGCTGACGAAGTCGGCGAGCGTCGGCACGCACACGTCCGCCAGCTCCTGGGCGGTGCGCGTCACGTCGAGGGTGGTGCCGATGCGGACGCTGGCCTCGTTCACCAACTGCAGCCGCTGCCGGGCCTGGTACTGCTCGGTGATGTCGTGGCCGGTCACGCAGACACCGATGACCTGGCCGTCGGCGTCGGTCAGCGGGGCGATCCGGGCGGACCAGGCGTGCGCCCCGTCCTCGTCGGCGGCCCGCAGAAAGGTCTGGACGTCCTTGCGCCGGCCACTGCCGAGCACCTCGCGCAGGTGCCCCTCCAGCTTCTCGCCCTGCCGGCCGCCCACGATCTCGTTCATGTGCAGCCCCCGGAGGTTCTCCTCCGGCATCCCCACGGCGTCCGCCATCACGTCGTTGATGCCGCGCAGCCGCAGCCGCTCGTCGAACACGGCCGCCGCGCACGGCGACTGGTGCACCACCGCGGCCGCGAGGGGCTCGTCGCGACTGAGCGGGCCGGGGTCCTCCAGGGGGCAGAGAACCAGCCAGCCGCCGCCCGCGTCCCCGTCGGCGGATGCGCGGAGGTGGGCGAGCAGCCACACCGACACCGTCCGGCCGTCCTGGTGACGCAGCGGAACCGTGCCGCTCCACACGGGGATACCCGGCGGAGGCAGCCGGAAGGAACCGCCAGGGGCGAGCAGACGTCCGGCGGACCGGCCCAGGACGTCCGGCGCCGACCAGCCGAGCAGGCGCCGCGCTCCCTCGTTCCACTCGACGACCGACCCGTCCGCGGCCACGATCGCTCGCGCCGTGACGGCGCCGTCGAGGGAGTACGCCGGGTCGTCACCTTCTGTGAGCTTGCGGCTCCTCATCGTGGTCAGATTCCATTTCGCCGGACCGAACGCGCATACGGGCGAAAACCAGCCTAGTGCGTCACCGTGCCGCGCACCCGGGATGTGGCGTGAGCCGATGGATCGATCGGTGGAGGAGCCGCGGCAGGGCGGACGGGAGTTGCGGCAAGGGCCCTTGAGGCCTCTGTGTGTCACGGCGTCAGAATCTGTCGGCGCGCGAGCAGTTGCGTGTGAGCGCTTGTGGGCTCTTGCGCTTCTGGTGTGCCGCGGATCCGTCCGCCTGCACGTCCGGCGAAGGGATGGCCATGGCGGCTACGCCCAGGTCGCTACTGATCGCGGGTTCCGCCGCGCCGATGGCAGGAGCGCTCACGGGCACCGCGGTCGCCGCCGTGCCCGGGGCCCGGCCGGGCCGCGCCTCCTCGCGGCGCACGATCGACCTGAGCGACGGCTGGCGCTTCGCGTTGGTCAACCCCGGTGGTATCACGGGCCCGGTCGGCGGTTACGCCGACGCCATCAGAACCTGGCCATTCCTCACCCCGCAGAGCGGGGCGTCCCCTGGCCAGGTTCTGATGGTCCACCTGCTGTCGGACGGGAACCAGTCCTGTCCGGACCGTTGACGGGCTGTCACCTCTCGAACAGCATGGCCTGCATCCGCATCTGGGAGCGCTCCCACAGCAAGCGCCACCTCCGTGCGCCCCCACCTCTGCGCGCCCCATCTCTCAGAGGAGCCCAGAAGTGAAACGACGCAGAACCACCCTGCTCGCCGTGACGGCCCTCCTGGCGGCGGCCCTCACCGCGCTGCCCGCCGGGCCCGCCCAGGCCGAGGAGGTCGAGCAGGTCAAGAACGGCACCTTCGACACCACCACCGCGCCCTGGTGGACGACGAGCAACGTCACCGCCGGCCTGTCCGACGGCCGGCTGTGCGCCGACA
The DNA here is from genome assembly GCF_055572015.1 of Streptomyces sp. NPDC030840. NCBI lineage: Bacteria > Bacillati > Actinomycetota > Actinomycetes > Kitasatosporales > Streptomycetaceae > Streptomyces > Streptomyces sp. NPDC030840. Next base: position 241,469 of record NZ_JBVIEE010000002.1, on the reverse strand, counting down.
TCCCCGGAGGCACCGCCAACCGCTGGGACGCCGCCGTCGGCCAGAACGACATCACCCTCGTGAAGGGCGAGTCGTACCGCTTCAGCTTCACCGCGTCCGGCGCGCCCGGGGGCAACGTGCTGCGCGCGATCGTGGGTCTGTCCGTGTCGCCGTACGACACCTACTTCGAGGTCAGCCCGCAGCTGAGCGTCTCGGGCAACGCCTACTCGTACACCTTCACCTCACCCGTCGACACCACCCAGGGGCAGGTCGGCTTCCAGCTCGGCGGCGGCGCCGAGTCGTTCCGCTTCTGCATGGACGACGTGTCCCTGCTCGGCGGGGTGCCGCCCGAGGTGTACGAGCCCGACACCGGACCACGGGTGCGCGTCAACCAGGTCGCCTACCTGCCCGCCGGGCCGAAGAACGCCACCCTCGTCACCGAGGCCACCGGGAGGCTGCCCTGGCAGCTGAAGAACGCCTCTGGAACCACGGTCGCCCACGGCTGGACCGTGCCGCGCGGCCTCGACGCGTCTTCCGGCCAGAACGTCCACTCCATCGACTTCGGCTCGTACCGCAAGCGGGCCGAGGGCCTCACGCTGGTCGCGGACGGCGAGACGAGCCGCCCGTTCGACATCGACCCGGCCGCCTACGAGCAACTGCGGCTCGACGCACTGAAGTACTACTACCCCCAGCGAAGCGGCACCGAGATCCGCGACGACCTGCGCCCCGGCTACGGCCGCGCGGCGGGGCACCTGAACGTGGCGCCCAACCGGGGCGACAAGGACGTGCCCTGCCAGCCGGGCGTCTGCGACTACACCCTCGACGTCACCGGCGGCTGGTACGACGCCGGTGACCACGGCAAGTACGTCGTCAACGGCGGCATCTCCACCTGGGAGCTGCTGTCCACGTACGAGCGATCCCTGCACGCCCGCACGGGCCAGTCCGAAAAGCTCGGCGACGGCACGCTCGACATCCCGGAGAGCGGCAACAAGGTGCCCGACGTGCTGGACGAGGTCCGGTGGGAGCTGGAGTTCCTGCTGAAGATGCAGGTGCCGGCGGGGCAGCCGCTCGCGGGCATGGCGCACCACAAGATCCATGACGAGCAGTGGACCGGACTGCCCCTCATGCCGGACGCCGACCCGCAGAAGCGCGAGCTGCACCCGCCGACCACGACGGCGACCCTGAACCTCGCGGCCACTGCGGCACAGGCGGCACGCCTGTACAAGCCGTACGACCGCGTCTTCGCGGCGAAGGCGCTCAAGGCGGCGAGGACGGCGTGGGCGGCGGCCCTCGCCCACCCGGACACCCACCCCGACCCGAACGACGGCATCGGCGGCGGCGCCTACGCCGACGACAACCCCAGCGACGAGTTCTACTGGGCGGCCGCCGAGCTCTACCTCACCACGGGCGAGAAGGAGTTCGCCGACCACGTCCTCAACTCACCGGTGCACACGGACGACATCTTCGGCAGCCTCGGCTTCGACTGGTCCAGAACGGCCGCGGCGGGCCGCCTGGACCTCGCGCTGGTCCCGAGCAAGCTGCCCGGCCGTGACAAGGTGCGCCAGTCCGTGCTCAAGGGCGCCGACCGCTACCTGGCCACCCTGAAGGCGCATCCGTACGGCATGCCGTACGCGCCCGACAAGAACCTGTACGACTGGGGCTCCAGCCACCAGATCCTCAACAACGCGGTGGTCATCGCGAGCGCCTACGACATCAGCGGCGCGTCCAAGTACCGCGACGGGGCCGTCCAGAGCATGGACTACGTCTTCGGCCGCAACGCGCTGAACATGTCCTACGTGACGGGCTACGGCGAGGCCAACGCGCACAACCAGCACAGCCGGTGGTACGCCCACCAGCTCGACCCGGACCTCCCGAACCCGCCGCGCGGCACGCTCGCCGGAGGCCCCAACTCGAGCATCCAGGACCCGTACGCACAGAGCAAACTCCAGGGCTGCGTCGGCCAGTTCTGCTACATCGACGACATCCAGTCCTGGTCGACGAACGAACACACGATCAACTGGAACGCGGCGCTGGCACGGATGGCGTCGTTCGTGGCGGACCAGACCTAGCTGCACGCACCGTGCGGCGGGCGTGCCTCGTCCCGAGCCCGCCGCACGACCGTGTCATCAGGCGGCGTCGTGGCACACCAGAGCCAGACCGTGGCGGCGGCCCGACCGTACGGCGCTCACACCGCGCAGCGGTACTCGCCGGGCCGAAACCGTGCCGCGCCAGGTCGACCCCGGACCGGAACACCTCCGGCCTCCCGTACAGCGCGGCGAGGTCACGGCACTCCGCGGGGCAGAGGAGCGCGGGCGTGAGCGCGCACCCGTACGCGTCCAGCTCCTGGGCCGGGGCCGGCCGGCCCCGCCCCCGCGGCCCGCCCTCGAACCGGCGGGAATCGGACACCGAGCTCCTCGCCCCGCACGCCGCAGGTACCGCGCCCTGTCGTCCTTGACCTGCGGGTATTTACGAGTAAGTACCCGCGCGGTACCGTGAGAGGCATGCCAGCCCTGAATGTGGAGTTCAGCGACCGCGAGCTAGAGGATCTGCGGCAGATAGCCAAGGAGCGCGGTACGTCCATGAAGGCGCTCGTGCGCGAGGCGGCCGCGGCCGACATAGTGCGTCACCGGGCCCTGAAGGAGGGCGCCCAGGCCTTCCGCCAGTTCTTCACGGCGCACGCGGACGAGTTCGCCGCCGCGTTCCCCGAGGACGAACGGGCCGCCAAGGGTGAGGGGCGGGCCGTCTGACCGATGGCCCCTCCTCTCATCCACATCGACGTGCCCTGGCTGCTGCAGCGCCACGAAGAGGTGCTGCCCGACCAGCCCACGGTCAACGACTTCTCCGCCCTCGTCGCCGCCGTGGCCCGCCACCGTGTCGACCCGCCGCGCCTCGGCGTGGACTCCGACCCGGCCTGGCGCGCCGCGGCCCTGCTGCACACGCTGGCCCTGCTCAAGCCGCTGCCGTCCGCCAACGCCCGCTTCGCCTGCGCGACCGCCGTGGCGTACATGTTCGTGAGCGGCGTCGGCATCGACCCGCCGTACGGCGCTCTCGTGGACCTCGCGCGCGACCTGATATCCGGCAAGGTGGACGTGTACGGCGCGGCGGACCGACTGCGGTCCTGGCAGATCTGAGGTTCCCCGCCCAGCCCCGGCTGCGTCTGCGCCCTCAGCCCAGCCCCGGCCGCGTCCGCGTCCCTGGACCGCCAAGGGGGGGGCGCCGGACACCGTCGCCCCGGCCGGCTGTTCCCCCACAGCCGTGAACCCGGGGCGACGCGGTGTCCGGACCGGCCCTCGGGGCCGCCGACCCAGGGCGGAAGGATCAGGGTCGGCGGCCCATTTCGCGCGGGAGAGCCGCCGTCCCGCGCGGGGCCTGATGAGTGGCCGGCCCACAGTCGACTACGAAAGGCGTACGCGTCGGGAGCGTGTGCGCGCCGTCGGCACGTGCGACCGGTTCACACGGGGCACTTGACACGTGAACACATGTACGGTGTCGACGAGTTGACCGTACGACACGCCCGGTCGGCTCCGTTGCCGAGCCGCCCGAAGAGGCGGTCACCAGCACCTCCGGGCAGCCTCACCTTTCACGTGTCCAGCAGGGCGCCTTCTGACCTTCCTTCAGTGGGGCTGATGTTGCCCAAGTGCCTTGTTAGCCTTGAGTAACTTGTGCAAGGGTGAACTTGCCTGCGTACGGGCAATGGCCAGGTCTGAAACGCCACTCGGTTTTTCGGTTCGCCGACGGGCCCAAAAGGTCCTCGGCCGACGGCCACCGTGCGGCTCCGTCAGTCCCCCTGAGCCGCATTCCCGGCGCACCGCCAAAAAGGTTCGCACCAGCGGGCGGGCCTTTTCGGCAAACCATCTCTGTGTGCCGCCTTTGCGCCTCGGAAGGAAACCGCTCTGTGCACACCCCCCACCCCCCTCGCCCGTCCTATCCGCCCCGCCCGGGCGTGATTCCCGGCGTGTCGGACGAGAACCTCGCCGCCCAGCTGAGAGGCCGGCCGGAGAGCGAGGCCGGCGATCCCGTCGCGGTGCTGATGTCACGGCACTGGCAGTCGACGCACGACTACGCGGTCATCTGCCTCGCTTCTTCGGCGAACGTAGCCTCGATGGTCACGGCCGCCTCCTTCCACCGGGTGCTGGAGGGGCTGATACGGGGGGAGTCCGGCGTCGCCCTGCGGCCCCGTCTCCTGGTGACCGTGCGGGACATGGTCAAGGAGTGGTCCGCGGAGGACGGGCTCTCCAGCGTTCTGCCGGACCTGAGAAAACCCGCCGGGGGCCGCGGTATGCGTGCCGCGAAGTCCATGACCCCGGAAAACCGCAAGCTCGCCGAACGCTCTTTCCAGGCCCTGCCCGGACTCGCCCAGTGCCTGCTGTGGCACACCGAGGTCGAGGCCGAACCGATAACCATTCCCGCCGGTCTGCTGGGCATGGGCCCCGACACCGCGGCGGCGACGCTGGAACAGGCCCGCGAGCAATTCCGCCAGGGCTGTGTACGCGCCCACCGGGAACTGGCGCCGACCAAGGATTGCCGCTTCTACAACCGGCTGCTGGATGTCCCGATTCGGCGAGGCGGCGCCCTGCTCCCCGATGTGCAGCAGCACCTCCTGGAGTGCCGTTACTGCCGTTACGCCGCCGAGCAGCTCAGCCATTTCGAGGGTTCCCTGGGCGGTCTGCTCGCGGAGGCCGTGCTGGGCTGGGGCGCGCGCCGCTACCTCGACTCGCGGCCCGATCGCGCCTCGCGGGGTGGTTCGCGCCAGGGCGGTGGCCGACGCGCCGCCAACAGCGGCCGGCACCGTCTGCTCTCCCGGATCCCGCCCCAGCGCCGAAACCGCGGCACGTCAGGACCGCGCCCCAACGGCAGGGCGCTGCTCACCGGTGTCGGTGCGGCCTCGGGCGCCCTGCTCGCGCTCGTCCTGTCCGTCGCGATGCTCTCGGACGACGGCAGCGGCGCCGACCCCGCCGCGTCGACCAGCGCCACCGGCGACCGCAGCAAGGCCCCCGAACCCGGCGGGACGCCCTCGCCGACGTCGTCCCCGCCCCCGGACTCGGCCGGCATGCCCACCACCCCCGACCAGACCCGTCTGCGCAACGTCGCCGCCGACCTGTGCCTCGACATCCGCGGGGGCAAGGCCAAGAAGGGTGCCGCGACCGAACTCGCGGTGTGCTCCTCCGACTGGACGCAGAAGTGGTCGTACGAGGACGACGGACTGCTGCGCAGTGTCGCCGACCCCGAGCTCTGCCTGGACTCACACGTGGACGCCGGAGTGGTGGTCCTCGGCGAGTGCGCCTCCGAGAAGTCCGACCGCGCCGACGACGTGCGCTACGACCTCACCGTGCAGGGCGAGTTGCTTCCCCGCTGGGAGGAGGAACTCGCCGTCGCGCCCACCAACTCCGACCCCAAGGCCGACATCGTGGTCAAGGCACGGGACGGCTCGGACGCGCAACGCTGGGCGACCGACGGCGCGTCGGCCACCCCCGAGTCGCTGTCGATCGCCGGCTCCGAGGCCCCGTCGGCCGAGTCCACCGCCGCGGGGGAGCCCCTCGCCGAGCGGCAGAGCGGCGTGCGGGCACCGGAACAGGCGGGCGACCCGGCGGGGGCTGGTACGTCGGGGCACGTGGAGGACGGCGCGGTGATGTCCGCGGGTGACAGCACGCGTTCGTCCGGCGACGACGCGGCATCCGCCGCCGCCGACATGAGCGACACGCCCGCTCTGCCGTTGGTTGTGCATCTGCCCGCGGTCGCGGGCGGCGAGTTGCTGACCTGACGTGCTGAAGGGCGCCCTGGCCGGCCAGGGCGCCCCGCTCGCCGTACGGCTGTCCGTCGCATCGGGCAGGTCCGGAGCACCGCCCGGTCGTGGTGTCGCGTGGCCGCCGGGCTCCAGGGCGTCCCGGTCGGCACGGGCGGTGCTGCCCTCATTCGCGCTCCCCGCCACGCAGCCCACCGGACCGGGCCCGAGCGCCACGTACGGGGCGCGGGGCTGTGTCGCACGGGTGGCTCCGCCGCATGGGCGTGACCAGCCACGGTGAACCGGCGGCCGACCGCCGGTACCAAGAGGCAGACCGGGTCCCTCGCTCCCTCACACCTCACCAGGCGACTCGTCCCGCGGTGTCGCCGCGCCTCCCTCCCGATCCGGCCCCCGCCCCCGCACCCGCCGCACCTGCTCCAGCGACTCCCGCAGCTCCGTGAGCCAGTCGTCGGTATGGCGTTGCACCAGGCGCACGCACCAGGCGAGGGCGTCGCTACGGCTGCGGGCGACGCCGGCCTCGATCAGCGTGTCGAGGACCTGCCGCTCCGACTGACGCAGCCGCGTCATCACGGGCGCCGCGACGTGCGTGAACAGGGCGCGCTCGCCCGCGCACTCCACGCCCCAGGAGACTTTTCTGCGGAACCGGTGCTCCGCCTCGCGTGCCACCGCCATCCGTTCCTCGCGGGTGCGCTCGCGGAACTCCTGGATGCGGGCCCGCACTGCCGCCTCCTTCTCGGCGGCCGAGGTGTCCTCGGCGAGCCGGGGTGCGGGGACGCGGCCGATGACCGTGATCTCCTCGCGGTCGACCGTCACCTCCACCAGGCCCTCGAAGAGATCGTCCGGCAGGCGGCCGGCGAACCAGCCGCGAAGCTTCTCGTGCTGCTCTGAAGTAATCATGTAATTACGATTACGCCGCATTCACATGAACACAAGGGGGTCGGAGGGTTTCGTGGAGGGCTTCCTCCCGGGGGCAAGCGGAATGTTTCAGGCCGATTACTGAACCGTACGAATCCGGCCAGGTGGGCGCCTCGGGCGATCAACAACCGCTCAGTTCCGGGCTCCCGCTCGATCAACTTCCGTAACATCGCGCCACTGATTCAATACTGAAAGTTACTGAAACCGGTGGGGTCGACGTGCCTTCCGGGTTGGGACTCGGCAGACTCGCGCTCGCCGATCCGGCACCCGCCCGGACCGCCCGACGCGTTCGTGATCCGACCGCGGGCGGCCCGGCGTTCCGACCGAGCGTAAGGACGCACACCATGCCGAACACCGCGCGCTGGGCAGTGACTCTCACCCTGACGGCCACGGCCGTCTGCGGCCCCCTGACGGGCAGCGCCCTCGCCTCCCCGCAGGGCGCTGCCACCGGGCTCTACGCCCCGTCCGCCCTCGTGCTCACCGTGGGGCACGGCCAGAGCGCGGCCACCGCCACTCCCGAACGCGCCGTCACGCTGACCTGCGCTCCGGCTCCCTCCGGCACGCACCCGGCCGCGGCCGACGCCTGCGCCGAGATCCGGGCCGCCGGAGGGGACTTCGCCGCCCTGGCCGACAGAGGAGGGGCGGCCTGCACCAAGCAGTACGACCCTGTGACCGTCACGGTCGAGGGTGTCTGGCAGGGGCGGCGCGTCGCCCATGAACGCACCTTCTCCAACGAGTGCGTGAAGAACTCCTCAGGGAGCCTCGTCTTCTCCTTCTGAGAAGCGGGGTTCTTCTGAGGACCGAGGTCGCGCGGTTCCCGTGAGCGGCGACCGAGGGCTCGCGGATGGGGAGTGCGGGCCCGGCGCGGGAACCATGCGATCTCCGCACCGGGGGCCGGCCGACGGAGTGGGGCCGTCGGCCGGCCCCTGCGTCATTCCGGCGCGACGGTCCAGCGCCCGACCTCGCGGTATCCGGAGTCGTACACGGCGGAACCGTCCCCCGGACTGAGGCCGTAGTGGTGGAGGTTGCCGCCCCAGTACCGCAGGATCCGGCTCAGCTCCTGCACGGTGGTGCCCTCGTTCCAGTCCACTCCGTCCAGATCGACTTCGAGAACGAATTTCACGTACGCGCCTCCCTCTCCGGATCGTCCCGATGCCTTCCGGCACCTCCTTCAATCGTTTCATTGAACTGCCCTTTGAGGCTTGAGTCGTGTCACCACAAGCTGAGCACGCGCGAGACGGTGGCCACGGACACGCCCGCCCGCTCGGCGACCCCGCGGATCATGACCCGCCCCTTCGACCCCATGTCGCTTCCCATCCCCCGCGTCTCCCTCCGGCCGTCCGTCGCCGCACGTCAGCTGTTGGCCGCGTGGTCCTCGGCGGATTCGAACATCCGCTGGAAGTTGCCGAGGCCGACCCACGGGCTGCCCCAGATTCCGTCGAACGGAACGTAGTCCTTGAAGGCGATGACGTTGCCGACGACCGCGCTCCCGCTCCAACGCGCACGCCCGCGCCCCGGTCGGCGGCGGCCGCAAGATGGTCGCCGACGTCCTGCGGCAGGTCACCAGCCCGTTCTACGCCCAGGTCGCCGAGGGTGTCGAGGCGGAGGCCGCCGCCCGCGGCCGGCTCCGCCTGGTCGGCACCACCGGCGGCGCCCCCGCGCGGGAGCTGGAGTTCGTGCAGTTGATGCGGGAGGAGGGCGCCCGGCTGGTGGTCCTCGTCGGCGGAGTCGTGGAGGACGACGCCTACCGCGAGCGCGTCGCCCACTACGCGCAGGCCCTCGACGCCTCCGGCGCCCGGCTGGTGCTGTGCGGCCGTCCGGCCCTCGACCCCGGCATACCCGCGCTCGTCGTGGAGTTCGACAACGAGGCCGGCGCCCGCGCCATCACCGGCCACCTGCTCTCGGCCGGCCACCGCCGCATCGTCTTCCTCGGCGGGTTGCCCGGCAACACGGCCCTCGACGCCCGCGTCGCCGGCTACCGGGCCGCGCTGGCCGAACACGGGCTGCCGGCCGAGGCCGCCCACGTCGTCGACTGCGGGCTCGGCCGGGCGGCGGGCCACCGGGGCATGACCGAACTGCTCACCTCACCAGGGAGTTCACCGCGGTCTTCGCCGGGGACGACATGGTCGCCGCGGGAGCCCTCCGTGCCATCGCCGACGCAGGGCTGCGCGTGCCGCTGGTACACCGACGGCGACGGCCCCTCGGTCGCCATGTCGATCTCGCCCGAGACCGCGACCACGGTGATCGGCCCGGCCCGGCGGCTGTGGGCGTACGGGTTCGCCGGTGGCGGCTGCGCGCGGGGACTCGCCGCGTCGGGCCCTGACGCGGCGGCCGTACCCTCGGGCGGGTCGGTGGCACGGTCGTGGGCTTCAGGCGGCATCTCGGCTCCACCCCGGAACGGTAGGGCGCATCGGATCCCGGTAGCTACCCCGGCCGGGGCAGCGCCATCCCTGACGACACCGGCCACAGATCTAGTTCACTCGGCAAGGTGAATTTCGATCCGAAGCGTTGACTTCTGTGAAGGGGGCCCGCGTGCCTAGGTCCGGCGATCCGCAGGGGGCGCCGACCGCCGGTGACTGGTGTCGCACCACGGGTAACGGCGGCTGCGGCGGCAGGTGCACAGCGCCACGCGGAAGCGGTCCGACGAGACGACCGTCCCGTCCTCCAGCTCCACCTCCACCGGTCCCTCGACGAGCAGCGGACCGGGACGCTGAACGGTGATGCGGGTGGGCGCGTCAGCGCGGGCGTTCGGCACGGATGACCACCAGCTCTTCCTTGTCGTCGCTGCGGGACAGCAGCCCCCGCGCCCGCAGCCAGGCCTGCCGGGCGCGCAGTACGGGGCCGAGGGCGATCCAGCGGCGCTCGACCACGGCCGCCTTCAGGCCCGCGTCGCGCAGCCGCTTCACCGTGTGGTGCGGACCGCTGAGCACGGAGTGCACCACCAGCAGAACGCCTCCGGGGGCCAGGAGCGCGGGCGCGTCCCGGCAGATCCGGTCCAGCACCAGACGGCCGTCCGGGCCGGCGTCCCAGGCGCGCGCGGCACCACGCGGTTCCCGCTCGGCGGCCGGAGCCGGCACGTACGGCGGGTTGGCGAGGATGAGGTCGAAGGTCTGCCCGGCGACCGGGTGGAGGAGGTTCCCCCGGACGGTGCGCACCCGGAGCCCGGCCAGCCAGGCGTTGAGCCGGGCCGTGCACACGGCCCGCCATGACACGTCCACGGCCGTGACCCGCGTGCCGCGCCGCGCCGCCTCCAGGGCCAGGGCGCCCGAGCCCGTCCCCAGGTCGAGCACCCGGGCGCCCGGATGCAGGGGCTCGGCGGCCAGTGCGTCGGCCAGCAGTTCGGTGTCGTCCTGTGGGGCGTAGACGCCCGGGAGTACCAGAAGATTCACGCGAAACAAGTACCCTGATTGTCAGGAAATATTATGAATGGTTTCCTTGTTCGAAGCTGCTCGCAGTGACGACTGCCCGGTTCGCCACCGGGCGAGGAGGTGCTCGGCGAGCCGGTCCTCCAGAAACCCGGTCACGTCGAGCCCGAAGACCACGTCGTCCGCCAGCTCCGGCTCCTCGGCCAGCAGCCCTTCGATCACGTCGTGCCGCACGACCTGCTCGTGCACCGCGTCCGCCTCGACGTGCTCGTCGTAGAAGAACTCCGCGGCCGGCCCCGCGCCCGTGCGCCGCATCGCCTCGGCCAGCCGGCGTGAGCCCGGCGACGAGGTGATCTCCACCGCCGCGAAGTGCCCCACCAGGGCCCCGCGCAGCCTGCGGTGCAGCCCCAGGAGGGACATCATGTTCACGATCGCCAGCATCTGCGCGGGAGCCGCGTCCAGGTAGTGGCCGTACGACGTGTCCAGACCGAGATCGTCCATCAGGTCCGCGAAGAGCCGCGCGTGAACACGCTCCGCGCGCCCGCCGCCGAACTCGTCGTACTCCACCGCGGCCATCCCCGCCTTGGCCCGCCCCCACAGCCGGGGCAGCACCCAGGCGTGCGGATCCGCCTCCTTGAGGTGGTAGAGCGACCGCAGGGCCGCGTACTCGCGCACCTGCCACAAGCTGCCCTCGTCCCGGAGGTAGTGCGTGACGCCTGCTCCGCTCGCGGGCTCCACCAGCAACTCCTTCACGGCCTCGGCCACGCTTCCGTGCACCGGGGTGTCCGCCCGCAGGGCATGCAGGAACAGCTCTTCCAGCATCGCCCGGGTACCGAGCAGCGCCGGATCCCACTCGCGGGCCGGGTCCACTCCCGCGAAGCCGCGGTAGTGGAGCTCGTAGCAGAGGTACAGCGCCAGCTGGAGGTCGTCGCCGTACGGGTCCGCGGCGCGGACGTCGCTGTCGTGGGGCAGGGGCCCCGATCCCCGCAGGTACGCTGTGACGGCCGCCGACAGCCTTCCTCGGCTCCGCGGCAGCCGTGGTCCTGGTCGTTCGGCTGTCATATGTCTCGAGTACCCACTTCCTCCGGAGGTGTGGCGAGGGCGTCCTGTCCGCCGGGTTTCCGTGTGTGAGGGCGGCCGCGGGTCTGTCGTGGCCGGTCACTCACCCTGCGACTGCTCCTGTGCCCGTCGGCTCGGGGTGATGGTGTCCGCCGCCTCTCCACGGCGCCGGCGGCGCTCCTCGGTCTCCTCCACCCGGGTTTCGGCGTCCTCCACCTCGCGGAGGACCTCTTCCCGCGCGGTCTCCGGCCGCTTCTGTTCCTTCCGCCGGTTCTGGGTCATGAGGGCTCCTTCCTCTCGTACCTCTCAGTGCGGGTATCCGTTCCTGCCGGAGGCTCACGTTCAGCGCGCGGGCGCCGCGATCCGCAGCGGCACCGCACCCCCCGACGCCGCGCCCGCGGTCGCCGTCCCGTACCGAGTCCCCTCCTCGCCGTGCGCGCTGATGTCCGCCCACCACGACGGCCCGTCCTCGATGTGCCGCAGCAGCACTCCCTCCCGCAGCGCCCACGGACAGATCGTGACCTCCTTCAGCCCGGTCAGCTTCATCGCGGTATGGGCGACCACCGCACCCGCCAGACTCTGCGCGGACCGTGGCGCCGAGATGCCGGGCAGCCGCGCCCGCTCCTGGGCGGGCAGCGCCGCCAGCCGCTCCATCGCCCCGCGCAGCTCCGAGCGGCGCAGGGGTCGCTCCACGAACGGCCCGTGACGCCCGGGCGGCGCCCCGCAGAGCCGTCCGAGCTGCTGGAACGTACGCGAGGTCGCCACCGCGGTGCGCGGCCCCTCCCACCGGATCCGGGCGGCCACGTCCCGGAGCTGGTGGCGGACCTTCCGCCGCATCGCCTTCACGCTCTCCGCCGAGGGCGGGTCCTCCCCCTGGAAGAACTCGTGCGTCAGCCGAGCGGCTCCCAGCGGCAACGAGGCCGCGAAGTCGGGTAACCGGCCCCGCCCGAAGGCCACTTCCAGCGAGCCCCCGCCGATGTCGAGCAGCGCGAGCGGCCCCGATCTCCACCCCATCCAGCGCCGCGCCCCGAGGAACGTGAGCTCCGCCTCGACCTCACCCGGCAGCGTGCACACCCGTATCCCGGTCTCCTCCCGAACGGCCCGCAGCACCTCCGGGCGGTTCGGGGCACTGCGCACCACGGCGGTGGCGAACGCCAACGGGTCCGCCGCACCCCACCGTTCGGCCGTCCGGCCCGCCGCCGCGACCGCCTCGCACAACCGCTGCACGGACTCCTCGGGAATACGGCCTCCGTGCGCCACGCGCTGGGAGAGCCTCAGCCGCCACTTCGCCGTGTGTACCGGCAGCGGGACACCTCCCTCCGCGTCCGCCACCACGAGCCGGACGGTGTTCGATCCCACATCCACCACGCTGATACGCATGGCTGCGAAGTACCCGGAAGCGCTCACGGCACGCGTGCGCTGCGCACGGGCACGCCGCACAACAGCGCATACGAGCCACGCACTCCCTGAGCACAGGACTTCGGCGCCGTCGCCGTGGTCGCCGCCGCCGTCGCCCCCTGACACGCGCCCCGATCGGGCGGCGCACACCCCCGGCCACGCATCCCCCGCCCCCTGCCCCGGGCCGGCGCCTGGCCCCCTCGATCATGACTGCGATCCTTAATGCATATGATGTGCAGGTGCAGGATTACAGCATCAGGGAAGCGGCCCCCGGCGACCTCGACAGCGCCCGCACGGTGATGCTCGACACCGTCTACCGGGACTTCGGAACCGGCTACGTGCCCAGGTGGCACGGCGACATCATCGACCTCCACGGTGCCTACGTGGCTCCCGCGCGGCACACCCTGCTGGTCGCCGTCGACGAGCGGGACGGCGAGGTCGTGGCCACCGCGGCACTCGACTCCAGGGGCCCGGCCCATCCGCCCAACCCCCGCCGGCTGGCGGATCGGTACCCGTCGGGTGAGACCGCCCAACTTCGGCGCGTCTACGTCCGCCCCGAGCACCGGCGGCGCGGCCTGGCCCGCCGGCTGGTCGCCGCCCTGCTGGAGTTCGCGGCGGCGGAAGGGGGCTACCGCTCGGTCTATCTGCACACCGACCCGGGCGTGCCCGGCGCCGAGGCGTTCTGGCGGTCACTGGGCGAGGTGGTGTGCGACGAACGGCAGGAGACAGGACAGCGGGTCGTTCACTTCGAGATCTTCTCCTTCCGCCCTGTCGCGTCCCGTCCCGGGGCCGCCGTCCGCGCCCTGCCCGCCGAAGCCGTGCCCTCCCTGTGACGCGCCCCCGATGACCCGCCTCCCTGCGACGACCCTCCCCACGACGCCCACCCCCACGAGGACCATGCGCTCCGTCCCCCGGCGCCGGCTGCTCGCCGGCCTGCTGCTCACACCCGCGCTGACCGGCTGTTTCGCCTCCGGAGGCGAAACAGCCGCAGAGGACTCCGCGGACGGCTCCCGCCTCCGGGTCGCCCTCGCCTTCCCGCCCGCCGAGAACCTCTCCCCGTACGGCGCCGACGCCACCCTCCTCAGCCGTCTCGGCGTCACCGAGGGCCTGACCAAGCTGGACGCCAACGGAGCCGCGGCCCCGGCGCTCGCCGAGTCGTGGACCCGGGAGAACGACCGGACCTGGCGGTTCACCCTGCGCGAGGCGACGTTCCAGGACGGCACCGACGTCACCCCGGCCGCCGTCGCCGCCGCTCTCACTCACGCGACCGAGGCGAAGCCCGTCCCCCCGGCGCTCTCCGGCGTCACCCTGAAGGCCGCCGCGACGACGAAGGCGACCAAGGGAACCGCGGAGGCCGCGGGGGCCGATGCGGACGGCAACCAGGTGCGCGTCACCACCGAAGAGCCCGACCCGGCCCTGCCCCTGCGCCTGTCGAGCCCCGGCCTCGCGATCCTCTCGCCCAAGGCGTACGGCAAGGGTGGCGGGGACGGCAGCGACGACAGGGCCACCAGGCCCGACCCCGTCGGCACCGCCACCGGGCCCTTCGAGCTCACCAAGGTCTCCGGCACCACCGCCGCCGCCCTCGACCGGTACGACGACTACTGGGGCGGCCGCGCCCAGGCCTCCGGCATCGACGCCAGGTTCATATCCGACGGCACGGCCCGCACCAACGCCCTGCGCACCGGGGAGGTCGACATCGCCGAGGCGGTCCCCGTCTCCCAGGCGGCCACACTGGACGAGGGCACCCGCCACGAGACGGCCACCACCCGCACCACCAGCCTCCTCCTCAACACCGAGAAGGGCGCCTTCAAGGACCCGGCGCTCCGGGCCGCCGCACGCGAGGCCGTCGACACCTCCGTGTTCGCGAAGGACGTGTACGAGGGATACGCCGACCCGGGCACCGGGATCTTCGGGCCCGCCGTCACCTGGGCCGCCGACAAACGCGTCGAGCCCACCGGCCGCGCCAGGGCGGCTGACGCGGACGGCACGTCGGTGACCGTGGCCACGTACACCAACCGGCCCGAACTGCCCGAGGTCGCCCAGGTGCTCGGGCAGCAGCTCCAGAAGGCCGGATTCAAGGTGAAGCTGGAGGTCCGCGAGTACTCGCGCCTCGAAAGCGACGCCCTGTCAGGGAAGTTCGATGCCTTCGTCGGCGCCCGCAACAGCCTCCTCGACACCGGCGACCCGGTGTCGATCCTCGCGAGCGACTACTCCTGCGACGGCGGATACAACCTGGCGCTGCTCTGCGACAAGAAGGCCGACAAGGCCGTCACCGACGCCGCGGGCGTGGCCGACAGTGCCCAGCGGCAGCAGGCGGCGATGGACGCGGAGGCCGCGATCCTCGGCACGGACGCCGTCGTGCCCCTCGTCCACCAGCAGATCATCACCGGTGTCGGCACCTCCGTCCAGGGAGTGGTCTTCGACCCGTACGAGCGCACGCTCGTCGGAACGGGGACGCGACGCTGAACCGGATACTCTGGCGGGTCCTGCTCGCCGCCTCCCTGCTGTGCGGCCTAGGCCTGCTGCCGTGGCTGTCACGCACCGACCCGGCGCTCACCGTCCTCAAGGCCCGCTCGGCCGAACGCACCCCGAGCCCCGAGGTGCTGGCCGCGGTACGAGACCAACTGGGCCTCGACGCGGGCCCGTTGCCCCTGCTGGGGCAGTGGCTCAGCGGGCTGGCGCACGGTGACGCGGGCCGGTCGTGGATCTCCGGGGACGAGGTGGGCCCCGCAGTCCTCCAGGCCCTCGGAGCCTCGCTCCTGCTGATGGCCGTCGCACTCGTGGTCGCGGCGGTCACGGCGGCGGCCGTCACCGCGCGCACCCTGTGGCTGGGTGCGCGCCGCCGCCTCGACGAGCGCCGGGGGAGGGGCGGCGCGTCTGCGGTGCCGGCCGCGCTGCCCGAGTTCCTGACGGCGTCCGTACTGGCCGCCGTGGTCGGCGTACAACTCGGCTGGCTGCCCGCCCTGGGCTGGTACGGGCCGCGCTGGACGGTGCTCCCCGCCCTCGCGCTCGGTCTGCCCGCCGGCGCGCTGCTCGGCCGGATGCTCGACGACATGCTGCCCGGCGCCTTCGCCGAACCCTGGGCGCTGGCCGCCGCCGCCCGGGGCGTGCCCGCCCGCTCGATCGCCCGGCAGGCGCTGCGCCGCTGTGTGCCCGGACTCCTGCCCAACACCGGCCTGTTCGTCGTCGGTCTCACCGGGGGAGCGGTCGCCGTGGAGCAGGTCTTCGACATCCCCGGACTCGGGCGCACCACCCTCCAGGCCGCGATCGCCCAGGACCTGCCCGTCCTCCAGGCCGGGACGCTCGCCCTGGTCCTGCTGGCCGCGGGAGCCGGAGCCCTCGCCCGGCTCACGGCCCGCCTCCTCATCGGCCCGGCCCTGCGCGACGGCGCCCTGCAGTCCCTGCACCGGCCCGCACCACCCGCGCCGAGCGCCACCCCGATGCTGTACGGTGCCGTCCTCCTCGGCGTCGTCACCTGCGGCCTGGCCCGCGACCCGCTCGCCCTCGACACCGGGGCCCGGCTCCAACCCCCTTCCTGGACACATCCGTTCGGCACCGACGCGCTCGGCCGTGACGTCCTCGCCCGCATCGGCCACGGAGCGTTCGGCACGCTCACCCTCGCGGTGACGATCAGCGCCGCCGCCCTGCTCACCGGCGTGCTCCTCGGCCTGCTGCCCCGGCTGTCCGCACCGCTCATGGACACCGTCAACGCCGTACCGCCCGTCCTCGCGGGCCTGTTGACGGCGGGCGTCGCCGGAAGCGGCGCCGCGACACCCGCCCTCGCCGTCGCCGCGGTCGCCTGGGCCCCGCTCGCCGCGCACACCACAGCCCTGCTGGAACAGGAGCGGGCCACCACCCACGTCACGGCCACGAAGGGACTCGGCGCCGACCGGTGGTACCTGCTCCGCCACGAACTCCTGCCCGCCGTCCTCCCGCCGGTCACCCGCCACGCCCTGGTCCGCCTGCCCTCCGTGGCCCTCGCCCTGACCGCCCTCGGCTTCCTCGGCCTCGGCACCCAGCCGCCCGACCCCGAGTGGGGCCTCCTCCTCGCCGAGAACCAGCCGTACGCCGAACGCGCCCCCTGGGCCGTCCTCGCCCCCGCGGCCGTGCTCGCCCTCCTCGGTGTCCTCGCGGTCACGTCGGCAGGCGGGGTGCGGCTGCCGCGACCGCGCTCCGCGACCGTACGCCGGCCGAAGCCCGCCACAGCCACGACCACAGCGACCACCGTCGGGGAACCCGGATGACCCAGCAACTGACCAAGACCACCGGGCGCGGCCCCCGCACGTGGACCCGGCTCAACCCTCTGCTGCGGTTGCTGATCCTCACCCAACTCGCCTTCAACATCGGCTTCTTCGCCGTGCTGCCCTTCCTGGCCGAGCACCTGGGCACCGCGATCGGCATGGCGGGCTGGATGGTCGGCTTCGTCCTGGGCCTGCGGACGTTCAGCCAGCAGGGGCTGTTCGTGGTGGGCGGCGCGCTGGCCGACCGGTACGGCGTACGGCCCGTGGTGCTGGCGGGCTGTGTGCTGCGGATCGCCGGGTTCCTGTGGCTCGGGTACGCGGGGGAGTCCTGGGCGGTCATCGGCGCGGTCCTGCTGATCGGCTTCGCCGCCGCGTTGTTCTCGCCGGCCGTCGAGTCCGAGGTGGCGCGGCAGGCGGTGGTCTGGGAGGAGGCGGGCGGAGGCGACCGGACAGGCGTGCTGGCCCTGTTCACGGTGGCCGGACAGGCCGGGGCCTTCGTCGGCCCCCTCCTCGGCGCGCTGCTGCTGCAGGTCGACTTCCGCACGGTGTGCCTGGCGGGCGCCGGGGTCTTCGTCCTGGTCCTGGCCGGACACTACCGGCTCCTCCCGCAGCACATACCCGGCCGGGCGCGAGTCACGGCGCGGGGCGGCCTGCGCTCACTCGTCGGCAACGGCCCCTTCCTGGCACTGTGTTGCGCGTACGGCGCCTACCTGCTGGCCTACAACCAGCTGTACCTGATCCTCCCCGACGAGGTGGAGCGCGCGACAGGCTCGCAGGCGCCACTGGCGTGGCTGTTCGCGCTGTCGTCGCTGCTGGTGGTCACCACCCAGCTGCCGGTCACCCGCTGGGTGGGGCAGCGGCTGGACCTGCGGCGCTCCATGGGCGCGGGACTGCTGCTGGTCGCCGCCGGGTTCGCGGTGGTGGCGGCGGCCCGCCCCGCCGGCTGGACGGGGACAGGGGGTCTGCTGCCCGCCGCCGGATTCGTCGTGCTGCTCACCCTCGGCCAGATGCTCGTCGCACCCGCGGCCAGGGCCTGGGTGCCGGACCTGGCGGAGGAGGGGCGTCTGGGGCTCTACACGGGGGCCCTGTCCTCCGTCTCCGGTCTGATCGTCCTGATCGGCAGCTCGGCCACCGGGTCCCTGCTGGACACCACCCTCCCGCCCTCCGTTCCCTGGCTGGTCCTCGCCGCGATCCCGGTGGCATCCCTCGCCCTGCTGCCCCGCCAGGGCCGGGGCCCGGGCCGGCAGCCGGGCACCGCCCGCCAACAGCGCTCGTAGGCACCGGAGGCGCCACACAGTCACACACATGCACCGGCCCCCGGCGTACGTGACGCCCGGGGGCCGGTGGGCCGTGTGTCGGTGCGCTACCTGTTCGTGGTCCGCGCTGTGTCCAGGCTCGGCCGCGGCGCCGTGGTCCCGGCCCTGGGTGCGGCCGTACCGGTGCCGCTCGCGAAGCGCGTAGCCGAGAGCGCCGACTGCTGCGCCGGGGCGAGACCGTTGTAGTAGGGGTGGTAGGTCACCAGCGAGCTGTCCGCGCTGATGGCGGAACCCGCCGCGGTCAGCTCGGACGCGGAGACCGACCCGGTCCCGCCGAAGGCGATGACGGAATTGACCCCGGCCGCCCGTTGGCGCAGGTAGGTCGCGTTCGTCTCCGTCAGCGTCGTCTCGTCGGTCCACAGGAGAGGGCCGAAGTACAACATGCCGGTACTCGCCGACACGCCGCCGCGCCAGCTGTCCGACCAGGCCAGGCCCACCTGGAAGGGGGAGCTCCACCAGAACCGGGCGAGCGCGACGGAGGTGCCGTCGTGACCGCTGCCGCTGATGGGGTAGTACCTCCAGGTGTCGGGCCAGTTGGAGAAGTACGTGTGCGTGAGCGCGTACTTCGCCGAGGTACCGACCGGGATGATCATGGTCTCGTCGGGGTCGAGCGAGTTGAGGTACGACTTCACCGAAGACGTCAGCGTGTTGCCCTCGTTGAGGACCACCGTGGCCTTGCCGCCGTAGCCGAGTGCCCCGGCCGCCGCGGAGGCCGCGAGCGCCGAGTGGTAGTCGGTGCCGGTGGCGAGGAACACGTATTGCGGCGCGCTGGTGACTGCCTTGGCGACGACCACGGACGTGGAGTAGCGGGAGGTGCCCGCCAGCCGCTTCGGCGTGAAGCCGAGCCAGGAGACCTTGCTCGCCACCGCACTGGAGAGGATGTCCGTGCCGCCCACCAGGTAGACCGTGGCCCCTGGCTTCAACGTGCGCTTCAGCTCGTTCTGCACGGCGGTGGACAGCGAGGTCTCCGGCGTCATCAGCAGAGGGCCCTGCTTCTGACCGGCGAGACTCTGCCCGGTCAGGGCGTAGGACGGGCTGTCCTTGCTGATGAGGACGGCCGTCCTCGCGTCGATGAGCCCGGGCTCGCTCTGGCCGACCGTGTTCCACGTCCAGCGGGACGCGGCCACGTTGGTGGCCGAGGAGTCGGCGCCCCAGACCCGGCCGGTGCTCTGGCCGCGCAGCGGCTGCCAGGCCATGTGGAGGACCGACGAGGTGCCCGGCGGCTTCGGCTCCAAGGTGACCTCGCCGGTGGCGATGTCCACGATGCGGGGGACGGCCACGTCCTCGTCGGTCCCGTTGGTGACGATGATCCGGGTGCCGCTGGGCGACCACGCCGGCATGTGCGCGGCGTTGTCGAAGGTGAGCTGGCGCTCGCCCGTGCCGTCGACGTCGATGACGAAGAGCCGAGTGTTGCCGCCCGCCTCACGCACGAAGGCGACCTGTGTGCCGTCGGGCGAGATCGCGGGGTCGTCTCCGTCGTCGGTCAGCTTCGTGAAGCCGCCGGTGGTGTCGTCGTAGAGCCAGATGGCCGACCCGGTCGGCGAGCCGCAGGTGTCGCCGGTGCGGACGAAGGCGATCAGACCGTTGACGGACGCGCTCGGCTTGCGGTCGCAGCCGTCCTCCGCGGTGGAGAACAGCGGACGGCCGTAGCCGGAGCCGTCCGAGGGCGCGTAGCGGAGGCGGCCGTTGCCGGAGTAGACGATCGTGCCGCCGCTGTACAGGAACGTCGGATCGCTCACTCCACGCACCGAGTCCCGCTCGGGGATCTTCACCAGGGTGGACCCGGTGTACCGGCGGGTCTGGATCTGACTGTCCTTCACGTACGCGACCCGGCTGCCGTCGGGCGACCAGGCCGGCTGGCTGGCGTCGGCGAGGAAGTCGGAGTACACGCCGGTGCCGAGCTCGTGCGTCTGCAGCACGTTGCGTGCGCCGTGGAGGTACATCAGCTTGCCGTCCTCGGCCGGCCACGTCACGGGGTCGGCTGCCGCCGCGCCCGGTGCCGTCGCCATGCCCGCCGCCATGGCGACGGCCGTGCCCAGTGCCGCGAGCACGCGGCGTCTGTGAGTCCTCATGTGCCCCCACAAGTTGCTTGAAGGCTGCCGTTCACCTCCCCGACGGGGGACGGAAACGCCACGTTCCTGCACGGCAGCTGCGTCACTCTAGCCCCGCAGGTGATCAAAGGAAACAGCCGTCTCATCGCCGATGGTGTCGGGGTATTGCTGGACAACTCGGGATCGGTCTTCGGCCAGCCTGTGACTGCCGAGCGGGCTGGGCGCTGGAACCGGTCCGCGCCCTGGACGTACCGCGCCGGGTGGCGGAACTGGAGGCGGCCCTGGAGGGTGCGTCCGAACAGGGCTCGGCGGGGCCGGCGTCCGGGCACGTGGTCCGGTCGCCCGCCCGTCACGCCATCTGCCGCCGCACCAGCTCGTGCAGTCGTCCGCCCGTGTCCGCGAGCAGCTGCGCGGGCGGCCCCTGCTGCGCCACCTTGCCGTCCTCCATCACGATGACGCGGTCGGCGTCCAGCACCGTGGACAGGCGGTGCGCGATGACGACGCGGGTGGCGTTGAGGGCCCGCGTGCTCTCGATGACCTTGCGCTGCGTCTCGTTGTCGAGGGCACTGGTCGCCTCGTCGAAGAAGAGGACGCGCGGGCGCCGGATCAGCGCCTGGGCGATCATCAGCCGCTGCCGCTGCCCGCCCGAGACGGCGCCGCTGCCCTGGACGATGGTGTGCAGACCCATCGGCATCCGCTTGATGTCCTCGGCGAGCCCCGCCATCTCGGCCGCCGCCATCGCCTCCTCCGGCGTGTACGGCTCGGTGCCGCAGATGACGTCCAGGATCGAGCCGTTGAACGGCTGCGCGTGCTGGAGCACCACTCCGCACTGGCGGCGCACCGCCGACTGGTCCAGGGCGGCCAGGTCCTGACCGTCGTACAGGACACTGCCCGAGACCGGCTTGTCGAAGCCGATGAGCAGCCTGAGCAGCGTGGACTTGCCGCAGCCGCTCGGGCCGACGATCGCCACGAACTCACCCGGTGAGATCGTGAACGACACGTCGTCCAGGACCAGCGGGCCGTCGTCGGCGTACCGGAACGACAGCCGGCGGGCCTCGATCGCCCCGGTCAGTACGCCCGGCCGGGTGCTCGCCGTGCGCACCTCGGGCGTGGCCTCCAGCACCGGCTTGATCTCCTCGAAGAGGGGGAGCGCGGACACCGCCGACACGAACGCGCCGGTGAGCTGGGTCACCGACGTCAGCAGCATGGTCACCGAGGTGTTGAAGGTGAGGAAGGAGGCCGCCGACATCGAGCCGCGGGCCGGGCCCGCCAGCAGCATGAACATCACCAGCGTGCAGACAGGGAGATAGACCGCGCCGAGCACCGTCGTGAGGTTCTTGATGCGGCCGACGCGCTGCTGGAGCTCCCGGCTGCGCGCGAACTCGCCCGCCCACGCCGCGTACGCGTAGTTCTCCGCCGCCGCGACGCGCAGCTTCGGCAGGCCCCGCAGCGTCTGGAACGCCTGGTTGTTGAGCTTGTTGTTCAGCACCACCAGGCGCCGCTGCCAGCGCACCTGCCACAGACCCAGACCGAGGAACACGCCGGCGATGACGACGAGCATGCCGACCGCGGCCAGCGCCATGGGCACGCTGTACCAGAGCAGCAGCGCCAGGTTCATCGCGCCGACCGTGACCGACTGGGCGACCGTGGGGCCGACGCCCGCGAGCAGGCGGCGGATCGAGCTGATGCCCATCGCGGCGCTGGCGAGTTCGCCGGTGGAGCGGGAGGTGAAGAACTTCGTCGGCAGCCTCAGCAGCCGGTCCCAGACGGCGGGTTGCAGCGTCGCCTCGATGCGGCCCTCCAGGCGGAGGATCGTGAGGTTCTGCAGCAGCATGAACGCCGCCGACACCACGCTCGCGACGACGATGGCCAGGCACACCTGCACGATCAGGTTCTCCTGCGCCTTCGGCACGTACTCGCCGAGGACCTTGCCCGTCGCGATCGGTACCAGTGCGCCCAGCGCGACCGTGACCAGTCCGCTGACCATCAGGTTGCCGAGGTCGCCGCCCGTGCCCTGGAGGCTGAAGCGGAGGAGGCGCAGCGGGCTCAGGGTCCGTTCGGGCAGCGGACGGTAGAACATCACCGCGCGTTCCTCGAACTCCGCCGCGTTCGCCTTCTCGACCGGTGTCTCGCGTCCGGAGGACGGCTGCACGGCCACGTACCCGCCGCGCCGCCACAGCAGCGCGACCGGCGCGCCCGACAAGGCCCGGTGGCCGACCAGCGGGCCGACGTTCTCCCGCCACCAGCGCCCGGTGAGCCGTACCGCACGGGTGCGGACGCGTGAGGCGATCGCGATGCGTTCCACCGGGTCGATACGGTCGCTCTCCGTGCCGCTCTGCGCGGGCTCGGAGAGCGTGATCCCCGCGGCGCGGGCCACCAGTTCGCAGGCGGCGTACGTGGCGTCGGCGTCCGCCGAGGTCGTACGCCGCGACGCCGACGGCTTGCCCATGGAGGCCAGCAGCGTGCGGTCCGCCTGGGCGCGCACGGCCTCGCCCGCCTTGATCCCGGCGGCCGTACGGTCCTCGTGGGTGCGCTCCAGCTGCTCGATCCACCGGTCCAGGGTGGACAGCAGGCGGTACTGCTGGTCGACCATGCCCTGCCAGACCCCGGGGTCCATCAGCAGGTCGGCCGCCGCCTCCGCCCCGTACAGGGAGCCGTACTGGACGCTGCCGGGCGGCACCTGCATCCAGAAGACGTCGTCGTCGGTGAGCGCGGCCGCGTTCTCGGTGGCCATCGGCGCCTGGAAGAGGATCGACAGGCTGCGGCCGACCCCGAGGGCGAGGGCGTACTCCAGCGGGCTCGTCGTGGGCGGCACGTACTGCGGGTTGCCGTACTCGTCGTACGACCAGCTCGCGGTGTCGGGCTGCTGGTACAGCTCGCGCAGGCCGATGCGGCGGACGACGCAGTCGCGCAACGGGCGGGCCACCAGCGTGTGCTGGGGGCCGGGGACCGGGCCGAGCAGGAGGGAGCCCGCCTCCAGGCGGCCCAGGTGGTGCCAGTGGCCCTGCTGCACGGCGTCGACCGCGAACAGGTCGAGCGCGCCCGACGCCACCAGCCACAGGACCTGCGGGCCCTCCAGGTCGAGACGGCTCAGGCCGGTGCAGTCGATGGGGGTGCCCATGGCACCGAGCGCGCCGAGGACGAGGTCCCCCTCGTGTGCTTCGTGCACGGTCGTCATCTCAGCGCTCCCTGACCAGCTGGGCGTACGCGCCGCCGCGCGCCACCAGCTCGTCGTGCCGGCCGCGTTCCACGATCGTGCCGTGGTCGAGGACGACGATCTCGTCGCTGTCGCGGACCGTGCTGAGGCGGTGCGCGATCACCACACAGGCACAGCCGCGTTTGCGCAGGTTGTCCATGACGACGAGTTCGGTCTCGGCGTCCAGCGCGCTCGTCACCTCGTCGAGGACCAGGATGCTGGGCCTGCGGACCAGGGCACGGGCGATCTCCAGACGCTGGCGCTGCCCGCCGGAGAAGTTGCGGCCGTCCTGCTCGACCCGGCTGCGGATGCCGCCCGGCCTGCGCATGACGACGTCGTACAGCGCCGCGTCCTGAAGCGCCGCCACGACCGCGTCGTCCGGGATGGACGGGTCCCACAGCGCCACGTTGTCCCGGACCGTGCCCTCGAAGAGGAACACGTCCTGGTCGACGAAGGACACCGAGGCGGCCAGCGCGCCGCGCGGGATGTCGTCCAGGCGCTGTCCGTCGATGCGGATCACGCCCTCCCACGGGGTGTAGAGGCCGGAGATCAGCCGGGACACGGTCGACTTGCCGCTGCCCGAGCCACCGACGAGCGCCACCTGCTGTCCCGGGCCCACGGTCAGGTCGAAGCCGGTCAGCAGCGGCTTGTCGAGGGGGCTGTAGCCGAACGAGATGTTCTGCAGCTCGACGTGCCCGTGCAGCCGGCGCGTGGACTCCGCCCCCTCCCGGCGCGCGTACAGCGGGTCCGCCTGGAAGTTCTCCACGTCCTTCAGCCGGGCCACGTCCGCCGCGAAGTCCTGGATGCGGCCCGCGACACCGTTCAGCCGGGTGAGCGGCGCGGTGAAGCGGGTCACCAGCGCCTGGAACGCGACCAGCAGACCCACCGAGATGTGGCCATCGATGGCGCGCATGCCGCCGATCCACAGGATCAGCGCGCTGTTCAGCGTGGCCAGCGTCGGCGCGACCACACCCAGCCAGGCGCTCGGCACCCCGAGGCGCTGCTGTTCCTCCAGGGTGGTGGCGTGCTGACCGGCCCACTTGCGGAAGTAGCCGTCCTCGCCGCCGGTCGCCTTCATCGTCTCGATCAACTGCAGACCGGTGTACGCCGTGTTGGTGAGCCGGGCGCTGTCGGCGCGCAGCTTCGCCGTGCGGGTCGCGCGCAGCTTGACGACCACCCGCATCGCGACCACGTTGAGCAGGGCCACGCCGATGCCGACGAAGGTGAGCTGCGGGTCGTAGGTGTAGAGCAGCACCGCGTAGAGAACGACCACGATCGCGTCCACGCCCGCCGCCGCGAGGTCACGGGCCAGGGTCTCGGCCACGGCGTCGTTCGACTGGAGCCGCTGGACCAGGTCGGCGGGGCTGCGCTGGGAGAAGAAGGTGACCGGAAGCCGCAGCAGATGGCGCAGGAACCGGGCGCTGGAGAGGGTCGAGGAGATGATGCGGCCGCGCAGCAGGTTGGCCTGCTGTAGCCAGGTCAGCACCACGGTCAGGGCAACCGACGCGCCCATCGACGCGAACAGCACGCCCAGCAGTGAGGTCTGGCCGCCGATCAGGAACATGTCGATGTAGGTGCGGCTCAGCGCGGGCACCGCCGCGCCCACCGCCACCAGCAGCAGGCTCGCCAGCACGGCGGCGGGCATGGTGCCCGAGGTGCCGCGCAGCCGGGCCGGCATGGCGCCGAGCACGCCCGGCCTGCGTCCGCCGCGCTCGAAGTCCTCCCCGGGCTCCATGACGAGGACGACCCCGGTGAAACTGGAGTCGAAGTCCTCCATGGGCACGAACCGGCGCCCCTTGCCCGGGTCGTTGATGTGCACGCCACGGCGGCCGAAGCGGCGTCCCATGCCGTCGTAGACGACGTAGTGGTTGAACTCCCAGAACAGGATGGCCGGCGCCTTGACCTCGGCGAGCGCCGCCAGGTCCATCTGCATGCCCTTGGCGGTCAGGCCGTAACCGCGGGCCGCCTTGAGGAGGTTGCTGGCGCGCGAGCCGTCACGGGAGACACCGCACGCGATGCGCAACTCCTCCAGCGGGATGTGCCGCCCGTAGTACCCGAGCACCATGGCGAGGGACGCGGCACCGCACTCCACGGCCTCCATCTGCAGGACGGTCGGGGTACGGACCGCTTTCTGCTTCCCCCTGGGCCTGGGCGCCGGGCGCTTCGGCGCCGCCTTGCGCCGGCCGCGTACGGGCGGTGGAGCGGTCTCCTGGGACGCGCTGGGCGAACTCACGGCAGCAGCCAATCGATCGGACGCTGATCGGCCATGTGGATCGAACCCGTGGCCATCGTCATGGAGGTGAGCTTGTACGGCGGTCCGTCCTGCGAGGACCACCGGTAGCCGGACTCGGTGGCGGCCTCGCGGTCCAGGCGTACCAGCACGGCCACCGGCCGGCCCTTCTTCGTGAACTGCTCGCCCAGTTGGCTGTCACCGAGGAACGTGGTGATCGACTGCGGGGTCTGGGCGGTCCGGTCCACGGACTTCACATGGCCGCGCAGCACGCCGTACTCCTGCGTCGGGACCGACTGCACGGTGAGGTCCACCGAGGCGTCGTCGGGAATCGTGGCGGCGTTCTCGGCGGGCACGTACACGGTCGCGTACAGCGGGTCGTCGGCCTGGGCGACCTTCTCGACGGCCGCGACGTCGGCGCCGGTGGAGATGATCTGGCCCATCTGGGCGGCGAGCGCGGTGATCCGGCCCGCGGCGACGGTGCGGACGACGGTCTCGCCCTGCTCGGTACGGACCTTCAGGACGGGTGCCTTCGCGGGGAGCCGCTGGCCCTGCTGGGCGAGTACGGCGGTGACCTGGCCCGCTACGGGGCTCTGGAGTACGTAACTACCCTGCCCGTGCGTCAGGATGGCGGGCGCGCTGACGGTGGACGCCACCGAACCGGTCACGGCCCACACGGACGCGGCGGCCATGACGACCACCGTCACCGACAGCACCAGCCAGCCCTGGGGGCGGGCGAAGCGCACCGGCAGGTCGAGCTCCTCGGGCGACTGCAGCTTGGCGAGGGCCTGCTGGCGGAACTGCACGGGACTTCCCTCACCTGCTCGTCAAGGAGTAAGGCGCCCGCGCGCGACGGGACGGGACGTGCCGGGTCCTGTGCGGCGGACGGGTATTACGGCAACCGAGAGTCCCGGAACCATGGCGTGGTTCCGGGACTCAGGGACAACAAGGCGCGATCAGAGACCGGCGACCAGGTTGGTGACCGGAGCGGTGTTCAGGCCGGTGACGCCCTCGACGGTGCCGACGGCCGTGTCAACGGTCGAGGACAGCGGGACGATGCCGTCCACCGCGCCGGTGACGGTGTTGACGGCGTTCACGGACAGACCGCCGGAGACGTTGTCGAGGTCGGCGTCCGAGATCTCGACGGTCTCAACCTGGGGGGTGGAGTTCATGTTGGAACTTCCCTTCGTATGGATATTCATAAGGGGGAGAGCGGCCCCCTTCTGGAACAGACGGTCGGCCGCGCCCCGCAGGCGTCGGCCCCGTCGGTCCCCCGGGGAACCTTCGGGCGACTCCCGCGGTGCGATGGATCAAAGCACGGTCGCGCTCCGGGCTTCCAATCAACGGCGCCTCTCACCAGGCAACTTGAGACCGCGAAGCAACCAACGGTGCAGGCCCGCACACGACTCGGTGGCGACTTCTTCACACGGTGCGCGGCATCGTCGCGCCCCCTTCATTGCCACCCGGGAAACGAACGGGACACTCCCGCCGCAATGACGTGCCGCGCCCCGTGAGGCTGTGTTTATTCGCCGCGTGCCGTGACTTGGTTGCGCAATCGATGTGGAGATTCGCTGAAGCCAGGATTCGGCCCCGCCTCGTGAACGGATCGCTACCGCTCGGTAGCGGATCGTGTGGGGTGCGTCCGGAGTGCATTCAAGGTGCAGCTGTGACCCGAGTGAGGCTGCTTCGGGATGGAGTCGAACCGGTGGCGGTCAACCGGGTTGCAGGCCCGTCGCAGGCCCGGGTGATGTGCGGCCGGGGGCGGAGGCGGCGTTCGCTTCCGCGACGGTTCGCTGAAATCCGGAGCCCGCGCAGCCGTCGTCGTCGGGGCGGGCGTGCCGTGCGCCGCGGGTTCCCGCCATGGGGTGCCGGGCCGGCCGCGGTCGGCGGTGTCCGTCCCCGGAAGGGAGTGCTCCCCTCGCCCTCGCCTTCGTCACGCCATCCGACGGTCACTCAACTCTCTTGTATGAGGCCACAGTTCAGGGGGGTGTGGGGTGAAGTAGCCGGAAATGATCTCCTCTGGCACAACACGAGTCAGCGTTCTCAACTGATTCTTACGGGCGTTGAACACCCCACACGGCACGTGCGTATCAACAGGCATCCAGGCGCCCCAGTCACTGCCGGACGGAGGCCCTGGCCCCCGTCCCCAGGAGGTTCAGAGTTGAGTCACAAACGCACACCCAAGCGCAAGGCTGTCATCGCGGCAGGAAGCGTGGTGGCGCTCGGAGCGGCGGCACTTGTCATCCCGAACGCCATGGCTGGGCAGTCGGACGACAACAAGGCCGCCGCCGCCCCCAAGACGTTCACGGCGGCCGACGTGCCGGACGTGGCCGGTCAGCTCGAAGAACTGCTCGGTGACGCGTTCGCCGGTTCGTACTACGACGGCGACAAGCAGCAGATCATCGTCAACGTCGTCGGCGACAACAGCCAGGTGATCCAGCAGATCGAGGCCGCGGGCGCGGTTCCGAACGAGGTCGAGAACAGCACCGAGACGATCAAGACCGCCGAGGCGACGCTGAAGGCCGACGCGTCGATCCCGGGCACGGCCTGGGCCGTCGACCCGAAGACCAACGAGATCCGGGTCACCGCCGACTCCACCGTCACCGGCGACACGTGGGACAGACTGCAGTCGACCGTCAAGTCCCTCGGTGACGGCGTCGCCACCGTCAAGAAGTCCCAGGGCACCTTCAAGACGTTCGCCGAGGGCGGCGACGCCATCTTCGGCGGCGGCGCACGCTGCTCGCTCGGCTTCAACGTCACCAACGCCGAGGGCAACCCGGCCTTCCTGACCGCCGGTCACTGCGGTGTCGCGGCGGCCGAGTGGTCCGAGGAGGAGAACGGCGCGCCGATCGGCACCGTGGACGCGGAGACGGCGACCTTCCCCGGCGCGGGCGACTTCGCCCTGGTCAACTACGACGACCCGGCCACCCAGGCGGCCAGCACCGTGGACACGGGCGACGGCAACCAGGTGGAGATAACCCAGGCCGCGGAGGCCACGGTCGGTCAGCCCGTCATCCGCATGGGCTCCACCACCGGACTCAACGAGGGCGAGGTCACGGGCCTCAACGCCACGGTCAACTACCCGGAGGGCACGGTCACCGGGCTCATCCAGACCAACGTCTGCGCCGAGCCGGGCGACAGCGGCGGCTCCCTGTTCACCGCGGACGGCAGCGCCATCGGCCTGACCTCCGGCGGCAGCGGCGACTGCACGGTCGGCGGCGAGACCTTCTTCCAGCCGGTCACCACCGCTCTGGAGGCCACGGGCGCGACCCTCGGAGACGGCGGTGCCGCCGGCGACGGCGAGGCCGGTGCCGGTGAGGAGGCCGGTGCCGGTGAAGAGGCCGGCGCGGGCCAGGAGGCCGGTGCGGGCGAAGAGGCCGGAGCCGGAGAGGAAGCCGGTGCCGGTGAGGAGCAGGGCGTCGGCAACGAGCAGGCCGGCCAGGAAGTAGAGGTCGAGGAGGGTGGCGGCATCAGCGTCACCAACCCCTGATCCGGCCTCCGGGCCGATGAGCCGCTGACCCGGCCGTATCCAGCGGTTCCGGACCGGGCAGCGCAACGGTCCGGCCCTCCGGCGGGAGGGCCGGACCGTTCTGTGTCACCGGGCGCGAGGACGCGCGACGCGGGAACTGTCACAAGGGCTGCGCGGCCGCCCGGGAAGCGCTCTAATTGCGGACGTGGTGGGTGAGGGTATGGCGGGGCGCGGAACGAGGACGCCGCGCGCCGAACTCGCCCTTCAGGTCCTCACCGCCGACACCGACCCTCCTGCGGGCTCCCGGCTGCGCTCGGGCAGGGGGCACCCCCACCCGCGACTGCGCTCCGTCCTCGAACTGGCGCTCGCCTACACCAGCGCGACCGCCGTCGCCGTGTACACCGCGGACGACGACGGTGACCTGCTGAGCCTCATCGAGTCGGCCGGCGCGCCCAGAAAGCTGTACGGGCTGCGGGACAGCTACCCCGCCTCCGGAGCGTCCCCGGTGGCCGAGGCCTGCCGCACCGGCAGCGCCCTGTGGCTGACCTTCGCGGAACTCCGCCGGGACGCCGACGTCCGGCGCGCGCGGGCCGGGGGCTTCTCGCTGGGCGTACTGCCGCTGGGCGAGGGCGGCTGCCTCCTCGCCGTCAGCGAGAGTGAGGACGGCTTCGACACCGAGGACCGGTTGTGCCTCGCCCCGCTCGCCGAGGCGGCCTCCACCGCCACCGCCACCGCCGGCCCGCGCCCCGCGCCGGGCGCCTCGTTCGGCCTGGACATGGGCACCGGGAACGTCACGGTCGACGGCGAGGTGCTCGCCCTGTTCGGGCTGCGGCCGCAGGACTTCGACGGCCGCGTCGAGACCCTGCTGGCCAGGACCGTGCCGGAGGACCTGCCCTCCCTGATGTCCATGGTCGGGTCGGACCCGGCGTCCCTCGGCGAACGAGAACTGGAGTTCCGGGTCCTGCGGCCGTCCGGCGAGCCCAAGTGGCTGCGGCTGCGGGCCCGGCTGGTGCCCGCCACGGAGGACCGCGCGGCCCGCCTCGTGGGCACCCTCGCCGACGCCTCCACCCTGCGCTCCGGACTCGACGACGTGGCCCGCGTCCAGCGCCTCGCCTCCGCGCTCGCCACCGCCGGCACCGTCCGCGACGTCAGCCAGGCCGTCGTCGCCGCCCTCCGCAAACCCCTGCAGGCCGACCGGATAGCCCTGGCCGAACTGGAGGGCGACCGCCTCATCGTCACCGTCCTCGACCCGCCCGACCCCGAGGCCTGGCCCGAGCTGTGGCGCCTGGAGTGGCGCTCGGAGTGGCCCGACGCGCCCGTACGCGCCATGCCGACCCTCGCCGCCGCCCTCCGTGAGGGACGCGCCGCGATCTGGCCCGCCGGGACCGCCCTGGAACCCGCCCTCGCCGACGTCGGACCCGGTGGCCTCGCGGTCCTGCCGCTGCCCGCCGGCGACCGCATGGCCGGGGCGTGCCTCATCGGCTGGGACAGCCCGCACGACTTCGGCCCCGACGAGCGTGCCCTGCTGACCGCGTCCGCGGGCCTCGCCGGACAGGCCCTGATGCGCGCCCACGCCCTCGACGCCGAACACGAACTGGTCGGCATGCTCCAGCGCAGTCTGCTGCCCCGCAGGCTGCCCCGGCTGCCGGGCGCGGTGGCCGTCGCCCGCTACCTGCCCACCACGGCGGGCCTGGAGGTCGGCGGCGACTGGTACGACGTGATCCCGCTGCCCGACCACCACGTCGCCCTCGTCATCGGCGACGTGCAGGGCCACAACGCCAAAGCGGCCACCCTCATGGGGCAGATGCGTACCGCCCTGCGCGCCTACGCCGTGGAGGGACACCCGCCGGACGTCGTGGTCGCCCACGCCAACCGGCTCCTGATGGACATGGAGACCGACCTCTTCACGACCTGCTGCTACGTGGACATCGACCTGGAGGAGGGCTCCGCCTGGTGCGTCCGCGCCGGACACCTGCCCCCGGTCCTGCGCCACCCCGACGGCACCACCGAGATCGTCGAGTCGGAGGGCGGCCCGCCCCTCGGCGTCCTCACCCAGGCCGACTTTCCCATGACCCCGCTGAGCCTGCCGCCCGGCACCGTGCTCGCCCTGACCACGGACGGCCTCGTCGAGTCGGCCGACACCGACGTGGAGGACGGTCTCGACCGGCTCGCCGGGGACCTGGCCGCCGCCGACCCCGAGAACCTCGGCCTCGTGGCCGACGCGCTGCTCGGCGGGGCCAACCGCGCCGACGACGTGGCGCTGCTCCTCATGCGCTACGACGGCATGGACCTGCGACCGCTGCGGGAGACCTGGACGGTGTGGCGGGTCCCCCAGGCGGTCGGGCACGCCCGCCGGTTCACCCGGCGCACCCTGCGCGCCTGGGGCGTGGGCTTCGAGGCGGACGCCGTACTCCTCGCCGTCTCCGAACTCGTCACCAACGCGCTCGTCCACACCGACGGCCAAGTCCGCCTCGACCTCACCCTCGTCGACGACCGTCTGCGCATCGCGGTCGCCGACTCCTCCCCGCGCACCCCGGTCAGACCGGCCAGCATGGCCTGGGAGGCCACCGGTGGCCGCGGCATCCTCCTCGTCGAGGCCATGTCGTCGGCCTGGGGAACCGTGCCGGCCGGTGGCGGCAAGCAGGTGTGGGCCGAGATCCCCGTCGGGGGAGACCTCCCGCCCGTCGTGACACCCTGAAGGCGTGCGTCTGCTCCTGATGTCCGACACCCACCTCCCGAAGCGGGCCAAGGCCCTGCCCGCGCCGCTCCTCGACGAACTCCCGCACGCCGATGTGGTCGTCCACGCCGGCGACTGGGTGGACACCGCCACACTCGACCTGCTGGAGAGCCGGGCCCGCCGCCTGATCGGCGTGTACGGGAACAACGACGGCCCACCCCTGCGCGCCCGGCTCCCCGAGGTGGCGTACGCCGACCTGGACGGCCTGCGCCTCGGCGTCATCCACGAGACGGGCCCCGCCCCGGGCCGTGAACGCCGCTGCGCCGAACGCTTCCCCGGCCTCGACGTCCTCGTCTTCGGCCACAGCCACATCCCCTGGGACACCACCACGGACACCGGCCTGCGCCTGCTCAACCCCGGCTCACCGACGGACCGCCGGCGCCAGCCCCACTGCACCTACATGACGGCCCTGGTGACGGACGGCCGCCTCGACGAGGTGCGGCTGCACCGCCTGCCTCCCAGGACCTGACCCGAGCCGCCCTTCTCCCAGCAGGGTGATCCATGGGTGACGTCCGTGGCGAGCATGCGCGCTCCTGCGGCCCCGCGGGGCCACCGCCGCGCAGCCCGTACGAACCCCGCACCGAGGCCCACGTCCGCGCGTCGTCTTACGGCGCACGGCACGGCGGGCCGCCGGAACCGCACTCCGGGGTGACGCTCGTCATCCAGGTGAATCAGCCGCCGCACGCCCCCGGCCGCACCGCGTGTCCCCGTCGGCCGGTCCCCGGCCCCGGACACAATCAGCCTCGGCCGGGCCTCGCCGGACAGGCCCGTCAGGCACCCGGCGCCGACTCCGGCGGCCGGACGGCCCACCCTGCCGACGGCACACGAGGCGTGAGATGCGATCCGACCACACCCGACGCGTCCTCGCCACCGCCTTCCTTTCCCTGGGGGTGCGGAACTTCAGGCTCTTCACGGTGGGACAAGTGGTGTCCGTCTCGGGCACCTGGATGATGGTGGTGGCCCAGGACTGGCTCGTGCTGTCCCTGACCGGGGACTCCGGATCGGCGCTGGGCCTCGTCACAGCGCTGCAGTTCACGCCGGTGCTCCTGCTGACACTGCACGGAGGGCGGCTCGCCGACCGCTTCGACAAGCGCCGCCTGCTGACCGCGGCGAACCTCGTCTCGGCCCTGCTGGCGCTCCTGCTCGGCGCTGTGGTCCTGGCCGGCCGCGCGCAGCTGTGGCATGTGTGTCTGTGCGCGCTGGGGCTCGGCGTGGTCAACGCCGTCGAGGCGCCGACACGCATCGCCTTCGTGAGCGAGATGGTCGGCACGGAACGTCTGCCGAACGCGTCCTCTCTGAGCGCCGCGTACTTCAACACAGCCCGGATGGTCGGCCCGGCGCTCGCCGGACTCCTCCTCAGCGTGTTCGGTACCGGTGCCGTGATGCTGCTCAACGCGGTGAGCTACCTGGCGACCGTGGTGGCGCTGTGCCGCATACGGCCGGAGGAACTCCACCGCGCCGAGACGACCCCGGAGCGCGCGCGGGTGGCCGACGGGCTGCGCTATGTGTCGACCCGCCGGGATCTGGTCATGCCGTTGGCGCTCCTGGTGGTCGTCGGAACGTTCGGGTTCAACTTCCAGCTGACGCTGCCCCTGATCGCGAAGACCGAGTTCCACGCCGACGCGGGCGCCTTCGGCCTGCTGACGGTCGCGCTGGCCGTCGGCTCGCTCTGCGCCGCGTTCGCCTCCACCGCGCGCCGAGGGCGCCCCTCCGCCCGTACGGTGCTGGTGGCGGCGCTCGCCTTCGGGGCGCTGGAGGCCGCGGCGGGGTGCGCCCCCTCCTTCACCGCCGCGGTGGTCCTCCTCGTGCCCACCGGCTTCGCGACCGTCTGGTTCGCCCAGGCGACCAACCACCGGGTCCAACTCGGTACCGATCCGCGGTACCGCGGTCGCGTCATGGCCCTGTACACCCTGATCCTCCAGGGCTCCACCCCGCTGGGTGCCCTGTTCGTCGGCGGGCTCGCCGAAGAGGCAGGCGCCCGCTCCGGCCTCTGGGTGGGAGGTCTCGCCTCACTGGCCGCGGCTCTCGCCGCCGTCGCCGTGGAGAGGAGACGACGCGGACGAGGTACGGCCGCACCGGACCAGCGGGAGACGGGCCGGCGGCGACGGTCGTCCACGACGCGGTGAACCGGCCGGGTGCGGCGCCGCTCGACGGCGGACCGCACCTGTTCCGGGGTCAGAGGCGGGGGTCCACATGGACCTTGGGGCCGGGGCCGGCTCCGGCCGGGCGCTCACCGGCCAGCACGGGGCCCACCTCGTCGAGGCCCACGGTGGCGGCGACGAGCGGCCTGGGGTCGACCGAACCGGCGGCGTACGCCTGGATGGTGGCGTCGAGGCCGGGCGAGGCGGACAGGACACCGACCGCGGTGACGTCCTTGAGGGCGAGGACGCGGGTGTCGATCCCGCTGGGCTCGCCGGCCAGCCCGACGTACACGACGCGTCCGGCAGGCTCGACGAGGTCCAGGGCCCGGCGCGGCAGATGGGCGGCGTTCGAGGCGTCCACGACCGCGTCGAACGGCAGGTCCGGCACGGCGTCCTCCGCCCACACGTGCGCGAAGCCCACACCGCGGGCGAAGGCGAGGGAACCGTCGGTGGCGCCCATCAGGTGCACCTCCGCACCGGCGGCGCGCAGGAACATCGCGACCAGCAGCCCGATCGTTCCGGGCCCCAGGACCAGCACACGGTCCCCGGGCCGTGGCGCGGCGGCCCGCGCGGCGCGCAGTGCGTTGCCGCCCGGCTCCACGAGCGCGCCGAGCACGGCGTCGACGGCGTCCGGCAGAGCGTGCAAGGAGAAGGCCGGTACGGCGAGTTGCTCCGCGAGGGCACCCGCACGGCCGCCGCGGATGCCGACTTCCTGCCGCCGCTCGCACACGTGCTGATGGCCGCGCAGGCAGCGGCGGCAGGTGCGGCAGCCGAGCATCGTGTCACCCATGACACGGCGGCCGAGCCAGAGGGGGTCGACGCCGTCCCCGACCGCCGTCACACGACCGGCCCACTCGTGGCCCGGCCGCATCGGGTAAGCGGAGTGGCCCTGGTGGAGGTAGGCCATCTCGCCCGTGAAGAACTCCACGTCGGTGCCGCACACGCCGACCCGCTCGACGTCGACGACGACCTCGCCGGGGCCGGCCGCCGGCGCCGGGAGGTCCTGGACCTCGTAGGCGCCGGGGGCGGTCAGTACGAACGCGCGCACGGAGGGCCGCTCACCGGGGACCGAGGACGTGCTGGCGCTGCGTGCCGAGGTGCTTGATGCCCAGTTCCATCACGTCACCCGGCTGGAGATACACCGGCGGGGTGAGGCCCATGCCGACACCGGGCGGGGTGCCCGTGTTGATCAGGTCGCCGGGCTCCAGGACGAGGAACTGGCTCAGGTAGTGCACGATGAAGTACGGGTCGAAGATCATCGTCTTGGTGCTGCCGGTCTGCCGCCGCACCCCGTTGACGTCGAGCCACATGTCGAGCGCGAGGACGTCGTCGATCTCGTCGGTCGTCGCCAGCCACGGCCCCGCGGGGTTGAAGGTCTCCGCGGACTTGCCCTTGGCCCACTGCCCGCCGCGCTCCAGCTGGAAGGAGCGCTCGCTGACGTCGTTGACGGCGACGTACCCGGCGATGGCGTCGCGCGCCTCCTCCACCGACTCCAGGTAGCCGGCCCGCCTGCCGATCACTATGCCGAGCTCCACCTCCCAGTCCGTCCTGGTGGACCCGCGTGGGATGCGCACGTCGTCATGGGGGCCGACCAGGGTGTTGGGCGACTTGGTGAACAGGATCGGCTCGTCGGGGACCGGCATGCCGCTCTCGGCCGCGTGGTCGCGGTAGTTGAGCCCGATGCACAGGATCTGGTGCGGGCGCGCGACGGGCGCGCCGACGCGCTCCCCCGCGAAGCGGGACACCCGGCCCGCCTCCGCCCGCTCGGCCACGAGGGGGCGTACGCGGTCGATGCCGCCCGACCCGAAGAACGCCTCGTCGAAGTCCGTGACGACGTCGGAGAGATCGACGTACGTGTCGTCGTCGATGCGGGCGATCGGCTTCTCGGCGCCGGGGGCACCGATGCGCATGAGGTACACGGGACTGTCTCCAGGTCGGTCGGCGGGGCGGTGGGTGCGGGGAGCGGTCGGTGAGGCCTCAGCGGTGCGGCGCGCCGAGGGGGCCGACGAGCGCGCGGATCTCGTCGAGCGCGTCGACCAGGGTCGCGAGGGGCGTCCGGTAGGCCAGCGCGCTGATGCTCACGGCCCCCGAGGGGATGGTCGGCGAGGTGAGGTACACGGGCAGGGCGAGGCAGTTGACCCCTTTCTCGTTCTCCTGGTCGTCGACGCCGTAGCCCCGTCCGCGCGTGAGTGCCAGGTCCCGGTGCAGCCCGGCGGGCGTGCACAGACTCCCTGACGTGCGGCGCTCCAGAGGGAAACCGCCGACCCACGCCTCCACGTCCTCCAGGGAACTGAGCCGCCCGGTGAGCAGCAGTTTGCCGACGGCGGTCGTGTGGGCGGGGTTGCGGCCGCCGATCGTCGACGTCAGACGCACGGCACCGGTGGGAGGGTCGACCTTGGCGCGGTAGACGACCTCGCGGCCGTCGAGCACCGCGTAGTGCGCGGTCTCGCCGAACCGGTGCGCCAGGGCCTCCAGTACGGGGCGGACCCGGACGTGGTCGGGGCGGGCCTCGTGGTGGGCGAACGCCATCCGCAGGAACTCGTCGCCGAGCACATAACGGCCGCGGGCGTCCTGGTCCGCCAGACCGGCCCGGCGCAGCGCACCCAGCGCCCGGTGCACGGTCGGCTTGGGGCTGCCGATCACGCGGGTCAGCTCCTCCAGCCCCGCACCGTCGGGATACCGGGAGAGCTCCTTGAGGACGGCGAGCACCCGGTCGGACCCCACGAGACGGCCGCTGCCGGCTTCTGACGCGCTGTCCTCGCCGGGGTCTGTCGATCCGCCGGAGGTCTGCGTACGCTTCATGACGTTCCGAACAGTAGACCGCCGTACCGACTATTGGAAGGGGCTCAGAGGTGACGCTCCGCAGCGCACAGTGGTACGCGGGCCAGGACCGCAACGCCTACATCCACCGGGCATGGATGCGGCGGGGCGTACCGGGCGACGCCTTCACCGGCCGGCCTCAGATCGCCATCGCCAACACCGCGTCGGACCTGACCCCCTGCAACGCGCATCTGGACGAGGTGGCGGCCTCGGTGCGCGACGGCGTGCACGAGGCGGGCGGGATCCCGCTGGACCTGCCCGTGGTGTCGCTGGGCGAGACGAACGTACGGCCCACGGCCATGCTCTGGCGCAACATGGCCGCGATGGCCACCGAGGAGATGCTGCGGGCCAACCCCGTCGACGGCGTGGTGCTGCTGGGCGGCTGCGACAAGACGATCCCGTCGCTGCTGATGGCCGCCGCCTCCGTCGACCTGCCCGCCGTCGTCGTCCCCGGCGGCCCGATGCTCACCGGGACCTTCCGCGGTACACCGCTGGGCTGCGGCACCGATGTGTGGCGGCTGTCGGAGGAAGTGCGGGCGGGCACCCTTTCGCAGGAGCAGTTCACGCGCTCCGAGTCGGCGATGATCCGCAGCCGCGGCCACTGCAACACGATGGGCACGGCCTCGACGATGGCGCTGGTGGCGGAGGCGCTGGGCACGGTGATCCCCGGCGTGGCCGGGACTCCCGCTCCGGACAGCCGTCTGCTGGAGGCCGCGCACCACACCGGCCGCCTGGCGGTGGACATGGTGGGCGCGGACCGCCGGCCCGCGACCTTCCTGACCAAGGCGTCCTTCCACAACGCGATCGTGGCGCTGGCCGCGATCGGCGGCTCCACCAACGCGGTCGTCCATCTCCTGGCCATCGCGGGCCGGTTGGGCATCGACCTGACGCTCGACGACTTCGACCGCATCGGCTCCCCCGTGCCGGTCCTGGTGGACCTCCAGCCGGCCGGCCGCTTCCTCATGGAGGACTTCCACCGCGCCGGAGGCCTGCTCGCCGTCCTGCGCGAGGTACGCGACCTGCTCGACCCCGAGGCGCTGACCGTCACCGGAAGGCCCCTGGCCGACTCGCTCGACGACGCCGCGATCTGGGACGGCGAGGTCATCCGCACCCGGGCCGAGCCACTGGTCGCCGAGGGCGGGATCGCCGTCCTGCGCGGCAACCTCGCCCCCGACGGCGCGCTGATCAAACCGGCCGCCGCCTCGCCGCACCTGCTGCGCCACCGCGGCCGGGCCGTCGTCTTCGACAGCATCGAGGACTTCCACGCCCGCGTCGACGACCCCCACCTCGATGTGGACGCCGACTCCGTCCTCGTCCTGCGCGGCTGCGGTCCCAAGGGATACCCGGGCATGCCCGAGGTCTCCAACATGCCGCTGCCGAAGAAACTGCTGGAGCAGGGCGTGCGGGACATGGTCCGTGTCTGCGACGGCCGGATGAGCGGCACCGCCTACGGCACCGTCGTCCTGCACGTCGCTCCCGAGGCCGCGGCCGGCGGCCCGCTCGCCCTCGTGCGGACCGGGGATTTCATCAGCCTCGACGTGGAGGCCCGCCGCATCGACGTCGACGTGCCCGCGGACGAACTCGCGGGCCGAAGGCCCAATGACGCCACGGTCGCCGGCTTCGCGAGCCCCCGCCGCGGCTGGGAACGGCTCTACGTCGACCACGTCCTGCAGGCCGACACCGGTGCCGACCTGGACTTCCTCGTCGGCTCCAGCGGCTCCGAGGTGAGCCGTGAGTCGCACTGACAGGCTCCTCGCCGCCGATGGCGCGCTGCTCGCGCGCCTGGAGGCGGCGGCACCGGGCGCGGCCGCCGCCCGCGCCACCGACCGGCTGTCCTTCGCCCACGGCGCCTCGTACCACCTGCTGGCGCCCGACGCCGTGGTCACTCCCAAGGACCCGGCGCGGGTGGCCGCGCTGCCGCCGCACGAGTGCCGCCCGCGGCCCGCCCCCGAGGTTCCGCTCCGGCGGCACGAGCCTCTCCGGCCAGGCCACCAACGACGGGATCCTCGTCGACACCCGCCGCCACTTCCGCGGCGTCGAGGTCTTGACGACGGCGCCCGCGTACGTGTCCAGCCGGGCGCCGGTACGGGGGGTGAACACCCGACTGGCCCGGTACGGCCGCGGCTCGGCCCCGACCCGGGACCCGCCGTGCACGGCGGGTCCCGGGTGGTCGGAAAACCGGTCGCGGGATGCGCCGGGGTTCCGCAGACTCGTCGCCGTGGACCGGTTGACGGAGATCGCGGACAGGCTGACCGAGGTCGGCGGCATCGTCGGGGTGTGCCTCGGCGGAAGCCGGGCGAGAGGCCGACATCACCCTGACTCCGACTACGACCTGGGCCTGTACTACCGGCCACCGCTGGACACGGCCGGCCTGCGCCACCTCGCGTCCGAGCTGACCGGCGGGCCGGTCGACGTGACGGAGCCGGGCGGCTGGGGGCCGTGGGTGGACGGCGGGGCGTGGCTGACCGTGGACGGCCACCGCGTCGACTGGATCTACCGTGATCTGGACCGCGTGCACAGGATCTGGCAGCAGTGTCGTGAGGGCCAGTTCGAGATCGGTGTCCAGCCCGGTCATCCTCTGGGGGTGTACTCCCACGCGTATGCGGGTGAGGTGGCCGTCGGGCGCGTTCTCGCCGACCCCGACGGCGAGTTGCGTGCCCTGCGGCAGGAGACCCGCCGCTATCCGGAGCCGTTGCGCGAGGCACTGATCGCCAACGCGCGGTGGGAGGCTCCGTTCATCCTGGCCGG
The DNA here is from genome assembly GCF_055572015.1 of Streptomyces sp. NPDC030840. NCBI lineage: Bacteria > Bacillati > Actinomycetota > Actinomycetes > Kitasatosporales > Streptomycetaceae > Streptomyces > Streptomyces sp. NPDC030840. The sequence goes on along the minus strand of NZ_JBVIEE010000002.1, from coordinate 202,061 downwards.
CGCCCGCAAGGGTGCGGTGCGCGGCGACACCTTCCATGTCGCCGGCTGCCTCTTCCGCGCGGTCGGGCTCCTCGTGCACGCGCTGCACGCTCACGCCGGGCGCTGGTTGCTGAACGAAAAGGGCGCGGTGCGGGCCGCGGGTGAACTCCCGGGCGCGCCCGTTGACTTCGCCGAGCGGGCGCATCAGTTGTTCGCCGCCCTCGGCACGGCCCCGGACGCACTCGGCGCCGCGCTCGACGCCGCTGACGGGCTGACCGCCGAGGTGTGTGGACAGCTCGCGTCCTGAAGGAGGCACGGGGCCGCTGTCGTCCTCACCTCCGGCGCCGGGGCCACAGTGGTGGCCGTCGTGGTGATGGCCGTGCCGTGGCCCTCGAAGGCCGCGGCACGGGGAACAACCGGGATCGTCCAGCCGTTCTCTACAAGTGCGTAGAAGCGCAGGGGTGATGAGTCCGCCGACTGGGAACTCTCGCCCTCGGCCCGGAAAAGTCCGCGGTGTGCCTCAAGTCGTGGGCTGCCAGGGACTTGACCGGGACGCTTTACTCGTCCTTTACCATAAGGCGGGAGGGCGTCGACGCCCTCCCGCCACCACGGGTCCGCTCGACCCGCCGAACTGCGAAGGAGTTACGGTCCCGCCATGGGTGAACCTCCCAGTACCAGCCGTGCCATGCCCGGCCCGCGGCCCCAGTGGCCCGCGTGTGAGGGAGCGGGGGTGGCTCGGTGACAGAGGTCCTGCTGCTCCTGGCGGCCCTCCTCCTCACGCTGGCCTGCGCCGTGTTCGTCGCCGCCGAGTTCTCCCTGACCACTGTCGAACGCGGCGAACTCGAGCGTTCCGCCGAGGCAGGGGAGCCCGGTGCCGCGAGCGCGCTGAAGGCCGTACGCCGGCTGACGTTCCAGCTGTCGGGCGCTCAGCTCGGCATCACCGTCACGTCGCTGGTCATCGGCATGCTCGCCGAGCCGTCGCTTGCGGCGCTGTTGCGCGGCCCGCTGGAGGCGGTCGGCCTCGGCGGTGCCGCCTCGTCGGTGGCGACCGTGCTGGGTGTGGCCGTCTCCACCGTCATGCTGATGGTGGTCGGTGAGCTGGTGCCGAAGAACTGGGCGATCTCCCGGCCGCTCGCTGTCGCCAAGGTGGTCGCGGCGCCGCAGCGCGGCTTCACGGCCGCGTTCGGGCCGTTCATCCGGCACCTCAACAACACCGCGAACCGGTGCCTGCGCCGCTTCGGCCTGGAACCGGCCGAGGAACTGGCCTCCGCCCGCGCCCCCGAGGAACTCGTCGCGCTGGCCCAGCACTCGGCAGCCGAGGGCGCGCTGGAGGCGGACTCCGCCGAACTCTTCGTGCGCACCCTGCACCTGAGCGAGCTCACGGCCGAGAACGTGATGACCCCGAGGGTCGACGTCCGGGCGCTGGAGGCCCACGCGACGGCGGCCGACGCGGCGAACCTGTCGTACGCCACCGGCCTGTCCCGCTTCCCCGTCTACCGCGACAGCCTCGACGAGGTCGTCGGCACCGTCCACATCCGCGACGTGCTCGCCCTGGAACCCGGGAAGCGGCATCTCACGCCGGTGACCGAGCTGGCCACGGAGCCGCTCCTGGTCCCCGACAGCCTGCCCGCGGACCGGCTGCTGGAGCGGCTGCGGGCGATGCGCACCATGGCCGTCGTCATCGACGAGTACGGCGGCACGGCAGGTGTCGCCACGGTGGAGGACATCGTCGAGGAGGTCGTCGGCGAGGTACGCGACGAGCACGACCCCGTCGAGGCCCCCGACCTGTTGCCCGCCCCGGGCACGGGGGACGGGCGTGCCGCGTGGGAGGCGGACGGCTCCGTCCGCGTCGACCGGCTCACCGGCATAGGGCTGACGGCGCCGGAGGGCCCGTACGAGACCGTGGCCGGCCTGGTCGCCACCCGCCTGGCCCGCATCCCGGCCAAGGGCGACGTGCTCGACGTCGACGGCTGGCGGCTGGACGTCCTCGACGTCGACCACCACCGCGCCGACCGCGTCCGGATCACCGAACCCGCGGCCGTGCCGGGCGAGGAGCAGCCGGAGGTGGCCCGATGACGGTTCTGCAACTGGCCATCGGTGCCCTGACCCTGCTGACCAACGCGTTCTTCGTGGGCGGTGAGTTCGCCCTGATCTCCGTGCGGCGCAGCCAGATCGAGCCGCGCGCGAAGGAGGGCGACAAGCGGGCCCGGATGACCCTGTGGGGACTGGAGCACCTCTCGGCGCTCATGGCCACCGCACAGCTGGGCATCACCGTCTCCTCGCTGGTCCTCGGGGCGGTCGCCGAACCGGCCATCGCTCACCTGCTGGAGCCCGCCTTCGAGGCGGCCCGCGTCCCGGGCGCCCTGGTGCACCCGATCGCGTTCGTCATCGCGCTCACCGTGGCGACGTACCTGCACATGCTGATCGGCGAGATGATCCCGAAGAACATCGCCCTCGCCGCCCCGGTGCCCACCGCGCTGCTGCTCGGCCCGCCCCTGGTCGCCCTCACCCAGGCCCTCAGGCCGGTCGTCTTCGGCATCAACGCGTTCGCCAACGCGCTGCTGAGGCTGCTCAGGGTGGAGCCGAAGGACGAGGTCGAGGCGGTCTTCACCGACGACCAGCTCGCGCGCATGGTCGTCGACTCCAGTGAGGCCGGCCTGCTGTCGCCCGCCGACGGCGAACGGCTGCGCGACGCGCTGGAACTGGGCACGCGGCCGGTCGGTGAGATCCTGGTCCCGGTCCAGCGGATGCGCACCGTCGGACACGAGGTCACCCCCGCCGAACTGGAGCGGACGGCGGCCGAGGCGGGCTACTCCCGCTTCCCCGTCACCGGCCCCGACGCGACCCTGCTGGGCTACCTGCACATCAAGGACACCCTCGGTGTCTCCGAACGCGACCGGCCCTTTCCCCGCGGCGTCTTCCACCCGGTCACCCGGGTCCGCATCGACACTCCGCTGGACGACACCCTCACCGCTCTGCGCGCCGACGGCAGCCACCTCGCCGCGGTCACCGGACACACCGGGGCGGTCATCGGCTTCGTCACGATGGAGGACGTCCTGACCGAACTCGTCGGCCCGGCCCCCGCCGCCGCGTGAGTGCCCCGCCGTCCCGCGCGCCCCGGCGCGGGACGGCCGATACCCGCGGCCGCGCCTCCTGCGGGATTGTGCTGTGACCCACCTGGGTGGCTAGGGTGCTCAGGATGTTCAGCGCCGACACACCATCCCCATTTGAAGTAAGACGTGAAACCGCGGCTCCGGGTTCACTCGGGAGGGCCTGTGAGTGACAGCGTGCGCTCGGTGAGCCGGGCGTCCGAGAGGTCGGCCCGAACACCGTCGCAACAACCGCACCCCCCGTCGGGACAGGCCCGCGTCCCGGCGCGGGAGCCGAGGCCGGCGGACAAGCGGCGGGACGCCTTCTTCGACAACGCCAAGTACCTGGCGATCGTCTTCGTGGCCATGGGGCACGCGTGGGAGCCGCTGCGCGGTGACAGCCGGGCCGCCGCCGCGCTCTACATCGCCGTCTACACCTTCCACATGCCGGCGTTCATCGTCATCTCGGGCTACTTCTCACGGAGCTTCGACGCGAGCCCGGGCCGGATCCGGCGTCTGGTCACCGGCATCGCCGTCCCGTACGTGCTCTTCGAGGTCGCGTACTCGCTGTTCAAGAGGTGGGCCGACGACGATCCCGGCCACGCGATCAGCCTGCTGGACCCGTGGTACCTGACGTGGTTCCTGGGCGCGCTGTTCATCTGGCGGCTGAGCACACCGCTGTGGAAGGCCGTCCGCCGGCCACTGCCGCTGGCCCTCGCGATTGCGGCTCTGGCCTCCGTCTCGCCCGACATCGGTGACGATCTCGACCTCCAGCGGGTCCTGCAGTTCCTGCCCTTCTTCGTGCTCGGGCTGTGCCTGAAGCCGGAGCACTTCCAGTTGGTACGGCGCAGGGAGGTGCGCCTGCTGTCCGTCCCGGTCTTCGCCGGGGCACTGGCGGTCGCGTACTGGATGGCGCCGCACATGAACGCGGCCTGGTTCTACCGCCGCGACAGCGCCCAGGAACTTGCCGCGCCGGGCTGGGCCGGAGCCGCGATGACCCTGGCCCTGTTCGGCTGCTCGGTGATCCTGGTGGCCTGCTTCTTCGCCTGGGTGCCGCGGCGCAGGACATGGTTCACGGCACTGGGGGCGGGCACCCTGTACGGCTACCTGCTGCACGGCTTCCTCGCCAAGGGATCCCGCTTCTGGGGCTGGTACGACCACGACTGGATCCACCGGCCGCTGGGCGAGATCGCCGTCACCCTCGTCGCCGTCGCGTTGATCACGGCGCTGTGCACCCCGCCCGTGCGGCGCGTCTTCCGCTTCGCCATGGAGCCGAGGATGGAGTGGGCCTTCCAGCGGGACGCCACCGACCTGGCACGTTCGCGGTGAGTTCGCCGGGGCGGACGGTGCCCGCGGTGCCCGAGGCGCGCGAGCCGTGCCCCGTGCCGTGGACAGGACAGCGTCCGAGAGGTATGGCCATACTCGGATAAGGCGCTTTTGCCCGGCTCGTCCTGGCCGGCGCAGCCGCGCACCACCGTGAGCCCATGGCGGAGGCCATGTGATCGGGGCCCTGCTCTCCAAGACCGTGCGCACCGCCGCGGAGGCGGTGAGCGCGATGCCCACGGCGTTGTCGGAGTTCGCACGGGTGCTGCCGCCGCGTACGAGGCGGACCTGGCAGGTCCCCGGCGGGTGGCAGATCGAGGTCCACCGTCTGGGGCGGCCAGGGGCGACCGGGGCCGCCCGAGATCTGGAGACACGCCTGGCGGGCGTGCCGGGGGTGGTGCGTGCCGAGGTGAACGGGACCCTCGGCTGTGTGTACGTCGGCGGCGACCCCGCGGAAACCGATCTCGAACGCGTCGTCGCCGTCATTGCGGAGGCCGAGGCCGAGGCGGCCGCCGACGGGACGGCCGGAGAGGAGGGCCGGGGCGGGGCCGGCGCGGACACGGAACGGGCCCGACGCGCCGTGGGGTATCCCGGCGGTCCCGAAGGGCAAGTGGGTGCGGCGACGCAGCTGGGGGTGAGTCTCGCCGCCGTGGGAGTGGCGGTGGCGGGCCGAGCCGCCAGGCTGCCCGGTCTGTCCCCGGTCGTGCCGGCACTCATCCAGGTCACCGACGCCACGCCGCTGCTGCGGGGTGCCGCCGAGCGGCGACTGGGCGAGGCCGCCGCCGACACCGGCTGGGCGATGGCGAACCTGCTCGCGACCACACTGACGTTCCGCCCGCTCGGCCCGCTCGTGACCGCCTTCATGTCCCGTGTCCGGTACACGGAGGCCAGGGCCAGGCGCCGCTCCTGGCAGGACTGGGCGCACCGGCTCGGTGAACGGGAGGGAACGTACCGCCACGACGCCGCGCCGGCGCTCGAACGGCCGACCCCGCTGAGGCCGGGACCCACGGAGCGGTACGCCAACGTCGCCATCCCCTCGGCGCTCACGGGCTACGGGCTCATGGCGGCCCTCTCACGCAGCCACGACCGCGCGCTCGCCCTGTTGATCGGCGGGACGCCGAGAGGTCCACGGCTCGGCCGCGAGGCCTTCGCCGCCGCGGTCGGGCAGGCGGCGTCCGGCCGTGGAGCCCTCGTCCTGCGGCCCGCCGCCCTGCGCCGTCTCGACCGCGTCGACGCGGTCGTCCTCGACGCACGCGTGCTGGCCACGGGCACCTGGACGGTCGGCACCGTGGTACCGCTGGCGGCGGCCGGTCCGTCCTCCGGCACGGACGGGACGGCTGAGGCGGCGGACGTCGACGACATCCACGCCAGGGTCCACGAGCTGACCGACGGCGCCGACCCGTCACAGCCCCAGGAGCGCGCGGGCTGGGCGCTCCGTCCGCTCGCCGAAGGCCACCCGGCCGGGGCGGCGTTGCCGGGGGAGACGGCCGCCCTGGTCGGGGAGTGGGCCGAACAGGGCGGCAGGGCGCTGCTCGTGCTCCGCGAGGGCGAGCCGGTCGCCGTCGCGAATCTGGTGCCGCAGCTGCACCCGCTGGCCGACCATCTGGTACAGGCGGCCCGTGGCTGCGGGCGGGTCGTCCTCGCGGGCGGCCCGCCCGGACTGCACCGCCGGTTCGAACTGGACGAGGCCGTTCCGGTCGGCGGAACGCGGACGTCCGCACTGGTCCGCTCCCTTCAGGAGGAAGGCCACGGGGTCGCCGTCGTCACCTCCCGGACCAGTCGCGCCCTCGTCCGTGCCGACCTCGGCATCGGGGTGACCGCCGGGCTGCGTCGGGTGCCCTGGGACGCGGACGTCGCCGGTCCTCCCGAAGTGGCGCACCTGCTGCTGACCGCCGTCCCCCAGGCCCTGCGGCTGAGCAGACAGTGCGTCCGGATGGAAGCGGTCGGGGCCTTGGTGGGCACCGCACTGGCCCTCGCCGTTCCGCTTCCCCGGGCCTGGGCGCGCGCCCGTCTGGTGACCGACGGCGTGACCATCGCCGCGATGGCAACGGGCACCTGGGAGGGGTGGATGCTGCGCAGCCGCCCGGCGCCCGTCGCCGTGGAGCGCACGCCCTGGCATGCCATGACGGTACGTCAGGTCATGGGCAGGCTCGGTACGTCGTCCAGGGGGCTGGAGGAGGCCGAGGCCGCACGGCGCCACCAGTTCGCCGGACTCGAACGACGGGCCGCTCCCGTCACCCTGATCGGCCGGGTGATGGAGGAACTGGCCAATCCGCTCACCCCCGTCCTGGCGATCGGCGGCGGTATCTCGGCTGCGCTCGGGTCCGTGATGGACGCGGTGCTCATCGGCGGCGTCATCGCGGTGGACGCGCTCCTCGGCGGAGCCCAGCGGCTCCGCGCCGACCGTGCGGCGGAGCGGCTCGTGGCAGCGACCTCCGCCCGGGTACGGCTGCGCAGGGCGGACCGGCCCAAGGCCACGGAAACGGCCGCCGACCGCCTGGTGCGCGGCGACGTGATCGAGTTGCGGGCCGGCGACGCGGTCCCGGCCGACTGCCGCGTGGTGGAGGCCACGGGTCTCGAGGTCGACGAGTCGAGCCTCACCGGCGAGTCGCAACTCGTCGTGAAGGCACCCGCGCCGACGGCCGCCCGAGCGGTCGCGGACCGCCGTTCCATGCTGTACCAGGGCACGACGGTGGCCGCGGGCAACGCGCTCGCCGTGGTCGTCGCCACCGGGGCCGCCACCGAGGCAGGCAGCGCCGCGGAGGCGGCCCCGTCGGACGGCCTCCCGGACAGCGGGGTGGAACGGCGCCTGAGCGCCCTCGGCCGCTGGTTCCTGCCCCTGTCCGTCGCGGCCGGCGTCGTCCTGCTCGCCGTCGGCCTGATCCGGCGGCAGCCCCTCGGCGCCGCTCTGGGGTCCGCGGTCAGCCTCTGCGTCGCCGCCGTTCCCGAAGGGCTGCCCTTCATCGCCACCGTCGCGGAACTCGCCGCCGCCCGACGGCTGTCCACCCGCAACACCCTTGTACGCAGCGCCCCGACCATCGAGGCGCTCGGCCGCACCGACGTGCTGTGCTTCGACAAGACCGGCACCCTCACCGAGGGCAGGATCAGCCTCCAGCAGGTCTCCGACGGCGGTGAGCGGCGTCCCCTCGACGCACTCACCCCACGGCTGCGCAGGGTCGTCGCCGCGGCGGCCCTCGCGGCTCCCGTGGGCCCGGCCTCGGTGCTCACCCACCCCACGGACCGCGCCATCGCGACCGGGGCCGAGCGGGCCGCGGCCACCCCCGACCTGGTCGCCCCGGACGGCTGGCAGCGGCTTGCCGAACTTCCGTTCGAGCCTGCGCGCGGGTACCACGCGGTGCTGGGCCGGATGGGTGCGGGCGAGCCCCCGGTCACGCCGGGCCGCGAGCTGGCCAAGGCCCTGCTCGTCGTCAAGGGCGCGCCGGAGGTCGTCCTGGCCCGCTGCGACCGCGTCCGCCGGAACGGCACCGACACGCCGTTCGACGCGGACCTGCGGGAAGAGATCGACCGGGAGATCGACCGGCACGCCCGGCAGGCCCTGCGGGTGCTGGTGGTCGCGGAACGCACCCTGCCGGCTCCCGGCGCCAACGCCCCCGTGTCCCTCGACGACGCGGACGTCGACGGGCTGTGCCTGCTGGGCCTGCTCGGTCTGGCGGACCCCGTGCGCTCCACCGCCGCCGAGAGCGTCGAGCGACTGGCGGCGGCCGGCGTACGGATCGTCATGCTCACCGGAGACCACCCGAGCACCGCCGCCGCGATCGCCGGGGAACTGCGGCCCGACGAGGAACCGCGCATGATGACCGGCCCCGAACTGGACGCCCTCGACGACGCAGAACTCGCCAGGACCCTGCCCGGGATCTCGGTCTTCGCCAGGGTCACCCCCGCGCACAAGGTACGGATCGTCACGGCGCTGCGCGCGGCCGGGCGCGTCGTCGCCGTCACCGGGGACGGCGCCAACGACGCCCCGGCCATCAGGATCTCCGACGTCGGCATCGCGATCGGCTCCCGGGCGACCCCCGCGGCGCGCGGCGCCGCCGATGTCGTGGTCACCGACGACCGCATCGAGACCGTCGTCGACGCCATCGTGGAGGGCCGGGCCATGTGGGCCTCCGTCCGCAAGGCGCTCGGCATCCTTCTCGGCGGCAACCTCGGGGAGATCGCGTTCGTTCTGGCGACCACGGTGTTCACCGGGCGCAGCGCGCTGAACGCCCGTCAGCTCCTCCTCGTCAACATCCTCACCGACATGCTCCCCGCGATGGCCATCGCCGCCCGGCCCCCGGCGGGCAGCGCGGAGAAGCTGCTCGCGGAAGGACCCGAGGCCTCCCTGGGCGCGGCCCTCACCCGGGACCTCCGACTGCGCGCCACCATCACCACGGCCGCGGCGGGCGGCGCGTGGATCGTCGCCAGGATGACCGGCACACGGGCCCGTGCCGGCTCGGTCGCCCTGGTCGCCCTCGTGGCCTCCCAGCTCCTGCAGACGCTCACGGACGCGGGCCGCGACCCCCTGGTCGCCCTGGCCGCCACGGGGTCGCTCGTGGCACTCGTCCTCGTGGTGGCCGTCCCCGGACTCAGCCATTTCTTCGGCAGCCGGCCTCTCGGCCCGGCGGGCCTGACCATCGGTCTGGCAGCGGCAGTGGCGTCCGTCCTGCTGCCGGCCGCGCTGGAGCACGTCGCACCCCGACGTCATTGACAGTTGACCCCGACTTCACCGGAGCGCCGACCGCGTGAAGCCCGGAGCCCGCACAAAGGAGCGGTACCGGACAAGCACGCACAAGAAGGGCCGTCCGCCGTGTCCCACCTGCTCACCCCCCTCCTGACCAAGGTGGCGGTCGCTGTCATCGAGGCGATCGTCATGCGTCTGCTCATGCAGCTCTGGAAGACGTACGCGACCGGCCGGCGCCCGGCGGCGGCCGCCTGAGTACGCCGGGGAGAAGGCACCACTTCAAGGGGCCGGGTGGCAGCCGCGTCCAGGGCGGAGCCACCCGGCGGGAGGGCGCGCCGTCACCGTTCGACAGGGCCGGCCAGCTGGACGATGTCGTCGGAGGCGACGTCGTGCAGCCGGATCGCCAGATCCTCCAGTGCGCGGCTGGCGGCGAGTTCGTCACCGATCTCCGGCACGGGGCGGTCGACCGGGTTGCGCCGGGCCGCGCCCCGCCCCGTGACCGTCGACGTGTCCGAGGTCGTCAGCACGGCGCGTGCCTGGGTGTCGTCGCCGTCCTCGGTGATGTAGATCTGCACGGTCCACTGCTTGTCTTCCATGCCGATCACTCCTGCACTCCTGATCGCTTCCGTCCTCCGTCCCCAGCCTGCGCCTGCTGTCGCGTCCGGTCCAGTCGACCGGCACATGCGCCGGAACTTCGCCAAAGTTCCCGCGGGACGCCGCGGCGCCCGGTGCCCACAACCGGGTGAAGTGCGGCAGCGGTCCGAGGCGTTGGGGCGAAGGTCACACTCGCGGAACGGGCAATTCGCGCTTCGATCTTCACACCAGGAACACAAGTTGGCTAACTTGGTGGGCAGGCCACACGACTTTCGTCCGGCGAACCTCGTCGGGTCGCGTGGCCTCCGCCGAATCCGGTGCACCGTCGCGAAGCCGGAGCCGGGGACCCAACCGACAGTGGGGCGAATCGGTCCGACTGCCGGCCGGGCAGCGACCGTAGGGCACACCTTCCTCAGTCACCGCCCGAACCCGACAGCTGACTCGGTAGGCGGTACACGGAAGGAGCCAGTACGTCCCCATGGCGCAAGAGCCGAGCCGCGCGGAAGTCCAGCGGAGGATCAACAGCCTCTACGACCGGGCCGAGTCCGACACCGGGAACTTCAACGCGACCCGTGCGATGGCGTCGGGGCGGCGTCCGCGTGTCAGGCCGGCTCCCGGCGGCGGTCGCGAGCGCATGGATCCCGCCCTCGACAACGTCGTCAAGACATGGTTCGACGTAGCCCGCGCGAAGCTGGGCCCGACCGTCCCGGCGGTGCTTCCGCCCGACCTCAGGCCGGACCGCCTCCCCGAGACCCGGCCCACGCGCCCCACGAGCCGTCCCGACGCCACGCGCACCGACCGTGGGCGGGAGCCCGTGGGCCGGGACCTTCCGGAGCTGACGGCGGGCCGCGCCCCCGAGGCGGCCCCGGCACCCGTGGCGGAGCTGACGGCCGGTGCGGCGGCGGAGCCGGCCACCGGACCTGTGGCGGCGTTGCCGGCCGGACCGGTGTCCGAGCTGACCGCCGTGCCCGCGGCGGGACTGACCGCAGGACCCGTGGCCGCGCTGCCGGCCGCGCCGGAGACCGGCGACAAGGCCCCCGCCGCTCTGCCGGCGCCGGCCGGCACGGCGCGGCAGTCCTCCCTGAAGGCGGCCAAGAGCGAGAACCAGCGCAAGCTCACCGCCGCCCGGGAACTGCTCTCCAGACACGTCGCCCAGTGGAGCACGCCGCTGGCGGCGATCGAGTTGCCGCCGGCCGATGACGCCTGGCGCGCGACGGCACAGCAGGCTCGCCAGGCGGCCGAACTCGAAGCCGACTGGCAGCGACAGGAACCGGCAGGCCTCGGCACGCTCATGTCCTCCGGGGCGGCCATGTCCTCTGGGGCGGTCATGTCGCCGGGGGTGGGTGCGTCGCCGGGGGCGGCCTGGTCTGCGGGTGCGGACAAGTCGTCTGGGGCGGTCATGTCGCCGGGGGTGGGTGCGTCGCCTGGGGCGGCCTGGTCTGCGGGTGCGGACAAGTCGTCTGGGGCGGCCTGGTCCGCAGGTGCGGACACGGCACCTGGAACGGCCTGGTCCGCGGGTGCGGACTCGTCCCTCGGCGCAGGCCTGGCCGTCGGCCCACCGGGCGAGGTCGGTGCCGCGCGCGCCGTCGGTGCCGCGCCCGTCGCTGGCACCGTCCCTGTCGCCGGCACCGTCCCCGCCGTTGCCGCCGCCCCCGCCCTCGGCGCCACCCCGGCCTTCGGCGCAGGAGGCGCACCGGTCACGGACAACGGCGGGAAGGCCGCCAAGGCAGTCGAGTTCGCCCGCGCCCAGATCGGCAAGCCCTGTGTGTGGGGCGCGACCGGACCGGAGTCGTACGACTGCTCCGGCCTCACCCAGGCCGCCTGGAAGACCGCCGGGGTGCGCCTCCCGCGTACCGCGCGGGATCAGGCGTACGCCGGCACGGTGATCGCCCTGCCCGACGTTCAGCCCGGGGACCTGGTGTTCTTCACCGACAACGCCGGGCACGTCGGCATCTGCGTCGGCAACGGCATGATGGTCCACGCGCCGAGTCAGGGCCCCCTCGTACGCGAGGATTCGATCCTGTACGCGGGGGAGTCGGCGATCCACAGCGTGGTGCGACCCGTGTGACGGCCTACCCGGGCCCGTTTGCCGCGTCCGGCCCGTCCGCCGGGTGGAGTCCGGTCCCCTCGAACTCCACCCGGACGTCGTCGGCCAGCCGCAACGCGCCGAGGAACGCGGTGTAGGGCTTGATGCCCCAGGCCGACTGCGTGACGGTCGCCGCGCAGCGCAAGAGCCCGTCTGCGTCAGCCGTCCCGTGCACCGTCACGGGGCGGGTCCGCCCTTTGACGGTGAGGTCCCCGGTGACCTCGAAGGACTGCGGTGTTCCGGTGACGCGGGTGGAGCGGAAGGTGATGGTGGGGTGTTCCGCGGTGTCCAGCAGGGCGGCGCCCGCCAGCGTCCGTTTGATCTCGGCCCGGTCGGCGTCGGTGAGCGCCTTGAGACCGCCCGTGCCCTCCAGGACCTCCAGCGACCCCGTCTCGACCGTCACCGTCACCGACGACCTGCCCGGCTCCGCGGCACTCACCACCGCTTCCCCGGACCACCGGGTGGCCTCGATGGTGAGGTCGTGTCCTGCCCGGCGGCCCAGCCCGGCGCGTCCGGTCCTGATCAGGAGGCGGCCGGCCGGTGGTCCGAGGCGGTACGTTCCGTCGATCAGCATCACAGCGCCAGAGGGTAGGGGACGGGGAAAGGCTCTTGAAGGGGCTCCTGACGGAGTTCCTGACGGGGCTCCTGGAGGGGGGCGCCCGCCTCCGGCTACCGCTGGGGGACGCCGAGTTCGCGCCCGCGGTAGAAGGCTTCCCGTTCCTCGACGACGTACGGGGCCATCGCCGCACGCCGCCGCGTCTCCGGTTCGGAGGTCCGCCAGGAGTCGCAGGCCTCCTTCGACTCCCAGAACGACACGCCGGTGATCTCCTGGCCGTCCTCCGACCAGTACGCGTAGGCGCGGAGCAGGCCCTGCGGATAGGGGTCCGGGCGCCATGCCTGACCGAACTCCTCCAGTGCGCCCGGTTGCAGGCGGCGGGTCGTGACCCAGACGAAGTGCTCCTCCACCGCAGCCTCCTCCGCGACGTCGGTTCGGCTTGTCGGTACGTCTCAGACCACCGTAGGTCCAAAGCACCGCTTTCGCCTGCGCGGCGATCGAGCGGAGCGCCGACTGCCCGGACGCGTGCCTCACGCAGCGTGGTGGGTGTCAGAACCTTGACCCCGGGTCGGTACCTCCCCGATGCTGCTCGTTGCGGTTCATGGAATGTGTGCCGTAATGAGCAACATCAGTCTCAGGTCTCGCACCAGCCGAGGAGTGGCCATGACGCACCAGGTCCGTGCTGTCGTCGCGCGCGGGAAGGGCGCCCCCGTCAGCCTGGAAACGATCCACGTGCCCGACCCGGGACCGGGAGAGGCGCTGGTGAAGGTCGAGGCCTGCGGGGTCTGTCACACCGATCTGCATTATCGCGAGGGGGGCATCAACGACGACTTCCCCTTCCTGCTGGGCCACGAGGCCGCGGGGGTCGTGGAGGCGGTGGGGGAAGGGGTCACCGACGTGGCCCCCGGAGACTTCGTCATCCTGAACTGGCGTGCCGTGTGCGGCCAGTGCCGGGCATGTACGCGGGGACGGCCCTGGTACTGCTTCAACACCCACAACGCCAGGCAGAAGATGACCCTGGCCGATGGCACCGAGTTGTCGCCGGCCCTGGGCATCGGCGCGTTCGCGGAGAAGACGCTGGTGGCGGCGGGCCAGTGCACCAAGGTCGACCGGGCCGCCTCCGCGGCCGCCGCCGGTCTGCTGGGCTGCGGCGTGATGGCCGGTATCGGCGCGGCCATCAACACCGGCAACGTCGGACGCGGTGACAGCGTCGCGGTCATCGGCTGCGGCGGCGTCGGGGCCGCGGCGGTCGTCGGGTCCCACCTGGCGGGCGCGGCGAAGATCATCGCGGTCGACATCGACGACCTCAAACTGGACACCGCCCGGAAACTGGGGGCGACGCACACCATCAACTCCCGGCACACCGACCCGGTCGAGGCGATCCGCGAACTGACCGGCGGCTTCGGCGCCGACGTGGTCGTCGAGGCGGTGGGCCGCCCGGAGACGTACCAGCAGGCGTTCTACGCCCGCGACCTGGCGGGCACAGTGGTGCTCGTCGGCGTGCCGACACCGGAGATGAAGCTGGAGCTGCCGCTGCTGGACGTCTTCGGCCGGGGCGGCGCGCTGAAGTCCTCCTGGTACGGCGACTGCCTGCCGAGCCGGGACTTCCCGATGCTCATCGACCTCTATCTGCAGGGCCGTCTCGACCTGGACGCCTTCGTCACCGAGACCATCGCGCTGGACGAGGTGGAGAAGGCCTTCGAACGGATGCACCACGGCGACGTGCTGCGCTCGGTGGTGGTCCTCTGATGAGCGGCGCCCGCATCGAGCGTCTCGTCACCTCGGGGACGTTCTCACTGGACGGCGGCACCTGGGACGTGGACAACAACGTGTGGATCGTCGGCGACGACACCGAGGCGGTCGTCATCGACGCCGCACACGACGCCGGGGCGATCACCGACGCTCTCGGCTCGCGCACCCTGCGGGCCGTCGTGTGCACCCACGCCCACAACGACCACATCGGCGCCGCACCCGAACTCGCGTCGCGTACCGGTGCCCCGATCCTGCTCCACGGCGACGACCTGCCGCTGTGGAAGCACACCCACCCCGACCGGATGCCCGACGGCGACCTGGCCGACGGTCTGGTCCTGACGGTGGCCGGTATCGAGCTGACCGTCCTCCACACCCCCGGCCATGCCCCCGGCGCGGTCTGCCTGTACGCGCCGGAACTGGCGGCCCTCTTCAGTGGGGACACGCTCTTCGCGGGCGGCCCGGGGGCGACGGGAAGGTCGTACAGCGACTTCCCGACCATCGTCGATTCCATCCGGGACCGGCTGCTGACCCTGCCGGGCGAGACCGTCGTGCACACCGGGCACGGGGAGACGACCACCATCGCCGCCGAGGCGCCGCACCTTCAGGAGTGGATCGACCGAGCGTTCTGACCGGCGGCGGCCCTGGGCCGCCGCCGGCGCGCGCTGGGGTGGGGCCGCCGCCCGCGCGGCACCGTTCGCCCGTTTTCTCCTGACCGGCGGGCCGGAGCGGCGGGTGGGCGTTCACATTGCCCGGCGGCGAGGAGGGCTCACCGGCCCGGTTCCCCCTTTGACCTGGCCGAAGGCGCGGAGCTCGGCGTTTGGTCACCTCTGCCGGTCGTTGCGCGCTGCGCTGACAGTTTCATAATGAGCAACAAGCAGGCGTGACTTTCCCCGTCTCCTGGATGCCTTGACAAGGGTTCGGGCCGACCTCAGACTGATGTTGCGCTTACCGCAATCCGTTTCGCTATACGCACCGAGGTGTCATGATGATTCCCGCGTGCCGTCTCGCGGACCTCCCGCGAGGAGAGGCCTTCCGGCTCGACATCGACCCGCCGGTCTCGGTGTTCCACACCGACGACGGCGAGCTCTTCGCCATTGACGACACCTGCACCCACCAGGACGCCTCGCTCGCCGACGGCTGGCTGGAGGGCTGCGAGGTGGAATGCCCCCTGCACGCCTCCAAGTTCGACCTGAGGACCGGTGCGGTCGACGCACCGCCGGCCAAGCTCCCCGTGCGGACCCATCAGGTCGTCGTCGAGGACGGCATGATCCATGTCCGGCTGTCCACGGCGGCCCCGAACCTGCCGCCGTGCGTCGCGGCACGGCTCGCCGGGACCCCCGCGTGAGGACGGTGGCCGTGGTGGGCGCCTCGCTGGCCGGGCTGTCGGCGGCGCGCTCACTGCGGAAGCAGGGCTTCGACGGGCGGCTGGTCGTCATAGGGGACGAACTCCACCGCCCGTACGACAGGCCCCCGCTGTCCAAGGAGTTCCTGGCCGGCACCATCGGCGAAGCGGAGCTCGCGCTGGAGGCGGACGACGAGGACCTGGGCGCGGAGTGGATGCTCGGCGTCCGCGCCACCGGACTCGACCACTCGGACCGCGCGGTCCGGCTCGCCGACGGCCGGGTGGTCCGCGCCGACGGCTTCGTCATCGCGACCGGCGCCGCCGCGCGCACCCTGCCGGGCTCCGAAGGCCTGGCGGGAGTGCACGTCCTGCGCACCCTGGACGACGCACGCGCCCTGCGGGACGAACTGGCCCGCGGCGGGCGGCTGGTGGTGATCGGCGGTGGATTCGTCGGCGCCGAGGTCGCCTCCACCGCGTACACCCTCGGGCTCGACGTGACCGTGGTCGAAGCGGCCCCGACGCCACTCGCAGGCCCCCTCGGCGAGACCATGGGTGCCGTCGTCTCCGCTCTCCACGCCGACCACGGCGTACGGCTGAGGTGCGGTGTGGGCGTCAAGGGGCTGAGTGGGGACGAGCGAAGCGAGATGGGGGTCCCCCCGGACGGAGTCTGGGGGAGGGTGGACGCCGTCCTGCTCGAGGACGGCAGCACCATCCCCGCCGACGTCGTCGTGGTCGGGGTGGGCGCGCGGCCGTGCGTCGAGTGGCTGGAAGGATCCGGCGTCGCACTCGACAACGGCGTCACGTGCGGTGCGGACGGCCGCACCAGCCTGGCCGGCGTGGTCGCGGTCGGCGACTGCGCCAACTGGTACGACCCCCGCGCGGGCAGCCACCGCCGCGTCGAGCACTGGACCGGTGCGCGCGAGCGTCCCGACGCGGCCGTCGCGGCGCTGCTGTCCTGGGGCGCGGCGGAACCGGGTGTGCCCCGGCCGCCGTATTTCTGGTCGGACCAGTACGGAGTGAAGATCCAGTTCGCGGGGCACGCGGCCGGCGCCGACAGCGTGACGGTCGAGGCAGGCACCCCGGACGACCGCGATGTCCTGGCCGTCTACCGGCGCGCCGGTCATCCGGTCGCCGTGCTCGGGATGAACCAGCCGCGGCTGTTCACCCGCTGGCGCAAGCAGCTCGCCGCCGCGACCTCCTGACGCCACCCTGCCGCCACCGCCGAGGCGTCCCACGCCGCGGTCGCCTCGTGCGCGCGGCGTTGCTCGACACCACACCCGTCCGGAGTCGCTCTTCCCGGCGCGTGAATGACCCCTCCACGACGTTTCCCGAGGAGTGCACCGTGACCTCGACCAGCCTGCCGGACAGCCTGATCGCCACCCTCCCCGGCACCTCCTACACCGATCCCGGGATCTTCGCCCAGGAGCAGGAGCGCATATTCGAGACCATGTGGTTCTGCGCCGCGCGCTCGTCCGACCTGGCGAAGCCCGGTGCCTTCAGGACCGTGGACGTGGGCCGCGAGAGCATCCTGATCACCCGCGCCCGGGACCACTCGATCCGCGCCTACTTCAACGTCTGCCGGCATCGCGGAGCGAGGATCTGCACGGAGGAGAGCGGCGAGGTCAGGCGGGCCTTCCAATGCCCGTACCACGCCTGGACGTACGACCTGACGGGCAAGCTCGTCGCGGCGCCCAACCTCACCAAGATGCCGGACGTGGGCCGTACCGAGTACGGCCTGGTGAACGTGGCCACCCGCGAATGGCTCGGCTACGTCTGGGTCTGCCTGGCGGAGAGCCCGCCCTCCTTCGAGGAGGACGTCATCGGGGACGTCGTCGGCCGCCTCGGAGACGTCGAGTCGATCGAGCACTACGACATCGAGAACCTCTCGGTCGGCCGGCGGATCGTCTACGACGTCAAGGCGAACTGGAAGCTCATCATCGAGAACTTCATGGAGTGCTACCACTGCGCCACGATCCATCCGGAACTCACCGAGGTGCTCCCCGAGTTCGCCGACGGCTACGCGGCCCAGTACTACGTCGGCCACGGCGCCGAGTTCGGTGCGGAGGTCCAGGGGTTCACCGTCGACGGCTCCGAGGGCCTGGACCGCATTCCCGGCGTCGCCGAGAGCCAGGACCGCCGCTACTACGCGATCACCGTCAGGCCGCAGGTCTTCATCAATCTCGTCCCCGACCACGTGATCTTCCACCGCATGTACCCGATGGCCGTCGACCGCACGATCGTCGAGTGCGACTGGCTGTACCTTCCGCACGTCGTCGACAACGGCAAGGACGTCAGCCGGTCCGTGGAACTCTTCGACCGGGTCAACCGGCAGGACTTCGAGGCGTGCGAGCGCACGCAGCCCGGCATGAGCTCCCGGATGTACAGCAAGGGGGGCGTGCTGGTACCCAGCGAGCACCACATCGGTGCCTTCCACGACTGGGTGCACGAGCGCCTGGGCACACGGCAGCCGCGCTGAGCGGCCCCGGCGGGACTCACCGGCCACGGAGCGCCCGGCGGCCGGTCAGCCCAGGTAGCCCATCCGGTGACTGATCTCCTCCGCGCCCTTGAGCAGCACCGGAGCGAGCTCGTGCAGACGCTCCTCGGTGAGCCGGTACGAGGGCCCGGAGGCGCTCAGCGCCGCGACGACCTTCCCCTCCCGGTTGCGGATGGGAGCGGCCATGGCGTGGAGACCGATCTCCAGCTCCTCCCGGGCCCAGGCGTAGCCCGCCTCCCGGACCTCCGCGAGGTTCTTCTCGAGCTTCGTCTTCGCGGTGATGGTGTGCGGGGTGACCTTCTTCAGGCCGGCCTCGGCGATCAGCGCGGCGCGTTCCTTCGCGGGCAGATGGGCCAGCAGGATCTTGCCGCTGGAGGTGGCGTGCAGCGGGGTCAGCTGGCCCACCCAGTTCTGCGCGGTGACGGCTCCCGGGCCGCGCACCTGGTAGAGGTTGACCGCGTAGTGCTCCTGCAGCACGGCGATGTTGACGGTCTCGCCGAGCTCCTCGGCCAGGCTCTCGCAGACCGGGCGTCCCTGCTGGGTGATGTCGATGCGTCCCGTCACCGCGCCGGCCAGGCGTACGATGCCGAAGCCGAGGCGGTACTTGCCGCGCTCGCCCGCCTGCTCCACCAGGCCGCGCGCCTCCAGGGCGCCGAGCAGGCGGAACGCGGTGGACTTGTGAACATCGATCTCGGCCGCGACCTCGCTGACACCCGCCTCGCCGCGGTGGGCCAGGATCTCCAGAACGCTGATGGCGCGGTCGACCGACTGCACTCCGCCGGTCTGGGAGTTGGACGTTTCGGTTTCAGGGCTGTAGTTGCTCACAGCGAAACTATACGCGCAGTAAACAACGCGAGTGCAAGTAACAGCGAGGAAACCAGGGCCTCGCAAGTTGCGCTTGCCGCAACCTGGTGCGTATAGCGCTACTGGACTAGCATGCCTCGCGTATCTCTGGCGCGAGCGAGACGAGGCACCATGGCTCCCCTGCAATACGACTTCGTCATCGTCGGCGGCGGATCAGCCGGCTGTGCACTGGCGAACAGACTCTCCGCCGACCCGGCGAACCGGGTGCTGGTACTGGAGGCCGGCCGGCCCGACTACCCGTGGGACGTCTTCATCCACATGCCCGCGGCGCTGACCTACCCGATCGGCAGCCGGTTCTACGACTGGAAGTACGAGTCCGAGCCCGAACCCCACATGGGCGGCAGGCGTGTCTACCACGCGCGAGGCAAGGTGCTGGGCGGCTCCAGCAGCATCAACGGCATGATCTTCCAGCGCGGCAACCCCCTGGACTACGAGCGCTGGGCCGCCGACCCCGGCATGGAGAGCTGGGACTACGCGCACTGTCTGCCGTACTTCCGGCGCATGGAGAACTGCCTCGCGGCCGACCCGGACGACGAGTTCCGCGGTCATGACGGCCCCCTCGTCCTCGAACGCGGCCCCGCCACCAACCCGTTGTTCGGCGCCTTCCTCAAGGCCACCGAGGAAGCGGGCTACGCGCCCACGGGCGACGTCAACGGCTACCGCCAGGAAGGTTTCGCCAAGTTCGACCGAAACGTCCACCGCGGGCGCCGCCTGTCGGCCTCGAAGGCGTACCTCAAGCCCGTGCGGAAGCGGCCCAACCTCACGGTCACCACCCGCGCCCTCGTCACCCGCGTGCTCTTCGAGGGCAAGCGGGCCGTGGGCGTCGAGTACCGGCGCGGCCGCGGCGCACTCCAGCAGGTCCGTGCCGGGGAAGTCATCCTGTGCGGCGGCGCCATCAACTCCCCGCAGCTGCTGCAGCTCTCCGGCGTCGGCAACGCCGGGGAACTGAGCGCCCTCGGCATCGACGTGGTCCACGACCTCCCGGGCGTCGGCGAGAACATGCAGGACCACCTGGAGGTCTACGTCCAGTACGGCTGCAAGCAGCCGGTCTCCATGCAGCCGTACATGGCGAAGTGGCGCGCCCCCTTCATCGGACTGCAGTGGCTCTTCCGCAAGGGACCGGCCGCCACCAACCACTTCGAGGCGGGCGGCTTCGCCCGCAGCAACGAGGACGTGGACTACCCCAACCTGATGTTCCACTTCCTGCCGATCGCGGTCCGCTACGACGGCTCCTCGCCCTCCGGCGGCCACGGCTACCAGGTCCACGTGGGCCCCATGTACTCCGACGCCGTCGGCTCCGTGAAGATCAAGAGCAAGGACCCGCGCGAACACCCGGCCCTGCGCTTCAACTACCTCTCCACCGAACAGGACCGCCGTGAGTGGGTCGAGGCGATCCGCGTCGCCCGCAAGCTGCTCAACCAGCCCGCGCTCGCCCCCTACAACGACGGCGAGATCTCGCCCGGGCCGTCCGTGGAGACGGACGAGGAGATCCTCGCCTGGGTCGCGAAGGAGGGTGAGACCGCCCTGCACCCGTCCTGCACCTGCAAGATGGGCACCGACGACATGGCCGTGGTCGACCCGGCCAGCATGCGCGTCCACGGGCTGGAGGGCCTGCGCGTCGTGGACGCCTCGGTGATGCCGTACGTCACCAACGGCAACATCTACGCACCGGTGATGATGATCGCCGAGAAGGCCGCCGACCTGATCCTCGGCAAGGAACCCCTGGCGCCGTCGAAGGCCGCGTACTACCGCCACCGTGACGCCCAGAAGCAGGCGGACTAGGCGTTGGGCACGGCAGGGCTCCGGGCGCTGCTGGACAGTGTCCGTTACGAGGTGCTGCCCGCGAAGGCCACCGAGGACAAGGTTCTCGCCCATGTCCCGCGCGACGTCGTCGTCACTGTGACGGCGTCACCGGTCAAGGGTCTGGAGCCGACCCTCGACCTCACCGCCAGGCTCTCCGCCCACGGCTACCGCGTCGTCCCGCACGTGCCCGCACGGCTGCTGCGGGACGACGCGCACCTGAAGGAGGTCGCGGTCCGGCTGCGCGAGGCGGGCGTGGACGACGTCTTCGTGCCGGCGGGCGACGCGGACCCGCCGGCCGGGGCCTTCGGCGGGGCGCTCCCGGTGCTGCGCGGGCTGAGTGAGCTGGGCAGGCCCTTCGCCCACGTCGGCGTCACCGGCTATCCCGAGAGCCATCCGCTCATCCACGACGACGTCACCATCCAGGCGATGTGGGACAAGCGCGAGCACGCCACGTACATCGTGAGCAACCTCTGCTTCGACCCGCGCGTGCTGGGGGAGTGGATCGCCCGGATACGGAGCCGGGACGTCGTCCTGCCTGTTCACGTGGGCGTGGCGGGGCCTGTCCAGCGGGCGAAGCTGCTGTCCATGGCGGCGAAGATCGGCGTGGGGGAGTCGACGCGTTTCCTGACGAGGCACGCGTCGTGGTTCCTGCGGTTCGCGGCGCCCGGCGGCTACTCGCCCGAGAGGCTGCTGGCGCGCGGCGCGGGGGCGCTCAGCGCGCCGTCGGCGAAGGTGGCGGGTCTGCACCTGTTCACGTTCAACCAGATCGCCGAGACGGAGCGGTGGCGCCGCGCTGTGCTGGAGCGGTTGGGGGGCTGAGTCTCGGGTGCGCGTCTGAAGGACTCGGTCCTCAAACGGCGGACGGGCTGAAAATGAAGCGCCGGACCGGCTGAAAGCCCGTCCGGCGTTCGTATACAGACATGCACTCCTCAGCGGAAGACCACCGTCCGGTTGCCGTCCACCATCACGCGGCTCTCGCTGTGCCACTTCACCGCGTGCGCGAGTACCTGGGCCTCCACGTCCCGGCCGACGGTGACCAGCTCGCCGGGGCCGAGGGAGTGGTCCACCCGGACCACGTCCTGCTCGATGATCTGTCCCTCGTCCAGGTCCGGGGTGACGTAGTGCGCCGTCGCGCCGACGAGCTTCACTCCGCGGTCGTAGGCCTGCTCGTAGGGACGTGCGCCCTTGAAGCTGGGAAGGAAGGAGTGGTGGATGTTGATGGCGCGGCCCTCCAGCTGCTTGCACAGGTCGTCGGAGAGGATCTGCATGTAGCGGGCCAGCACCACCAGGTCGACGTCGAGTTCGTGCACGAGCTCCAGCAGCCGTGCCTCGGCCTCGGGCTTGGTCTGACTGGTCACGGGGATGTGATGGAAGGGGATGCCGTAGGTCTCGGCCAGCCCCTCGAAGTCCCGGTGGTTGGAGACGATCGCGGGGATCTCGATGTTGAGGGCGCCGGTGCGCCGGCGGAAGAGCAGGTCGTTCAGGCAGTGGCCGAACCGGGACACCATGATGAGGGTCCGGGTCGGGGTCGACGCGTCCCTCAGGGTCCAGGAGATGCCGTAGGCCTGGGCGACGGGACCGAACCGGTAACGCAGATTTTCCAGATCGGCGTCCGGGTCGGAAACGTCGAAGTGGACCCGCATGAAGAAACGGCCCTGCAGTCGGTCGTCGAACTGCTGGCTCTCCAGGATGTTGCCGGAGTTCCTGACGAGGAAGCCGCTCACGGCGTGGACCAGTCCGGCGCTGTCGGGACAGGAGAGCGTGAGGACGAACTCAGGGCCGGGTTGCGGGCGAGGGGACTTAGGGGACACGGCTGCCTCCGTTGGTGCGCATTGCACAACATGGTGAGCGATACGCAACATGGTTGACTGGGTGCGGCGTGCGGTCAAGGGTGGCCGGGCAGGTGTCCGCATAGTCAAATCGTCACCGGTCAACCCCTTGACGTCCGTCAGGACATTCGCAAAGGTGTTCCACCACAAGCAATTGGGTGCACGATGCGCAACGAATTTCGGTTGAAGGGCTCGGCGCGTGGCAGATCTGTATGTGGATGGCGCATGGCGCGATCCGGTGGCCGGTGGACACCGGGAGATCCGCTGTCCCGCTGACGGCACGCTCTCCGCGACCGTATCGGAAGGGACGCGCCCCGACGCGGAGGCGGCGATCGCCGCGGCCCGCCGCGCCTTCGACGAGGGGCCCTGGCCGCGCACCCCCGAGCGGGAGCGTGGCGAGCTGCTGCTGCGCACCGCCGGCATCCTCGAGCGCGACGCCAAGGCGTTCGCCCGCGCCGAGTCGCTGGACACCGGCAAGCGGCTGGTGGAGAGCGAGTACGACATCGCCGACGTCGTCTCGTGCTTCCGCCACTACGGCGGACTCGGCGGCACCGACGCCGGCCGTGTGATCGACACCGGACGCGACGACGCCGTCAGCCGCGTCGAGTACGAACCGATCGGTGTGTGCGGACTGATCACCCCCTGGAACTATCCGCTGCTCCAGGCGTCCTGGAAGGTCGCCCCCGCCCTCCTCGCGGGCAACACGATCGTCCTCAAGCCCAGTGAGCTCACCCCCTCCACCTCCATCCTGCTGATGAAGGCGCTTCAGGAGGCCGGACTCCCGGCCGGCGCGGCCAATCTCGTCCTGGGTACCGGGCCCGAGGTGGGCGCACCGCTCTCCGAGGACCCGGCCGTCGACATGGTCTCCTTCACCGGAGGCCTGGACACCGGCAGACGCATCATGGCCACCGCCGCCGCGACCGTGAAGAAGGTCGCGCTGGAGCTCGGCGGCAAGAACCCCAACGTCGTCTTCGCCGACGCCGACTTCGAAACGGCCGTGGACTTCGCCCTCACGGCCGTCTTCCTGCACTCCGGACAGGTCTGCTCGGCCGGCGCCCGGCTGATCGTCGAGGACTCGCTGCACGACGCCTTCGTCGACGAGGTCGTCCGCCGGGCCCGGCAGATCCGCCTCGGCGGCCCCTTCGACCCCGAGGCCGAGACCGGAGCGCTGATCTCCGCCGCTCACCTGGCCAAGGTCGAGGCGTACGTCGCGGCCGGCCTCGCCGAAGGCGCCGTACTGCGCTGCGGCGGCGAACGCCCCTCCGATCCGGCACTTGCGAACGGCCACTACTACCCGCCCACCGTGCTCGACGAGTGCCGGCAGGACATGCGCGTGGTGCACGAGGAGTCCTTCGGGCCCGTGCTCACCGTGGAGCGCTTCACCGACGAGGACGACGCCGTACGCATCGCCAACGACACCGAGTACGGACTCGCCGGAGCCGTGTGGACGCAGGACGCCGGCAAGGCCCAGCGGGTCGCCCGGCGGCTGCGCCACGGCACGGTGTGGATCAACGACTACCACCCCTACGTGCCGCAAGCGGAATGGGGTGGCTTCGGGCACTCGGGGGTGGGCCGGGAGCTGGGACCGACCGGCCTGGCAGAGTACCGAGAGCCCAAGCACATCTGGCAGAACATCCAACCCCGGCCGCAGCACTGGTTCCGCGGCTGAATGCCGAAGAGAGGTCGAACGTGACCCCAACGCAGACCGAGGTGCCCCAGCGGCGCGGCACACCCCAGGACTCGGACGGCACGCCGGTCATATCCGTGCGCGAGCTGTGGAAGGTGTTCGGGCCGAAGGCCGAGCGAGTCCCGGGATCCGAGGAGCTGCGCGCCCTCACGCGCCGTGAGCTGATGGACCGCACGGGATGCACCGCCGCCGTGCGCGACGTGCACTTCGACGTCTCGCCCGGCGAGGTCTTCGTGGTCATGGGCCTGTCCGGTTCCGGCAAGTCCACGCTGGTGCGATGTCTGACCCGGCTGATCGAACCGACCGCGGGTGAGATCGTCTTCGAGGGCGAGGACATCCGCGACGCGGACGCGGGACGCCTGCGTGAACTGCGGCGCAACAAGTTCTCCATGGTCTTCCAGCACTTCGGTCTGCTGCCCCACCGCCGCGTCGTGGACAACGTGGCGTTCGGTCTGGAGATCCGGGGGATGAGCAGGTCGGAGCGCACCAGACGGGCCCAGGAGGTCGTCGAGCTGGTCGGCCTCGCGGGCTACGAGAACTCCTACCCCGACCAGCTCTCCGGCGGAATGCAGCAGCGCGTCGGCCTTGCCCGGGCGCTGGCCGGCGATCCGGACGTGCTGTTCTTCGACGAGCCGTTCTCGGCGCTCGACCCGCTCATCCGCCGTGACATGCAGAACGAGGTCATCCGGCTGCACCGCGAGGTCGGCAAGACCATGGTGTTCATCACCCACGACCTCTCCGAGGCGCTCAAGCTGGGCGACCGCATCCTCATCATGCGCGACGGCAAGATGGTCCAGTGCGGCACCGGCGACGAACTCGTGGGCGCCCCGGCGGACGACTACGTGCGCGAGTTCGTCAAGGACGTGCCGCGCGGTGACGTGCTGACCCTGCGGTGGATCATGCGCCCCGCCGAGCCCGACGACGCCCTGGACGGTCCCGAGCTCGGCCCGGACGTCGTGGTCAAGGAGGCGACCAGGGCGGTACTGGCGGCCGACAAGCCGGTCAAGGTCGTCGAGAACGGCAAGCTGCTCGGCATCGTCGGCGACGAGGAGATCCTCGCGGTGGTAGCCGGGCAGGAAGGCGACCTGTGATGACCGTCGCCGTGGAGAAGCCGGAGCAGCCACAGCAACCACAGCAGGCGGACAAGGCGCCCCAGGCCCCGCCCCCCGCCCCGGAGCGCAGATTCGGCCGCCGCATGGTGGTCGCAGCGGTCCTTCTCGCCTGGCTGGTGCTGTTCGCCCTGCTGCGCGGAAAGCAGACCCTGGCCCTGGCGGCGGCCGACCTGACCGATCTGCACCGGTGGTTCAACGACCTCAACGACTCGATCGGCGCCAACCGCAACTCCAACCCGCTCTTCCTCTACTTCTTCAACGAGATCCGCCTGGTCATCGACAACCTGGTGACCTTCGTCCAGGAGCTGATCTCCCAGCCGTCCGCCGACCGCCCCGTCCCGCAGATCGGCTGGCTCGGTGTCGTCGGTATCGCCGGCTATGTCTCCTGGGCCGTGGGCAATTGGAGGGTCGCGCTGCTCGCGGTCGCCGGCTTCACCTTCATGGGGCTGCAGGGCCTGTGGCAGGAGAGCATGGACACCCTGGCCCTCATCGTGTGCGCCGTGTTCGTGGCGCTGCTGTTCGCCATTCCGCTGGGCGTCTGGGCGGGCCTGTCCGACCGGTTCAACCGTGTCGTGACGCCCTTCCTGGACTTCATGCAGACGATGCCGACCTTCGTCTATCTGGCCCCGCTCACGCTGTTCTTCCTCATCGGCGGAGCCTCCGCCACGATCGCCACCGTGATCTACGCGGCCCCGCCGGCGATCCGCATCACCGCGCACGCCATCCGTACGGTGCCCGCGACCACGGTCGAGGCGGCCGACTCGCTGGGTGCGACCCGGCGGCAGGCCCTGCTGAAGGTCCTGCTGCCGATGTCCAAGCGGACCGTGGTGATGGGCGTCAACCAGACGATCATGGCCGCCCTCGCCATGGTGACCATCGCGGCCCTGATCGACGCACCCGGACTCGGCAAGACCGTCGTGCAGGCGCTGCAGTCGCTCGACGTCGGCACGGCCTTCAACGCGGGCCTGTCCATCGTCGTCATGGCGATCGTCCTCGACCGGGTCACGACCGCGGCCAGCGCACGCGAGGAGGAGGCGCGGCGTTCGAAGAACCGCTTCCTCGCCTGGCGGAAGCCGCTGCTGGGCGCGGGCGCGGTGGTCACGGCGGTCCTGGTCTACATGTCGCACACCTACGTGTGGGCGGCGGAGTTCCCCGGCGAGGGCGGCATGGGAAGCTCCATCGCGAGCGCGGCCGACACCGCGACGACCTGGGTGCAGGACAACCTCTCCGGCCTCACCAACGCCGTCCGCGACACCCTCACCAACGGCCTGCTCAACCCCTTCCAGTCGCTGCTCACCGACTCCCCGTGGTGGCTCGTCGGCGCGGTGCTGGTCACGCTCGGCGCGGTGCTCGGAGGCTGGCGCGCCGGGGTCACCGCCGCCGTGTGCGTGGGCCTGCTGGTCGGCACCGGAGTGTGGTCGGACAGCATGACGACGCTGGCGTCGACCGTCGTCGCCACGGTGCTCGTGATGCTGCTCGGCGTCGTCTTCGGCGTGTGGATGGGGCGCAGCGCGCTCGTGGACCGGGTGGTGCGGCCCACCCTGGACGCGGCGCAGGTCATGCCGCCGTTCGTCTACCTGGTGCCGTTCCTCGCGCTGTTCGGCGCGACCCGCTTCACGGCGATCGTCGCCGCCATCGTCTACGCGGCTCCCGTCGCCATGAAGATCATCGCGGACGGGGTGCGGAACGTGCCCGCGGCGACCGTGGAGGCGGCGACCTCCGCCGGGTGCAACACCTGGCAGATCATCACCAAGGTCCAGCTGCCGATGGCACGCGGCGCCCTGACTCTCGCGACCAATCAGGGCCTGATCTACGTGCTGTCGATGGTTGTGGTGGGCGGCCTGGTAGGCGCGGGCGCCCTCGGCTACGACGTCGTGGCCGGTTTCTCGCAGGGACAGCTGTTCGGGAAGGGGCTTGCCGCCGGGCTCGCTATCGTCCTTCTCGGAGTCATGTTCGACAGGATCACTCAGGCAGCGGCGCGGCGTACCAGCGCGTAAGGAGCTAACTGACCATGGCAAGGCAAGCAAGACACTGGAGAGTCGGCGCGGCCGGCGTAGCGGTCCTCGGCCTCACCCTCACCGGCTGCAGCGGCGCGAAGGTCGGTGACAGTTCCTCGGACTCCGGCAGTTCCGGCGGCTCCGCCAAGTGCGGCACCTTCAACCTCGCGGTCAACCCGTGGGTGGGCTACGAGGCGAACGCGGCCGTCATCGCCTACGTCGCGGAGAACGACCTCGGCTGCAAGGTCACCAAGAAAGACCTGAAAGAGGAGATCGCCTGGCAGGGCTTCGGGACGGGCGAGGTCGACGCCGTCGTCGAGAACTGGGGTCACGACGACCTGAAGAAGAAGTACATCACCGACCAGAAGACCGCCGTCGACGCCGGGCCGACCGGCAACGAAGGACTCATCGGCTGGTACGTGCCGCCGTGGCTGGCCAAGGAACACCCGGACATCCTCGACTGGAAGAACCTCAACAAGTACGCGGCCGAGTTCAAGACCTCCGAGTCCGGCGGCAAGGGCCAGCTCCTCGACGGCGACCCGTCGTTCGTCACCAACGACGAGGCTCTGGTGAAGAACCTGAAGCTGGACTACAAGGTGGTGTACGCGGGCAGCGAGACCGCCCTCATCCAGGCCTTCCGCAAGGCGGAGAAGGACAAGGAATGGGTGATCGGCTACTTCTACGAGCCGCAGTGGTTCATGTCCGAGGTACCGCTGAAGAAGGTCAAGCTGCCCGAGTACAAGGAGGGCTGCGACGCCGACGCGGAGAAGGTCAACTGCGACTACCCGGTGTACAAGCTGGACAAGATCGTCAGCGCGAAGTTCGCCAAGTCGGGCAGCCCGGCCTATGACCTGGTGAAGAACTTCACCTGGACCAACGACGACCAGAACGTCGTGGCGAAGTACATCGCGGTGGACAAGATGACCCCCGAGGCGGCGGCGAAGAAGTGGGTCGAGGCCAACCGCGCCAAGGTGGACGCCTGGATCAAGTAACCCGGCGGGCCGCGCTCCGCGAGCCGGATGCGGTGGCCGGCAGTCGGCCACCGTGAGCGGGTAGCTGCCAACCGGAGCCGGAGCCGGAGCCGGAGCCGGAGCCGGAGCCGGAGCGGCAAGCCCGGGACCGGTACCGGAGGCAGGGGCTGGAGGCCCCGCCTCCCGTAGCCGGGGGGCCGTGGCCAGTCGGAACGTGCCCGGTGGGCGGTGCGCACACATGCGCACCGCCCACCGGGCTTCGCCGTGTTCGGGCCTGTTCTGCGCGCGTGTCCGGGCCCGCCTTCCGGCCCGCCTCGGCCGGTTTTCCGACCCGCGTTCGAGCTTGTCCTCCGGCCTGTTCCCCGGTGTCACGGACCCCTTGACACCCACCTGCGCGCCAGGCACATTGAGTTGCGCAACCTGAATCATGTTGCGTAGACAGCAACTGAACCGGCGGGGCTGGTTTTTCAAACCGGAGGTGCGGCGATGGCGGGACCCCGAGTGGTCATCATCGGAGCGGGCGTCGTTGGCGCGGCACTCGCGGACGAGATCTCCGCGCGAGGCTGGACCGAGGTGACCGTGGTCGACCAGGGCCCGCTGCCCGCCACCGGGGGTTCCAGCTCGCACGCCCCGGGCCTGGTCTTCCAGACGAACTCCTCCAAGACCATGACCGAGCTGGCCCGCTACACCGTCGAGAAGTTCTGCTCCCTGGACGTCGACGGCAAGCCCTGCTTCCTGCAGGTCGGCGGCCTCGAAGTGGCGACCACCCCCGAGCGCCTCGCGGAGCTGCACCGCCGCCACGGCTGGATCACCGCCTGGGGCATCGAGGCCCGCCTGCTCAGCGCCGACGAATGCGTCGAGCAGCACCCGCTGGTGAACCGCGACAGAGTCCTCGGCGGCCTCCTCGTACCGACGGACGGGCTCGCCAAGGCAGTCCTCGCCGTCGAGGCACAGATCCGCCGGGCCACCGAGCGCGGCGTCCGCTTCCTCGCCCGCCACGAAGTCCTCGACGTGCTCCAGAGCGAGGGCGAGGTCACCGGCGTCCTCACCGACCAGGGCGAGATCCCCGCCGACATCGTCGTGTGCTGCGCCGGCATCTGGGGCCCGAAGATCGCCCGCATGGTGGGGATGAACCTCCCGCTCACCCCGCTCGCCCACCAGCTCGCCTGGACCGGCCCCGTCCCGGCCCTGGCCGGCCAGACGCGTGAGGCGGTCCGCCCGATCCTGCGCCACCAGGACGCCGACCTCTACTACCGTGACCGCTTCGACGGCATCGGCATCGGCTACTACGGCCACCGCCCGATGCCCATCACGGCCGACGACATCCTCTCCGTCGACGAGGCCGAGACGATGCCGTCGGTCCTGCAGTTCACCGAGGACGACTTCGCGGACGCCTGGACCGAGACCCAGTCCCTGCTCCCCGCGACCAAGGAGGCGAAGGTCGAGGAGGGCATCAACGGCCTGTTCTCCTTCACCACCGACAACTTCCCGCTCCTCGGCGAGTCCCCGGACGTCAAGGGCTTCTGGGTCGCCGAGGCCGTCTGGGTCACCCACTCCGCCGGCGTCGGCCGGGCCATGGCCGAATGGCTGGTCGACGGCCACTGCTCGTCCTTCGACCTGCACGAGTGCGACGTCAACCGCTTCGAGACGCACCAGCTGTCCCCGGAGTACGTCCTGGCCCGCGACTGCCAGAACTTCGTCGAGGTCTACGACATCCTCCACCCCCTCCAGCCGTCCGGGAAGCCGCGCCCGATCCGCACGAGCCCCTTCCACGTCCGCCAGCAGGAGCAGGGCGCCTTCTTCCTGGAGGCGAACGGCTGGGAGCGCCCGCAGTGGTACGAGGCCAACGCGGGCCTGGTCGACGGCCGCTCCATCCCCACCCCGAACGACTGGGCCGCGCGGTACTGGTCGCCCATCGTCGGCGCCGAGGCCCAGGTCACCCGCGAGACCGTCGCGATGTACGACATGACGGCCCTCAAGCGCCTGGAGGTGACCGGCCCCGGCGCGGCGGCCTTCCTGGAGCGCCTGTGCACCGGCAAGGTCGCCAAGTCCGTCGGCTCCGTGACGTACACCCTCCTGCTGGACCACGACGGCGGCATCCGCAGCGACATCACCGTCGCCCGCCTGGCCCGCGACCAGTTCCAGGTCGGCGCCAACGGCAACCTCGACCTCGACTGGTTCACCCGCCACCTCCCCGCCGACGGTACGGTCCAGGTGCGCGACATCACCCCCGGCACGTGCTGCGTCGGCCTGTGGGGCCCGCTCGCCCGCAAGGTCCTCCAGCCCCTCACCGACGAGGACTTCTCGAACGACGGCCTGAAGTATTTCCGAGCCAAGCGCGCCTACATCGGCTCCGTCCCCGTCACGGCCATGCGCCTGTCGTACGTCGGCGAGCTCGGCTGGGAGCTCTACACCACCGCCGACCAGGGCCTGAAGCTCTGGGACACCCTGTGGCAGGCGGCCAGGCCCCTCGGCGGGATCATCGCTGGCCGCGGCGCCTTCAACAGCCTCCGCCTGGAGAAGGGCTACCGCTCCTTCGGCACCGACATGACCTACGAGCACGACCCCTACGAGGCCGGAGTCGGCTTCGCCGTCAAGCTCGACAAGGAGGACTTCGTCGGCAAGGCGGCGCTGGAGCGCCGCAAGGACGACGTACGGCGCAAGCTGACCTGCCTCACCATCGACGAACCCCAGTCGGTCGTCATGGGCAAGGAACCGGTGTACGACGGCGACCGCGCGGTCGGCTACGTCACCAGCGCCGCCCACGGCTACACCATCGGCAGGGGCATCGCCTACGCCTGGCTCCCGGCGGAACTCACCACCCCCGGCACCACCGTCCACATCGGTTACTTCGACCAGCGCGTCGAAGCGGTCGTCACCGAGGAGCCCCTGTTCGACCCGACGATGTCCCGTCTCCGTGGCTGACCGGGAGCGGACGATGACCGCGCAGACACTGGACGGCAGGGCGACCGCCGCCGACATCCGCCGTGAACTCACCGAGCGCGTCGCCAAGTTGACCGCCGCCAACGGCCGCCCTCCGGGACTCGGCACGGTCCTCGTCGGCGACGACCCCGGCAGTCACGCCTACGTCGCCGGCAAGCACCGCGACTGCGCACAGGTGGGCATCGCCTCCATCCGCCGGGACCTGCCCGCCGACGCCTCGCGGCAGCAGGTCGAGGACGTCATCGACGAACTCAACGCCGATCCGGCGTGCACCGGTTACATCGTCCAGCTCCCGCTCCCGCGCCACCTGGACGCGGGCGCCGTACTGGAACGCGTGGACCCGGTCAAGGACGCCGACGGTCTGCACCCCGTCAACCTCGGCCGGCTCGTCCTCGGCGAGGAGGCCCCGCTGCCGTGCACCCCGCGCGGCATCGTCGAACTGCTCCGCCGGTACGAGGTGCCCCTCGCGGGCGCGCGCGTGTGCGTCATCGGACGCGGCATCACCGTAGGACGCCCCCTCGGCCTCCTCCTCACCCGCCGCTCCGAGAACGCGACCGTCACCCTCTGCCACACC
Source organism: Streptomyces sp. NPDC030840 (assembly GCF_055572015.1). Classification (NCBI taxonomy): domain Bacteria; kingdom Bacillati; phylum Actinomycetota; class Actinomycetes; order Kitasatosporales; family Streptomycetaceae; genus Streptomyces; species Streptomyces sp. NPDC030840. Next base: position 170,385 of record NZ_JBVIEE010000002.1, on the reverse strand, counting down.
GGCACCAAGGGCCTGGCCTGGCATGTGCGCGAGGCGGACATCGTCGTCGCCGCCGCGGGCTCGCCCGGGCTGATCACCAAGGACATGCTGCGCCCCGGCGCGGCGGTCCTGGACGTCGGCATCACCCGCACCGACGAGGGCCTGGCCGGCGACGTGCACCCGGAGGCCAGGGCGGTCGCGGGCAGGCTCGCCCCCATGCCCGGCGGCGTGGGCCCCATGACCCGGGCGATGTTGCTGGCCAACGTCGTCGAGGCCGCCGAGAGGAACGCGAACACCGTATGAACGCGCTGAACGGAGACGTCCGATGAGCCCCCGTACCCCCGGCGCCGAACTCCCCGAGCACCCCGACTGGCTGTGGCGCACACCCGAGCCGAAGCGGTCGTACGACGTCGTCATCGTCGGCGGCGGCGGACACGGCCTTGCCACCGCCCACTACCTGGCGAAGAACCACGGCATCACCAACGTGGCCGTGCTGGAGAAGGGCTGGCTCGCGGGCGGCAACATGGCCCGCAACACCACCATCATCCGTTCCAACTACCTGTGGGACGAGAGCGCGGGCATCTACGAGCACGCCCTCAAGCTGTGGGAGGGACTGGCTCAGGAGCTCGACTACCCGATCCTCTTCTCCCAGCGCGGCGTGCTCAACCTTGCCCACAGCCTGCAGGACGTCCGCGACAGCGTGCGCCGTGTCGAGGCGAACCGTCTCAACGGCGTGGACGCCGAATGGCTGGACGCGCGGGCGGTCCAAGAGGTCTGCCCGATCGTCAACATCTCCCCGGACGTGCGCTATCCGGTCCTCGGCGCGACCTACCAACCGCGCGCCGGCATCGCCAAGCACGACCACGTGGCCTGGGGCCTGGCCCGTTCGGCGGACGCCGCCGGAATCGACATCATCCAGAACTGCGAGGTCACCGGCCTGGACGTGGTCGGTGGCCGGGTGGTGGGCGTCCAGACCAGTCTGGGCCCGATCGCGGCGGGCAAGGTGGCGCTGTGCTCGGCCGGCCACACCTCGGTCCTCGCCGCCATGGCGGGCATCCGGCTCCCGCTCCAGAGCCACCCCTTGCAGGCCCTGGTCTCGGAGCTGCTCGAGCCGGTGCACCCGACGGTCGTGATGTCCAACGCCGTCCACGTGTACGTCAGCCAGGCGCACAAGGGCGAGCTGGTGATGGGCGCGGGCATCGACTCGTACAACTCCTACACGCAGCGCGGCGCCTTCCACATCATCGAGGAGCAGATGTCCGCGGCCCTGGAGCTCTTCCCGGTGTTCGCCCGCGCCCACGTGCTGCGGACCTGGGGCGGGATCGTCGACGTGAGCCCCGACGCCTCACCGATCGTCGGGCTCACCCCGGTGGACAGCCTGTACCTCAACTGCGGCTGGGGAACGGGCGGTTTCAAGGCCACGCCCGGCGTCGGCTGGGTCTACGCCCACACCATCGCCCACGACACCCCCCACCCCCTCAACGCCCCCTTCTCGCTCGACCGTTTCACCACCGGCGCGCTCGTCGACGAGCACGGCGCGGCCGCGGTGGCCCACTAGGACCACTGGACCACTTGGGAGCCGAACCATGCTGCTCATCCCCTGCCCGTGGTGCGGGCCCCGCGACGAGGCCGAGTTCCACTACGGCGGCCAGGCCCACGTGCCGTACCCCGAGGACCCGGCGTCCCTCACCGACGAGGAATGGGCCCGGTACGTCTTCTTCCGCGACAACCCGAAGGGCCCCTTCGCCGAGCGCTGGAGCCACGCGGCGGGCTGCCGCCGCTGGTTCAACGCGGTACGGGACACATCGACGAACGAGATCCTGGCGGTGTACCGGGCGGGCGAGGAGCGCCCGGCGACCGCCGAGCCGCGTCCGGCACAACCAGCCCGTCCGGCGTTTGAGGACGAGGCCGTCCAGGCCCAAGCGGGGTCCGGGGCGGCAGCCCCAGTGGGGGTGCAGGGGGCGAAGCCCCCGCGGGGGTCCGGGGGCGCAGCCCCCGGCGGGGTCGAACGGGCGGAGCCCCTTGAGGAGGGGACGGGTGGGGGCGGCGGGGGCGCTGCATCCCTCAGCGGCTCCGCCGCGGGCCAGCCGTTCCGCCACCCCACCCGCGGCCGCATCCACCGTGAAGAACCCCTCACCTTCACCTTCGACGGCACCGAGTACCACGGCTACCGAGGCGACACCCTCGCCTCCGCACTCCTCGCAGGCGGCGTCATCCAGGCAGGCACCAGCATCAAGCTGGGCCGCCCCCGCGGCATCTTCTCTGCGGGCGTCGAGGAACCCAACGCGGTCGTCCAGATCGAGGCCCCGTTCCCCGAGCCGATGCTCCCCGCGACGACGGTCGAGCTCTACGACGGCCTGGTCGCGAGCAGCCTCCCCGGCCAGGGCCGCCTCGCCACCGAACCGGACCCGGCCCGCTACGACGCCGTCCACGCGCACTGCGACCTGCTGGTCGTGGGCGCGGGCCCGGCCGGCCTCGCGGCCGCGGCGGCGGCAGCGGGAAGCGGCGCCCGCGTCATCCTCGCCGACGACCAGCCAGAACCGGGCGGCAGCCTCCTGGGCACGGCCGAACACCTCGACTGGGTGCGGGAGACCGCCGGACAGCTCGCCGCCACTCCCGAGGTACGCGTCCTGCCCCGCACCACCGTCTTCGGCTACTACGACGACAACCACCTCCTCGCCGTCGAGCGCCGCACCAACCACCTCGGCGCCGACGCCCCCAAGAACGTCTCCCGCGAACGCGTCTGGCGCATCCGGGCGCGCCGCGTCGTCCTCGCCACCGGCGCCCACGAGCGCTCGCTGGCCTTCGCGGACAACGACCGCCCCGGAGTGATGCTGGCCGCCTCCGCCCGCACCTACCTCAACCGGCACGGCGTCCTGCCCGGCCGTCACGCGGTCGTCTTCACCACCAACGACAGCGCCTACGCGGCAGCCCTGGACCTCGCCGCGGCGGGCGTGGACGTCACGGCGGTCGTCGACACCCGCCCGGAACCGGGGGAGTGGGCGCAGCGCGCGCGGGCGGCCGGCATCGAGGTCCTGCCCGGCCACGCCGTCACCGGCACGGAAGGCGGCACGGAAGGCGGCACGCGCCTCACCGCGGTGACCGTGGCGCCGTACGGAGAATCCACGGGGCAGCGCCGGTTCGCCGCCGACCTGCTGCTGGTCTCCGGCGGCTGGAACCCGGTGGCGCACCTGTTCAGCCAGGCGGGAGGCAAGCTGCGCCACGACGAGGCGCTGGGCTCCTTCGTCCCCGACACCTGCCGCCAGGCGGTCGAGGTCGTGGGCAGCGCGAACGGCGCCCTGGACCTGGCCGCGGTGCTGGCACAGGGCGCCGCCGCGGGTGCCCGCGCCATCGAGGCCGAGGGCTACACCCCCGAGCGACCCCGCCTCCCGCAGGTGGCCGCACAGCCGCAGCCCGCGCCCCCCATGCACGTGTACGTCGTCCCCGGCGCCTCGGGCGCCCCCCGTTTCGTCGACCTCCAACGGGACGTCACCGTCGAGGACCTGGCCCGCGCGACCGGTGCCGGCATGCGCTCGGTCGAGCACACCAAGCGCTACACCACGGCCGGCACCGCCAACGACCAGGGCAAGACCTCCGGCGTCCTGGCCGGCGGTGTCGTCGCCGAACTGCTCGGGGTGGACATCTCCACGCTCGGCACCACCACGTTCCGCCCGCCCTACACGCCGGTCTCCTTCGCCACGCTCGCGGGCCGCGACCGGGGCGCCCTGCACGACCCGATCCGTACCACCGCCCTGCACGAGTGGCATGCCGCGCACGGCGCCCTGTTCGAGAACGTCGGCCAGTGGAAGCGGCCCTGGTACTACCCCCAGGACGGCGAGGACATGGAAGCCGCCGTGCTCCGCGAGTGCGCCGCCGCCCGCGACGGCGTCGCCTTCATGGACGCCTCCACCCTCGGCAAGATCGACGTACAGGGCCCGGACGCCGCCGTCTTCCTCGACCGGCTCTACACCAACATGATGAGCACCCTGAAGGTCGGCATGATCCGCTACGGCGTCATGTGCCGCCTGGACGGCATGGTCTTCGACGACGGTACGGTCATCCGCCTCGCCCAGGACCGCTTCCTGGTCACCACCACGACGGGCAACGCCGCCGCCGTGCTCGACTGGATGGAGGAGTGGCTGCAGACCGAGTGGCCCGACCTGCGCGTCCACTGCACCTCGGTGACCGAGCAGTGGGCCACCGTCGCTCTGGTCGGCCCGCGTTCCCGCGAGGTCCTCGGCGCACTCGCGCCTCACCTGGCCGTGGCCAACGACGACTTCCCGTTCATGGCCTGGCGTGAGACCACCGTCGCGGGCATCGACGCGCGCGTCTGCCGGATCAGCTTCTCCGGCGAACTGGCCTACGAGATCAACGTCTCCCCGTGGCAGGCCCTCGCCCTGTGGGAGGCGCTCTACGAGGCCGGCGCCCCGTACGGCATCACCCCGTACGGCACCGAGACCATGCACGTCCTGCGCGCCGAGAAGGGCTACCCGATCATCGGCCAGGACACCGACGGCACGGTCACGCCCCAGGACCTCGGCATGAGCTGGGCGGTGTCGAAGAAGAAGCCCGACTTCATCGGCAAGCGCTCCCACGCCCGCGCCGACACCGTCCGCCCCGACCGCAAGCACCTGGTGGGCCTGCTCCCGGACGATCCCGGAACCTTCCTCCCAGAGGGCACCCACCTGGTCGCCGACAGCGTGCTGCCCGCGCCGCCCGTCCCCATGCTCGGCCACGTCACCTCCAGCTACCGCAGCGCCGCCCTCGGCCGGACCTTCGCGCTCGCCCTGATCAAGGGCGGCCGGGACCGTGTCGGGACACGCCTCTACGCACCCGTGGGCGACCGGCTGGTCCCGGTGACCGTCGCGAGCCCCGTCCTCTACGACCCCGAGGGAGCCCGCCGCGATGGCTGACACCGCCCTGACCGCCCCGCTCCGCAGCCCCCTGTCCCATGTCGCGGACAGACTGGCCGCCGCGACCCGCACGTCCGCGGGCGTGGTCCGGCTGGCCGAACTGGCCTTCCTGACCCAGCTCGACGTGCGTCTCGACCCCAAGGGCGCGGCGGCGGACGCCGTCGGGCTCGCGCTGGACCTCCACCTGCCCCTCGAACCCAACACCGTCGTACGGGCGGGCGACCTGACCGCGCTGTGGCTCGGCCCGGACGAATGGCTGCTGGTGGGCCCGCCGGGCCGCGGGCGTGACCTGGAGGGCCGGATCCGTCAGGCCGCGGGAGACGAGCCCGTCTCCGTCACCGACGTCTCCGCCCAGCGCACCACGCTCCTCGTCGCGGGCCCGCGCGCCCGCGACCTGCTGGCCCACGGCTGCTCGCTGGACCTGCACCAGCGGTCCTTCGGCCCGGGCCGCTGCGCCCAGACGACACTGGGCCGCACACAGGTCGTTCTGGTCGCCCGCGACGAAGCCAGGGCCGGATTCTGGGTACTGGTCCGTTCGTCCTTCGCGGCTTATCTGGCGGACTGGCTGCTCGACGCGGCGGCGGAGTACATCTGAGCGAGTCAGGGGCGAAGGTCCGGTCAAGGGGGGAGCCCGGAGGGGAGCGCGGCGACACCTGGGCAGTTCCGTTTGGATCAGCCGGTCGTTGGTCCGGGTGTGCCGGTTGACTGACGCGCAGTGGGCGCGGATTGAGCCGTTGCTCCCGGACCGCACGCCGAAGCGGGGTGGCCGGTGGCGGGATCACCGGGAGGTGATCGACGCGATCGCGTTCAAGTTCCAGACCGGCACCCAGTGGGTCCACCTGCCGGAGAAGTACGGCAACTGGCGAGGCGTCTACAACCGGCTGCGGATGTGGGCCATCGACGGCACCTGGGAGCGGGTGTTCATCGCGCTGACGGCCCAGGCCGACGCGGACGAGGACCTCAACTGGGCCGTGTCGGTGGACTCCACGATCGTGCGGGCCCACCAGCACGCGGCCGGGGCCCGGAAAAGGGGGCCCCGGCCGCCGAACCCGGCGACCACGCCATCGGCCGCTCCCGCGGCGGACTGACCACAAAGATGCACCTCGCTGCCGATGGCCACTGTCGGCCACTGGCGTTCGTTCTCACCGCAGGCCAGGCCGGCGACGCGCCTGCCTTCGCCGAGGTCATGGCCCGCCTTCGCGTTCCCCGTCGGCGAGGACGGCCCCGCACCAGGCCGGCCCTGGTCCTGGCCGATAGGCGCGGACGGCTGGACCGGTCATGCAGTCCTTGCTCGCCTTCGGTCCGCCAGCGACGCATCCACTTGTGAGCGGTGACGCGGGAGATGCCCATCTCGGCGGCAACGTGGGCGACAGGGCGTCCGGTGCGGACACGTTCGACCAGCAGTCGCCTGCCGTGAACGGTCAGCCGGGCATTACGGTGGGACACGAAGGCCTCCGTGCGGTGAAGATTCGACACCTCCACCACACACGGAGGCCTTCGCCATGATCAAGCCCGGCCGGCGTTGACAACGCTCGTGATCAATACACCTGGCCGCAGTACGGGCACCGGTCGAGCATGGCTTTGCTCTACCTGAAGAACTGGCGCGTTCTCGGCAAGGTACGCACCGACCCGAAGTGGGCGTGCTGGTAAGGGCTCTGCTGGTCCTGACGAACCGCGAAGTTTTCCGGTGACCGACGATCTTCGCCGAAGTCATCCGCCCGCGCCCAGCACGAGCATCCCGGACATCACGCACACCAGACCCATGACCTGCAACTTCACGATGCACAGTGTTCGTTGAGCGCCGTGCTGCCGACCTGTGCGGCCATCGTCCACCATGGAGCGGCCGGTACGGCGCTGACCGCGCCCGTCCACGGAGTTCCCCAGGTGGTCCTGCCGCGGATGGCCGACCAGCCCCGAACGCCGCGGTGGTCGCGGCCCGGGGGACCGGGCTGGCCCTCGCTCCCGAGGAGACGGACGCGGCGTCGGTCGAGGCGGCCCTGACCGGGCTCCTGCAGGAGCCGGACCGGCTGCGGCCCGCCGAGGAGGTGCGGGCGGAGATCGCCGCCCTGCCCAGTCCCGCGGACCTGGTCGCGCGGCCGGAACAACTGGTGGGCGGGGCCTGACGGGAGCGCTCTCTTAACCCCGCTGTCGCGGACAAGATTTCTCCACCGGCCGCCGGATCGGCGCGCGCCGAATTACCTGTTCCGATGGCGGAGGAATCGTGTGCATTCCGTGGAGGTCTCATGTCGTCATGCCTCTGCGTGCCCTCCAACCTGCGCGAACATGACCCGCTCTCGCTATCACGACTGGATTCTTTCTCACTCGCGGCGGCGTGAACGAGTTAAGTTCGCTGACATGAGACAGCAACGGGGGAGAATCAATCCAGTGTGGAGGCAGCAACAAAACAACGTAGGAGGCGAGGAATTATCGTCGAAAGCGTTACCCGGGCGTTTGGGAGTGGTGCTCCTTCTCGCGGCCTTCCCGGCCGTCCTCGGTGCGCTCGGCGTCCTGCCGCGCCCCTCGGGGCTGGATCTGGCCGTGACGGCATCCGTCGTGCTGTGCGTCCTGGCGCTCCTGGGACAAGCCTGGGGCAGGCTTCCGCTGTGGCACCGGGCACGCTCCGGCGCCGAGGACGTACCCGAGCTCGGTGAGCGGCTCGTCGCCGCACGGGAGGACGAGCGCAGCCGGCTCCGCGTCGACCTCCACGACAGCCTCGGACCGGCGCTCGCGAGCATCAGACTCCGCCTCGACGTCGCGGCCGAGCGGGTCGCCCAACCGGCCACGCGCCAGCTCATCCTCGACGCCGCGGCCGAGACCTCCCGCACCGTCGACGACATCCGGCGCATCATCGACGACCTCAGCCCGCCGGACATGGAGGGCGGCGGCCTCGAAGGAGCCCTGCTCCGGCTGGTGCACCGGGCGAGCGTGGCCGGGAAACTCGACATCCACGCCGAACTGCCGCCGACCGGACCGGTGCGGGGGCTGTCCTTCGCCACCGAACTGGCCGCCTTCCGCATCGCCGGCGAGGCCGTGACGAACGTCGTGCGGCACGCGCGGGCCCGGACCACCACCGTGCGGCTGACCGAGCACGACGACCGGATCACCCTGGAGGTGACCGACGACGGGATCGGCCCGCCCCGGGGCAAGGCCCGCCGGCGGGGTGTCGGCCTCGCGTCCATGGCCCGCCGGGCCGAGGACGTGGGCGGCTGTTGCGAGGTGCTGCCCCGCCCCGACGGCAGGCCCGGCACCCTCGTTCGTGTGACCCTGCCCCGGAGCGCAGCATGACGATCCGCGTGTTCGTGGTGGACGACCACCCGCTGTTCCGGGCGGGCGTACGGCTGGCGACCCAGGACGTCGAGGACATTGAGGTGATCGGCGAGGCGGACAGCGCCGAGGAAGCTGTCCGCGCCATCGTACACGAACGGGTCCACGCCGACGTGGTGCTCATGGACGTGCAGATGCCGGGCTCGTCCGGCGTCTCCGCGGTGGCCGCCATCGCGGCCGCCCCGCAGCTGGGGGCCGAGGCCCCGCGCATCCTGATGATGTCCGTGTCGGACGACGACGATCTGGTCGTCGCCGCGCTCCGGGTCGGCGCCCACGGCTACCTCGTCAAGGGTGCGCCCCGGGCCGAACTCATCGGGGCCCTGCGGACCGTCGCCCGCAGGGGCGCGGTCTTCGGCCCGACCGTGGCGGCGCGGATGAGCGGCTACTTCTCTGCCGTCCACGAGACCCCCGGACGTGCCGCGTTCCCGCAACTCACCGAGCGCGAACGGGAGATCCTCGACCTGATCGCCCGCGGCTACACCAACCGCCGGATCGCCCGTGAGCTGGTCCTCGCCGAGAAGACCGTACGCAACCACGTCTCCCACGTCTTCGCCAAGCTCCAGGTGAAGGACCGGGCGGCCGCTGTGGTGCGGGCCCGGGACGCCGGTCTGGGCGTCTGACAATCCCGGGGCGGGACCCGGTCGGGCCCGTGGCCCCGGGAGCCCGGGACGACGGGAGTCCTACGTTGGCGGGGCGAATGCCGGGCGGGCCGGCGGAAGAGACCGGCGGCCCGCTCCGGCCCCACCTCATGTGAAGGACGGTGAATGACATGGCCGCATACGAGGAGTACGAGACGCCCGAGCTGGTCGAGGTCGGCGAGTTCTCCGAGCTGACCCTCGGCTGGGACAACCAGTGCACCGACTGGTTCAACGGTGGCGCCTGGGTCTGCTGACCCGGCCTCACCGACCGCACCACACAAGGGCCGCCCGGCGGCCCGTTCCACCCGGTGGCGGTGGAGGGAACCCCCTCCACCGCCACCGGCGCGTTCCCGCCCCCGGATTCGGTCCCGGGGATGACATCCTCCGGCCCGATGTGCCCGGCCGGGGCTCACGCCAAGGTGGGGATCATGATTGAGGTACAGCAACTCACCAAGCGGTACGGGACGACCCTGGCCGTCGACGGGCTGTCGTTCACGGTCGAACCCGGCCGGGTGACCGGCTTCCTGGGCCCCAACGGCGCCGGCAAGTCCACCACGATGCGGACCATGATCGGACTGGACCGCCCGACCTCCGGCCGGGTCCTCATCGACGGCCGGTCCTACCCGCAGCTGCGCCATCCGCTGCGCGAGGTCGGTGCGTTGCTCGAGGCCCGCGCCCTGCACGGCGGCCGTACCGCCCGTGCCCACCTGCTGGGGCTCGCCCGCAGCAACCGCATCCCCACGCGGCGCGTGGACGAGGTCCTGGACACCGTCGGCCTCACCGACGTGGCCGACCGGCGCACCCAGGGCTTCTCCCTCGGCATGGCCCAGCGGCTCGGCGTCGCCTCCGCGCTCCTCGGTGACCCGCCCGTGCTGCTGCTGGACGAGCCGGTCAACGGGCTCGACCCCGAGGGCATCCTGTGGATCCGCGGACTGATGAAGAAGCTCGCGGCGGAAGGCCGCACCGTCTTCGTCTCCAGCCACCTGATGAGCGAGATGGCGCTCACCGCCGAACACCTCATCGTCATCGGCCGCGGCCGGCTGCTCGCCGACACCTCGGTGGAGCAGTTCATCGCCCGCAACTCCCGTGCCTACATCCTGGTCCGCAGCCCCGAACCGGAGCGGATGCGCGCCGTGCTCACCGAGGCCGGCATCCACACCGACGACGGCCCCGACGGCACCCTCGAAGCCGTCGGCGCCTCCACCGAGACCGTGGGCGAACTCGCCGCCCGCCACGGGGTCACCGTCTACGAGATCAGCCCCCGCACCGCCTCCCTGGAGGAGGCCTTCATGCAGCTCACGGCCGACGCCGCCGACTACCGCGCCGACAAGGAGGTGCGCTGAGCATGACGGACACCCGCGCGGCCATCGCGTTCGAGTGGACGAAGATCCGCAGCGTGCGCTCCTCCCTGTGGAGCCTCGTCCTGTGCTTCCTCACCAGCGTCCTCATCGCCCTGCTCTTCGGCTGGGTGCTGCGCGGCGCCTACGACGACATGAGCCCGCAGAGCAAGGCCGACTTCGACCCCGTCGGCTCCGGCTTCAACGGGCTGCGGCTCGGCATGATCGCCCTGGTCGTGTTCGGCGTGCTCACCGTCACCGGCGAGTACAGCAGCGGCACCGTCCGCAGCTCGCTGGCGGCCGTCCCGCGGCGCGGCACCTTCTACGCCGCCAAGGTGCTCACCGGCACCGCCATCGCGTTCGTGACCTCGGTCGTGGTCGTGTTCGTCACCTTCTTCACCGCGCAGACCGCGATCGGCGAGGCCCACAACGCAGCCCTCACCGACGACGGAGTCTTCCGGGCCGTCGTCGGATCGATCCTCTACATGACCCTGCTGTGCGCCTTCTCCATGGGCCTCGCGACCGTGCTGCGCAGCTCCGCCCTCACCCTGGGCATCCTCGTGCCGCTGTTCTTCATGATCTCCGAGGTGCTCAACAACCTCCCCGGAGTCCAGAAGGCGGCGCAGTTCCTGCCGGACGCGGCCGGCGGCATCATCATGCGCCGCGAACCCCAGGAGCACATGGTCCTCACCGGCTGGAGCGGCATGGCGGTGCTCGCGGCGTGGGTCGCCCTGGCGTTGCTCGGCGGCTATCTGGCGCTGACGCGACGCGACGCCTGAACCGGCCCGGACTGATGGGCGGGACGCGGACGGGACGCCGCGCCCAGGAGCCCGGGACGGCGGGCTGCCTACGTTGTGCGTGACCAGGGATACGGCTGCGGCGGGCCGACTCTCCGCAGCCGCATCCCAACCGTCTGACGAGAAGGATGACAACCATGGCAACGTACGAGGAGACCTATGAGGCGCCCGAGCTCGTGGAGGTCGGCGGGTTCGCGGAGCTGACGCTCGGCGCCGGTCCCACGGACTGCGTCGACTGGTTCGGCGGGGACGCCTGGATCTGCTGAACATCCGTGTAAGGCGGTGACACCGCCAACCCCGGGCGGTGGAGCGGCCCCTGCAGGGCCGCTCCACCGCCACATCCCTGTCGCGCCCGAGACACCGGAGGACACCCATGACCGATGCGCACGCCGCCGACTACGAACCGCCCATGCTCGTCGAAGTCGGCGACCTGGCCCGCCTGACCCAGGGGGTCTACGAGACCGGATGCACGGAGTGGTTCGGCGTCGTGGGCTCCTGGGTCTGCTGACGCCCCTGCGCGCGGCGGTCGCGGCCGCCGCGCGTCCCGATGCCTGCGCCCAATCGAAGAAGGGGACATGGAGTTCCTGATCCTTCCCGACACTCCGCGGGCGGAACCGATCGCCCGCGCCGCGACCTCGCCGGGCGTGCGGACCGTCAGCCACGCCTCGGGCCGGCCCTGGCTGGTCGGCCGCTGGGACGACGACGAGTGCGTCCTCGCCGACGGCGGCCGCAACAAGCTCGCGCTCCTCGGCCCCACCCGCGCCGATCCGGGGCCCGTCGGCCGGCTGCTCGCCCGCTCCCGTTCACCGCACGACCTCGACGCCCTGATCCGCACCCTGCCCGGCAGCTTCCACCTCGCCGCCTCCTTCGACGGCCGCACCCGCACCCAGGGCTCCCTCTCCACCGCACGGCACGTCTTCCACGCGCGGATCGGCGGTGTCACCGTGGCCGCGGACAGCCCGAGCGGCCTGACCGCTCTCACGGAGACCAGCCTGGACGAGGAGACACTCGCCCTGCAGCTCCTGCTCCCCGTCCCCTGGCCGCTCGCCGGACGCCCGGTGTGGACCGGCGTCCGCTCCCTCGGCGTCGGAGGCTGGCTGGACGTACGGCCGGACGGCACGGCCCACGAGGTCACCTGGTGGACCCCGCCGGACCCGGACACCCCGATCGCCCGGGCGGCCGGCACGATCCGCGAGGCGCTGGCCGACTCCGTCGCCGTACGCGCCGACCACCAAGACGTCCTCAGCGCCGACCTGTCCGGCGGCCTCGACTCCACCAGCCTCTGCTTTCTCGCCGACGCGACCGGCGCCCAGCTCCTCACCCACCACTGGGAACCCATGGACGCAGCCAACGCCGACAGCCGGTGGGCGCGCAAGGCGGCCGAGCTCATGCCGTCCGCCCGGCACCGGTTCACTGCGGCCGACCGGGGGCCGCTGTGGTACGAGGCCACGCCCGACCGCGACGGTGCCCGCGACGACGTGGAGGGCCCCCTGGTGTGGACCCGCAACCGCGCCCACACCGAGAGCCTGGCCCGTACCGTCCGGGCCGAGGGCGCCACCCGGCACCTTATCGGCGTCGGCGGCGACGAACTGTTCGGCATCTCCCCCCAGTTCGGCTGGTCGCTCATCCGCAGCGACCCGGTGCGCGGGATACGCACCATGCGCCGGTTCCGATCCGTCAACCGCTGGCCGCTGGGCGCCACCCTGCGCTCGATCGCCGACAGCACCTCCTTCGCAGACACCCTGGCCCGGGCCGCCCGCGAGATCGCTGCCCCGCCGCCCCCGCGCTTCGCACCACCGCTCGGCTGGGGCCGCGGCGACCCGCGCATGCCCGTGTGGACCACCGGCGAGGCCGTCGCCACCGTGCGTCGCCTGCTGGCCGACACCGCCGCGCGGCGCCCCCAGCCCCTGCACCCCGACCGGTTCCAGCACCAGACGCTGGAGGTCACCGTGCTCAGCGGGCACGCGGCCCGCCAGCTCAACCGCTCCCTGCGCCCCCTGGACGTCACGTTCGAGACGCCCTTTCTGGACGATCGCGTGCTGGAAGCGGCGCTCTGCGTCCGGGTCGCCGACCGCGTCGTGCCCGGCCGTTACAAGCCGGTGCTCACCGATGCCCTGCGCGGGACCGTGCCCGACGCCGTGTTGGACCGCCGGGACAAGGGGGCTTTCGGCCAAGAGGCGTACGAAGGGCTGTACCGCAACCGCGAGCGGCTCTCCGGGCTCTGCGACGACCTGCGCCTCGCCGCACTCGGACTGGTCGACGCCGAGGCCCTGCGAGCCGCCCTGTACCGGCCCACGCCCGACACCCGTTCGCTCAGCCCCTTCGAGAACACCCTGGCCTGCGAGACCTGGCTGCGGTCACCGAGTGCCGTCGCTCCGCTCGCCGCACCGTCCGCCGGAGGACGCCAATGACCTACGCACTGGACTCCGAAGTGATCGCCACCGAGGTCGAGGACGGTGTCGTCCTCCTCGACCAGCGCACCGGCCGGTACTGGCAGCTCAACCGGTCCGGCGCGGCCACCCTCCGGCTGCTGCTGGACGGCAACTCGCCCGAGCGGGCCGCCCAGGAACTCGCCGGGAACCGCCCCGAGGCCGCCGAACGGGCCCGCACCGACGTCCGCGCCCTGCTGCAGTCCCTGCTCAAGGCCCGGCTGGTGGTGAGCTCATGAGCATGCCCGTGGTCTCCGAACAGGGCGCCGCCGTCAGCTGGCACCGCCGGCTCACCGCACGCTGCGCGGTGGGCGCCGCGCACCTGCTCGCCAAGGTGCCGCCGCGCCGGCTGCGGCGGGTCCTGCGCGCCGTCTCCCGCGGCGCCCGGCCCGCCACCGCCGCCCAGACCCTCGACGCCCGCACCTGCGTGGTCTCGGTGAGCGCCTGGTGCGCCGGACAGGGCTGCCTGGAGCGGTCCATCGCCACCGTGCTGCTGTGCCGGCTGCACGGCGCCTGGCCCGACTGGTGCACGGGCGTGCGCACCCGGCCGTTCCGCGCCCACGCCTGGGTCGAGGCGGAGGGCCGGCCGATCGGCGAGCCCGACGACACGGGGCTGTTCCGGGCCATGATGAGCGTCCGGCACCCCTCCTCAGCTTCCTTGGAGCGGTCCCGATGAGCGCCCGCCACGCGGTGCTCGCCGAGGGACTGCGCAAGACCTACGGCACCCACGAGGCCGTCGTCGACCTGGATCTCGCCGTCGACCCCGGCGAGACGTACGGCTTCCTCGGCCCCAACGGCGCGGGCAAGAGCACCACCATCAACATGCTGTGCACGCTGCTGCGCCCCTCGGCCGGGCGGGCAGAGGTCGCCGGGCACGACATCGCCCGCAGCCCCGACGCCGTCCGGCGCGGCATCGGCCTGGTCTTCCAGGAGTCCACCCTCGACGGGGAGTTGACCGCACAGGAGAACCTCCGCTTCCAGGCGGACCTGTTCCAGATGCCCAGGTCCCGGGCCCGCCGGACCATCGCCGAACTGCTCGACCTGGTCGAGCTGACCCACCGCAAGGACTCGCCCGTCCGCACCTTCTCGGGCGGCATGCGACGCCGCCTTGAGATCGCCCGCGGACTGCTGCACATGCCGCGCGTGCTCTTCCTGGACGAGCCGACCACCGGCCTCGACCCGCAGACCAGGGTGGCCATCTGGGAGCACCTGCACCGGTTGCGCGCCGAGCAGGAGATCACCATCTTCCTCACCACGCACCACCTTGAGGAAGCCGAGAACTGCGACCGGATGGCGATCATGGACCAGGGGCAGCTGGTGGTGGAGGGCACCCCCGCCGAACTGAAGGGGGTCGTCGGCGCCGACCTGGTGGTGCTGCGCACCGGAGACGACGAACAGGCCGCCCGGGCCGTGCGGGAGCGGTTCGGGCTGAAGGCCGAGACGGGCCCCGACGGCGTACGTCTGCGCACCCCGGACGGCGCGGGCTTCGTGCCCCGCCTGTGCGCCGAACTCACCGTCCCCGTCCACGCGGTGACCGTGACACCGCCCACCCTCGACGACGTCTTCCTGCACTACACCGGCCGCACCATCCGGGAGGCCGACGGACCCCGGCAGCCCGACTTCGGGCCGAGGAGGTAGCCATGGCTCAGACCGAGGTGCACGGCCCGCGGACCGGACACCCCGACCCGCCCGGCGTCGGCGAGGTGCCCCGGCCACCGGGCTCGGACAGCGGTGTCGTCCGTGACCTGCGCACCATGAGGGTGCTGTGGCGCCGGGAGACCATCCGCTTCGGCCGCAACAAACTCCGCATCGCCATGGGCATGGTCACCCCGCTGATGTTCCTGCTCGTCCTCGGCACCGGGCTGAACTCGACCATGTCCGAGGACAGCCTGCGGGACTTCCGGGCCTTCCTGTTCCCGGGCGTCGTGCTGATGTCGGTGCAGGCACCGGCCATCGCCGTCGGCGCGTCCATCGTCTGGGACCGGCGATCCGGTTTCCTGCGGCAGATGCTGGTGGCCCCGGTGCGCCGCAGCGCCATCCTGGTCGGCACCTGCCTGGGCGGCGCCACCTCCGGCGCTGCCTACGGCGCGCTGGTGCTGCTCCTGGGACCCGTCGCCGACGTGCCGTACCACCCCGGGCTGTTGCTGGTGCTGCTGCAGGTCGTGCTGGTCTCCTTCGCGTTCACGGCGCTCGGCGTCGCGGCGGCCGTGTGCATCCGACGCCCCGAGACCTTCCAGGTGGCCGTCAGCCTGTGCATGATGCCTCTGTTCTTCCTCTCCGGCGCCATGTTCCCGGCCGACGGACTGCCCGGCTGGCTCGGCACGGCCGTACGTCTCAACCCGCTGACCTACGCCGTGGACGCACTGCGCCGCACGATGCCCGGCGACGGCGCCGCGGCCATGGGCGACCGCTCGGCCGGCCCGCAGTGGTGGGGCTGGACCCCGTCCGTGCCGGTGGAGACCGGGCTGATCGCCGTCCTGGCCGCGCTGGCCCTCGCCGTCGCGACCCGGAGGTTCTCCCGTGTGGAGTGAACCGATGGGGCGTTCGGCGGCCGGGCTCGTACCCGGGTCTGTCCTTCCGGAGCACGAAGCCCCGGGCACCGGGCCCCGGTTAGGGTCGGACGATGGATCACCCCGAAGTGCGGCCGCTGCTCGGTCGGCGGCTGACCCCGGCGCAGCTCGTCGCCCTGGACTGCCTGGCCGCGATGGCCTATGTGGCACTCCTGCTGGTCCTGCGGCACACGTCCGGGACGCCCGAGGACAGCCCGTCCGGCTGGGCCGCCGACACCCTGGCGGCCGCCACCGGGCTTCCCGTGGCGGTCCGCCGGGTGTGGCCCCTGCCGGTGCTGGCGATCACCGTCGTCACGTCGCTGGTCTCGGTGGTCCTCGGTGTCGTCACGGACCCGTTCCTCGCCGTGGCGTTCGCGCTCTACCCGGTGGCCCTCAGCGGCCCGGCCCCGCGCCGGCTGCCCGTCGCCGCCGCCGGACTCATCGGCCTCGGCGGGATGATCGCCACGGAGCCCAGCAGCCCCTACGCGTACTGGTGGCTGCGGGGCCCCGGGCTCATCGTCCTCGGCTGGGCACTGATCGCCGGCTCCTGGGCGCTCGGCACCGCGGTCCGCGAACGCCGGGCCTTCGCCGAACGGGCCGCCCGGGAACTCGCCGAGCGGGCCGTGACGGAGGAGCGCATGCGCATCGCGCGGGAGCTGCACGACGTCGTCGCGCACAGCATCGGCGTCATCGCGGTCAAGGCCGCCGTCGCCAACCACGTCGTCACCACACGCCCGGAGGAGGCCGGTGAGGCGCTGCGGGTCATCGAGACCACCAGCCGTTCCGCCCTCCAGGAGATGCGCCACCTGCTCGGCGTCCTGCGCTCCGAGCGCACCGGTGCCCTCACCGACGCCGACCTCAGCCCGGCCCCCGGCACCGCCGGACTCGCGGCGCTGGCCCGAACGGCCACCGAGGCAGGGCTGTACGTCCGGCTGGAGGCGCCCGGCCTGGACGACCTGCCGGAGGCACTCGGACTGACCGTCTTCCGCATCGTCCAGGAAGCGCTCACGAACGCGGTCAAGCACGCGGCTCCGGCAGACTGCCGTGTCGTGATCACCAGAGACGAACGGCACCTGACGATCGACGTGACCGACGACGGAGGCCTTGGGCGGCCGGGAACCGCGGACCGTACCGCGCCCAGTGCCGGTACGGGCGGCGGACACGGCCTCATCGGCATGCGTGAGCGGATCGCCGTGTACGACGGGGAGTTCGCGGCCGGACCGCGTCCGGAGGGCGGCTTCGCCGTCCGGGCCCGGCTGCCCCTCGACCCGGCCGGCGCGGCGCGGGGGACGAGCCGGTGAGCGACGACGTACGGGTGCTCGTCGCCGACGACCAGGCCCTGCTGCGGGGCAGCTTCCGGGTCCTCATCGACCACGAGCCCGGCCTGACCGTGGTCGGTGAGGCCGCCACCGGGACCGAGGCCGTCGAGATGGCCGCCCGGGAGCATCCTGACGTCGTCCTGATGGACGTCCGGATGCCCGAGATGGACGGCATCGAGGCCACCCGCCGGATCTGCGGCACCCCGGCCACCTCCGGGGTCCGCGTGCTCATCCTGACCATGTTCGACCTGGACACCTATGTGTACGCCGCGCTGCGCGCCGGAGCCAGCGGCTTCCTGCTCAAGGACACGCCGCCCGCGGACCTGATCACCGGGGTGCGGGTCGTCGCCTCCGGCGAGGGGCTGCTGGCCCCCTCCGTGACGCGGCGCCTGATCGAGGAGTTCGCGCGCGGACCCGAGCGCGAACCGCGGCCCCCGGCGCGCGCCCTGGAGCGGGCCGGGATCACCGACCGCGAACGAGAGGTGCTCACCCTGGTCGCCAGGGGCCTGACCAACTCGGAGATCGCCGACCGCCTGCGGCTCAGCGTGCCCACGGTCAAGACCCATGTCAGCCATCTGCTGACCAAACTCGACAGCCGCGACCGGGCCCAACTGGTCATCGTCGCCTACGAGACGGGACTGGTGTCGGCCGGCTCACGGTGAACCCCACCGGCCGTCGCGGCCACGTCCCGCTGGCGGCCACAGCCGAAGGGAAACCCATGCCGAACACCCTGCCCGTCTCCCGTGTCGCCCTCGTCGGCGCTGGAATCGGCGGTCTCGCCGCCGCCGGCGCCCTGCTGCGCGCCGGCGTGCTCGTCGACGTCTACGAACAGGAACCCGCACCGCGCGAAACGGGCGTCGGGATGCACCTGGCCCCCAACGCCTCCCGCGTCCTGTTCCACTGGGGCCTGGAGGAGGCGCTGCGCACGGTCGCCGTCCGGCCCGAGGCGATGGAGGTGCGCACCCAGGACGGACGGCTCCTCGTCCGCCGCCCCATGGGCGACACCTGGGAGAAGGAGTACGGCGCCCCCCACCTCACCGTGCTCCGAAGCGACCTGCACGCCCTGCTCGCTGCCCGGGTGCCCGCCGAACACCTCCACTTCAACGCGCGCCTGGCCGCGTACGACACGGCCGGGGACGGCGTACGGCTGACGTTCTCCGACGGACGCGAGGCCGCCGGCGACCTCCTCGTCGGCGCCGACGGCGTGCACTCGGTGGTGCGCCGCGCCGTGGCCGGAGCGCAGCGCCCGGTCCTGAGCGGGACGAGCGCGCTGCGCGGGCAGGTGCCCGCCGCCCGGGTCCCGGCCCTCGCCCCCGACACCATGTACATGTGGGTGGGCCGGGACGCCCGCCTGCTGGTCGTACCGGTCGACGCCGGACGGCAGTTCACCTACGTGGCCGTCCTGCCCGCCCCCGCCTCCGCCGAGGAGTCCTGGACCGGCACCGGCGACCACGCGGAACTGGCCGCCGCGTTCGCCGGCTGGCACGACGACGTGACGGCCCTCGTCCGGGCGGCCGGGACACCGGGCCGCTGGACCCTCTACGACCGGGAACCACTGCCGCGCTGGGGCCACGGCCGCGTCACGCTCCTCGGCGACGCCGCGCACCCCATGCTGCCGCACCACGGCCAGGGCGCCGGGCAGGCCCTGGAGGACGCCGTGAGCCTCGCCCACTTCCTCGACGGCACCCCCGAAGGGCTGCGCCGCTACGAGGAGTTCCGCCGCCCCCACACGACCCGCGTCCAGCTCGGCGCGCGCGGCGGCGGATCCGAGAAGATACGGCCCGGCGCCGCTGGCGGCCTGGACCGGGTCGTCGAGGACACGTCCTGGATCCACCACTACGACGTCCAGAGCGCCCTCGTGGAGGCGGCGGCCGGTGCCTGGGACGCCCAAGACGCGGAGCAGGACGTATAGACGGACGCACAGCACAACGACAGACCGCCGTATAGCCCCTCCTCCTAGCCTCCAGCACATCGAAGCCGCAGCCAGGAGGAGGACGGCCACGTGTCGCACCACGTCGACCGACGACAGGTCCTGAAGGTCTCGCTGGGAGTGGCGGCCGCCGCGGCCGCCGGCACGGTGGCCGCCCAGCCGGCCTCGGCCGCCGCAGCCCACGACGAGTTCCCCGAAGTGCCCGGCATGACCGGGGACCGCCGCGCCAACGAGTTCTGGTACCAGCTGGACGAGACCACCCTGTTCAACGCCTCGCAGGAGGTGAAGGACGCCTACGCGGCCATCAAGGCCCACGTCGGCAACATCGAGCGCGGCATGCGCGAGAAGTGGCTCGAACTGGTCGCACAGCCCGGCTACCCGGACAACTACGCCGCGTTCATGGCCCCCATCAGGCAGCCGCTGGAGGTCCTCTCGCGCACCCAGCTCGGCGTGATGGACCGGTTCTACGGCCGCCGGCACCACCGGCTCGTCCAGGCCTTCGGCTGGTTCGGCGAAGGCGTCCTGTACGACCCGCGCGGGCACGCCCCGTTCCTCGTGCATACGATGAACGGCACCCCCGACATCCCGCCGCCCGGCTACCACACCTGGTACGCCTACATGCGCGCCATGATGATGCTGGGCATCGACCGGCGCCGCTGGGAACGGCTCGCGCCCGCGCTGGCCTTCGCCTGGGCGGTGCAGAGCACGGCCCGGCCCGCCCAGGACAAGGCGAACCCGCCCCTGCCCCCGCGCACCGTGCGCAGACTCGCCGCCACCTGGCTGGTCAAGGACGTCGACCGGCTCGACCAGGACTTCCGGTCCTTCCCGTACCCCGAGGGGATGAGCTGATGGTCACCCCCGAACCGACGGCCGTCCGCACCGGACGGCGCGCCGTCCTCAGGGCGTCCGCCGCGCTCGCGGCCGGAGCCGTCGTGGCGGCGGGTGCCGCCCCGTCGGCCGCCGCGGCCCCTTCCGGTCCCGAACTGCCCGACATCCCGGGCATGCTGGGCGACCGTCGTGCCAACGAGCTGTGGTACCTGCTCGACCAGGCCACGCTCTACCACCCCTCCCAGGAGTTCAAGGACGCCTACTACGCCCTCGTCGGCCACTACGGCGCCGGCTGGGACAACATCCTGCTCAACACCTGGCGGCGGCTGGTCACCACTCCCGCGTACCAGCGCCACTTCACCGACTTCGTGGCGCCCGCGCGCGGCCCGCTGGAAGTGATGTCACGGGTGCAGCTTGAGGTCTTCGACACCGTCTACCGCCCGGGCGACCCCCGGCTGGTGCGCGCCTTCGCCGAGTTCGGGCAGGGCGTGCTGTACGACCCGCGCACCCAGGCCCTGCACATCATGACCGGCAGGCCGCCCGGCGGCTATCCCGTCTGGCACGTCGTCATGCGAGCCATGATGTTCCTCGGCATCGACCGGCGCCGCTGGGAACACTTCGCGCCTCTGAACGCCTTCGCCTGCGCCGTGCACCTGGAGGCCGACCCGGACCTGGAGCACGTCAACCCGCCGCTGCCGCGGCGCACCGTGCGGCGGCTCGCGGCCCACTGGCTGCCCCGCGGCGTCACGGAGTTGGACCAGGACTTCCAGTCCTTCCCCTACCCGCAGCAGCCCTGAGACCCCTGGGAGAAGGATCCATGCGTACGGGAATCTGGCTGGTGGGCGGGCGCGGCTCGGTCGCGGCGAGCACGGTGGCCGGCGCGGCGGGCATCCGCGCCGGCGTGCTCGCGCCGGTGGGCGTGGTCAGCGAACTCGCCCCTTTCCGGCAGGCGGGCCTGCCCTCCTTCGACGACCTCGTCTTCGGTGGGCACGACCCGGCGACCGAGGGACTCGTCAAACGCGTCGAACGCCTCGCCGACGACGGTGTCGTCCCGTCCGGCCTGCCCGCTCTGGTCCGCTCCGACCTGCAGGCCGCCGACGCCGAGATCCGGCCCGGCCTCACCGCGGCCGGTCATCCGGCGGGCACGGCGGACGCCGCGATCGACGAACTCGCCGCCGACATCGCGGACTTCCGCCGGCGCACGAACGTGGCCACCGTGGTCGTCGTCAACGTGTCCGCCACGGAGGCGCCGGCCCGGCCGCATCCGGCGCACACCTCCCGGGAACTGCTCGACGCGTCCCTGCGCCGACCCGAGGACGCCGGCGTCCTGCCGATGAGCTCGCTGTACGCCTGTGCCGCCCTGCGGGCCGGCTGCCCCTTCGTGGACTTCACGCCGTCGACGGGGGCCCGGCTGCCCGCGCTCGACCAACTCGCCCGGGAGCGCGGGCTGCCGTACGCCGGGAGCGACGGCAAGACCGGAGAGACGCTCGTGAAGTCGGTCCTCGCGCCCATGTTCGCCCGTCGCGCGCTGAGCGTGCGCAGCTGGTCGGGCACCAACCTGCTGGGCGGCGGCGACGGCGCCACCCTGGCCGATCCCCGGCGGGCGGCCGCGAAGATCCGGTCCAAGGACCGCCTGCTGCGGGAGCAGTTGGGCGGGCCGGTACAGGGCGGCGTGCACATCCACGAGGTGCCCGACCTGGGGGAGTGGAAGACGGCCTGGGACCACATCACCTTCGAGGGGTTCCTGGGTGCCCGCATGACCCTGCAGTTCGTCTGGCAGGGGTGCGACTCGGCGCTCGCCGCGCCGCTCGTGCTCGACCTCGCGCGGTTCATGGCGCTCGCCCACCGGGCCGGCCTCAGTGGGCCCGTACGCGAGCTGGGCTTCTATTTCAAGGATCCCGTGGACTGCGACGAGCACGCGCTGGACCGGCAGTTCGACACGCTGGTGGCCTGGGCGCGGCGTCTGGACGGGGCTTCCCGGTGAGGGTGCGCGGCCGGCTCGGTGCGTACGCGCGTCTGGTGCGGCTGCCCGCCGCGCTCACGGTGCCCGGCGACGTCCTGGCCGGGGCCGCCGCGGGCGGGGCGGCGCTCGGCCCCCGCCTGCTGGGGCCGGTCGCCTCCTCGCTGTGCCTGTACTGGGGCGGCATGGCCCTCAACGACTACGTCGACCGGGCCGTGGACGCCGAGGAGCGCCCCGAGCGGCCGGTGCCGTCCGGCGAGATCGCCCCGGCCGCCGCGCTCACCACCGCCGTCGCCCTCACCGCCTCCGGCCTCGGCCTCGCCCTCCTGACCGAGGGCCGCCGCGGCCTGGTCACGGCGTTACCGCTGACCGCGGCGGTGTGGACGTACGACACGGTCGCCAGGCACACCGCGGCCGGCCCCCTGGTCATGGCCGCGGCCCGCGCCCTCGACGTCCTCCGCGGCGCGAGCACCGGCCACCTGCCGCGGGCCCTCCCGACGGCCCTGGTCTGCGCCCTGCACACGGCGGCCCTGACGCCACTGAGCCACCACGAGACGGCACCCCCGACAGGAGCCGGGCACGCCGGCGCCGAGGCACACGGCGGCCTCCTCCACTCCGGGGGTTCGGTTGGCGAGGGGTGTCTGGTTGAGCGGGGGACTGGGGCCGATCCGCGGGCTGGTTCGGTGGGCGAGCGGTGTGTGGCTGAGCAGGGATCTGGGGTCGGTTCCCGGACCGGCTCGGTAGGGGAGCGGTGTCCGGCCGGGCCGGGGCCCGAGATCCATCCTCTGACCGGTTCGGTCGGCGAGCGGCCTCCGGCCGACCGGGGACCTGGCACCGCCCCCCGGTCCGCACCGGCCGACCGACCGCGCCCGGGGGCGGTACCGCACCCGTCGTGGCCCAGCGCGTCGGACACGGCCCGGCAGGCGGCCGGCGACAGGGACGTGGGCGGCAGGAAGCTGGGCGGTCCACGGCCGCCGGAAGCGTGGAGGCGGTCGGACGGAGGCGCCCCCGCTCCGGTGCCGACGGCAGTCGCACGCCGGGGCCGCCGCCGCCCGACGCCCCTGCGCGCCCCGGTATGGAGCCGGGTTTCGTGGGCGGGTGCCGAGACGGAGATGCCGTTTCGTTGCCGTCGTCCGGTGCACCGGGGCGGCCGGGTACGGCGACCCTGGGCCCAGGCGGAGGCGCCGCCCCGTTGCCGCCACCCCACGCCTCGGCACCTCCCGGTACCGCGCCGGGCGCGGTGACCCGGCGCCGAGCCCGGCATGCCGCGCTCATCTCCCTCGTGTCTGCGGTGGCCGTCGTGGGCTGGGTCTGCCTGACGGCGAGAGGTGCGGCACGGCGGGACCGGGTCGTCGCCGGTGCGCTCGCCGCGGGGCACCTCGCCTCGACCGGGCCCGAGTGGCTGGCCGCCGTGCGCAACCCGACCCCGTACCACGTGCGCCGGGCCGTGGCGGCCGGCATCCACGCGATGGTGCCCCTGCAGTCCGCGCTGACGACGGCGGCAGGCCGCGGCGCGGCCGGACTGGCCCTGCTCGCCGCCTACCCGCCCGCCCGGCGCCTGAGCCGAAAGGTCCCCCCGACATGAGCCGACGCACGCTCACCTACGCCTACGGCAGCAACGGATTCGGCGACCACACCCTCGATGAGACGCTCGACGTGGTGGCCGGACTCGGATACGGCGGCATCTCCCTCACCTTGGACCGCCGCCACCTCGACCCCTTCGCCGCCGACCTCCCCGGCCGCCTCGCCCGTCTCCGCCACCGCCTCGACACCCTCGGCCTCCACATCGTGATCGAGACCGGCGGCCGCTATCTGCTCGACCCCTGGAACAAACACCACCCCACCTTCTTCGACGACGGCCGCGACCTGCGCGTCGACCTGCTGCGCCGCGCCATCGCCATCGCCGCCCGGCTGGAGGCGCCCGTCGTCTCCCTGTGGAGCGGCATCCGTCCCCCGCAGGTCGACGAGGAACTCGCCTGGTCCCGGCTGCTGCACGCCTGCGAGACCCTCGCCGACGAAGCCGCCCGGCACGGCGTACGCCTGGGCTTCGAGCCCGAACCCGGCATGTTCGTCGACACCCTCGACCGCTTCGAGGACCTGTGCGCCCGGCTCGACGGCCACCCCGCGCTCGGCCTCACCCTCGACATCGGCCACTGCCGCTGCCTGGAGCCCCGGCCGGTCGCCGAGTGCGTGCGCCGCGCCGCACCCCGCCTCGTCCACGTACAGATCGAGGACATGCGCCGCGGCACGCACGAGCACCTGGAATTCGGGCACGGCGAGATCGACTTCCCGCCGGTGCTCGGCGCCCTCCTGGAGACCGGCTACCGCGGCCTGGTCTCCGTGGAACTGCCCCGGCACAGCCACGCCGCACCGGCGACGGCCCGGCGTTCCCTGGCCTTCCTGCGCGCCGCGGAACAGGGCGCCGGTGCCGTGGACGAGCTGTGGGACCGCCTGCCGGGCGGCGCCGCTCGCTGGATCCGCGAGGCCCAGCACACTCTCGCCGCCCACCCCGACGCGCTGACCGAACTCTTCCCCGTCGTGGGACGCCGCTGCGGCCGCGAGCCGCTGCCGGAGGCCGTCGCGGGACCGTACGCCTGGACGGTGGACGACGCGGCACGCACGCTGCTCCTCGACGCCCCCGCCCTCCGCGACGACCGACTGCCCGGCCGCCTCGCAGACTTGTACCGCCACGGGGACGCCGCCGAGCGCCGCGGAGTGCTGCGTGCCCTGCCCCTCCTCGACCGGTCCGGCCGGCTCGGCGACACCGCCCTGCCGCTCGTCCACGACGCGCTGCGCACCAACGACCCGCGGCTGATCGCCGCCGCGCTGGACACCGCGCCGCACGCCACCGGATACGCCGCCCGCCACCTCGACGACCACGCCTTCCGACAGGCCGTGCTCCGGTGCGCGTTCACCGGGATCCCCCTCGACCGGGTGGCCGGTCTCGCCGACCGCACCGACGCCGAACTGGTCCGCATGGTGCGGGCGTACACCGACGAACGCCGCACCGCCGGGCGCGAGGTGGCCCCGGACGTCGAGGACTTCCTCACCACCCACCACACCGAGCACCGGGAGGGAACGCCGTGCGCATCTTCGATCCCCACATCCACATGACCTCCCGCACCACCGACGACTACGCGGCGATGGCCGCCGCCGGGGTCCGCGCCCTCGTGGAGCCTGCCTTCTGGCTCGGCCAGCCACGCACGAGCGTCGGCACCTTCACCGACTACTTCGACTCCCTGCTCGGCTGGGAGCCCCACCGCGCCTCCCAGTTCGGCATCCGCCACCACTGCGCCCTCGCCCTCAACCCCAAGGAGGCGGGCGACCCGCGTCTGACGGGCGTCCTCGACCTGCTGCCGCGCTATCTCGCCAAGGACGGTGTGGTCGCCGTCGGGGAGATCGGCTACGACTCCATAACCCCGGCCGAGGACGAGGCCTTCACCCGCCAGCTCGAACTCGCCCAGCGCTACGACCTGCCGGTCCTGGTCCACACCCCGCACCGCGACAAGGCCGCCGGCACCCGCCGCACCCTCGACGTCGTCCGCGAGTCCGGCATCGACCCCGCCCGCGTGGTGGTCGACCACCTCACTGAGGCCACGGTCGGCATGGTCCAGGACAGCGGCTGCTGGATGGGGTTCTCCGTCTATCCGCACACCAAGATGAGCGAGGACCGCATGGTCCGTATCCTCGGCCGCCACGGAACCGAACGGATGCTGGTGAACTCGGCCGCAGACTGGGGCCACAGCGACCCCCTCAAGACCCGCGCCACCGCCGACGCCATGCTCGCCGCCGGATTCGACGGCGACGACGTCGACCTGGTGCTGTGGCGCAACCCCGTCGCCTTCTACGGGCAGAGTGGCCGCCTGGTCCTGGAACCGGACACCGACGACACGGCCGCCCCCGTCCCGGCCTACGCGGGCAACTCCCTTGCCCGCGGCGGCGAGTGAGGCCGAGGACCCGATGAGATTCACCCACCCCGACGGCACCACCGTCCATCTCGCCTACGGCACCAACGTGCACCCCGCCGAATCCCTCGACGGGGTCCTCGCCCAGCTCGCCCGCTACGCGGAGCCGGTGCGCCGCCGGCTCGGCACAGCCCGCCTCGGACTCGGCCTGTGGCTGTCCCGCCCCGCCGTCACGGAACTGACCGCCGACCCCGGCGCGGTGGCCCGGCTGCGCCGGGAACTGGACGCACGGGACCTGGAGGTCGTCACCCTCAACGCCTTCCCCTACCGGGGCTTTCACGACCGTGCCGTGAAGAAGTCCGTCTACCGGCCCGACTGGAGCGAACCCGCTCGCCTGGAGCACACCCTCGACTGCGCCCGGCTGCTGACCGCGCTGCTGCCCGACGACGCCGGACGCGGGTCCGTCTCCACCCTCCCGCTGGCCTGGCGGGAGCCGTGGACCACCGACCGGGCCGACCGCACCGCACACCACCTCGACCGATTGGTAAGGGGGCTCGCGGCCCTCGCCGACGACACGGGACGCACCGTACGGGTCGGCTTCGAACCCGAGCCGGGCTGTCTGATCGAGAACACCGAGCAGGCCGTACGCCTGCTCGCCGCCGTCGACCCGCGGTGGCTCGGCGTCTGCCTGGACACCTGCCACACCGCGGTCGGATTCGAGGAGGCACCGGCCGCCTGCGCCCGGCTCGACGGCGCGGGGCTCCCCGTCGTCAAGGCCCAGGTCTCCTGCGCGCTGGCCGTCGACGGCCCGCAGGACCCGGCGGCCCGCGCCGCCCTCTGGGAGTTCGCCGAACCCCGCTTCCTGCACCAGACCCGCGAGCCGCTGCGCGGCCGGCTCCTCGCGGTCGACGACCTCCCCGACGCGCTCGGCGGAGCGCTGCCCGGCGCCGGCCCGTGGCGGGTCCACTTCCACATCCCCCTGCACACCGACCCCCCGCCCCCGCTGCGCTCCACCCGCGACGAACTGCCGACCGCGCTGGAGACCCTCGTCGGCGGCCCGGCTGCGCTCACCGACCACCTGGAGGTGGAGACGTACACCTGGACGGTGCTGCCGGGCGACGACTTCGGCGACTCCGCCCTGATCGAGGGCATCGCCGCCGAACTCGCCTGGACCCGCGACACGTTGACCCGGATCGGACTGAAGGACGAAAGCGCGAGGTGATCCGGTGAACCGCCTGCTGGTACTCGACGTCGTGGGACTCACCCCACGGTTGCTCGCCCACATGCCCCGCCTCGGCGCGCTGCGCGAGCGCGGCTTCCAGGCCCGCCTCGACCCCGTGCTGCCCGCCGTCACCTGCACCGTGCAGTCCACCTTCCTCACGGGCGAGACCCCGGCCGTACACGGCGCGGTGGCCAACGGCTGGTACTTCCGCGACCTCGGCGAGGTGCTGCTGTGGCGGCAGCACAACCGGCTCGTCGGCGGCGAGAAGGTATGGCAGACCGCCCGCCGGCTGCGCCCCGGCTACACCGTCGCCAACGTCTGCTGGTGGTACGCCATGGGGGCGGACGTCGACCGGACCGTCACCCCGCGCCCCGTCTACCACGCCGACGGCCGCAAGGAACCCGACTGCTACACCCACCCACCGGCCCTGCACGACGAACTCACCGACCGGCTGGGCGACTTCCCGCTCTTCCGGTTCTGGGGGCCGACCGCGGACATCGTGTCCTCCCAGTGGATCACCGACGCGGCCCGGCACATCCTGCGCGCCCACCGCCCCGACCTCAGCCTCGTCTACGTCCCCCACCTCGACTACGACCTGCAGCGCCACGGTCCGAACGGCCGCACGGCAACTGGACCGCATGCCGGCGCCGTTGCTCGACGACGCCCGGCGCGCCGGAGTGACGACGGTCGCGCTCAGCGAGTACGGGATCACGGACGTCTCACGGCCCGTGGACATCAACCGGGCCCTGCGGCGCACCGGACTGCTCGCGGTCCACACCCAGGCCGGCGTGGAGTACCTCGACCCGTGGACGTCCCGGGCGTTCGCCGTCGCCGACCACCAGATCGCCCACGTCCACGTCGCCGATCCGGCCGATCTTCCCGCTGTCCGAGAGGTGCTCGAACCGCTCCCGGGCATCGGCGCCCTCCTGGACCGGGCCGAGCTCGGGGAACACGGGCTGGACCACCCCCGCTCCGGAGAACTGCTGGCCCTGGCCGAACGGGACGCCTGGTTCACGTACTCCTACTGGCTCGACGACGAACTGGCCCCCGACTTCGCACGGCTGGTCGGCATCCACCGTAAACCCGGCTACGGCCCCGCCGAGTTGCTCTTCGACCACACCGGCCCGTGGGTGAAACTGCGGGCGGCCGGGGTACTGGGCCGCAAGCGCCTCGGCCTGCGCTACCTGATGAACGTGGTGTCCCTCGACCCCGGGCGGGTGCGCGGCAGCCACGGTCTGCTCCCCGCCCACCCCGACGACGGACCCGTACTCCTGTGCGACGCTCCCGGGGGCCGCGCGTCCCCGGACCGCCGCGACCGAGGTCAAGGAACTGCTGGTGTACCTGGCAGGGCTGCGGCACGACGTGCCTGACCGTCCAGCGCCAGCCCTCCGTTGAGGACGGCGTGGTGCGTGGCGGTCAGAGCCGGGCCGGGATCGACCCCGAGTTCCTCGGCCAGCAGCCGCCGGCCCTCCTGGTAGACGGCGAGGGCCTCCGCCTGCCGCTCGCACCGGTACAGCGCGGTCATCCACTGGGCCCGAAGCCGTTCGCGCAGCGGGAAGCGGGCCACCAGGCCGGTGAGTTCGGCGACCAGCTGGCGGTGCTCGCCCAGGGCCAGCTCGGCCTCGAGGCGGCTCTCCAGGGCGGTCATCCGTGCCTCGTCGAGCTGCGGGGTCTCGGCCTCGCGCAGCTGGTTGGTGACCCCGCCGAGGGCCGGCCCACGCCAGAGCTCCAGGGCCGAACGCAGCAGCCGGGCCGCCACGTCGTGGCGGCCCTCGCGCAGAGTGGCGTGCCCCGCCCGGGACAGCCGGTGGAACTCGGCCGCGTCGAACACCGCGTCCCGGACGCCCAGCCGGTAGCCGGCCGGTTCGCGCACCAGCTCGACCGCGGTGCCGAGCCGCTGCCGCAGTCGTGAGACGTAGGTGTACAGCTGGGCGTTCACCGTGGTGGGAGGCCGCTGCCCCCACAGCAGTGCGGTGAGGCGCTCGTCGGACAGGACGTCCCCCTGGGCCAGCAGCAGCGCGGCGAGCAAGGTCCGCGGCTTGCGGCCCGGTATCGGGATCTCCCGGCTGTCGGTACGGACGCGCAGCGGGCCCAGGATGCAGAATTCCACTCTTTCTCCCACCGTTGGTCGTGCAGTCCGGTACCGCGGGCGGCGGCCGGGCGCCCGCGATCGCACAGCGTAGGTCGCCTCGTGTCCCGGGAGCCCGGGACCCGCGACCCGAGCCCGTCCCTGGGAGCGGAACGGGACCGGCGTCCCGGGCTTTGGGGACCGTGCCGTCCCTACGCTTGGGTCCGTCGATGCCGTGCAGCGAGAGGTCGCCCATGTCTCAGGACCAGCGCCAGCACACGCCCCTGCCGGCCGGCCAAGACGACGAGGCACGCCGGGCCAGGCTCGCCGGACTGCGCACCCGTGACGCCCTGCGGGCCCGCCGCGCCAAGCGGTTGCGCGCCGCCGCCACGGCCGGCGCCGCGCTGGCGGCGGCCGCGGTCGTCGTCGCCGTGGTACTGAGCGTGCAGGGCAGGCCCGCCCGGGACGACGGCGACGCATCGGGAATCGACCCGGCCAGGGCCAACGTCCGGGGCGAGAAGGTCTACGGCGACCTGGAGCGCGGCCACGTCAAGAACGAGGTCGACTACCCCGCCGACCAGCGGCCCCCGGTGGGCGGCCGGCACGATCCGCAGTGGCAGAACGCCAACGGGGACGTCTACACCCGGCCGTTGCGCGAGGAGAACGCCGTCCACTCCCTGGAGCACGGCGCCGTCTGGGTGACGTACTCCAAGACCCTCCCGCAGGGCGAGGTGGAGAGACTGCGGGCCAAGGTGGCGGGTGTCCCGTACCGCATGATGAGCCCGCTGCCCGGGCAGGACAGCCCGGTCCGGCTCACCGCATGGGGGCATCAGCTGTCCGTCGGGTCGGCCGACGACCCGCGCGTCGACCAGTTCTTCGACGCATACGTCCAGGGCCCGCAGGCGCCCGAGCAGGGTGCCCCGGTCACCGGCGGCAAGGCGACGCCGTGACCGGCCCCCTGTCCTCACGAGGCCCCGTCCGGGCCTCCCTCTCCGGCGTGCTGGTGACCGCCGCGATCCTGCTGCTCGCCGTGGTGCTGCTGACGGCCCTGTCCGGCAGGGCTCCGGCCGGTTCCCCGGCGCCCGCGGAGGACTCGGTCGCGGTCGGCTTCAGCCGTGACATGGCGGTCCACCACCAGCAGGCGGTCGAGATGTCCCTGACCGTGCTCCGCAACGGCTCCTCTGCCGACGTGCGGACCCTTGCGTACGACATCGCCAACACCCAGGCGACACAGCGCGGCATGATGCTCGGCTGGCTCCAGACCTGGGGCCGCACCCCCACGTCCAGCGCGCCCGCCATGCGGTGGATGCACATGCCGCCGCCGAGCGCCGAGGAGCGCCGCCGGGGAGTCCTCATGCCCGGCTTGGCGAGCCGCGCCGACCTGGCACGGCTCGCCGCGGCACGCGGCCGGCACGCCGACGGGCTCTACCTCCGCCTGATGATCGCCCATCACCGGTCCGGGGTACACATGGCCGAGGCGGTCACCGCGGACGGCGCGCCGCAGCAGGTCCTGCGGCTCGCCCAGGGGATGGTCCGGGGCCAGCAGGCGGAGATCGATCTGATGCGGTCCCTGATGAAACGGCTCGGCATCCATGAGGTGCCCTATGTCTAAAACTGCCGGACGTTGTTGACACTTGGGTCTCCGATCACTACGGAGATCTGGCATCCCCCCTTCAGCCAGACGGCAGCAGGACCGCCAAGCCCAGCGACGCCTGGCGGTCCTGCGTCACGCCGAGGAAGTCACCGGAAACGTCTCCCTGACCTGCCGGTACTACGGCATCAGCCGGAACTGCTTCTACAAGTGGCAGCGGCGCTACCGGGAAGAAGGCCTCGACGGGCTGCGCGACCGCTCCAGCCGGCCCCACCACTGCCCGCACGCCACCCAGGCCGATGTGGTCAACAAGATCGTCTACCTGCGGCAGAACCACCACTTCGGCCCGATGAAGATCAAGATGTATCTCGAGCGGTGACGACATCGAGATCGCCTGCTCCGCGGTCTACCGCATCCTCACGAAGCTGGGCATGAACCGGTTGCCTGCCTCCCAGCGCTACAAGCGCCACGACAAGCGCTACACACGCTACGAGAAGCAGCTGCCCGGCAACCGGGTCCAAGTCGATGTCAAGTTCATCGAACCGATTGGCGTCCCCAGCGAGGCGACCGCCCCGGCACCGGTCACCGGCAAGTTCCCGAAGTCAGGGCGCCGAGCCAGGTACTTACCAGTTCACCGCCATGGACGACTGCACCCGGCTGCGGGTGCTGCGCATCTATCCGCAGTGCGACCAGAAGAGGGCCATCCAGTTCCTCGACTACCTCCTGGAGCGCCTGCCGTTCCGCGTGGAGGTGATCCAGACCGACAACGGCGCGGAGTTCCAGTCCGCCTTCCACTGGCACGTCCTGGACAAGGGCATCGCCCACACCTACATCAAACCGGCGTTCCCGCACCTCAACGGCAAGGTCGAACGCTCCCACCGCATCGACGCCGAGGAGTTCTCCCGCATGCTCGCCGGCATCGTCATCGACGACACCGGCGTCTTCAACGACAAACTCCGCGAGTGGGAGGACTACTACAACTACCGTCGCCCGCACGGCGCCCTGGGTGGCCAAACCCCCTACGAACGCCTCAAGCAAGAGACCCAGACCCGGGTGTAACCCAGCTCCGGCAGATGCACAGGACGCCCGCGACCTCGCGTGGAAACTGGCCTTGGTGCTGCGCGGCACGGCAAACAGCGGACTCCTCGCGACGTACGAGAGCGAACGGCGCCCGGTGGCCGAACGCAATGTGCGGCAGGCATACCTCCGCGCCCGCGCCCGGTGGCGGCTTCCCGGATACGCGGACGACGAGCCGCTGGTGGACTCCGACACCCTCATGTACGGCGGTGTCCACCGCTCCACGGCCGTGCCGGGCGCCCCGGCCGACGGCGAATCACTCCTCGAACCACGGGAGTTGAACGGAACCCCCGGCACGCGAGCGCCGCACATCCATGTCGCGCAGGACGCGGCGGCACCGGTGTCCACCCTCGACCTGTACGGCACGGACTTCGTCGTCCTGGTGGGCCCGCGAGGCGGCGACTGGGCCGCGGCGGCCCACCGCGCCGGACAGGCGCTGGGCGCGTCCGCCGAGGTGTACCACCCGGATCTCGAACCGGCCGCGCCGCACGGTCTCGGCCCGGACGGGGCGCTGCTGGTACGGCCCGACGGCTGCGTGGCGTGGCGCGCACCGCACGGGACGCAGGACGCCGACGTTCGATTCGAGCGGGCACTGCGCGCGGTGCTGTCACGGTCGACGACCCGGTCCTGAGCCTCTCCGGTCTCCTTCGTCTCACCGCATCTGTCCGCGCCCCTCGTCACTCCCGCCACCAAGGCCGTCTCGCGCCCTTTTGCTCAACTCCCGCCTCTCGTAACGTCATTGCCGCTTGAAGAGGCCATGACGATGGAAGAGGTTTCATGGGCAGAGGTCTGCTTTCGCTGGTGGTCGCCGCGGTCACCGGCGCCGCCTTACTCACGGCACCGGCCGCCGCCGCGCCACCGCCCCCGCCGTCCGATGTGTACCGGCCGGTCCGTGGGCCGGCCGCCCCGGCGGAGTACCGCTACCTCCAGAAGACCTTGCCGGGCGAGTCGATTCCGCGCCACGCGCACGACCTCGCCGCGGCGCGGGCGAGCGAACTGCCCTCCGTCGGCGGGCGCTGGAAGGGCGTCGGGCCCACCAACATCGGCGGGCGGGTCGTCTCCCTGGCGCTCGACCCCAAGCACGCCGACACCCTGTACGCGGCAGCCGCGAGCGGCGGGCTGTGGCGCAGCACCGATGCCGGGGAGACGTTCCACTCGGTGTGGCCCGACAGCTGGACCCAGGCGATGGGCGCGGTCGCCACCGCGCCCGACGGCACGCTGTACGCCGGAACCGGTGAACCCAACCCCGGCGGCGGAAGCATCACATACGAGGGGACCGGCCTGTACCGCAGCACCGACGGCGGCGCCCACTGGACATCGCTCGGCCTGCGCGACTCGGGTGCGATCAGCGCCATCACCATCGACCCCGCCGACCCGCGGCGCATCTATGTCGCGGCGGCCGGATCCCTGTACAACGGCGGTGGCGACCGGGGCGTGTACCGCTCGGAGGACGGCGGCGCCACCTGGGAGCGGATCCTCGCCGGAGCCAACGAGTTCACCGGCGCCACCGAGATCATCCTCGACGGCGACCGGATGTACGCGGTGCTGTGGGACCACCGCCGACGCCCCGGCCTGCGCACGTACGGCGGTGTGGGCTCCGGTGTCTTCCGCAGCTCGGACGGCGGCGAGACCTGGCAGCGGCTCGGCGGCGGACTGCCCGCCGAGAGCCCCGACGTGGGGCGTATCGGTCTGGCCGTCGCGGGCGACCGGCTCTATGCGATCGTCAACAAGTCCAGTGGTCCTTTCGAGGGTTTCTACGCCTCCACCGACGGTGGCGACACCTGGACGCGGACCCCGGACAACCAGGCCCTCACCGACTCGCAGTCCAGCTTCGGCTGGTGGTTCGGCAAGATATGGATCGACCCCCGGGACGCCGAGCATGTGCATGTGGCCGGGGTCGCCCTGCTGACCACGAAGGACGGCGGCGACACCTGGAGTGCCGACGACACAAGCATCCACGTCGACCACCACGCCATGGTGTGGGACCCGCGCCGCCCCGGCCGCGTCTACCTCGGCAACGACGGCGGTGTCTACCGCTCCGACTCCGGCGGCGACGGCGGCTGGGTCAAGTCCCGCCACCAGCCGTACACCCAGCTCTACAGCGCGGCGATCAGCCCGCAGGACGTCACCAGGATCTCGGGCGGGGCCCAGGACAACGGCTCGCTGCGTTCCTGGGGCGGAGAGAAGTTCAACGAGTACCTCGGCGGCGACGGCGAGGAAAACCTCATCAACCCGACCGACGTGAACAACGTTTTCGCCTGCTACCAGTACGGCAACTGCTTCCGCTCCACCGACGGCGGCGACACACTCACGTACTTCGCCGACCGGACGACGTACCAGCGCCGCAACTGGTTCACTCCGGTCGAATTCGACCCCCGCGACCCGAAGATCCTCTACTACGGCTCCGAGGTGCTCAACCGCTCCACGGACGGCGGCGAGACCTGGCGGCCCATCAGCCCCGACCTGAGCGGCGGCCCGGGGCCCGACCCCATCTACACCAACTACGGCACCATCACCTCGATCGCCCCCGCGTCCGACGGGCGCACCGTGTACGCCGGCACGGACGACGGCCGCGTCTGGGTCACCAGGAACCTCGGAGCGACCTGGGCGAAACTGGTCGAGGGACGGCCCTGGGTGACCCGCGTGGTCGTCGACCCGAAGAACCCGAACCGGGTCTGGACCACGCACTCCGGCTACCGCTCCGGCTCCCCGCTCCCCCACGTGTACGGCAGCACCGACGGCGGCAGGCACTGGCGCAACCTGTCGGGCAACCTCCCGGCGGCGCCCGTCAACGACCTGGTCGTCGCGCGGGGCGGTGCCCTGTACATCGGCACCGACCAGGGCGTGTTCACCAGCCCCACGGGCGGCACCCGCTGGCTGCGTCTCGGCCGCGGCATGCCGCAGGTGCCGGTCGACGACATCGAGTACGACGCGGGGCACCGCCGCCTGGTGGCCGCGACGTTCGGCAGGGGCTTCTACGAACTGGCCACTTCCTGAGGCCGATCGCGTGCTCCGGGCGTCCCCCCGCTGGAGTCGGCACGGGGCGGAATGTGAGGGTGGGGTGCATGACGTCTCGCGCTGTCCTGCCGATCCTCACCGTCTGCGCCGTGCTTGCCCTGCTCCCCGGCTGCGGGAGCGGCGCCACGGACCACGAGCGGTCCCCCTCGGACGGTGGTGCCTCGGGCACCGAGGCGCCCGGCCCCGTGACCGGGAGCCGGGCGCCGGCTTCCGGGAAGGGATCGAAGGACCCGGACGACATCAACGGCGACGGGCACCGTGACCTCGTACTGCCCGTCAACGCCGGCGGCCGCTCGGACAACGCCCCCGACGACGAACGGCTCGCGGTGGTCTACGGCTCGGCACGCGGGCTCGACCCCACGACGCGTACGGTCCACGGGCGTCGTGATCTGGGCCTGCCCGACCCGGCGGAGCTCGCGACAGCGGACGGCGTCGATGCCGATACGGTGGTCACCGCCGATCTGGACGGCGACGGCTTCCCGGAGTTCATCACGACCGTCGGGGGCGAAAGCGTCACGGACGGGTCCATCTCCGCACCGCGCACCGTCCCGTATGTGACCTGGGGCGGTCCCGGCGGGCCCGCGAAGGGGGCCGGGGAGACGGCGGTACGGCTTCCGCGGAGTGTGTCGAAGCTGGGGCTGGAGTCCGTGGTGCGCGGCGACTTCGACGGAGACGGCCATCACGACCTGGCGGGACTCGCGTACAACCAGTCGTCCCTGGTCGTGCTGTACGGCCCGTTCACCCGCGCCGGCGCACCGGCACGTACCGACACCGGCCTGCCGTGGTCGGACGGCTCGCTCGTCGCGGACGACATCGACCCCACCGGCCGACCGCGCGCGACCTCCCTGCTGCTGCACGCCACGAGTGACGGTGAGCAGTCCGGCAACATCCTCTATTCGGCCCGTCGGGGCAATGGGCTGTCCGCGAAGGGCGCAGAGCTGCGTCCGGGAAACGCCCACGCGTTCGGCGACTTCGACGGCGACGGACTGCGCGACGTGGCCGTCGGCGACGACGGCGGCCGCAACGACGAACCCGGCTACGAGACAGAGGCGCCCGACGTGGCCGGCTCGCTCGCCGTGTACCCCGGGAGCGGCGGGCAGCCGGTCACCCGCCGGCTGCCCGAGGCGCCCGAGGGCGCGGCCACCGACTACGGGCCCGGCGGTTTCGTGGCCGCGGACCCTGACGGTGACGGCCGTGACGGCATTCTGGTCGCCACGTACGAGGGCGCCACGCTCGTCGACGGCGACGACCGCACGAAGGTGCTGCGTGAAGGGCCCGCGAAGGTGAACGGCGAGAAGACACCCGCGAAGTGGCGCCACGCACGGCCCGCCGGGGCCGCCGACTTCGACGGTGACGGCAAGGAGGAACTGGTCCTCGACTGGGGACCCGGCACCGGGTTCGGCCTCTACGGCACCGGCCCGACGCACTGGTGGATCACCGACGGCACGAGCGACCGGAACCAGGCGTCCTTCACGACGACGGGCTTCGCTCCACGTACCTCCTGAGACCGTGTCCTCGGTGTCATGCCGGGCGGTCACGTCTTCGGCTGATGCCCGTAGCGGGCCCCGTCGAGGTCGAAGGAGTGCACGGTCGGGTCCACGCGGCGCTGTGGACGGGTGTGTACGGGTGTGGGGTCGATGACCGGTGTCTTCTCGCCCGCCGCCGCGAGCCGGGTGAGGAGACGCTCGCGCAGTCGGCCTGGGGCGCGTTGACGCCTCAAGGACGCGGCCGCCGTCGAAGCCCGGGCCGCGCAGGGCGAGCGGCACGCGGATCGAGGCGTCGTGGCACGAGCGCTTGTACTCGCTGTTGCGGGTCTTGAAGTGGCTGCCGTGGTCGGAGGTGAAGGCGACGACGGTGTCGTTCAGGAGGTGCATGCTGCGCAGCGCGTCGAGCTGCCGTCGCTGCGATCTTCCTCTGGTCTGCCCGGTGATCCAAACGAAAGCCCCTAGGTGTCGCCCCGGTCTGCCTGGAGGCGCCGCCGTTGCGGGCCCACCACGTACACGGGGTCCTGGGCGGACTTGATACCGGCCGTGAAGACGCCGAACCGGGTGCACAGGCCCGCCGCCAGGTACGACACCCCGGAAAGGAGCGGGGCCGCCCGGCGCCCGGCGAGAAGCGACAGCCCGGCGCCGGTCACCGTCAGGGCCTTGCTCAGGGTCAGCAGCCGGCCGGGCCCGCCCGTGACGTACGGCTCACCGACCACCCCGAGCCGCCGCTCCACGCGCAGCGTCGCGGCGAGTTCCATGCCCGCGCCGAGGAGCCCCATCCGGGTGGGTGGCCCGTGGTCGCCGGGCGCGGAGAGCAGGGCGGCACCCGCGGCGCTGGTCAGCGCGCTGCCCGCGAACACATACGGCAGTTCCGGATACGCCTCGTGCCACGCCGGCACAGCGGTGTCGGACAGCAGCACCGCGGTGTACGTGCACATCGCCGGTCCCAGCACGCCGGAGCCGATTCCGGCGAGCCTGCCGAGCCCCGGCAGCCGTCCGGTGGCCCGGGACGCGGCCGAGGCGGTGGCGAGTGCCGAGAACGGCGCGAGGATCCAGGAGCCCACCGACAGCGGCGAGGTGGGCTTGAGGACGCGCAGCATGTGCGTGAAGCGCTCGGGACGGCCGAGGTCGTGGACCAGGGCGGCCACACTCGCCACCGACCCGGCAGCGGCGACCCACCGGCCCGCTCCGGCCAGCTCCCGGCGCCCGGCCAGATCGGCCACCGCCGCCATGGACGCCGACGCGCCGGCCGTTCCGCCGAGGAACAGATATCCCGGCACGTCCGGCACCTTCCAGGTGGGACGCTTGAGGATCGGCCGGCCGTAGTACGACCGGAACTCCGCGCGCGCCACCATGGGCCGCTCCCGCCCACCGCTCCCCGTCACGGCTTCCTCCTCCGGAAGGCCCCCGGCGGGGAGGTTCCCCGCCCCAGGAAGGACACCGCCACGCTCACCGCCACACCGATGGCGGCGGTGGCCGCGTGCCGCCACATCGACGGCAGGTCGCGGGTGGTCACCACCGGGTCCGGCGGCAGCCCGTACACCTCGGGCTCGTCCAGCAGGAGGAAGAACGCGCCGTCACCGCCGACGCCGTCCTGCGGATCCCGGCCGTACAGCCGCGCCTGGCCGACCCCGCGCTCCTGCAGGTCGGTCACCCGCCGGTCGGCCCGCTCGCGCAGTTCCTCCAGCGGGCCGAACTGGATGGAGTCGGTCGGGCACGCCTGGGCGCAGGCCGGCTCCCGGCCCGCCCCCAACCGGTCGTAGCACAGCGTGCACTTGAAGGCCCGGCCGTCGCCCGGGCGGATGTCGATCACGCCGTACGGGCACGCCGGCACGCAGTACCCGCAGCCGTTGCAGATGTCCTCCTGCACCACCACGGTCCCGAACTCGGTGCGGAACAACGACCCGGTCGGGCAGACGTCCAGACAGGCGGCGTGGGTGCAGTGCTTGCACACGTCGCTGGACATCAGCCAGCGCACCTGGCCTTCCGCGGCACCCGCGTCGGCGTCGTGTCCGGGTGGCCCCATGGCCGGCATGCCCAGGTCGACCGGCGGCGCGGGCCGGTCCGGTGCCGCCTCCTGTTCGGTCTGCTGCTCGGGCCTGTGCTCGATCCTCTGCTCGATGAACGCGACGTGCCGCCAGTTGTTGGCGCTCAGCGCGCCCGTGTTGTCGAACGACTGCCCCAGCAGGTCGCGTTCCTCGGTCTCGGCCGGAACGAGGTTCCACTCCTTGCACGCCACCTGGCACGCCTTGCAGCCGATGCAGACGGAGGTGTCCGTGAAGAACCCCATCCGGGGCGGGTGGGTGTCCGGGTAGCCCGCGTCCGCGCTGGGGTCGGCGAGCGGCCCGGACAGCCTGTTGCGGTCGGAGGTCATCGCTGCCCCTCTCCTGTGCTCGGCGGGGTGTCGTCGGGCAGGCCGGCGCGCCGCCGGTACGCCGCCACGTGGGCGGGCAGCGCCGGACCCCGTGGACGCCTGCCGGGCCGGATGTCGCAGGTCGCCGCCTTGGACTCCTGGATGCGCACGTTCGGGTCGAGCACCACGGACAGCAGGTCGTTCGCCGCGTCACCCGTGGACAGGCCGTCCGGGCCCCAGTGGTAGGGCAACCCCACCTGGTGGACGGTGCGTCCCCGGACCCGCAGCGGTCTGATCCGCTCGGTCACCAGCACCCTCGCCTCGACCGCAGTGCGGGCCGTGGTGATGGTCGCCCAGCCCAGGTGCTCCAGGCCGCGCTCAGCGGCGAGCGCGGGGGAGACCTCGCAGAAGAACTCCGGCTGCAGCTCGGACAGATAGGGCAGGGTGCGGCTCATGCCGCCGGCCGTGTGGTGCTCGGTGAGCCGGTAGGTGGTGAACGCGTACGGATACACCTGGCTCGCGGCCGGGTGGTACCGGTTGGCCGGGCGGTCGTGGGCCTGCAGCGCCGGGTTCGTCCCCTGCCCGTACAGCGGGTTGTCCACCGGCGACTCCTGCGGTTCGTAGTGCGTGGGCAGCGGGCCGTCGGCCAGCCCGGCCGGCGCGAACAGCCAGGCGCGGCCGTCGCTCTGCATGATGAACGGGTCGGTGCCGGCCAGGGCGTCCTGGGCCTTCGCGCCCGGCACAGGCCGGTAGCCGGGCGGCTTGGACACCTCGAAGTCCGGGACGTCGTCCCCGGTCCACCGGCCCTGTTCGGCGTCCCACCACACGTACCGCTTGCGCTCGCTCCACGGCCTTCCCTCCGGGTCGGCCGACGCCCGGTTGTAGAGGATGCGGCGGTTGGCGGGCCACGCCCAGCCCCAGTCGGGGGCGACCCGGCTCTGTTCGGCGCGTGGCCGGCGGTTCGCGGCGTGGTTGTGCCCGCCGGCGCGGACCCCGCAGTAGATCCAGACCCCGCACGCGGTGGAGCCGTCGTCGCGCAGCTGCGTCGACGCCGACAGCGGCTGCCCGTCCGGCCCGTACCCGTTGATCTCGGCGAGCACGGCCTCGGCACTCGGCTCGGCCAGCGGGCCCTCGACCGGGTAGTCCCAGGTGAGGTCGAGCAGCGGACGGTCGCGCGGGTCGGTGGAGCCGGCCAGCTTCTCCCGGATGATCCGGCCGAGGTGGTAGGAGAACCACAGGTCGCTGCGGGCGTCCCCCGGAGGGTCGACCGCCGCGTGGTGCCACTGCAGAAGCCGCTGGGTGTTGGTGAAGCTGCCGTTCTTCTCCGTGTGCGCCGCGGCCGGCAGGAAGAACACCTCCGTCGGGATCTCCTCCGTGCGCAGCTCACCGGTCTCGATCTCCGGCCCGTCCTTCCAGAACGTGGCACTCTCGATCAGCCGCAGGTCCCGCACCACCAGCCAGTCCAGGTTCGCCAGGCCCAGCCGCTGCAGCTTGCCGTTGGCCGACCCGACCGCCGGGTTCTCCCCGACGAGGAAGTACCCCTTGCACTCCCCGGAGATCTGGTTCAGCACCGTCCGGTAGGTGCCGTGGTCGCCGGTCAGCCGGGGCAGCCAGTCGAAGCGGTAGTCGTTCTCGTGGGTGGCCGCCTCCCCCCACCACGCCTTGAGCAGACTCACCACGTAGGCGCGCATGTTGCCCCAGAACCCGGTCGTGCCGGCGTCCGCGGCCACGAACGCGTCCAGGTCCTGGTGCTGGTGGGCGTGCGGCATGGGGATGTAGCCGGGCAGCAGGTCGAACAGCGTGGGGACGTCCGTGGAACCCTGGATGCTGGCGTGCCCGCGCAGGGCCAGGATGCCGCCGCCCGGCCGCCCCATGTTGCCCAGCAGCGCCTGCAGGATGGACGCGGTACGGATGTACTGCACCCCGACGGTGTGCTGGGTCCAGCCGACGGAGTAGCACAGCGCCGTGGTGCGCTCGCGCCCCGAGTTGGCGGTGACCGCGTCGGCGACCCGGGCGAACAGTTCGCGGGGGACACCGCAGACGTCCTCGACCAGCTCCGGCGTGTAGCGGGCGAAGTGCCGCTTGAGCACCTGGTACACGCAGCGCGGGTGCCGCAGCGTCGGGTCCATGGCGGGCTTCGCTCCCACGGCGGGTCCGCCGGCGCCGTACGACTCGGCGCGGGCGGTCTCGCGCAGCTCCCTGCCTCCGTGCTGCCGGGCGGCCGCGTCCCGCCCGCCCTCGTCCTCCGGTGCCGTCCACCGGTCCCGCTCGCCCGCCGCGGCCGAGGCCTGCGCGCCCTCGTACATCCAGCTGGCCGCCTCGTAGTGGCGGCTCTCCGGGGCGAAGCCGGAGAACAGCCCGTCCAGGTCCTCGGTGTCGGCGAAGTCCTCCCGCAGGATCGCCGGGGCGTTGGTGTAGGCGACCACGTACTCGCGGAAGTCCTTGCCGTTGCTCAGCACGTGGTTGATCAGGGCGCCGAGGAACGCGATGTCCGTCCCCGCCCGCAGCGGCACGTGGACGTCCGCCAGCGCGCTGGTGCGGGTGAAGCGGGGGTCGACGTGGATGATCGTGGCACCCCGTTCCTTGGCCTCCATCACCCACTGGAAGCCGACCGGATGGCACTCGGCCATGTTCGAACCCTGGATGACGACGCAGTCGGCCTGCGCCAGGTCCTGCTGGAACGTCGTGGCTCCGCCACGGCCGAACGAGGTCCCCAGACCGGGAACCGTGGCGGAGTGTCAAATCCGCGCCTGGTTCTCGATCTGGATCGCGCCCAGCGCCGTGTACAGCTTCTTCAGCAGGTAGTTCTCCTCGTTGTCCAGCGTCGCTCCGCCGAGCGAGGCGATGCCGAGCGTGCGCCGGACGGGAACCCCGTGGTGCGTGTCCTGCCAGGTCTCCCGCCGGGTCCGGACGACCCGGTCGGCGATCATGTCCATCGCCCGGTCGAGCGGGATCCGCTCCCAGCCCGTGCCGTGCGCGGGCCGGTGGAGGACGGCACTGACCCGGCCCGGGCCCGTCACCAGCTGCTTGCTGGCCGCGCCCTTCGGGCACAACCGGCCGCGTGAGATCGGGGAGTCCGGGTCGCCCTCGATCTGGGTGACCTTGT
Organism: Streptomyces sp. NPDC030840; assembly: GCF_055572015.1. NCBI lineage: Bacteria > Bacillati > Actinomycetota > Actinomycetes > Kitasatosporales > Streptomycetaceae > Streptomyces > Streptomyces sp. NPDC030840. The sequence goes on along the minus strand of NZ_JBVIEE010000002.1, from coordinate 128,555 downwards.
CGTCCTCGACGTAGACCTTCTGGCCGCAGCCCACCGCGCAGTAGGGGCACACCGACCGTACGACCCTGTCTGCCTGCTCGGTACGGGCGGACAGCCGCTCGGTATCGGGTGAGCGGGCCGCGGTGCCCCGGCCCAGCGCGTCGTCGCCGGTGAGCTGCCGGTACACCGGCCACCCGTCGATCCACTGCCGCAGGCCCATGGCGAACTCCCGCCTCGTGCCCTTGTGCCGACGCAGCCAACGTAACGCCAGGGCTCGCGCGGAGCATGTCGACCACTGATCACGCCGACGCGGTGCGTACCCGACGGGTGTCGTCCGGCAGCCGCTCGGTGACACCCCGGCGGTCCAGCAGCTCCAGCAGGGGTACCGCGACCCGCCGGGTGGTGCCCAGCGCCTGCCGCGCCTGACTGAGGGTGAACGGCTGGGGCAGTGCCGCGAGCACCTCGGCGGCCCGGGCGGCGCCGTCGGGAAGCAGGAAGACACCGCCGCCCACCTTCGTCAGGCGCCCGGCGCGCACCGCGGCGGCCAGTTCCCTGGGCCCCAGCCGCAGCTCCGCCATCCTCGTGGCGTCCGGCGCCGCGAACGGGGCGTCGCGCAACGCGGCGGTCAGCGCCGCCACCGCCGTCTCGACCGGCCCCGGAAGCACCGCCTGGCGGCCCGGAGCGCACACCCGCCCGTCCACCACCGGCAGCGACGCGGCACCGGCGAGCCGCTCCACCACACCGGTGGTGGGCAGCCGCAGCCGCTGCCGTACCGCCTCCACGGGCACACCGGGCTCCAGGGGATGATCGTTCCCCCACTGATCGACGACGGCACCCACCGAGCCGACCAGCTCGCGCCACACGCCCGCGTGAACCCGCAGGCCGTCACCCACCGGCTCGCCCACCTCGGGCAGACCCATGGAACCCAGTTCGCGCGTGGTCGCGAAGCGCCGCCGGAGCAGGAGCGCCTCGGCCACCGCCTCCGCGGGGGCGTGGGCCAGGGCGGCCAGTTCCCCGGCCCGCTGCCGCGCGGCTCCGCGCCGGCGCAGCTCGGGGGGCGTCACGTCCAGTACGTCGACACCCGCGGCGACGCGGTGCCGGCCGGGATCGCGCAGCAACGCGCGGTCGCCGACGCGCAGCGGCAGCGGCCGGGCCAGCCGCAGCCGGGCGCCGTGGGCCCCCAGCGGCCGGACCCGTGCGGCGACGGACGCGGACCCCACGTGCAGCACCAGCTCGCGGGGGAGATCCTGGTGCTCGCCTGCGCCGGCCGTTTCCTCGCCGACGCCGCGCAGCGCGACATCAACCTCGGCCGTCGTCAGCCACCTGCCCGGAGTCAGCAGCGCGTCACCGCGGCCGACCGCGCGCTGCTCGACACCGCGCAGATTGACCGCGACCCGGGCCACGGCGCGGACCTCGGGCGTGTCCCTGCCCAGCGTCTGCAGCCCGCGCACCCGCATCACCGCCCCGGTGGACGCCAGCTGGAGTTCCGCATCCGTTCGCAGGGTGCCGGCCGCCAGTGTCCCGGTGACCACCGTGCCCGCCCCGACCACGCTGAACGAGCGGTCCACCCACAGCCGGACGTCGGCGTCCGGATCGGCTGGTGGCAGGCCTCCCACCAGCCGCTTCAGTCCGGTGCGCAGCCGGTCCAGGCCCTCGCCGGTGCGCCCGCTCACCGTCACCGAGTCGACCGGTCCCAGGTTGGCCGCCGCCATGCGGGCCAGCGCCTGCCGCCGGGCCGGTTCCGGATCGGCCAGGTCGCGGCGGGTGACGGCGAGCAGCACGTGCCGCACACCCAGCGCGTCGAGCGCCTGCAGATGCTCGGCCGACTGCGGCATCCAGCCCTCGTCGGCGGCCACCACGAACAGCACGGCGGGAACCGGGCCCACCCCCGCGAGCATGGTGGGCACGAACCGCTCGTGGCCGGGGACGTCGACGAACGCCACCTCCGGCCCGCCGGGAAGCGTCGTCCAGGCGAACCCGAGGTCGAGGGTCAGGCCGCGCCGCCGCTCCTCCTCCCAGCGGTCCGGCTCCATCCCGGTGAGCAGCCTCACCAGCGTCGACTTGCCGTGATCGACGTGACCGGCGGTGGCGATCACCTGCACGGCCGCTCCCCCCGGCGACCGCTCCCATCCCTCGCGTCCGACCGCCGCGCGGCGAGCACGGCCGCCAGCACCGACTGCTCCTCCTGCGCCGCGACCGTGCGCAGATCCAGCAGGCAGCGTCCGCGCTCCAGCCGGCCGATCACCGGGACAGCGCCGGTGCGCAGCAGCGGACCGTACCGCGCCGGCAGGCCGACCGCCGCACTGGGCAGGGCCACGCCGGGGGCGCCGCCACCGCCCACGGCCGCCTCCGTGCGCAGCACCTCCGCCGGTACTCCCGCGGCCCGCAGCCGTTCGGCCAGCCGGGCGGCGCGCTCGCGCAGGACCGTCTCGTCGGCGGTCAGCGCGGTGCGGACGGGCGGCTCGGGACCGCGCAGCGTCGCTTCCAGCGCGGCCAGGGTCAACTTGTCCACGCGCAGGGCCCGCGCCGCCGGATGCCGTCGCAGTCGTTCGACCAGGTCCGCCTCGCCGAGCAACAGCCCGGCCTGCGGTCCGCCGAGCAGCTTGTCCCCGCTGGCGGTCACCAGCGCCGCCCCGGCACGCAGCGCGGTGGCGGCGTCCGGTTCCCCGGGGAGCGAGGGGTGAGGGGTGAGCAGACCGGATCCGATGTCCACCACGACCGGGGGCCCGAGCGCCGCCAGCTCGCCCACCTCCGCCGCCGCCGTGAAACCGCTGATGTGGAAGTTGGACGCGTGCACCTTGAGCAGGAAGGCGGTGTCGGGGCCGACGGCCTCGGCGTAGTCACGCGCGTGGGTGCGGTTGGTGGTGCCGACCTCGCGCAGCCGCGCGCCCGTGGAAGCCAGCAGCTCCGGAATGCGGAACCCGTCGCCGATCTCGACCAGCTCGCCCCGGCTGATCACGATCTCCCGGCCGCGGGCCATCACCAGGGCGCACAGGAGCAGCGCGGCCGCGTTGTTGTTCACGACGTGCACCGCTCCGGCGTCGGGGACTGCCTCGGCCAGCGCGGCGAGGGCGCCGCGTCCGCGGCGGGCCCGGCGGCCTTCCGTGATGTCGAACTCGACGTCCGTGCAGCCGGCCGCGGCCAGCACGGCGTCCCGGGCGGCATCCGACAGCGGCGCGCGGCCGAGGTTGGTGTGCACCAGCACACCGGTGGCGTTGATCACCGGCGTGAGGCCGCAGGCCCGCTCGGGCAGGTGGCCGACCGTCGCGTCCACCACCTCCTCGGGGGCGATCTCGCCGTTCCTCGCGCGGCGCTGGGCCTCGGCGACGGCCGCTTTCACCAGGGGGCGACCCAGCTTCCGTACGGCGGTGGCGACGCGCGGCTCGGCCAGCACGGCGTCGGTGCCGGGGATGAGCCGACGGGGATCGCTCATGGCAACGCTCCTGCCGCGGGACGTGGCGGAGGCGGACGGGAATCGAACCCGCCAACGGCAGCTCCTGCCGTTCAACGGTTTTGAAGACCGGGCCGGTCACCAGGCCGGATACGCCTCCTCGCACCACCGGCCATCTTCGCAAAAGCGCTGTACGGGCGCTAATGGGGCGGATGCGGAATCATGGGCGGCATGGTCGACATGACCCCACGGACCGCGCCCCGTGCGGCCGTCCGCCTCACCCAGTACGCGCACGGCGGCGGATGCGCCTGCAAGATCCCGCCGGGCGAGCTGGAGGAGGTACTGCGGGGCCTGGGCGGGGCCGTACCGGTCCGCGAGCCCGTGGGCGAACTGCTGGTCGGGCTGGACGACGGCGACGACGCCTCCGTGGTCCGGCTGCCGGACGGCACGGGGGGCAGGGCAGGCACGGCCGTGCTGGCCACCACCGACTTCTTCACGCCCGTGGTCGACGACGCCTACGACTGGGGCCGGATCGCCGCGGCGAACGCGCTGTCCGACGTGTACGCAACGGGTGGCAGCCCGCTGCTCGCCGTGAACCTGCTGGCCTGGCCGCGGGACGTGCTCCCCCTCGAACTGGCCCGTGAGGTGCTGCGCGGCGGCCTGGACACGGCCGCGGCCGCCGGGTGCCATGTCGCCGGCGGCCACAGCGTGGACGACCCCGAGCCCAAGTACGGCATGGCCGTCACCGGCCTGGTCGACCCGGACCGTCTGCTGCGCAGCGACGCCGGAACGCCGGGTGTGCCGCTGTCCCTGACCAAGCCGCTCGGCATCGGCGTGCTCAACAGCAGGCACAAGGCCACGGGCGAGGTGTTCCCGCAGGCGGTCGACGTTATGACGCGGCTCAACAGGGAGGCGGCCGAAGCGGCGGTGGCCGCCGGCGTCACCTGCGCGACGGACGTCACGGGGTTCGGGCTGCTGGGCCACGCCTACAAGCTCGCACGGGCGAGCGGGGTCACGGCGCTGATCGACGCGACCGCGGTGCCCTACCTCGACGGTGCCCGGCAGGCGCTGCGCGACGGGTACGTCAGCGGAGGCACCCGGCGCAATCTTGAGTGGGTACGCCCGCACGGCGATCTGTCGGCGGTCAGCGAGGACGAGGCGCTGCTCCTGGCCGACGCGCAGACCTCCGGGGGACTGCTGGTGGCCGGTGAGATCCCCGGCGCGCCGGTCGTGGGCGAGCTGGTGCCGCGCGGCGACCCCGTCCTGGTGGTCCGCTGAGCGGGCCTCGTCGCGCGAGGAGCGACCGCCGCTCACACCGCGCGGCCCCGCACAGCCGACGCCCGCCGACCCGGGCCTGCGGCCCTGACCGACGGACGCCGTCGTGGAAGAGCTACCCCGGAAGAGTCACTTCCCCGGGTGCAGAACCACCTTGGTGTAGCCCTCGACGCGCTTGTCGAACTTGTCGTACGCCGTGGGCGCCTCGTCCAGGGACAGCTCATGGGAGACGACGAAGCTCGGCCGCGCGCGCCCCGCGATGATGAGGTCGCGCAGCTGCCGGTTGTAGCGCTTCACGTTGCACTGCCCGGTCCCCAGACGCAGCCCCTTCTCGAAGAGCTTGCCGATCGCGACGACGAGCCGGCCGCGCTTGGCCTGCTCGTCCGGTCCGCCGGGATCGGACGGCACGTAGAGGCCGGGTATGCCGAGCGCCCCGGTCGGCCGGACGGTCTCGATGATCGAGTTCAGGACGGCCGCGGGCTCCTCCTTGTCCTCGTCCCTGGCCATGGCCTGGTACCCGACCGCGTCGATGCCCTTGTCCGTGCCTTCGCCGTCCGTCTGCTCCTTGATCTGCTCCGCCGGGTTGCCCTCGGTGAAGTTGATCGGGATCGCGCCGATCTCCTCCGCCTTCTGCAGCCGCTCGAGCACGCGGTCGACGACGAACACCTTCGACGCGCCGCGCAGCAGGGCCGAGTAGGCGGCCATGAGGCCGACGGGCCCGCCGCCGTACACCACGACACTCTCGCCCGGCGAGACCTGGGCGAGTTCGTTGCCGTGGTAACCGGTCGGGAAGATGTCCGCGAGGAGCACGAAATCGCGCTCGTTCTCGGTGCCTTCCGGCAACTTCAGACAGTTGAAGTCCGCGAACGGTACGCGCACGTATTCGGCCTGGCCACCGACCCACGGCCCCATCGCCACATAGCCGTACGCGCCTCCGGCGAAGCCCGGATTCACGGTGAGGCAGAAACCGAAGTAGTCGCTCACGCAGTTCTTGCAGAATCCGCAGGCGACATTGAAGGGCATGACCACGCGGTCGCCCTTCTTGAGGGAGTGGACGCCCTCGCCGAGCTCCTCGACGATGCCCATGTTCTCGTGACCGAAGACGATGCCCGGTTCGGCGGCGGTACGCCCCTCATACATGTGCAGGTCGGAGCCGCAGATCGCGGTGGACGTGACCCGTACGATGACATCGTTCGGGCGCTGGAGCTTGGGTGTCTCCACCTCTTCCACCGCTACTTCGAACGGTCCCTTGTAGACGACAGCCTTCATGTGGCACCTCCGATAAGCGATTCGTGCTCAGTGCCGGAGGCAAACGGCCGTCCACCGAACGTAGCCTGGTGCGAACGGGCCGTGGAAAGCATGGCCGCTCGCCTCACGTGACCTAACTCTCATGCTCCACCGATAGGGAGCATGAAACAAGTCAGCTATTTTCGAGGAGGAATACGTGCAATATTCAACCTCGGGCCGGATGGGAAGACGAGGAAAGTGAATCAGCGCTTCGGGACCTTGCTCGTGCCGGTGCCCGGACTGTCGGGCACCACGTACCCGGCGGGAACGCGTGTGGCCATCCGTGGCCGCGGGGCGTCCGTCGACGCCTTCGTGGACGGCGACTGGCTCCCCCTCGCGTGGTGGGAGTTCACCGAGGGGCGTACCGAGGACGTGGCCGACAGCTGACGGCCGACCGCCCGGCGCACGCGGCAGGCGTGCACCGGGCTGAGCCGCCCGCGCTCACAGGGCAGGGATCTCGCACGTCAGAGGGGGGTCACGGGCAGGAACGAGCTGTCCTGCCGGAACAGCTCTGTGCCGTCGCAGGGGTCCACCCGCAGCTGGTAGCTGTAGTGCCGCAGGTAGTAGCCGGGGTAGTTGTACGACTCGAAGCGGACGGAACCGGAGGCGGTGCCCGTCCGGGCGATGTACGTGGCGTCCCTGGCGAACACCGACGATCCGTTGTTCGGGTCGAAGCGGGCGCGGAAGTCCCAGTGCCGCAGGTAGTTCCCGGCGGCGTCCCGGAAGGAGAAGCCGCCGGCGTCGGCGAGACCCGGCACTACCGTGAACGTCGACGCCTGCTTCTCCGCCGTGGTGCTGGAGGAGCTCACCACAGGCAGGTTCAGGAGGGACGACTGCACCTGCCAGTAGCGGGTGGAGAAGTTGGCCGAGCGGAAGGAGCGGGTGACCCCCGTCGACAGGCTGGGGCCGCCCGGCACCGTCTCCTTGATCACCGTGAAGTGGCGCGCCGTGCCGGAGACCGACGGCAGCTTCCTCGGCGCCGTCCACGTGGCGAACGTGTCGTAGCTGTCGCTGTAGTAGTAGCTGCCGTCGCCGTAGCCGTCGAAGAAGATCCGCCAGCCGCCGTTGTCGAGCTGGATCAGCGCCGGCCCCTCGCGGGTGCCGCCCCAGCCCGCCCAGTCGCCGGTCCTGCGGATCGTGTACGGCCCGTTGAGACTCGTGGCCGTGGCGTACTCGATGTACTTCGTCGTCTCGTTCTTCGGGAACGCGTGGTACGTCGAGCCGATCCTGACGATGAACGTGTCGATGTGGTTGGCGCCGATACCGGAGAGGGCGACCGGTGAACTCCACGCCGTGAGGGAGGAGTTGGTGGCTCGCAGGCGGTACGGGGTGAAGATCCACTCGTCGTTCGTGGCCGAGCACGACACGATGACGTTCACACTGCCGTCGCTGTCGACGAACCACTCGGGCGCCCAGGCCCGCGAGAGGTTCGCGATCGGGACCGTGTAGTCGTACAGGAACGTCCAGTTGACCCGGTTGGAGCTGCGCGCGAAGCCGATGGTCGTGCTGGGGTCCTGCCAGGTGTGCGTCGTGTAGGTGATGTAGTAGTAACCGTCCGTGTGTTTGAAGATGCTGGCGTCGCGGATGCGGTTGCTGGGCGGCGTGTACGCGGAGGCCTGGACGAGCCGGAAGTCGGTGGCGTCGTCGGACTGGTAGACGTTCACGGTGCCGTCGTTGCTGTTCAGGAACGGCACGATCGTGTAGCGGGTGGCGGACCCGTTCGGAGGCGCGGCGGCCGTGGCGGTGCCCAGCACGCCCGGCAGCTCGCCCAGGACGAGCGCCGAGGCGGGCAGCGCGGCCATGGCGCGCAGCAGGGTGCGGCGGGACGGCACGAAGGGGCGGTCGTGTCTGTCGTGGTCGGAGGTGGTCATCTGCGGCTCCCTCAGTGAGGCCGGTGCTCGATCACTGGGTGTAGAAGGTGGCGTCGGCCCGGTCGGTCGCCGTGCTGAGAGCCTGCACGTTGAGCAGGTAGTCGTAGTGCCGGATGTAGCGGCCCGGGTAGTTGTACGACTCGTAGGAGACCCCGGCGGAGTCCGCGAGGCCGGCCCGCGCGGTGAAGGACGCGTCGCCGCGGAACTGCGCGGTGCCGTCGTTCTTCTCGACCCACACCTCGAAGTTCTTGTGCCGCAGGTAGTAGCCGGGGAAGTTCGCCGACTCCAGGGAGACGGTGCCGCTTCCGGCGAGTCCGGTGACCGTGCGGAACTGCGAGTCGGCCAGCGGGGAGACGTTCGCCTCGATCCTGGCCCGGTACTCCCAGTGCCGGATGAACCGGTCGGGGAAGTTGTAGGACGAGAGCCGGATCGGGGTGAGGCCGTCGGCCACCGGGATACCGAAGTCCGGCGTGCCGTCGGCCTTCCAGTACAGCTTCTGGACGCGGGTGCGGCGGTTGGGGTCGTTGAGGGGGTCGCCGCTGATGTCCTTGTAGCTGCGGTCGTGGTAGACGAGGATGTCCGACTTGCCGTCCTCGGAGACCGTGAACTGGTTGTGGCCGGGGCCGTACTGGCTGGTGGCGGCGTTGCTGGCGAAGACCGGGTTCGCGGTCTTGGTCCACGACGACGCGTTCAGCAGGTCGGCCGAGGCGGAGGCGGTCAGCAGCCCCATGCAGTAGTTGGCGTCGGTGGCGCTCGCCGAGAAGGTCATGAAGACCTTGCCGCCCCGCTGGATCACGGCCGGGCCCTCGTTGACCCGGTGGCCGATGGTCTCCCAGGAGGCGGTCGGCGTGCTGATCCGGACCGGAGTGCCCGTGATGGTCCAGGGGTTGGACAGCTTCGCCAGGTAGAGGTTGGTGCCGCTGCCGACCGCCGGGTCGTTCTGTGCCCAGCACAGGTAGCGCGACCCGTTCACGACGAACGTCGTCGCGTCCAGGGAGAAAGTGTCGAGCGGCAGCGCGATACGGCCCTTCTCGGTCCACGTGCCGGTGATCGGGTTCGCGGCCGTGCACTCCAGCACGTACGGCCGGATCTTCCAGATGTCGTTCGCGGCGCCGGCGGCGAAGTAGATGTACCACTTGCCGTCGATGAAGTGGATCTCCGGGGCCCAGATGTGGGCGCCCATCTCACCGGTGGCGTGCTTGGTCCAGATGGTGGTCTCGGTGGCCGAGGAGAGCCCCTGGATCGTGGTGGCACGGCGCAGGACGATCCGGTCGTACGCGGGCACCGTGGCCGTGAAGTAGTAGTAGCCGTCGGTGTGCTTCCAGATGTGCGGGTCGGCCCGTTGCTCGGCGAGGGTGTTCGTGTACGTCACGCCGGGTGAGGCGGGCACGGCGGCGTGGGCCGCACCGGCACAGACTCCGGTGACGGTGGCGGCGGCCGAGCCGGCGATCATGCCGAGGACCGTTCGACGGGTGAACGCGGGTCTCACGGGCTTCTCCCTCTGCGGGTGGAGAGACACCGACACAGGCTGTCGGTATTTCGAACGTGGTTCGTAAGTTCGGCCAGAAGATAGATCCTTCGCATGACCGCGTCAACGCTCCCGTCACACAGGTTTCACACGGATGTCTCCTGCGGCCGGTGCGGGGGTACCCGGGCGTGGGTCAGGCAGCGACCGTGGAGGTGGTGGGCCATGACCGACGTGCCGCCGGACGGCACCGTGGAGATCCTGTTCATCGGCAACGCGACCACGCTGATCCGCTACGGCGAGCTGACGCTGCTGACGGATCCGAACTTCCTCCACCGGGGGCAGTACGCGCATCTCGGCTACGGACTGTTCGCCCGCCGTCTGGCCGAGCCGGCGCTGAGGGTCCGCGACCTGCCCGGTGACCTGGACGCGGTCGTCCTGTCGCACCTGCACGGCGATCACTGGGATCGGGTCGCCCGGCGGAAACTCGACCGCTCGCTGTCCGTCCTGACCACCCCGCACGCCGCCCGGTGGCTGCGGGTGCGCGATGGTTTCGAACAGGCCACCGGCCTGCCCACCTGGCACAGCCACACCCTCGAGCGGGGCGGCAGCCGGGTCACGGTCACGGCTCTGCCGGGGCAGCACGCGCTCGGCCCGGCGCGCCACCTGCTGCCGCCGGTCATGGGCAGCCTGCTGGAGTTCGGACCGGCGCGCGGTGGGGTCAGGGTGAGGCTGTACATCTCCGGCGACACCCTGCTGTTCGACGGGCTCGACGAGATCGCTCGGCGGTATCCGGACATCGGGCTGGCCATGCTCCATCTCGGCGGTACCACCCTGCCCGGCGGCTGGATGGTCACCATGAACGGCCGGCAGGGCGCCGAACTGGTGGACCGCCTGCGCCCGCGCCTGACCATGCCCGTCCACTACGACGACTACTCGGTGTTCCGCTCGCCGTTGTCCGACTTCCTCGCCGAGGCGGAGCGGCGCGGCTGGGCCCACCATGTCGTACGGTGCGGCCGAGGCCGCCGGGCCCGGGTGACTCCCGAAGCAGAGGTCCATGTGGTGTGAGCCGAGGCCCATGGGGGCGGACGGTACTGCGACACGTGGCCGCCGAAAGCGTTTGGCGCCGCGCAGTCGCTCCACGCCCCCATCCGGTTCCGCCGTAGCGGTCAGAGGGCCGGCGCCTGTCAGAGGGTTGGCACAGGTCGGAGGATCGGCACAGGTCGGAGGACCGGCAGGCCGGCGGGCCGCTCCACGGGCTTCACTGCTCGTTCCCGGAGGGCGGCGAGGGGTCCGGCTCGGCCCCCTGGGGCGTGGAGGGCTGAGGCCGGCCGAAGAGCAGGTCGTAGCCCGGGGGCAGTTGCAGGAGGAGTCTGCTCATCAGGTCTTCGCCCGCGGCATCGGCCGCGACGCTGAGCACCGCGCTGACATCCCACGTCGCCGTCTGCTCGGTGGCCCCCTCGATCCAGGCCGCTGTGGCTCGGACGAACCGCTCCGGCGAGAGCGGTTCGTGGGCCTGGAGAGGGTTGAGCAGCACCACGGCGAACGTCTCGGGAAGCCGGGCTGCCAGCTCGGCGCGTGCCTGGCCCACCAGGTGTGCGCCCAGCAGTGCGAGCACCACCCGGGCGGCTCGCTCTGCCTCCTGCGGCGTGCTGTACTCACCCCGGTCCTGGACCGCTGCCAGGAACCCTTCCCAACGCATGCGCATGGTGTTCCACCCTGGTCGGGAGTCGGGCCCACCTTCGTCGCGGGACTCGGGGTCGTAGCCGGGCGCCCCCGTACGCCGCGACGGTCGGCCGCGCAGACTCCTTACTCGGAACCCTCTTCCGTGACCTGGTAGGTCCTGGTCCAGGTGGCCCCGCAGCGGCAGGAGGAGTGCTCCACGAGCTCACCGTCCTCGGAGACCGCCAGGTCCCGGTTGAGGCGGACGTGCACGTGCTCGGACATGTGCGGACTCCTTCCCGCGAGCGCGCCGATTCGACGACAGGCGAAGGCCCATCCTCCGTGGGCCAAGCCCGGTCGCAGTAGGAGTCACGTCACATCCCCGCCTGTTCTTCCGTGCGGTCGCGGTGCGGGCGCCGACCGCGGCCGCGCGCCGCCCCGGACCCCGGGTGGTCGGAGCCTGCCCGGGGCCGGAGCGGCGGTGGGCCGAGGCGAGCGGTCACTCCCCGCTGGAGATCTCGATATGGCGGGGCTTGGTCGCTTCGGCCTTGGGGATGCTCACGGTCAGTACGCCGTCCGCCAGGGTGGCGCTGACGCCGTCGGCGTTGATCTCGCCCGGCAGCATGGCCCGGAACTCGAACCGGCCCGTCCGGCGGGTGCCGCGGCGCAGGACTCCGGCACGGTCCCTTTCCTTGAGCTCCCCGCTGATGGTTAGTTCGCGTTCGCCCATCTCGATGTCGATGTCGTCCCGCTTGGCGCCGGGAAGATCGACCTCGATGAGGTAGGCGTCGTCGGTCTCGGAGACGTCAGCCGTCGGGGCCCACGTCCCAGTCGTCGGCGTCGGGCCGCCGCCCACCGTGGACTCCAGCAGATTGCCCATGCGGCTGAAGAGGTCGTCGAACTCGGCGAGCGGGTCCCCGGCCCAACCGGGGAAGCGCCGTTCGGGCATCCGACTCCCAGGGGCGCGTCGCGCAGGCAGAGACATCGTTCTTCACCTCCAGGGCGGTTTCTACCGGTTTATCCAGGATTTACGTACCCGAGGGGCTGCGCGCCTGAACATCTCCGAAGTGCCAGGTCGGCTTTCCGGGCCGCCAGCAACCGCATCCCCGCGGCCCGTCCCGCCGATGCTCGCGTGGTCGGCCGGCGCCGCGTTCATTGACTACTGGTGGGCCTGAGCGGCGGGCCCTGCTGACGCAGCGCACGAGACCTCCAGCGGCCCGCACGCGGGACCTGGTCCCGGGCTGCGCGGGGGTGGGCCGCGGGGACCGGTCGGCGATGCGCGCGGTGTCGTGCCGGGACCTCACCGGTGCCGTGCACATCACGGCCGTGGGTCTCCGGGAACGCCGCGGTGACGTCGACGCGGCTGGAAGCGGCGCTCTTCCGCCTCGGCCTGCTCGCCCTGGAGGCGGGCGTTCATCGTTCGTCGGAGCCGGTCACCCGCCGTACGAGATCCGCCCATGCGCGCTGTAGACGTGCGGTGCTGACCTGGTCGTCGTCACGCAGGTGGTCGAGGGTCTCCAGGCCCACGAAGGCGAGCAGGGCGTGGGCGAGCATGGTGTGGTCGCCCACGACTTCCGCCTCGCGCAGCAGCGAGGTGACGTGGTGGCGGTAGGCCCGGCCGTAGTGCGAGGTCTGGCGGCGCTCGCTGCTCACCTGACGGCACAGCGCCGGACCCAGGTCCGTCTGGTCCGCGACGCGCTCGATCAGAGCACAGCCGAAGGCCGTCAGCCGGTCCAGCGCCGGTACTCCCGGTCCCAGAGGGGGCGGACCTGAGGTGTATGCGTCATAGAACTCAGCCTCCACGTCGTCCAGCAGAGCGAGCAGGAGCCCGTTGCGGTCGCCGAACCGGCGGAAGAGCGTTCCCTTGCCCACCCCGGCGACCTGATCGACCTCGTGCATCGGCACGTGCTCGGCGCCCCGCTCGGCCACCAGCCGGGCGGCCGCCTCCAGCAGCCGGGCACGGTTGCGGACGGCGTCAGCTCGCTCCGCCGCGAGATCGCCCGAAGGCTAGGTCGTCCATCGCTCCGCGGTGCGACATCGACGTATACGCGTCCCTCCTCGATCCGCACCGGATACACCGGGACGGGCCGTGTGGCCGGCGGGTCGAGCGGCTTGCCGGTGCGCAGGTCGAAGCGGGAGCCGTGCAGCCAGCACTCGACCGTGCACCCGTCCACCTCTCCTTCGGAGAGCGAGACAGCACTGTGCGAGCACACGTCGTGGATCGCGAACACCTCGCCCTCGGTCAGGACCAGCGAGACCGGCACGCCTCGGCCTCGAACCGCCGGGCGACGCCCTTCTCCAGTACGTCGACCTCGCAGAGACAGGTGTAGCCGCCGGTGGGCATCGAACTCCTCGGGTGGCTCCAAGTGGCGGTCATCCCCTCCGCAGGGGTCCGTTTGGCAGCAGGGGAGCGTCACCGCGTCATCGTGGCTGATCGCCCACGTCAGCGACGTGGCCGTGCGCGGAGATCCGCCCTCGGTCCGATCCGGCCTCGGCACATGGGCCTAGGCCAGACCCGTGCTGTGTGTCGACCTCTTTGTCGGCGGGCTCGATGTGTCTGCCCGGCTCGCCGCCCTCAAGGGCCGTAGTGACACATGTGGCGGCGGGGACGCGCGCAAGCGATCCGGCCGGGAGCGCGGCCTGCCCCCGCCGTGGGCGAGGCGCCCTGGCGCAGCCGGGACCAAGGGCTGGATGAGCGCGACCCTGAGGGTAATACCTTTGCGAAATCGGGTACTTACTCGTGCGTCAGGTGCTATTGACGCCTCGCTCGGTCGTTGCGACTGTGGTGGACATGTCGTATGTCGCGGACATGTCAAGTAAACGCACCCGTTGGCTCGGTGTCCTCGTACTCGTCACCGGCTTCCTGACCACGGCGGGCTCCCAGCCCGCCACCGCCCTCCCCGACGAACTCTGGTTCGACGCACCGGCCGCGGCCACCCTCACCGTCGAGAACGGCCGCTTCACCGACGGTCTCGGCCGCGAGGTCGTCCTGCGCGGCTACAACGTCTCCGGCGAGACGAAGCTGAAGGAGAACAACGGCCTGCCCTTCGCCTCGGTGGCGGACGCCAGGAAGTCCGCGACCGCGCTGAGAGCGCTCGGCGGCGGCAACTCGGTCCGCTTCCTGCTCTCCTGGGCGTACGCGGAGCCCGTGCGCGGCCAGGTGGACAAGGCCTACCTGGCCGCCGCGACCGACCAGATGCGCGCGTTCCTCGACGCCGGGATCCGCGTGTACCCCGACTTCCACCAGGACCTCTACTCCCGCTGGCTGTTCGACTCCGACAGCTGGTACACCGGCGACGGCGCCCCCAAGTGGGCCGTCGACCTGGGCGACTACCCGGACGAGTACTGCGGCATCTGCCCGTTCTGGGGTCAGAACATCACCTCGAACGAGGCGGTGAAGCGGTCGACGTACGACTTCTGGCACAACAAGTACGGCCTCCAGGACGCCTTCCTCGACACCGCCCAGAAGACGATGGCGTACCTGAAGCAGAACCTGACGGCCGCTCAGTTCGCGGGCGTCGTCGGCTTCGACCCGTGGAACGAACCGCACGCGGGCACCTACGACTCGGGCCAGACGAGCCGGGCGTGGGAGAAGGACGTCCTGTGGCCGTTCTACGTCAAGTTCCGTGCCCGCATGGACGCCGCGGGCTGGCAGGCCAAGCCGGCCTTCGTCGAGCCCAACCTCTTCTGGAACGCCAACCTCGACTTCCAGAAGCAGGAGGGCGGACTGCTCGACGCGGGCACGCTCGGCCCGCGCTTCGTCTTCAACACCCACTTCTACGACCAGAAGGCCATCTCCGGCGTCTTCATGTGGGGCAAGGCCGAGGACGGCCAGTACGTCGGCGACTTCGGCACCGTGCGCGACCGGGCCTCCGCCGCCGGGACGGCTGGCATCATCAGCGAGTTCGGACACCCGCTCACCGGCTCCGTCTCCGACAAGGCGCCGACGGTCTACAAGGCGATGTACCAGGCCCTCGACTCCCGGGTGAAGGGCGCGAACTGGTGGGCGAACCCCGCCGGTTCCGGTCCCGTCCTCTCCGGCTCCCAGTGGCAGTGGGACATCTACAACGGCCGCCACCACGAGCTGATGAACGACAACCCGGACAAGGTGCAGACCGAGGGCGACGCCTGGAATGGCGAGGACCTGTCCGCGGTACGCCTCGACGACTCGGGCAAGGCCGTGCTGCGCCAGGACGCGCGACTGCTGGACCGCGTCTACCCGAGCGCCACGGCGGGCCGCTCGCTCGCCTTCACCTACGAGGACCGCTCACGGGACGGCTCCACCACCCTGACGTGGAACCCGGTGCCGAGCTCCCTGCCGAACGTCAGGCAGCTCGTGGGTTCGGGTCAGTACGCGCTGCTGGTGTGGCGCTCCGACGGCAGCTCCGAGCCCACGGAACTGCACCTGCCGGCGTCCTTCCCGAACGCGTCGACCACCGTGGTCTCCGACCTCGGCACGACGGTCGGCCCTCCGGCGTACACCCGCACCACCGCGATCGCCACCGCGAGCGAGCCGGGCGGCACCGGCAGCCGCCGGCTGCTGCTCACCGCCGCCGACTCGGGCACGCTGCACTACGCCCTGGTCACCAACGGCGCGACAGCCCCGTCCGCGTCGCTGCTGGGCGCGGCGCGGACGGAGCTGTCGTCGTGGATGGCCTCCGAGTTCGACTAGCCGGGAGTCAGTCGGCGGCCGGTCCCGTCCAGTTGGCAGGCACGTGCGCCAGCCGGACACGCTGGGGGTGGTCGCCGACCGCCACGGACACGGTCTTCCTGCCGGTGGCGAAGTCGATCGCCGTGACCTGGTCGGCGCCGCTCTCGGAGACCACACAGGACTTGCCGTCACCGCTGACGGTCGCCCAGTACGGCTTCGAGGCGGTGACGAGCGGGCCCTCCTTGAGGGTGGCGCGGTCGACGACGACCGCGTAGTCGTCCATCGTGCCCGCGACGCACAGCTTCGTGCCGTCGGGCTTCATCGAGATGCCGTGGTGGCGCGAGTCGTTGACCCAGGTGGTGCGGTCGGTGCTGGTCGCCGGGTTCTTCGGCAGCTCCTTGGTGCGGGTGATCTTGTCCGTGGCGACGTCGTACTCGAAGAAACCGTTGAAGAACGACACCTGGAAGTACAGCTTGGACTCGTCCGGGCTGAACGCGGCGGGGCGGACCGCGTCGGAGTAGTCCTTGAGGCCGATCGCGTCGAGCCGCTCCCGCATGTCGATGACCTTGACCTGCTTGAACGTGGAGGCGTCGACGACCGTGATCTTGCGGTCGCCCTTCGTCCAGTCCAGCCAGGTCGCGTCGGTCGCGGTGTTCACGTCGCCGATCGACATGTTCCAGATGTACTTGCCGTCGCTGGTGAAGATGTTCTCGTGCGGCTTGTCGCCCGTGCCGAACGAGCCCACCTGCTTGCCGGTGTCGATGTCCAGTACGTGCACGGTGTTGGAGGTGGAGGCCGAGACGGCGACGCGCTTGCCGTCGGGGGAGACCGCCATGTGGTCGGCGCGGAAGCCCGACACGGGGAAGCGCCAGTTGATGTCGCCCGAGGCCAGATCGATCGAGACCACGTCGGCGAAGCTCGGACGGGAGACCACCATCGACCTGCCGTCGGGGGTGGAGTACATGTCGTCGACGAACTGGTCGTGGCCCTCGCCCACGCTGTTGCGGATGGTCATGAAGGCGATCCACCGGATCGGATCGGCGTTGATCTCCGCCATCCGCTGCTCCTTGTCCGGTATCACGTTGATCCGGCCGATCTTCGCGAAGTCACCGGAGGACTTGATGACGTCGGCCGTGCCCTCCCAGTTGTTGCCCACGAACATCACCTCCCGCAGGTCGGCGGAGGCGGCCGGGGCGGCGGACGCGGACGCCGCGGCGCCCGCGGTCAGGGCGGCGGCGGCGGCGAGCGCACACAGGTGACGCGTTGTCGAACGGCGGGTTCCGGAGGCGGGCATGGGTCGTTCCTCCTGCTGGGTGGGGGCGTGCCAAGGCGGCTCTCGGGCGGCGTGAAAACTGAAAACGCCACCGTTCAGAGTGAACTTACTGGAAAGTAAGGAAGGGGTGCCCGTCAACACAAGACCGCGGACACGACAAAATTGAGCGACGGCCCCACGGGAACTGACGGCCGTCGAACGCGAGAAGGGGGAACACGGTGACGGGCAGGCTCAAACAGCCGACCGGCCGTTACGGGGGCAAGTCAGCCGAGGAGCGCCAGGCGGCCAGACGCCGGCGCTTCCTCGACGCCGCTCTCCAGCTCTTCGGCGACAGCCCCGGGTTCCGGGGCACGACCGTCGCGGCACTGAGCGAGGCGGCGGGCCTGTCGACCCGTCAGTTCTACGAGGAGTTCCGCTCCCTGGAGGACGTGCTGGCCGCCCTCCACCTCCAGGTCAACGACTGGGCGGAGGAGGCCGCGCTGGTCGGCCTCACCCGGGCGCAGGGGCAGTCCGTCACCGAGCGCGCCACGGCCGCCTTCCGCGCCTACGCCGCCAACGTCACCGGCGACCCGCGACGGCTGCGCATCACCTTCATCGAGATCATCGGCGTCAGCCCGCGCCTGGAACGGCAGCGCCTGGAGCGCCGCTCCCGCTGGGTCGACTTCATCTGCGCGGAGGCGGCCGCGGCCGCCGAACGCGGCGAGGCGGCACGGCGGGACTACCGCATCGCGGCCGCCGCCTTCATCGGCAGTGTCAACGGCCTGCTGCACGACTGGCAGGCGGGCTGGGTGGACGCGAGCCTCGACGAGGTGGTCGAGGAACTCGTGCGGCTGCTCCTCGGGATACTCCGGCCGCCGGGGTGGAGCCCCGGGGACTGACGTGCGGGTACGTCATCCCTTCATCATCCCTTCATCGCGCCCTGGAGCAGTCCCGACATGAAGCTGCGCTGGAAGACGACGAAGAGGATCAGGATGGGGAGCATCACGATGATCGTTCCCGCGGCCAGCGTGGGGATGTCCGTGGTGTTCTGGCCGACGAAGAAGCCCAGCCCGGCGGGAGCCGTGTGCCTGGTGGTGTCCTGGATGAGGACCAGCACCAGCAGGAACTGGTTCCACGACCACATGAACACGAGCAGGCCGAGCGTCATCAGGGACGGTCTTGCCAGGGGGAGCAGGATCCTCAGCAGGATCGTGGCCGAGGAGGCGCCGTCGATACGGGCCGCCTCCACCAGCGAGGCCGGGGTGGACTGGAAGTGGGTGCGCATCCAGAACACGCTGAAAGGCATGAACAGCGCGATCTCCACCAGGATCACACCCAGGTAGGAGTTGGTCAGGCCGAGGCCCCGAAGGTCGAAGTAGAGCGGAACCACGATCAGTTCGACCGGAATGGTGAGACCGGCGACGAAGAAGGCCGCGACCGCGCTGCCGCCCGGGAGCCGGGCCGTGCCCAGCGCGTAGCCCGCCAGTGTGGCGAGGACCAGGGAGGCGGGGACGACGCCCAGCGCGATGGTGAGGCTGTGGCCGATGAGGTCGGAGAAGCCGGCCACCGACCACGCCTGCTCGTAGTTGTCCCAGCTGATCCGCTCCGGCCAGGTCAGACCCACCACCGGCGTACCCGCGGGCTGCAGGGAGGCGAGGAACACGCTGAGGAAGGGGAGCACGACGGCGATCGCCATCACCGTCAGGAGCGTGTAACCCGACCAGCGTTCCGACCGGGTGGCCGTGTTCACGGCCGTGTTCGTGGCCGTGGTCCTGGCCGTGTGCATGGCGGTGGTCATGACTCCGACCTCGACAGACGGTTGATGAGGTAGACGATCGCGAGTATCAGACAGCCGAGGACGACGGCCAGAGCCGCGGCGAGCCCGACCTTGCCCTCGGAGAACGCCAGCCGGTACACGAGCAGCCCGGGGACCGTGGTCTGCTCACCGGGACCGCCGTTCGTCGTCACGTACACGATGTCGAAGCTGGCCAGGGCGGCCACCGTGGTCACGGTCATGGCGACGGCGAGCTCGCCGCGCAGGTGGGGGAGGGTGACGGAGACGAACTCCCGGACGGGGCCCGCCCCGTCGAGCCGGGCCGCCTCGTACAGGCTGGGATCCACCTTCTGCACGCCGCTGAGGAAGAGCATCATGCACAGCCCGCTGAGCACCCACGTGCCCACGAGCCCGACGGCGATCAGCGCGGCGCCGAAGTCGCCCAGCCACGCCCGCGTCACACCGTCCAGGCCGACCGCGCCCAGCGTCTGGTTCACCAGCCCGTCGTCGCCGTACAGCCACCGCCAGGTCACACCCACCGCCACGAGCGGAACGACCTGCGGCAGCATGAACAGGAACCGGTACGCGCCCATGCCCGGCCGCCGGTAACGCGCGAGCAGCCCCGTCATCGCCAGCCCGAGCACGATGGGCACGAAGGAGAAGAACACCACCAGCACCAGGGCGTTGAGCACGGACCGGCGCAGCATGGAGTCCTGGAGGATCTCCCGGTAGTTGCCGAGACCGACCCAGTCGCCCAGCGTGACACCGTCCCACTCGAAGAACGACAGATACGCCGTGTGCAGGGCGGGCAGCACCGCGAACGCGAGGTAGACGGCGAAGGCGGGCAGCACGTACACGTATCCGCGATACGGACTGCGCCGGCGCCCACGGGCGCTCGCGGGCCGGACCGCCGGCCCGCCGCGCGGCGGACTACTGCCCATGGTGGTCCTCCCACTCGTCCTGAAGTGAGTCGAGGTAGTCCGCGGGCCCGACGCGGTCGGCGATGAGCTTCTGGATGCCGGAGCGCAGCCGGTCGAGCATGGCGGGAGCGGCGAAGTCGGGGAACGTCGTGATCCCGTCGTCGGCGACGGCCCGCCGGTGCCCTTCCGCGATGTCGGCGAGAACGCCTTCCGGCTTCGCCACGGCCTCCGGGTTCGGTGGCAGGAAGCCGTTGTCGCTGATGATCTGACCGGCTTCGACAGAGGTCAGGAAGTCGAGGAACGCGCCGGCGGCCTCGGGGTGTTCGGTCCGCGACGAGATGGCGTAGGAGACGCTGAAACCCGAGGCCACGGTGGGGTCGGAGGCTTGTTCGCCCGGCATGGGAAAGAAGCCGACGTTGTCCTTCATGGTGGTCGCCAACTGCCCGGCCGCCCAGTTGCCGTTGATCAGGAAGACGCTGTCTCCCTCGGTGAACCGGGCGGTGGAGTCGACCTGCGCGGTGCCGTTCGCGGACTCGTTGTAGTAGCCCTTGCGGCCCCACTCGACGACCAGCTCGCTGGCGGCGATCCCGGCCGGCTCCTCGACGGTGGCGCCCTCGGCGCCGTTGACCCAGTCCCAGTAGTCGTCCGTGGGCATGGTCTGGTTGAGGAGGGCGGCCCACAGGTGAATGCCGCCTGAGTCGAGCGCTCCGACGCCGAGCGGCGTCAGGTTCGCCCTCTTGGCCTTGGCGAGCTGGTCCTCGAACTCGGCCAGGGTCCTGGGGGGAGCGCCGATCCCGGCCCGCTCGGCCAGTTCCTTGTTGTAGTAGATACCGGTCATCGACAGCCCGGCCGGCACCCCGAACAGGGCGCGCCCGCCGGTGGCCTCGCTCTTCCGCCCGGCGGTGAGCTGGTCGAGGCTGACCGGGGGGATGGCGTCGTCCCATCCGTACGCCTCCCGATACGGCGCGAGATCGAGGATGTGGCCGTCCGCCGCGAGGTCGGTCATCCCGACGGCGTACTGCGCGATGTCGGGCGCGGAGTCGGACGTCATGGTGAGCTTCAGGTTCTGGACGTAGTCCGAGAACGTCTTGTACTGCGGCTCGACCCGGATGCGGGGGTGCTCCTTCTCGAACGCGGCGATCAGCGCGTCCACCATCACCGGGGCGTCGGCGAACTGCAGACGCAAGGTGATCTCCTCGTCCGGCACGGCGGTCGAGGACGGAATGCTGCGCGGCCCCGGCACCGCGGCCGCGCTGCCGGGAGTCAGGGCGTCGCAGGCGGTGAGCGGCAGTACCAGCGCGACGGCGCAGGCCATCGCGGCGACGCGGCGGCGCACCCGGCGCGTCCTGTCCATCATCGGCCTCCTTCGGCGTGGTCACAGCGGGCGGACCGGCGGGCGGACCGCCGCGTCAGCCCCGCGGACAGCGGTCCCTGACCTTCTCCAGCAGGGCGCTGTTGCGGCGTTCGGCGTCGCCGCCGGTGTTCTGGCTGGCGATCAACGGCGGGTCCTGGCCGTGGAGTTCGGCGAGCAGTTGAGCGGCCCTGCAGGTCAGGGCGTTGACGACGGCCGCGCCCACGACTGTCGACAGGGCGCCGACGGTGCGGCCGGCGAGGGGCACCACCGCGTCACCGGGGAGGCCGTGCGTGTCGATGACGATGTCGGCGACGTCGAGCAGGCGCCTGCCGTCGGTGTGCCGGGACACGGCGGACAGCGAGTGGGCCCGGCTGGTGACCGCGACGACAGTCGCCCCTGACGCGCGGGCGCCGAGGGCGAACTCCACCGGGACGGCGTTGATACCGGAGTGGGAGATCACGACCACCACTTCGCCGGCTCTGATGTCCGCCGTACGCAGGATCGCCGCCGCGTAGCCGCCGGTGCGTTCCACCGCGCCGGCGTGCCGAGGGGCGGCGGGGGAGAGCGCCGGGTCGGCGATCACGTTGACCGGCGCGAGGCCACCCGCGCGCAACAGCGGTTCGATGGCGACGAGCTGTGAATGGCCGCTGCCGAAGTAGTGGACGACACCCCCGGCGGCGATGCTGTCCGCGATGGCGCCCGCGGCGCGCTCGATGGCGGGCTGCTCGGCGGTGGCCAGCGTGGTGAGGTTCTCCTGGAGAGCGGCGAGATAGGCGAGAGCGGCGTTCATCGTGTCGAGGCCACCTGAGGTGTCGAGCCGGTGGGGGAGGAGCTCGTACGGGCCGGGCCGCACCGCGCGGCGCGAAGGCCGTCGGCGTGGCTGTGGACCGTACCAGAGGGTTATAAGGCTGCACAGGGGTCCCGGGCCAACCAGTCCTCTTTACAGCCGCATTCACAGCCCATTCCTTGACCGGCTCGATCGGTGTGTCTAACCTCGGCCTCCTGTGGTACGTACCACAGGCGACCCTGGTCAGGAGCCACCCGGACGATGACACTCCCCGATGGGCCGAGCACGGGAGCCGCAGCGGCCGGGCAACTGCTGCGGCGGCTTCTCGGAGACCGGGCCGCGGAGTTCACCGCCGAGGTCGCGCCCGCGGACGGCGGGCCCGACTGGTACGAGGTCGACGCCGGGCCGTACGGGGTGGCGCTGCGCGGGTCCAGCGGTGTCGCCGTCGCCTCGGCGCTGCGCTGGTACCTCCGGACGGCCTGCGGGACGCAGATCACCTGGGACGCCCCCGTGCCCCGGCTGCCGGACCGCCTGCCCCGCACCGGCACAGCCGCCCGTACCACCTCCCCCTACCGGCACCGCTACCACTTCAACGTCTGCACGTTCGGCTACACCACGGCGTTCTGGGACTGGACGCGCTGGGAGCGCCACATCGACTGGATGGCGCTGCACGGGGTGACGACGCCGCTGGCGATGACCGGGGTCGAGGCCGCCTGGCAACGGGCCCTCCTGCGCGCCGGCCTCGACGACGAGGCCGCCCGGCGGTTCCTCGGCGGACCCGCCCACCTCCCCTGGAACTGGCTCGCCTCGCTCGACCACTGGTGCGGGCCCCTGCCGCAGAGCTGGATCGACAGCCACGCGGACCTCGGCCGCCGCATCCTGGACCGGGAGCGCGCCCTGGGCATGCGGCCGGTCCTGCAGGGCTTCTCAGGACACGTCCCCCGCGAACTGATCGCCGACCGGGGCGCCCGGTCGACGACTCTGCCCTGGTGGGACTTCGAGGTCGACGTCCTGGACCCGCGCGACCCGCTGTTCGAGGACTTCGGCACCGCGCTGCTGACCGAGCAGACCGGCCTCTTCGGCACCGACCACCTCTACGCCGCCGACCCGTTCATCGAGACGACACCCCCGGTGACCGGTCCCGAGGACATCACCCGCCTCGCACGGGCCGTGCACGGCGTCATGACCGCCGTGGACGACCGGGCCACCTGGGTGCTCCAGGCATGGCCCTTCTCCTACCGCTCCGACTACTGGACGGAGGACCGGACACGGGCCTTCCTGGACGCCGTCCCGGACGACCGGATGCTGGTCCTGGATCTGTGGGCCGAACACAAGCCGGTGTGGCGGCACACCGACGGCTACCGCGGAAAGCCATGGGTGTGGTGCATGCTCCACAACCTGGGCGGACGGCCCGGCCTCTACGGAAACCTGGACGAGCTCGCCACCGGCCCTGCCCGGGCGGGCGCCGACCGGGCGGGCGGTTCCCTCACGGGAGTCGGCGCGAGCATGGAGGCCTTCGGCGGCGACCCGGTCCTGTACGAACTCCTGGCGGACGTCGCCTGGCAGGGAGGCGTCGAGGACGTGCGGGCGTGGCTGGAGAGCTGGGCCGAGGCCCGGTACGGACGCCGGACCCCCGGACTGCTGCGTGCCTGGCACCTTCTGCGCGAAACCGTCTACACGGCGGACGCGCCCGGGCCCCCGGGCTCGGTCGTCGTCTGCCGGCCCACGCTGAAGGGCGACCTGCGCCCCAAACCGCCGCTGCACCTGGCGGCGCCGCCCTCGCCCACCGTCCCACCGGGCCTGGCCGAGGCATGGACACTCCTGGCGGACGAGGCGACGCGGGAGGACAGCGCGGGGCCGCTGGGCCGGGACCTGTGCGACGTCACCGCGCAGGTGCTCACCCACGTGGCGTGCGCCCAGCAGCAGCGGGCGGCGGACGCGGCCCTGGCCCGCGACACCGACCGCTTCCGGGCCGCCGCCGGCGCGCTGCTCACGACCCTCGGGGACCTGGACCGACTGCTGGCCACCCGGCCCGAACACCGGCTGGACACCTGGCTCGCCGACGCCAGGAGCTGGGCAACCACCCCCGCCGAGGCCGAGTTGTACGAGACGGGCGCCCGGCGCATCCTCACACTGTGGGGACACTCCCGCAGCGAACTGCACGACTACTCGGGCCGCCACTGGGCCGGGCTGGTCCGTTCGTTCCACCTCCCGCGCTGGCGCGGCTGGTACGAGCACATCGACGGGGCCCTCGGAACCGGATCCCCCTACCGTGCCGATGAGTTCGAGGCGTCCCTGATCGCCTGGGAGGAGCGGTGGATCGCCGGCCGGACCGGGCCGACGACGCCCGGGCCGGAGGCCGCCGGGGCGACGCTGGACGTGGTGCGTACGCTGATGCCCCGGTACCGCGCCTCACAGGGACAGCGGTCAGTGCGAACCGCGGAGTGATGGTGACGCTCGAGGACAGGCGCAGGGACGAGGGCCCGGCAGACGACCCGGCAACGGACTCCTACAAGCACGAAGCTCTGCGGCGGCGGCTCCAGGCCGACATCGCCCGGATGCGGCCCGACGAGGCGCTGCCCACCGAACGGCAGCTCGCCGAGCGGTACAACGTCAGCAGGGCGACCGCCCGGCGCGCTCTCCAGGCCCTGCGCGAGGACGGCCTCGTCCGCAGTGTGCGCGGCGTGGGAACCTTCGTCTCACAGCCCAGGATCACCAAGACGACGGCGCTCACCTCGTTCTCCGAGGACCTCCGCTCGCGCGGCTACCGCCCCAGCGCCGAACTCCTCGCCGCGGAGCTGGTCGAGGCCGACCTGCACCACGCCACGGCACTGGGCGTCGATCCCGGCACCGCCCTCCACCGCATCGAACGGCTGCGCCTGGGCGACGACTTCCCCATCTGCGTGGAAACGGTCCACCTCTCCGCCGAGCGCTTCCCGGACCTGGACGAGTCCCTCCTCGAAGGCTCGTTGTCGGAGGCGCTGGAGCACATCCACGGCGTGCGCGTCGTACGGGCGACCCAGCACATCCGGGCGGTGAACGTGACCGGCCGTCAGGCACGCCTGCTCGGGATCCGGGAGGGTTCCGCCGCCCTGCTCGTACGCCGCACGGCGTTCGACGACAAGGGGCATGTCGTGGAGTACGGCGAGTCGTTGTGCCGTGGCGATCTGTACGAGTTCTCGCTGGTGGTGACCCGGCCGGTCTAGGCACCCGCCGTACGACCAAGGCCCGGTGGTCAGGCGCCGCAGAGCCGGCCCACCGCGGCGAGAACCGGCGCCACCGCGTCCTCACGGCGCACGAGCTCGGCGAGACTCCGTGCCCGCTGCCCGTACGAGGCGTCGGCGGTGGCTTCCCGCAGTGCGCCGGCCAACGCCTCGCTCGTGAGGCCACGCAGCGGCAGGGCCCGGGGTGCCACGCCGAGCGCGACGAGCCGGGCGCCCCAGAAACCCTCGTCGAACTGGACCGGCACGGGCACCGCCGGCACCCCCGCGCGCAGCCCGGCCGCCGTCGTGCCCGCACCCGCGTGATGGACCACCGCCGCCATGTGCGGGAACAGCAGCGAGTGCGGTACCTCCCCGATGGTGAGCATGTCGTCACCGTCACCGCGCAGTTCGCCCCAGCCCCGCTGGATCACCCCGCGCAGTCCCGCCGCGCGCAGCGCCCTGACGACCTGCCCGCTCAGCCGCTCGGCGTCGGGCACGGTGGCGCTGCCGAGGCCCACGAAGACCGGGGGAGGCCCGGCGTCCAGGAAGTCCCGCAGCTCCGGCGGCAGTTGCGTGTCCCGGTCGTACGGCCACCAGTAGCCGACGACGTCCAGCCCGGACCGCCAGTCGCGGGGCCGGGGCACCACCAGCGGGCTGAAACCGTGGAGCACGGGCCAGCTTCGCCGCTCCCGTGCCCTGCGGACGGCACCGAGACCGGCCCGGGGAAGACCGAGCCGGCCCCGCAGCTCCCGTACCGTCTCCGCGAAGACCCGCTCCACGGCCAGGTTCACCCCGTGCCCGGCCGCCCGGTTGAGGACCGGTCCCCAGGAGCGGGTGCCGGTCATCGGTGGCGCGAACTCCCTGGTGGGGGTGAGCGGTTGCAGGTTCACGCCCATGCTCGGCAGGGACAACCCCTCGGCGACGGTGTGCCCGAGCGGCGCGAGGGATCCGGACAGCAGGAGGACGTCACTGGCCCGGGCGGCGGCCATGACGTCGTCGACCGTCTGCCCGATGAACCTGCGGCCCATCTCCGCCAGGCGGATCAGCTTTCCGGCACCTGTCCTGCTGCTGTGCAGCCCGCGACCGCGCTCCGACTCCAACTCGGCCCGAGGATCGACGGGCAGCGCGTGGAACCGCACCCCCGATCCCTCCACCAGCGGCTCGAAACGCCCGTGCGTCACCAGGGTGACGTCGTGTCCGGCCCGCACCAGTCCCTGTCCCAGACCGGTGTACGGGGCCACGTCACCCCGTGAACCGGCCGTCATGATCGCTACCCGCACGCGGGTCAGTATGGCGGCGTCCTCGTGACGGTGCTCGGCGACAGGGGAAGCACGTCCGAAAGAGGGCCCTCGGTTTCCGAAAGGGGGCGCCGGGTGACCGGCGACCGCCTGTACGGGAACCGGCCTCCCGTCCTGTTGTCAGAGGCCCAGTTGCCGTTCGGCCCCCGTGACGGTCTGCTCCAGCAGCGTGGCGATCGTCATCGGGCCGACACCGCCCGGCACCGGCGTGATCAGCCCCGCACGCGCGGCGGCGGAGCCGAAGTGGACGTCACCGACGTTGCCCGGGTTGTACCCCGCGTCGACCACGACGGCCCCTGGCTTGACGTCCTCGCCGCGGATCAGCTCGGGCCGTCCCACGGCGGCCACCACGACGTCCGCCTCCCTCAGGTGCGAGGCCAGGTCCTTCGTCCGTGAGTGGCAGTACGTCACCGTGGCGTCCCGGCCGAGCAGCAGCATCCCGACCGGCTTGCCGAGGATCGCGCTGCGGCCCACGACGACGGCCCGCCGCCCCGCCAGGTCCACGCCGTACGCGTCGAGCAGCCGCATGATCCCCCCGGGCGTGCACGACACGAACCCGGGCAGCCCGAAGCTCATCGCGGCGTACGAGCTGAGGGTGACCCCGTCGACGTCCTTCTCCGGGGCGATCGCCTCGAACGCCGCCCGCTCGTCGATGTGCGGGCCGACCGGGTGCTGGAGCAGGATGCCGTGCACCGCCGGGTCGGCGGAGAGCGCGGTCAGGGTGCCGACGAGTCCGGCCGTCGTGGTCGTGGCGGGCAGCGGGACGTGCCGGGACTCGATGCCCGCCTTCCGGCAGCGGTTCCGCTTCATGCGGACGTAGGTGACGGAGGCGGGGTCCTCACCGACGAGCACCGTCGCGAGACACGGTGCCGTCCCGGTGCGCCGCGTGACCTCGGCGGCACGCCGTGCCGTCTCCTCCACGATCCGCCGCGCGAGGCCGGTGCCGTCCATGAGTCGGGCCTGCTGGGCCTGGGACATGTGCTCCTCCTGAGCGTCGTCGTGACATCGCCCAGGCGCGCGGCAGGAGACCTGTCGGCCGAGCCGCTCCCCGGTGGTACTCCACCCCAGCGCCAGTCACGGCCCGCCGACCACCGTAGCGGAAGAGGGGCGGGGCCGGACGGGCGCGTCGTATGATCACCGGCCGGGCGGCTCGGGGGGAGTGGGCGGGTGGAGAACGTACGCACGGAGGTCCTTCGAGGACTGGCCGTCAATCCGAGTGCGCCCAGTGAGGTGCTGCTACGTCTGCTGGAGCCCGGTGCGCGGGCCGCGTGGCTCTGGCTGTGCATGCGGACCGGCGGTCTGCCGGACGACGTCGTCGACGCCGTCGTCGCCCACCCCGACCACCGGGCGCGCTGCATCCTCGCCGAGAGCTGGACCGCGGACCCCGCCCAGCGAGCCCGACTGGTCGACGACCCGGAGGTCCAGGTGCGCCGGGCTCTGGCCACGTGGCTGGGGCCCCGCCGGGCGGACGCCGAGCCGCTCCCGGACGCGGCGTACGACCGGCTGCTGAACGACCCGGACAGCCGCGTCCGTGCCTGGACGGCGCAGTCGCGCAGCGTCCCGAACCGCGTCCTCGCCCGGTACGCGGACCACGCCGACCCCGAGGTCCGCGAGGCCGTGACCCGCGCCTGGGACGAACTGCTCCCGGCGACCCGGCAAGCCCTCCTCGCCGACCCCGCCTCCGAGGTGCGCCGGGCCGCGGCCCGGCGCACCTGCCACCAGGACGCCGCACGCACGGACGAACTGCTGGGCGTACTCGACGGCCGGAACCGCGACCACGTCCTCGCGCGGGGCCTTCTGACGCGGGCGACGGCCGAGCGCCTGGTGAGCAGCGAGGACGACGGGGAACGTGGCGCCGTGGCCCTCAACCCGTCGCTGCCGCCCGACCTGGTGGACCGTCTGGCCCACGACCCCGAGCACTGGATCCGCCGCGCGGTGTCCGTACGGCCCGAACTGACCGAGGAACAGCGGGCCGCGATCGACTACCGGGTCGAGCCCGAGGAGCGGCTGACACCCCTCGACTGGGTGCTCGCGCTACGCGACGACGACGCGGCACTGCGCCGCTGCGCGACCTCCGCGCACATCTGGCTGCGCCGCAGCGCCGCCGTGCACCCGCGGCTGCCGTCCGATCTGGTGGCCCGGCTCGCCACCGACGACGACTTCGCGGTCCGCCTGCTGACCTGCGAGTTCCAGTCGGCCGCACCGGCGGAGGCGGTTCTGGGGGTGTGCCTGGAGTGGGGTGGCCTCACCCGCGGCGAACTGCTGGGCAAACCGCGGTTCCCGAGGCGGGGACTGGAGCGGTACGCGGGCCACGACGACCCGAGTCTCCGCATGCTCGCCGTCCACGACCCCGACGCGGCGCCGGAGTTGATCGAGCGCCTCAGCCGCGACGAGGCCCACACCGTGCGGCGCGCTGCCGCCGGGGACCCCCGGCTCGCACCCGCACGGATCGAGGAACTGCTCACGGATACCGGCACCGCCCGGGCCGCGGCCGCCAATCCGGGGTTACCGGTCGAGGTGATGCACCGATTGCTGGACACGGCGTCGGCCTGACCCCTCACCTCACCTCACCGCCCGCGAGGCGTGGGGGCCGCGGTGCCCTGGACCTTCCGCGCTTCCTTCCCTACTCGTCCCAGGCCTGGAGCAGGGTCTGGTCGACGATCTTGCCGTCGCGCAGCGACAGCATCGAGGTCGACAGCACCCGCACGCCGTCCGGGTACTCGCAGGACTCGGCGTAGGCGACCTGGTCGCCCTCCACGACGCACCGCTCCAGCTTGTGCGACATCTCGCGCCCGAAGACGTCGTCCAGCATCTCGCCGATCTCGTCGCGCCCGTGCATCACCTTCGGATGGCTGGGCTGGGTGTTGCGGTCCACCACCCGCAACTCGGCGTCCTCCGCGTACATCGCCAGCAACGTCGTCGCGTCACGTTCTTCGATGCCCCGGCGCAGCGCTTCGGTGTCGAAGGCGGGGCTTGCCGCGGTACCCATATCACCGACCTCCTTCGCAGGCCGCGGCCCGACCGGGAAACGGGCCGCGGAGGGCCTCCCCCCTTCGAGGCTCCTCCGCCACCCGGAACGAGGCAAGCGCAGCAGGACGCGCCACACCTCCAGCCCCTAGCCCCGACGGTTCAGGCGGTGGCCAGGAACTGGGTGGCGGCCAGCTCGGCGTAGAGCGGATCGGCCGTCACGAGTTCCCGGTGCGTGCCCACCGCCCGTACCCGGCCCGCGTCCATGACGACGATGCGGTCTGCCATCGTCACGGTGGACAGCCGGTGGGCGACGACGAGGACCGTGGTCGTCCGGGCGACGTCGGCGACCGTGTCCCGCAGCGCGGCCTCGTTGACCGCGTCGAGCTGCGAGGTCGCCTCGTCGAGGAGCAGCAGCCGCGGGCGGCGCAGCAGGGCGCGGGCGATGGCCACGCGCTGGCGCTCGCCGCCGGAGAGCTTGGTGCCGCGATGCCCGACGAGGGTCTGAAGCCCCTGGGGCAGCTTCGCGACCAGCCCGTCCAGGCGGGTCGTCTTCAGCACCCGCGTGAGCTCGGCCTCGTCCGCCTCCGGATTGCCCAGCAGCAGATTGTCCCGCAGCGACCCCGACAGCACCGGCGCGTCCTGCTCGACGTAACCGATCGCGGACCTCAGGCGGGGCAGCTCCCAGTCGGCGACGTCACGGCCGTCGAGCGTGATGACGCCCGCCTCCGGGTCGTAGAACCGTTCGATGAGCGAGAACACGGTCGTCTTGCCCGCGCCGGACGGCCCCACGAACGCGGTCATGCCCCGCGCCGGGACCGTGAAGGTCACGCCGTGGTGGACGTACGGCAGGTCCTCGGCGTACCGGAAGCGGACATGCTCGAAGGCGAGCGCGGCGGGCTCGGCACCGGGGGCGGGCAACGGCGCGGCCCGCGACGGCGGTTCGGCGGGCAGCCGCTGGGCCTCCTGGATGCGGGCGAGCGCGGCGGCCCCGGTCTGGTACTGGGTGACGGCGCCCACGACCTGCTGGATCGGCGACATCAGGTAGAAGACGAACAGCAGGAAGGCGACCAGCGTGCCCACGTCGATCGCGCCCGTGGCCACCCGGCCCCCGCCCACCGCGAGCACGGTGATGAAGGCGATCTGCATGGCGAGCCCCGCCGTGTTGCCCGCTGCGGCCGCCCACTTGGCGGCCCGCACGCTCTGCCGCCACGACTCCTCTGCCGCCTGGTGGATCCGCTCCTCCTCGCGGTGCTCGGCACCGGACGCCTTGACGGTGCGCAGCGCGCCGAGGATCCGCTCCAGGGAGGCACCCATCGCGCCGACCGCGTCCTGCGCCTCGCGGCTGGCCCGGTTGATGCGCGGCACGATCATCCCGAGCACGACGCCGGCGCCCACGACCACGGCCAGGGTGACGGCCAGCAGCACCGGGTCGACCAGACCCATCATCACCACGGTCGCGACGAGCGTGAGCCCGCCGGTGCCGAGGCCCACCAGCGAGTCCGTCGTGACCTCGCGCAGGAGGGTGGTGTCCGAGGTGATGCGGGCCATCAGGTCACCCGGCTCACTCCGGTCCACGGCCGCTATCCGCAACCGCAGCAGGTACGACGACAGGGTGCGCCGCGCGCCGAGCACCACGGACTCGGCGGTGCGCCGCAGCACGTACGAGCCCAGCGCTCCGATGCCCGCGTTGGCGATCACCAGTGCCGACATGACGAGGAGAGCTCCCGTGATGGGCCGGTCGTGCGACAGGTCGTCGATCAACTCCCGTGCCACCAACGGCAGCGCGAGCCCGCTGGCTCCCGTGGCCAGCGCCAGCAGCGCGCCCAGCAGCAGGGACCAGCGGTGCGGCCGTACGTACCCGAGCAGCAGCCGCCACGCGGGCTGCTGCTCGCCTTCTGTCTCCTGTGCGCTCACGTCGCTCCTCGCGAGGGAGTGGGGCGGAGCGTTCAGGCTACGTGGGCCGCAGGACAGGACAAGCGGTTTGCGGGCGTGGGCTCCGCCAGGGGGCCGCCCCGCGACGGCGGCTCCGGCGACGGGGCCGGCCGTCCATCACTCCCGCACCGTTGATCCACATCCCTTACCGATCAGTCACACGTAGGGTCGGGGAAGCGGAAACCGATCGACGGAAAGGTCCACCATGGCGCAGGAAGTACGCGGGGTGATCGCACCGGGCAAGAACGAGCCGGTGCGGATCGAGACGATCCTCGTACCGGATCCCGGGCCGGGCGAGGCCGTGGTGAAGGTGCAGGCGTGCGGCGTGTGCCACACCGACCTGCACTACAAGCAGGGCGGCATCAACGACGACTTCCCCTTCCTGCTCGGCCACGAGGCCGCCGGTGTCGTGGAGTCGGTCGGCGAGGGCGTCACCGATGTCGCGCCCGGTGACTTCGTGATCCTCAACTGGCGTGCCGTGTGCGGCAACTGTCGCGCCTGTCGCCGCGGACGGCCCTGGTACTGCTTCGCCACGCACAACGCCGAGCAGAAGATGACCCTCGCCTCGACCGGCCAGGAACTCTCCCCGGCCCTGGGCATCGGTGCCTTCGCCGAGAAGACGCTCGTCGCGGCCGGGCAGTGCACCAAGGTCGACCCGGCCGCGTCCCCGGCGGTGGCCGGCCTGCTCGGCTGCGGTGTGATGGCCGGCATCGGCGCCGCCATCAACACCGGCAACGTGGGCCGGGGCGACAGCGTCGCCGTCATCGGCTGCGGAGGTGTCGGCGACGCGGCCATCGCCGGATCGCGGCTGGCCGGAGCCGAGAAGATCATCGCCGTCGACATCGACGACCGGAAGCTGACCACCGCCAAGAGCATCGGCGCCACCCACACCGTCAACTCCAGGGAGACCGACCCCGTCGAGGCCATCCGCGAACTGACCGGCGGCTTCGGCGCCGACGTCGTGATCGAGGCCGTCGGCCGGCCGGAGACGTACCAGCAGGCCTTCTACGCCCGCGACCTGGCCGGCACGGTCGTCCTCGTCGGCGTGCCGACGCCCGAGATGAAGCTGGAGCTGCCACTCCTGGACGTCTTCGGCCGCGGCGGGGCGCTCAAGTCGTCCTGGTACGGCGACTGCCTGCCCGACCGTGACTTCCCGATGCTGATCAACCTGTACCTCCAGGGCCGCCTGGACCTGGAGGCGTTCGTGACGGAGACCATCCAGCTCGACGAGGTGGAGAAGGCGTTCGAGCGGATGCACGCGGGTGACGTCCTGCGGTCGGTGGTGACGCTGTGACGGACGCGCGCATCGAACACCTCGTCACCTCGGGCCAGTTCACGCTCGACGGCGGCACCTGGGACGTCGACAACAACGTGTGGATCGTCGGCGACGACCGCGAGGCGGTCGTCATCGACGCCGCGCACGACGCGGACGCCATCGCCGAGGCGGTGGGGGACCGGCGGCTGCTGGCCATCGTGTGCACCCACGCCCACAACGACCACATCGACGCCGCGCCCGCCCTGGCCGAGCGCACCGGCGCTCCGATCTGGCTCCACCCCGACGACCTGCCCCTGTGGAAGCAGACCCACCCCGGCCGCCTCCCCGACAACCGGCTGGCCGACGGCCATGTCATCGAGGTGGCCGGCGTGGACCTCACCGTCCTGCACACGCCTGGCCACGCCCCGGGCGCAGTCTGCCTGCACGCCCCCGACCTGGGCACCGTCTTCACCGGCGACACCCTCTTCCAGGGCGGACCGGGCGCCACCGGACGCTCGTACTCCCACTTCCCGACGATCATCGACTCGATCCGCGAGCGGCTGCTCGCGCTCCCGCCCGACACGGTGGTCCGCACCGGACACGGCGACTCCACGACCATCGGCGCCGAGGCACCCCACCTGGAGGAGTGGATCGCCCGCGGCCACTGACCGGCCCGCACAGGGCCGGAGGCCGGGGCCGGGCTGCCGCGAAGGCATGGCAGCCCGCCTTCGGCCCCGGTATGGCCACCTCACCCGTACGGCCAAGGAAACATCTGAACGCGTCGGGAAACCCGACAGAGGATGTCCGGCTTCCACGACACCCTTGGGCAGGCACCGGTCGAGAAGCCGGTGCCAGACAAAGGGTCGCCGTACACACACGGGAGGTTCCACGATGGCAGGGCCGCTGGAGGGCAAGGTCGCACTGGTCGCGGGGGCGACGCGCGGGGCGGGGCGGGGGATCGCCGTGGAGTTGGGAGCCGCCGGGGCCACCGTGTACGTGACCGGCCGCAGTACACGCGAACGGCGCTCGGAGTACGACCGGCCGGAGACCATCGAGGACACCGCCGATCTCGTCACCGCGGCGGGAGGCCACGGCATCGCCGTACCCACCGACCACCTCGAACCGGACCAGGTCCGCGGTCTCGTGGACCGCGTCGCCGACGAACAGGGGTGCCTGGACGTCCTCGTCAACGACATCTGGGGCGGCGAACTGCTCTTCGACTGGGACGCACCGGTCTGGGAGCACGACCTCGACAAGGGCCTCAGGCTGCTCCGGCTCGCCGTCGAGACGCACGCGATCACCAACCACCACGCCCTCCCCCTGCTGCTGCGCAGCCCCGGCGGCCTGGTGGTCGAGGTGACCGACGGCACCGCCGACTACAACCGCGACACCTACCGCAACTCCTTCTTCTACGACCTCGCCAAGGCGTCCGTCCTGCGCATGGGGTTCTCCCTGGGGCACGAACTCGGCCCGCGCGGCGCGACCGCCGTCGCCCTCACCCCCGGCTGGCTCCGCTCGGAGATCATGCTGGAGACCTTCGGCGTCACCGAGGACACCTGGCGGGACGCCCTGGAGCGGGTCCCGCACTTCTGCATCTCCGAGACCCCGCGCTTCGTCGGCCGTGCCGTGGCCGCCCTGGCCGCCGACCCGGAGGTCGCCCGCTGGAACGGCCAGTCACTGTCCAGCGGCGGACTGGCCCAGGTGTACGGCTTCACCGACCTGGACGGCAGCCGCCCGGACGCCTGGCGCTACATTGTCGAGGTCCAGGACGCGGACAAGCCCGCGGACGCGACGGGTTACCGCTGACCTACGGCGGGACGCGGCCCGCGGCATCGGCCCGGGCCGCGGCCCCGCAGCTCGACGACGAGGGCGTCCGTGTGCTCGTCACTCACCGAGGTGGAAACCGCATGCCCAGAGGCTGGACCCGGTGGACGAGACCGCCCGAAGGCCTCACGCCGCTTCCAGGGCCTCACCGAACTCGCGCAGGACCTTGCCGTGATGGCTGTGGGCGAGCTGGTGCCCGACCGCCAGGACCAGCGCCAGCGGCCATTCGATGATCTCCAGGGCTGTCAGTAGGGCGACGCCGCCGAGGAAGGCGAGCTGCTCCGGAGGCGGCAGTTCGAGGTTCGTGCCGAGGACGTCGAGCGTCACGGCGTGCCGTGCGACAGCCTGGTCGGCCGCCGCACCGGCCGACGGCGTGTCGACGGCGGAGGCGGCGGGCCGGGCCGGGCGGGCCTCCCGCGGGCTGGTGGTCGATGCTGTCATGGTTGCCGTCCGTTCCATCGCCGCCGGCCAGAAGCCCGCAGGCGATGCGTTCTGGCGTTTTCTCCCTTTTTTCACGATATCCACCGTGTGGGGGCGGCGCATGACCGTGTGGTGGCACACCCCGCCCACGCCGGTTGCCGCGTCGCGACGGCGCTGAAGCCGGAGGGCGATCACAGTCAGCGGGACGCGCCCGGATCTCCCGCTCCGACAGTGCCCACTGCGACCGGCGCCCCGGGAGCGGTCAACGGAGTTGAGACACTCGGCTGTGTCACCATCATCACGGGCGTCATCGCCTTCGCGGCGTGCAGATGATCACGCTCCATGACCGAACGAACGGAGGACCGCACGCCGTGCAGCACGACGAAGAACCTCATTCGCCGGTGCGCACGGCCGTGCCGCCCGTGGTGGTGCCCTGCGGGACCCGTGCGGTACGGGCGCGCCCCGTACCGGGCCAGATCCTCGCCTTCTGCCTGGTCGGCGCGGTCAACACCATGACCTACTACGGTCTTTACCTGCTGTTCCTCACGCGCCTGCCGTATCTCGCCGCCCACACGCTCGCCTTCGCCCTGAGCATGACGGGATCGTTCTTCCTGAACGCCCGGTTCACCTACCGCACGCGGCCCACCTGGCGGAAGTTCCTGCTGTTTCCCCTGAGCAACGCCACCAACTTCCTGATCACGACGGCAGGTGTGTACCTGATCGTCGACGTCCTGCACGCGGGCAGTCGGCTCGCCCCACTGCTCGCGTCCGCAGCGGCGATCCCGGTGACGTTCGTGGTGGCCCGGACCATCATGCGGTGACCGAACCGTCGCGCAGCGCGGTCGCCGTCGGCGGCGCGGGAGCGCGGGAGCCCCGGGCGGCGCACACTGGAAGTGGGTGGCGGTGGGTGCTCGTAGGGGGTGTCGGCCGATGGCGCGGACGCAGGGAAAGAGAGTCCTCACCCGCGCGGGGCTGTGGCGGTGGCGCCGCAGCCCGCTGCGCAGAGGCAGCGATCTCGTGGAGGCGTGGGTGCTGCTGGCGGCCTGGGTCCTGGCCGTGGTCGGCGGTGCCGTGGTGGGGATGGTGGCGGCGGGCGCCGCGGAGCGGGCCTTCGAACGGCAGCGGGCCGAACGCCAGGAAGTGACGGCCACGGTCGTCGAGACCCCCAGGATTGCCGTCGACTCCAAGGATTCGGGCTCCGGACACGTGTCCGGCGACGACCTGGCCTGGGTCACCGTCCGCTGGACGACCCCGGACGGCGCGGAGCGCACGGGCCGGACCCAGGCGGCACCCGACACCCGGCCGGGGGCCCGCGTCACCATCTGGACCGACAGGCACGGCGTCCTGGCCGCGCAGCCGCTCGACCCCGGGGAAGCGCAGGTGGAGGCGGCCCTGCTGGGCACGATGGCCGCGACCTTCACGGGCGGTGCCGTATGGGCGGGTGCGTACGGTGTGCGCGGGCGCCTGGACCGGCGGCGCATGGCGCAGTGGGACGAGGAGTGGCTGCGCATGGACACCCGGTGGGGACGGAAGACGGGCTGACATCAGAACACACGCCTGGAACACACGTGAGACAGGACGAGGTCGCCGAGCCACCCACCAGTACTCCCCGAAGCAAATCGGTCATGTCCGTGGCTTGTTGCCGCGATGTTTCCGGCGGTGGGCGGAACTCGGTCCGTGGACCGTTAGGATCACGGCGTGGTTACGGCTTGGTCACCCCGGCGCATGGCGCGGGCCCGCTCCGGTGCGGGTCCGCTGTTGCGTCTGCTGGCTCTCGCCGTGCTGCTGTTGGGTGTCGTCGTCACGCACGGAGCGAGCCCCGACGGCGTCGCGGGGCATCTGGTGACCAGCTCGGTGACGCCCACCGCCGAGGCGCCCGAGAGGGGGCACGGCGCGACGGACGCCCACGGCCAGACCCGTCCCACCGCGACGGACGAGGGCCCCGGCGACCACACGCCGTCGCATCCGGCCGAGCACTGTGCCGCCGGACAGCCCTACCAGGGCCCGGCCCTCACCCAGTCGTGCTTCGCGGCGTCGGGCGGCGAACCGGTCAGCCCCCGGCGGGCCACAGCACCCCGGAGCCTCAACCAGCCGGAGCTCTCCGTCTCGGCATCAGGGAGCCTCAGAGCAGCGGTCGTCCAGCAGGTCTAGAGCCCGGCGACCTCATCCCCTCCGGCTGTTCCGCACGGCGTTCGGGTCCCATTGCCGGATCCGGCGTCCGGGTCCGTCTACCGAGTTCGACCCGGTGACCGACCCCGCGTGCGACGGCCGACAGGAGCGTTCGCCGTTGCCGCCCCCCACCCATGCCCGCTGCCTCCGCGCGCCAAGGCTCCCGCCGTGGTGCCCGGGAGCGCGGGTGCCCGGAGGACCTGTTGCCCCCCACCCGCATGCCCGCACACGCCGCCCGCGGCACCCGCACCGCCTCGCCCTGGCGGCGCCGGCTGACGGCTCTCGTCCGTGGCTGCCTGCTCGCGGTGATCGGCCTGTGCGCCCTCGCGCACGAGCAGCCCGACGCCACGTACGCGCAGACCCGGGCTCCAGTGCCGATCGCCACGCTCATCGCCCCCGTGAACACCGTGTCAGCGGCGGGCGACGAGACACCCCAAGGCCCTCATCGCCATCACGGCGACGAGTGCGCGGCTGACGGAGCAGCCCTCCGCACGGCCACCGCCGCGGCCGAGTCACCGACCCCTGTGACGGGGGCGGTGCCGCTCGCCGGGGTTCTCACGACCGTGACGCTTCGAGCGCGTCGCCCCTGCGGGCGACGAAGAGGACGTACGGGACGGACAGCCCTCGTCCGCACCTCACGCTGGCGGATCTAGACCGCTCGCCCGCAGCCGACCGCACCGGCTGCCGCGCCCACGTCCCGGCGGACAGGACCGACCGGCCTGCCGCCCCGGAGCCGTGGCGCGAGATGAGCACGCACGCGCAATCATCGAGCGAGAGCGAACAGAAATGCAGTCACTGACCAACGCGAGCACGACCTTCGACACAGGTAGGACCACCACGAGTACGACCGCCGCCACGAACACGGACACCGCCGCCGGCACGAGCACCGCCACGGCCACGAACCCCCCTGTCGCGTCCAGCCGTTCCGCCCTGTCGGCGCTCGTCGGGGACACCCCGCTGCTGCGCGTGTCCGAGCCCCTGGCCCCGGCAGGCCGCGGCTTCTGGGCGAAGCTGGAGGGCTTCAACCCCGGTGGCATCAAGGACCGCCCCGGTCTGTACATGGTCGAACGGGCCCGCGCCCGCGGGGATCTGCGACCCGGCGGACGGATCATCGAGTCCACCAGCGGCACCCTCGGCCTGGGGCTCGCCCTGGCCGGACTCGTGCACCGCCACCCCGTCACCCTGGTCACCGACCCGGGCCTGGAGCCGTCCATGACACGGCTGCTCGGTGCCTACGGAGCCGAGGTCGACATCGTCGACGAGCCTCACCCCACAGGCGGCTGGCAGCAGGCCCGTCGCGACCGGGTCGTCGAACTGCTCCAGGAACACCCGGGTTCCTGGAGCCCCGACCAGTACAACAACCCCGACAACACCGCCGCGTACACCCCGCTGGCCCTCGAACTCGCCTCCGAGCTTGGGCACATCGACGTCCTCGTGTGCAGTGTGGGCACCGGCGGGCACTCCGCGGGCGTCGGCAGGGTGCTGCGCCAGCTCTACCCGGAGATCACGATCGTCGGTGTCGACACCATCGGCTCGACCATCTTCGGGCAGCCCGCCCGCCCCCGGGTGATGCGTGGCCTCGGCTCCAGCATCTACCCGCGCAACGTGGCGTACGAGTCCTTCAGCGAGGTCCACTGGGTGGCCCCCAACGAGGCGGTGTGGGCCTGCCGGCAACTGGCGGCCTCGCACTACGCCACCGGCGGCTGGAGTGTGGGCGCCGTGGCGCTCGTGGCGGGCTGGCTGGCCCGCACCATGCCCGCCGACGCGCGCATCACGGCGATCTTCCCCGACGGACCGCAGCGCTACCTCGGCACGGTCTACGACGACGAGTACTGCGCCCGGCACGGGCTCCTCGACGTGCCGCCGCCCCCGGAACCGGAGCTCATCAGCCGCGCCGACGAGAAGGAGGTCGTCCGCTGGACCCGGTGCACCGATGTCGTCGACCCGCTCGTCCTGCGCGCGCCCTCGCAGACGGAGAGCCCTTCGGACGGCGGGGAGGAGAGCAAGTGAAGGAGACCGTCGCGCAGGTGCGGTCGTACGAGCGCAGCGTCCAGCTGTTGATGGTGAATCAGTTCACCATCAACCTCGGCTTCTACATGCTGATGCCGTACCTCGCCGCCCATCTGTCCGGAACGCTCGGACTGGCCGGCTGGCTCGTCGGACTCG
This sequence comes from Streptomyces sp. NPDC030840, assembly GCF_055572015.1. Lineage (NCBI taxonomy): Bacteria > Bacillati > Actinomycetota > Actinomycetes > Kitasatosporales > Streptomycetaceae > Streptomyces > Streptomyces sp. NPDC030840. The sequence continues at coordinate 89,650 of NZ_JBVIEE010000002.1, read as the reverse complement.
TCCTGGGCGTACGGAACTTCAGCCAGCAGGGCATGTTCCTCGTCGGCGGGACGCTGGCCGACCGGCTCGGCTACAAGCCGCTGATCGTCGCCGGGTGCGTGCTGCGCACGGTGGGTTTCGCGACGCTCGGTCTCGTGGACTCGCTGGCCGCGCTGCTCGCCGCGTCGGCGGCGACCGGTCTCGCGGGCGCGCTGTTCAATCCGGCGGTCCGTGCCTATCTCGCGGCGGACGCGGGGGAGCGCAGGGTCGAGGCGTTCGCGCTGTTCAACGTCTTCTACCAGGCCGGCATCCTGCTCGGCCCGCTCGTGGGCATGGTGCTGACCGGTGTGGACTTCCGGGTCACCTGCCTGGTGTCCGCCGGGATCTTCGCGCTGCTGTCCGTCGTGCAGATCCGCGCCCTGCCCGCCCGCACGGCTCAGGACCGCGGGAAGCAGGCCGACGAGGGACGTGAGAGCGTGCTCGCCCAGTGGCGCGGCATCCTCGCCAACCGGCCGTTCCTGCTCTTCTCCGGCGCCATGATCGGCTCGTACGTGCTGTCCTTCCAGGTGTATCTCGCGCTGCCGCTGGAGGTACGCCGGCTCGGCGGCGAGGGCGCGTTCGGTACGGCGGCGGTGGCGGTGCTCTTCGCGGTCTCCGGGCTGAGCACGATCCTCGGCCAGACGCGGGTGACGGCGTGGTGCAAGGCACGGTACGAGCCGGGGCAGTCGCTGACCCGGGGCCTGGCCGTGATGGGCCTGGCCTTCGTGCCGCTGCTGGCGGCCTCCGCCGTGCCCGTACCGGAGTCCGGTCCGGGACTGTGGCTGCTGGCCGCGGTACCGCCCACGCTCGCCGCGCTGCTGCTGGCGGTCGGGACGATGATCGCCTATCCGTTCGAGATGGACACGATCGTCCGGCTCGCCGGTGACCGCCTCGTCGCCACGCACTACGGGCTCTACAACACCATCTGCGGGATCGGCATCACGCTCGGGAACCTGTTGACCGGTGCCGCGCTCGACGCCGCCCGTCAGGCGGGGATGCCCGCACTGCCCTGGATCTCGCTGTGCGCGCTCGGCGGGGCCTGCGCGGCCGCCCTGTACGGCCTGCACCGCACGGGCCGGCTGGCGACACCGGCGCCACAGCCCGTGGTTGCCTGACCAGCAGCGGCGGCGAAGGGGGGCGGGCGCCGGTCGGCGCCCGCCCCCGGCCGGGCCACCGAGCCGGTGCGGGACTCAGCCGTTCCAGCTCTCGTCGTACGGGTCGCGGGGCGCCTTGACCGGCTTGGCGTCGGTGACCTCGAGGAAGGGGATGACACCGTCGTTGACGGGGTCCTTGGTCCGCTTGCCGGTGTAGGTGCCGGTGACCTCCAGCCAGGTGTCCGGCTGCAGGACGGGCGGGAGGTCACCGGACAGGCCGACCTTGACCGGCTGGGCGTCGGCGGCACAGCAGTTGAGGGCCATGCGGACCAGGTAGGCGGTGCCGTTCTTGTCGAGGGCGACGAAGCCGGCGACCTTGACGTGGCGGTCACCGAGTGAGCGCCCGTGGTCGTAGACCGCGCGTCCCGCGTAGTCGGCCAGGTTGAGCCGCACCGGATCGCCCGCGGGGAGCCTCGGGTAGCCCCAGGGGGCCTGCGTCAGCGCGGTGCCCGCGCGCATCGCGCTGTAGGAGCCCAGGGCGGGCGGCGCGACCAGGATGAGGGCGACCAGCGGGAGGACCAGCAGCCAGGAGACGCGCGGCTCGCGGTGGACATGGCCGCCCCCGTGGCCGGCGTGCTGCTCGGGTTCGTCCCCGTCGCCCGTACGAGAGCCCCGGCGGTCGTACCAGAGCGTCGCCGCCGCCGCGACGATCAGGACCGCACCGGCCAGGAGCAGCAGCGGCTGCAACCCGGCCTTGACGTACCGGAGATAGAGGTCGGTGAAGCCGGCGCGCAGTACGGCCACGCCGACGAGGAAGAGGATCACTGCCTGGGCCTGGCGGTTCACAGCAGCACCGCCCCCACCAGAACCGACACCAGTACGGCCAGCGCGAACGTGGCCGGGGCGAAGCGCAGCGCGAAGCCGCGGCCGAACGTGCCCGCCTGCATCGCGAACAGCTTCAGGTCGATCATCGGTCCCACGACGAGGAAGGCCAGCCGGGCGGTCAGCGAGAACTGCGACAGGGACGCCGCCACGAACGCGTCCGCCTCGGAGCAGATGGACAGCAGGACCGCGAGGATTGCCAGGGCGAGCACCGACACCACGGGGTTGTCGGCCGCGCTGCGCAGCCAGTGCTCCGGCACGACCGCCTTGAGCGTGGCCGCGGCCATCGCGCCCACGACGAGGAATCCGCCCGCGTGCATCACGTCGTGCCGTACGGACCCCCAGAACGCGGCCCCCTTGCCGAGGCCCTCCGCCGACGGGCGGGCCGGGGGCCGCAGCCAGTCGGTGCGGCCGAGGCGGTGCCACAGCCAGCCCATCGCGCACGCCACCAGCAGACTGGCCACGAAGCGGGCGAGGACCATCTCCGGGTTGCCGGGGAACGCGACGGCGGTCGCGGTCAGCACGATGGGGTTGATCGCCGGCGCGGACAGCAGGAAGGCAAGCGCCGCCGCCGGGGTGACGCCCCGTCGCACCAGCGCCCCGGCCACCGGAACGGACGCGCACTCGCAGCCGGGCAGCACCGCTCCGGCCATCCCGGCGACCGGCACCGCCAGCGCGGGCCGTTTCGGCAGGGCGCGGGCGAAGAACGACGGTGGCACGAACACCGCGAGGGCCGCCGACAGCAGCACACCGAGCACGAGGAACGGCAGGGCCTGCACCACCACCGCCACGAACACGGTCATCCAGCTCTGCATCACCGGCGCGGCCAGCGCCCCGCGGATCGGCCCCTGGAGGGCGACCACCAGGAGCAGCAGCATGGTCAGGGCGAGGGGCGAGTCGAGCTGCCGGCCCTGCCGCCCGTCCGCGTCGTGGCGGTCGGCGCGGGGCGGCGCTTCCTTGGTGATGGTCACGGAATCGGGTACCTCCGGCGGGGAAGGGCGTGGTGGGCCGGTTGCCCTCCCCTTCCAGTACGCCGGTCACGCTACAGCTGCTCAACTCCTCGCCCGAGTCGGGTCCGTGCGGGACCACCGATGGGCCGGGGCCAGGGCGGCCTGGTCCCGTGGCCTGGGCCCGGGCTCGTCACCCCATGGCCTCGACGACGCCGTCCCACAGCCGGATCCTCGCCTCCAGGGCGAGCGTCGCCGTCTCAGCGGCCTCCTGCCAGCGCGTGTCGGCCTCGCCGCAGAGGTCGGCGACCATCTGTAAGGCCATGGGAGTGTGTTCCTCGCCGTCGACCTCGATGTGGCGAGCGAGGTAGTCGCGGAAGAGCGGGAAGCGCTCGGTGCCCTCCGTCCTGATCACCTGGTCGAACATGTCCGGGATGAGGTCCTCCCGGGAGAACGCGAACACGGCGGCCCGGCAGTGCAGTGGCCGGTCGGCGATGATCTCGAAGGTGGTGCGGACGAAGTCGGCCGCCGGGCCCGGGACCTGGGCGACGCGCAGGGCCGCGGACACGTCGTGGCCCTCCTTGACCAGGTCGAGGAAGGTGTCGATGCGTGAGGTGTTCGCCCCCGCCTCGTCCATGCCCGCGCGGTACAGCTCGAAGTGGCTGGTGAAGCCGCCGTTCAGCTCGTCGCTCTCCTCGACGAGCACGATGTCGTTGATGAGCCGCCGGCTCACCTCCGACCCGAGGGGCACCCAGGGGACGTCCACGCAGGTCAGGTCCCGTTGGAGGGATTTCAGCAGCGACATGAAGTCCCATACCGCGAACACGTGGTGTTCCAGGAACGTGGCCAGGTCCGCGCGACTGGTCATCCGCTGGTAGATCGGGTGTGCGGTCACTTCCTTTCTGACCGGCTCGATCGCCGCACGCGCCCGATCAATTCCCTCGTGGTTCATGTTCCAGTCGTAGCGGGACATGGCTCTCCTTTGCTTTCCTGCCGAGCAGGATGGCGATCGTGCCCCTCTCGTTACCTGTCCGCAACCGCTTTCGGGAATTCCGGGAAAGTTACCCGCAGTATGGTTCGGCAGATGGCGCCAAGCAGGATGAAAGAGTGGCGTAACGGTACGTTTCGGACAGTCGAAAATTCTTCGTTGAATCCTTGAACGTGACGTGGTTGTTATCCGTACTCGACGGGGTGAGCAGGAATCCCGTTACCGTCACCGTGGCCTATCGCGTGGTGCCGGGCCGTGAGGCCGACTTCCACTCCTGGGGGTGGGCCGTACTGCGTGCGAGTGCGCGGCAGCCGGGTTTCCTGGGCGGTGGTGTACTCGTCGACGGAGAGGCGGACTGGCATGTGGTCTACCGCTTCGACAGCGATGGTTCGGCGCGGGCCTGGGAGACCTCGGTCACCTGGGCGGAGTGGGCCGCCCGGCTGGAGCCGCTCGGACGGGAGACCGGCCGGCGGAGCATGCACGGCTCCAAGGCGTGGTTCGACTCCCAGACCGTGACCCCGGCAGCACCCCGTCCGCCACCGAAATGGAAACTCTGGTTCGTCAACATGAGCGCGGTCTTCCCGCCCGTGCTCTTATTCAATCTGACCGTACTCCCATACTTGAACAGTCTTAATCCTCTTTTCCGCACACTGCTGCTGTGTCTGTCCGTGACAGCCATCGTCACGTGGATTCTTATGCCAAGGCTGCAACGTTTCTTCAAGAAATGGCTGTACCCGCCGCTCCAGGCACTCCGCGGACGGCACAAACGACGGACCGCTTAGGTCCGCGAACGATCAAAGGGGGGTGGGCGGGTGAAGACCCTGCTCATCGACAATTACGACTCGTACACGTACAACCTGTTCCAGTTGATCGCCGAGGTCAACGGTGAGGAACCGGTGGTAGTCCTGAACGACACCCCGCCCGACCACATTCCGGACCTGCGGGAATTCGACAACGTCGTGGTGTCACCGGGACCCGGACACCCCGCGGAGCCGCGGGACTTCGGCATCGCCGCACGGGTCATCGCACGGGCCGCAGTCCCCGTCCTCGGCGTCTGCCTGGGCCACCAGGGCATCGCCGTGGGGGAGCGGGGGAACGTGGAGCCCGCGCCCGAGCCCCGCCACGGTTACCTCTCCGCCGTGCGTCACGACGGCCGGGACCTGTTCCACGGACTGCCGCAGAACTTCACCGCCGTCCGCTACCACTCGCTGGCGGTGAGCGAACCGCTGCCCGAGACCCTGGAGGCCACCGCCTGGTCCGAGGACGGGGTCGTCATGGGCCTGCGGCACCGCGTCCGGCCGCTGTGGGGCGTGCAGTTCCACCCCGAGTCCGTACTCACCGACTACGGCCACCGCATGCTCGTCAACTTCCGCAACATGACGGCGGAGCGAGCCCTGCGCCCTCGTACGAAGAACACCGCGGTCACCCCCACCGTGGCGGCGATCCCCCGCCAGCGGCGGGCCCCCACCCCGACCTACCGGCTGCACACCCGCCGTATCGCCACGGCGATCGACGCCGAGGCCGCCTTCACCCGCATGTGCGCCGACGCGCCCCGCGCGTTCTGGCTCGACAGCTCACAGGTGGAGGAGGGCCGCGCCCGCTTCTCGTTCTTCGGCGACGGCACCGGCCCCCTCACCGAGTTCGTGCGCTACGACGTCGAGGCCGGCGTGTGCGAGATCGAACGGCCCGGACAGCCCCCGCGCAAGGTCCGCGCGAGCGTCTTCGACTACCTCAAGCGGCAGTTGACGACCCGCCGCGTCGACGGCACCGGCCTGCCCTTCGACCTCACGGGCGGCTACGTCGGCTACTTCGGCTACGAGACCAAGGCCGACTGCGGCTCCCCCAACCGCCACCGGGCCGAAACCCCCGACTCCTGCTGGCTGTTCGCGGACCGGCTGATCGCCGTGGACCACGAGGAGGGCTGCACCTACGCCGTCTGCCTCGCCGAGGACACCGCCCAGGCGGCGCGCGAGGCCGCCGACTGGCTCGACACCACCACCGCCCAGCTCACCTTCGTGGCGCCCGCCGACCCGGCCCCGGCCACGCCCGCCGAGCCCGACCCGGCCGCCGCCGAGCCCTGGCTGGTCCGCGACCGGGCCACCTACCTCGCGGACGTCGAGGCCTGTCAACGCGAGCTCAGGGCGGGCACCAGTTACGAGGTCTGCCTCACCAACGCCGCCCGCTTATCCGTGACGTACGACCCGTACGACTACTACCGGGTGCTGCGCCGCCTCAACCCGGCACCGTACGCGGCCTTCCTCAGGTTCGGGGACCTCGATGTGGCGGGCGCTTCCCCCGAGCGCTTCCTGCGGATCACCCGCGACGGCACCGCCGAGGCCAGGCCCATCAAGGGGACCGCACCCCGTGGCGCGACACCCGACGAGGACGCGCGACTGCGCGACGCGCTGGCGGCGGATGCCAAGACGCGCGCCGAGAACCTCATGATCGTCGACCTGCTCCGCAACGACCTGGGCCGCGTCTGCGCCACCGGCAGCGTGCGCGTCTCCCGCCTGATGGCCACCGAGACCTACGCCACCGTGCACCAGCTGGTCTCCACCGTGGAGGGGCGGCTGCGCGAGGGCACCGGCGCGGTGGACTGCGTCCGCGCCTGTTTCCCCGGCGGATCGATGACCGGCGCGCCCAAGCTGCGCACCATGGAGATCATCGAAGAACTGGAGACCGAGGCCCGCGGCGTGTACTCCGGAGCCCTCGGCTACTTCGGGTGCGGCGGCGGCGCCGACCTCAACATCGTCATCCGCACCGCCGTGTTCACCGGCGGCCGCATGCACCTCGGGGCCGGCGGCGCGATAGTCCTCGACTCCGACCCGGTCGCCGAGTACAACGAGATGCTGCTGAAGACCGCCGCTCAGATCCGGGCCCATGAGCAACAGGCCGAACGCTCCGCCCTCCGGGCCGCCGCCGAGGAGCCGGCCCGATGACGACACCGCAGTCCACCCTCGTCGCCGCCGACATGTCCGCCCCCGGCAACCTCGCCGCCCATCTCGTCGCGCTGTGCGAGCGCCGCGAGTGGACCCACCGGATCGCCTTCCACCAGGGCCACCGCGCCTACACACACGGCGAGGTGCACGACCTCGCGGCCCGCGGAGCCACCGTGCTCGCCGACCACGGCGTGCGCCCCGGCGACCGGGTGCTGCTCGCCCTGCCCGACTCCGTGGCCTGGGTGGCGGCCTTCCTCGCCACCGCCCGGCTCGGCGCCGTCGCCGTGCTGGTCAACCCGGAACTCACCCCGCCCGAGCACCAGTTCATGGCCGAGGACACCGAGGCCGCCCTGTGCGTGACCGGACCCGGCCTCGACGACCGCTTCCCGCGCCGCACCCGCCTCGGCGCCGACCAGCTGATCGCGCTCGCCGCGACCGCCGCACCGCACACCGACGCACACCCGGTCGACGCGCACACCCCGCTCTACATCCAGTACACCTCCGGGACCACGGGCCGCCCCAAGGGGGTCCTCCACTGCCACGGCGACCCGAAGACGTACCACGACCTCATCGGCAGGCGGCTGCTGCGCATCACCCAGGACGACGTCACCCTGTCGGTGTCCAAGCTGTACTTCGCCTACGGCTTCGGCAACGCGTTCGCCTTCCCGCTCTTCTCCGGCTCCTCCGCCGTCCTGGTGGACCGCCGCCCCACCCCCGCCGCCGTGGACGAACTCGTCGCCCGGCACCGCGTGACCCTGCTGTACTCCGTGCCGTCCGCGTACGCCGCGCTCGTCGCCGACCGGGGCAACGGCCACGAGACGTGCTTCGCCTCGGTGCGCGCCGCCGTGTCGGCCGGCGAGGGCATGCCCGCCGGTCTCGGCAAACAGGTCACCGAGCTGCTCGGCGCGCCCGTGCTGGAGCAGATCGGCTCCACCGAGGCCGGTCATGCCTTCTGCGCCAACAGCTTCGAGCACAACCACCCCGGCACCGTCGGCCGCCCCGTCCCCGGTTTCGAGGTGGAACTGCGCGACCGCGCCGGCAGCCAGGTGCAGGACGGCGAGGCGGGCGAACTCTGGGTCCGCGGCCCGACGTTGACACCCGGTTACCTGAACCGCCCCGAGGAGACCGAGCGCACCCTCGTCGGCGGCTGGCTGAACACCCGGGACCGGGCCCGCCGCGAGACCGACGGCACCTTCCGGCACCTCGGCCGGGCCGACGACATGGAGATGGTCGGCGGCATCACCGTCTCCCCGCTGGAGGTGGAAGCCCTGCTGCGCACCCACCCGGCGGTCCGGGAGGTCGCCGTCGCCGCCGTCGGCGACGAGCGCGGCGCCAGCCGGCTGCGGGCCTTCGTCGTCCCCGCCACCCCCATCCCCGCAGGTCTGGAGGCCGAACTCATCTGCCTGGCCCGCGACAAGCTGGCCGCCTTCAAGGTCCCCCGCAGCGTCAGCTTCGTCCCCTCCCTGCCCCGCACTTCCACCGGCAAGCTCCGCCGCCACCTCGTCCGCCAGGGCGCGTGGTGACCACGGCCCCCGCAGAAAGGATTGGGCGCATGCGACAGCCGCAGCCCCTGCTTCCCGCCGACCGCGGCTTCTACCTCGGCCCGATGCTCCGGGAGGCCGCCGACCGCCACGGAGCCGTCTTCGTCACCCTCGACCGCCCCCTCGACGTCAACCCCGGCCTCGGTGTCGACCTCAGCTACACGGTCCTGGCCGATGTCGTCGACGAACTCTCCGGACGCCTCTGGGAGGCCGGGGTGCGGCCCTCGGAGGAGGTGGTCGTCCACAAGACGGACAACGTCGACATCGTCCTGCTGACCTGCGCCGTCTCCCGGATCGGCGCCGTCCCCGTCCTCCTGTCGCCGGGGCTCGCGGGCCCGGTCGTCGGACAGCTCCTCGAACGCCTCCACCGCCCCTGGCTGATCACCGACAGAGCCAAGCTGGAGGGGCCCCTGAAGGACGTCGAACTCTCCGACGTCGTACGGCGGACCCTCTCCGTGGACGACGCGCCCGGAGCCGAGCCGCTGGAGAAGTACGCGGGCGCCGCCACCCCCTCACCGGTGCGCCTCCACCCCCGGGAGCCCTCTCTCATCACCCACAGCTCGGGCACGACCGGACTCCCCAAGCTCGCCGTGCACTGCCCGAACACCATGTGGAACCGGCTAGTCCCGCAGAAGGCCATGGGCTGGCCCACGCGTGGTGAGACCGCCGCCCTGCACATGTCGTTCGTGCACTCGCGCTTCTACCACCTGCTCGGCGTCCTGCTGCACTTCGGCAGCCCGCTGGTCCTCATCGTCGACCCCACCCCGTCCTCCGTGGGCCCGATCCTCGCCCGGCACCGCCCCGGGATCGTCGAGACCCACCCCAACACCTTCGTCCTGTGGGAGGAGTTGGTGGGCGCTCCCGGGGCTCCGCTGTCCCGCGTCCGCTCGTACGGCTCCACCTTCGACGCGATCCACCCGCGCACCGTGCAGCGGCTCCTGGACGCCTCGCAGCGGCGCTCGCCGTGGCTCATCCAGCTGTACGGGCAGAGCGAGACGGGACCGGTCGCCTTCCAGTGGTTCACCCGCCGCAGAGCGGCCCGCGCCGACGGCCGCCGGGTCGGCATCGGCATCCCCGGCTTCACCCGGGTACGGGTCGCGGACGAGTCCGGCAGGCGGGTCAGGGCCGGTGAGCAGGGCCGCATCGAGGCCCGCACCCGTGGCCGCATCCTCACCTACCTCGGTGCCCGCGACCGCTATCTCCGCCAGCTGAACGACGGCTGGTGGGAGATGGGCGACATGGGCTACCGAAGCCGCTGGGGCGCCCTGTACCTGATCGACCGCGAGATCGACCAGATCGACTCCGTGCACAGCAACCTGGAGGTCGAGGACACGCTCATGTCCCGCCTGGAGGAGCTGCGCGAGGTCGTCATCGTGCCGGGCGCGGACCGCGAACCCGTACCCGTGGTCTGCGTGCGCGGCGAACAGCCCCTCGACATGGACCGCTGGCAGGAGGCCACGGCCGACCTGCCCGCGATGTCCGAGCCCCGCCAGTGGAGGTTCGAGGACCTGCCGATGACGGCCACGTGGAAGGTCAAGCGGGTCGAGATCACCCGCATGCTGGCCGAGAGCACGGTGGCATGAGCCGGGTCCTGGTCGTCGGCGCCGGGCCCGTGGGCCTGGCGGCGGCCCTTGCCCTCCGCGCCCACGACCTGAAGGTGACGCTCCTGGAGGCCGACCCCGAAGGCCGCGAACGGCCCGGCAGCCGCGCCCTGTTCGTGCACCGCGAGACCCTCGAACTCCTCGACGGGATGCGCCCGGGGCTCGCCGCCGAGATCACCTCGTACGGACAGACCTGGCACACCAAACGCACCCTCTACCGGGGGCGCGAGGTGTACGCCCGCACCTTCCCGCCGCCCACGGGCCTGCCGCCCTTCACCAGCCTGCGCCAGGTGGACACCGAGCGGTTCCTGCTCGCCGCCTGCGAGGACGCCGGCGTGGAGTTCGTGTGGGACGCCAGGATCGCGGGCGTGCGGGCCACCGGGGACGAGGTCACCCTCACCGACGAGGACGGCCGCGTGTGGACCGGCACTCACGCCGTCGCCGCCGACGGCGCCCGCTCGACGGTACGGCGCGAACTCGGCATCCCCATGGAGGGCACCCACGGCGACGGCTTCCACGTCGTCGTGGACGTCGCCGACATCCCGGGGGCCGAGCTGCCGCTGGAGCGGGTCTTCCACTACGAGCACCCGCGACTGGACGGCCGCAGCGTGATGCGCGTGCCGTTCACCGGCGGCTTCCAGGTGGACCTGCAGTGCCGCGACGACGACCGGCAGGAGGAGTACGGCACCGAGGACGCCGTACGGCGCTGGCTGCCCTCGGTGGTGGGCGACGGGTACGACGAGCGGATCCTGTGGGTGTCGACGTACCGCTTCCTGCGCAAGGTCGCGGGCTCCTTCACCGACCCGGCCCGCCGGGTACTGCTCGTCGGCGAGGCGGCCCACCTCTTCCCGCCCTTCGGGGCGCGCGGCATGAACAGCGGCATCGCGGACGCGGCGGCCGCGGCGCGCGCCGTCGCCGAGGGCACCCCCGAAGCGGTCGCGCGCTTCGCCGAACTCCGGCGCCAGGCGGGGCTGTTCAACAGCGAGGCCGCCGGCGCGGCACTGGCGCACCTGCGGCCCCACCGGCGCGTCGTGCGCGTCAAGCAGCGGGCGGCGGCGGCCCTCGCCCCCGTCGTGCCGCGGTGCGGGGCCTGGCTGGAGCACGCACCCTACGGACCCCGGCACGGCTCTCCGGCCGCCGCCGGCCGCAAGTACTGAAGGGAACCCCATTGACACAACCTGCCATCGCGGAGGGACTGTTGGCGTGGTCGCCGGGCCGCGGTCTGACTCCCGCCCCGGCGCAGGGCGGGCGGCTGCTCGTCGCGGACTCCTGGCTGCTGTGCGACGGGCGGGTGCGCGGCTTCGACCGGCACCGTGAGCGTTTCCTGCGGGCCTGCGGCGAGTGCGGCGCGCCTCCCTTGCGGCGGCTCATCGAGTTCTGGCACGACATGACGGCCGCGCTGCCGCGCACGGGGAAGTGGTTCCCCCGGGTGGAGCTCGCGGCGGGCTCCCTGGAGCTGCGGCTGTGGCTGCGGCACGCCCCGCCGCTCCGCACGGACGTGCGGGTCTGGGCGGCGGGCCAGCCCGACCCGCGCACCGTGCCCCGCCGCAAGGGACCGGACCTGGACGCGCTGGCCCGGGTCCGCGGCCGGGCCGCCGGGGTGGACGCGGACGAGGCGGTGCTGATCGCGCCCTCCGGGGTGGTGCTGGAGGCGGCGAACTCCAGCCTCCTGTGGTGGGAGGGCGACTCCCTGTGCATGCCGCCGCCCCGCCTGCCCGTCCTCGCCGGGGTGACCATGGCGCTGGTCCAGGAACGGGCGGCGCGCACCGGCGTCAGGGTCGCCCACCACGAGCGCACCCTGGCGGAGCTGGACGGCCGTGAGGTGTGGCTCGTCAACGCCCTCCACGGGATCCGTCCCGTGAGCGACTGGACCGGCCGCCCGATGACCGCGGGCCCCGCCGTGCGCGCCCCGGAATGGCGGCAGTGGCTGGACGACAGCATGGAGCCTTTGCCGGATCACTGAGATTCACGGGCACAAAGAAGCGCCGGGCCGGATGAGGAACGGCCCGGCGCGATTAGATGTGCCCGAAATTCACAGAATTGCTTCCCGGAGCGTTCTGCCCGAATGTCCGGCCCGAATGGCCGCCCGGAATGCTCGAATGCCCGGGCCGAATGACCGGCCCGGACGTTCAGGTCTTTCCGGCCGTTCAGTCCTTCTTCGGAACGGGCTGGTAGGCGCCCGGAACCATCCGCGTGGCGATGGCGATCCGGTTGTACGCGTTGATGACCGTGGCCGCCCAGATCAGTGCGGCGATCTGCTGGTCGTCGAACACCTCCGCGGCCTCCGCGTACACCGCGTCGGGTACGTGGCCGTCGTGTACCAGGGTCACCGCCTCGGTCAACGCCAGGGCGGCGCGCTCCTGCGCGCTGAAGAACGGGGTCTCGCGCCAGGCGTTCAGGGCGTAGATCCGCTGCTCGGTCTCACCCTGGGCACGGGCGTCCTTGGTGTGCATGTCGAGGCAGAAGGCGCAGCCGTTGATCTGCGACGCGCGAATCCGGATCAGTTCCAGGAGTTCCGGCTCGACCTTCGCGTCCTGGGCCGCGGAAACAGCGGCGGCATGCAGGGAGCCCATCGCTCCGGAGACGTCGGGGGTGATTTTCTTCAGGGCCACGCGGGATATGGAATCACTGTTGGTCATGGGGAGAACTCTATCCCCGGTGTGCGGTTCCCGAACGGAAAACCGAGCGAATTCCCCGCAGTGTGATCACCGCGACGTGTCACCGTTTCGTCTCAGGGTGAGCCTTCCCACAACCCCCTCGCCGGAACGCGTGTCTAGGAAGCAGAATCGTCCACTGACCACGCGCAGAGAGAGGCCCGCCATGGGGGACATACGCAGACGGGGCGCCGTCGCACTCGGGATCACCGGGCTGGTGGCACCACTGACCATCGCACTGGGCGCCGCGCCCGCGCAGGCGGCGACGTGCACCACCTCGGCCGGCCCGTACCAGAAGCAGGTCGAGAAGTTCCTCGGCCGGCCCGTCGACGGCAGGCAGTCCGCCGCCGACTGCCAGGCGATCAAGGCGTTCCAGACGAAGCACGGCATCAAGCCCAACATCGGCTACGCGGGCCCCGTCACCTGGGGCGTCATGGACCTCATGCTCAAGCAGAAGGCCGTGGGCACCAATCCCAACAGTGAGGGCAAGTGCCCCGTCAACAAGGGCCGCATCGCCTGCGTCAACCTCACGCTCCAGCTGAGCTGGATCCAGGACGGCGAGCAGCTCGTGTACGGACCGGTACCGGTGCGCACCGGCCGGGACGGCTACGAGACCCGCACCGGGCTCAAGAAGATCTACTGGCGGAACATCGACCACGTCTCGTCGATCTACGACGTGCCGATGCCCTACAGCCAGTTCTTCGACGGCGGCCAGGCGTTCCACTCGGTCGGCGTCAGCATGTGGAACCCGCCGGGCTCGCACGGCTGCGTCAACATGACCAAGACCGACGCCAAGAAGTACTGGTCGCTGCTGAAGAAGAACGACGACGTCTACGTGTACGGCCGCAAGCCGGGCACCTGACCTGACGCGGCACAGGGCACCCGGCTCACGCGCCGAACGGGGCGTCACGCCTCGGGCGCGTCCCCGAAGTCGGGGATCTCCAGCCGCACCCCGCCCTGCCGCGCGGACTCGTGCGCGACGATGCCCGGCAGGGTGTAGCGGGCGGCCACCCAGGCGTTCACGGACGGAAGGGTCCGCGTGTTGACGGCGGTCACGAAGTCGTCCACCAGGAAGTGGTGGGAGCCCTCGTGACCGTTGTGGAGGTTGTCGAACTCCCGCGGCAGGCGCGAGCGGTCGTGCACCGGAGCCGAACCGGAGGTGAAGGCGGCCCGCAGGTCCGGTGCGATGTGCTGGAGCGACGGGTCGTCGGGGGACAGCGTGGGCTTGGGCTCCAGCAGTTCGCTGATGTCCTTGACCCCCTTCTTGTCCTGCCACAGGGCCACCGTGGCGAGCTGCTCCATGCTGGCGTCCGTCCCGAAGAACCGGAAACGCGACTCCCGGATGTGCGAGGGGTAGCCGACGCGCCGGAACTCGTTCGTACGGAACGATCCGCCGCCCGCCACCTCGAACAACGCGGTGGCGTTGGAGAAGTCGTTCCCGAACTGGCTGACGTCCTTGTCGAAGACGCCGTCCCCACGGCCGTCGACGACCCCGATCGCGGACACGCTCACCGCGTGCGTCTGCCAGGCCCCGAGGACCCCGCCCACCGAGTGCGTGGGGTACAGCAGCGGCGGATAGCTGGCGGTCGCCTTCCAGTTCGCACCACCGCTGTACTGGTACGCCTCGTAGAACCCGAGGTCCATGTCGTGCACGTAGTCGCCCTCGGCGTAGAAGATCCGTCCGAAGGCGCCCTGGGCGATCTGGTTGCGGGCGTGCACGGTCGCCGGGTTGTACTGGCTGGTCTCACCCATCATGTACGTCAGCCCGGTCGCCTTGACCGTGTCGATGATCTCCGCGATCTCCTCCGTGGTGATCGCCATGGGGACGGCGGAGTACACGTGCTTGCCGGCGTTCAGGCCCTGCACCACCAGCGGCCCGTGCGTCCAGCGCTGGGTGAAGATGGCGACCGCGTCGACGGCCGCCGACTCCAGCATCGCCTCGTACGAGGGGAAGGTGCCGGTCAGGCCTTCGGCGGCGGCGAGTTGCCCGGCCCGCTCCGGCAGCAGGTCGGTGACGTACACGTCACTGACCCCGGGATGGGCCAGGAACAGCTTCGCGAACTGGCCGGAGAACTGGCCGGCGCCGACGATGCCGAGGGAGAACGTCATGTAAGGCGAGCCCTTCACTGGGGAGTCACTGGTGGAGTCACTCGTGGAGTCACTGGTGCGGTCACTGGTCGAGGATCAGGTTGATCTGGTCGTTGGTCTCCGCGAGGCTGCTCACCGGCTTGCCGGTGCCGTAGATGGCCTCCATCTCGGGCTGCATGAGCGCCTGCACGTCCGCCGCGTAGTTGGTGATCGGGTAGGAGAAGGTCCGGAAGTCCTTCTTGTCGGCCACGGGTTCGGTGAAGGCGGACACGTCGATGCCCTTCTTCCCGTAGGCCGCGGTGGCGGCCTCGGTGCCGGCCGGGGTCGCGGGGAAGACGACGCCGTACTTGCCGACGACGGTCTGGCACTTGTCGGAGGACAGGTACTTCACCCACTTGCGGGCGCCCGCCTTGTTCTTGGACGCCTTGCTGATGGAGTCGGCGAGGCCGTTCATCATCGTGGCACGCTTGCCGGTCGGGCCGGCGGGCGTGAGGGCGGTCCTGATGTCCTTGCCCTTGAAGCCGCTGTACGTGGAGATCATCCAGGCGCCGTCGAAGACGGCGGCGGCCTTCCCCGCGGCGATCTGCGTGTTGCCCTGGTTCGACTGGATGTTGTAGTCGGAGAAGGGAGCCATGTAGCCCTTCTTCGCCAGGCCGAAGTACCACTTGATGACCGACTGGAAGGTCTTGCTGTCGTACTGGTACTTGGTGCCCCAGCGCGCCTTGTCCGTGTAACTCCACCCTGCCGATCCGGTGAACGGGCTCCACTGCGTCTGGCCGTCGGCGAACCCGCTGCCCTGGGTGGCCAGCCCGTAGACCTTGACGTTGTTCTTGTCGAAGCCCGGCTCGTCGCCCCGCTTGCCGTTCCGGTCGACGGTGAGGTGGGCGATGGCCTTCTCGAAGGTGCCGCCGTCCTCGGGGTTCCAGGAAAGGTCGTTCAGCTGCTCGGCGGTGAGACCGGCTTCCTTCGCCATCTTCCCGTTGTAGAAGAGGGCGACGGTGTCCCAGTCCTTGGGCGCGCCGTAGCGGTGGCCGTCCTGCCCGATCCAGTTGTCGGCGAGCCCCGGCTGGTAGTCGGACGCCCTGAGGCCCAGGTCGTCGAGCGGTTCCAGCACCTGCAGATCGGCGAACTGGCCGAACTTCTGGATGTGGTCGGTGAACACGTCCGGCTGGGTGCCCGCGATGAAACCCGCGGTGAGCTTCGTCCAGTAGTCGCTCCAGCCCAGCTGGGTGATCTTGACCCTCAGCCCCGGGTTCTCCTTCTCGAATCCCTGCGCGCAGGCCTGGTAGGCGGGCAGCTGGTTGGCGTCCCACAGCCAGTACGTCACCGTGTTCGCGGACGCCCCCGTGGAGGCGCCCTTCGCGCAGCCGGTCACCAGGGACAGCGTCAGCGCTCCGGCCAGCGCGGTCAGCGTACGAAGTCGCATCAGTGTTCCCTCACTTGATCCCGGTGAAGCCGATGGAGCTGACGATGCGGCGGGCGAAGCAGGCGAAGAGCACCAGCATCGGCAGGGCGGCGATCAGCGTCGCCGCCGTGAGTCCGGACCAGTCGACGCCGGTCGCCGGGGTCTGCGCCCGGAAGACCGCCAGCGCCACGGTCAGCACGCGTGAGCTGTCGCTGTAGGAGACCATCAGCGGCCAGAAGTAGTCGTTCCAGGCGGTGATGTACGTCAGCACGGACAGCGTGATGATCGGTGTCGACGCCATCGGCAGCACCACCCGGAAGAAGATCTTGACCTTCCCGGCGCCGTCCAGCAGCGCGGCCTCCTCGACCTCTCGCGGGATGTTCATGAAGAACTGCCGCAGGAAGAACACCGCGAACGGCGTCATGAAGAGAGTGGGCAGCGCGATTCCCAACAGCGTGTCCACCAGGTGCAGTTCCTTGATGAGCACGAAGTTCGGCAGCAGGGTGAAGATGGCCGGCACCATCAGTCCGGCCAGGAACAGCCCGAACACCGTGTCGCGTCCCCGCCATCGCAGTCGTGCGAAGGCGTACGCGGCCATGGCGGAGAAGAAGATCTGACAGCCGGTGATCAGCGTCGAGACGATCACCGAGTTGAGCAGGTAGCGCCAGAAGTCGAGCCCGCTGCCGGCGCCTCCCTGCGCGATGGCCTCCTTCGCCGACTGCAGCCCGAGGGCGCGTTCGAAGCCGCTGCCGGTGAGGCCGACGGGGAGGGGACTGGTGGGGTCCGAGCTCAGGCCCGCGTTGGTGGAGAGCGCGGTGCGCAGGATCCAGTAGAACGGCAGCAGGGTGATGAGGACGATGAGCCCCATCACGGCCCAGGCGGCGGCTTTTCCGAGGGAGAGCCTGCGCCTGGCGGGTCGTACGGTCGGCGGTGTGGACGTCGCGGTGGTCACGGCAGCCATGTCGGTGTCTCCCTTCCGTCAGCCGAGGTCGCTCTGGCCGGCCCGGGTGAGCCGGTACTGCAGGACGGTGATCGCGCTGAGCACGACCAGCAGGGCGACGGACATCGCCGAGGCGTAGCCGAACTGGAAGCGGCCGAAGGCGGATCCGTAGATGTAGAACTGCAGCACGTTGGTCGCGTTCGCCGGGCCGCCCGCGGTGGTGACCGCCACGGTGTCGAACACCTGGAAGGACCCGATCACGGTCATGATCAGCACGACCGCGAGCACCGGACGCAGCAACGGCATGGTGATCCGCCAGAACATCCGCCACTCGCTCGCGCCGTCGACCTTGGCCGCCTCGTACATGTCGTTCGGTATCGCCTGCAGGCCCGCGAACAGGAGCAGGGCGGTGTAGCCGACGTGACGCCAGACGTTGATCAGGGCGATGGTGGGGATCGCCCAGGTCTCGTCCGCGAGGAACGGGATGCGGTCGAACCCGATGGCGCTGATGATCTCGTTGCCGATGCCGAGCTGGGTGTCGAGGATCCACAGCCAGACCAGGCCCGCGACGACGTTCGACATGAGGTACGGCGTGAGCACGATGCCCCGCAGCACGGCCGACTGGGTCAGCCGCTGGAGCAGGACCGCGATGGCGAGCGCCGCGACCGTCTGGATGCCGATGTTGATGACGACGTACTCGACGGTGACCTTCAACGAGTCCCAGAAGATCGGGTCGTTGACCATGCGGACGTAGTTGTCGAGGCCCACCCACTCCGCCGGGGTCAGCAGGTTGTAGCGGGTGAAGCTGAGGTAGATGCCGCGGAGCGTCGGCCAGAGCAGGAACACCAGGAAGCCCAGCATCGCCGGAGCGATGAAGACGGCCGCGAGGGCGCCGTCACCGCCGGATCGGGCCTTCGCCTTCCTGGCGGGTGCTACGGCCTCGGCATCGCTCAGCGGTAGGCGGGATGGTGGGCTGCTGGAGGCGACGGTCATCGGGAGGCTCCCTCATCGGCGGCTCGTCCTCGGTGCACTTACTTTTGGTGCGGAACAATTGCCGCGTCAAGAGCTGTGCGCGGATTGTTTCCCTGGCGGAGATCGCGGCCTAGACTGAGCGCATTACTTCCATCATGAAACAAACGACCATGTGGGAGTCTGACATCCATGACCACAGGTACCGCCAGCTGGCTGCCGCTCAGCACGGGGGAGCGCGCGGTGGCGCTCGAGGTGCTGGTGCACGGCCCGCTGTCCCGCGCCGAGATCGCCAGGCGACTGAGCCTCTCGGCCGGAAGCCTCACCCGGCTGACCAAGCCGCTGCTCGAATCGGGCCTCCTCGTCGAGGTCCCCGAGGGGGCCCCGCTCGCCGAGGTGCGGCAGGGGCGCCCCTCGCAGCCGCTCGACATCGTCGCCGAGTCCCGGTCCTTCGTGGGCTTCAAGATCACCGAGGACATGGTCTACGGCGTGGTCACCACGCTCAGGAGCGAGATCGTCGCCCGCTACGACCGCCCGCTCACCACGCACGACCCGGACCGCGTCGCCGACCAGCTGGGCGAGATGGTCGCCGGGCTGGCCCGTGCCCATCCCGGGCTCGCCGGTATCGGCATCGGCGTCGGCGGCCTCGTGCAGGGCCGCGCCGTGGTCGACGAGTCACCCTTCCTCTCCTGGCGTGACGTGCGTCTGGCCGAACTCGTCGAGGAGCGCACCGGGTTGCCGGTCGTCGTCGAGAACGACGTCGCCGCGCTCGTCGAGTCCGAGACCTGGTTCGGCGGCGGACGCGGCCTGGAGCGCTTCGTCGTCCTCACCATCGGGGCGGGCATCGGCTACGGCCTCGTCCTGGACGGCAGGCGGGTGCCCTGCGCCGAGGAGGACCGCGGGTTCGGCCGTCACTGGATCCTGAACCCCAACGGTCCGCTGACCCCCGAGGGGGCGCGGGGCAGCGCGGTCTCGCTGCTGACCATCCCCAGCATCCGCTACCAGATCCGGGCCGCCACCGGACGCGATCTGACGTACGAGGAGATCCTCGCCGCGGCGGCGGAGGGCGAGCCCATGTCCGCACGCGTCATCGACGAGGCGGCGCGCGCGCTGGGCACGCTGCTCGCCCAGATCTCCAACTTCGTCATGCCGCAGAAGATCGTGCTTGCCGGAGAGGGCGTCGGTCTGATCGACGTGGCCGGAGACACGGTCTGGGAAACGGTCCGCGCCCAACGCCACCCGCTCGCCGACCCCGTGCCGCTGGAGACCAAGGTGTCGGACTTCCACGACTGGGCGCGAGGGGCAGCGGTCCTCGCCATCCAGGTGCTGGTGCTCGGCACGGCTCAGACCGGCGGTGTGAACGCAGAGTGATCAGCTTCACCTTCCGTAATGCCCGAAGCGTCGCCTTTACTCACCTGGACCTCACGTCCGACACCGTAGGCTCACAACATGTCCACCAGTCCTGAAACCGTCCTGGAAAGACCGAAAAGAACAGCAGCAGAGGTCAACGAGGAGATCCGGGCCCTGTGGTCCCGGAGCGGCGGAACCCTGAACGGCGACCAGAGGCGCGAGTACCAGCGCCTGGTGTTGGAGTGGGCAGCGGCAAGCTGAAGCGCCCCCAAGGGGTGCGGGGCTGTGACATTCCGCGGCTTCGCCGCGTGGGCGCGACCAGCCACCGACTACCCGCAGACGGCAACGGACCCCGCCCGGCAGCCGGAGCCCGTTCAACCAGGGCCCGTCACCCCCAGCTCCGCGCGTATTGCTGACGGTACGCGTTCCGTTCCTGCTCCGTACGGATGTACCTCGTCGCGACCAGCGCCACCAGACTCCCCGCGATGACCAGCAACCCGGGCCCCGCGTTCTTCGGGTCCGCGAGCCGCTCCAGCAGCGTGGTCACCGTTTCCACCGTCTCCACGGGCTGCACAGCCCCGGGCTCGGCCGCTCCCGGAGGCACGGACCCCTGTGACTCGCCCGCCGGCGGCGCACTCTGGCCCGAGTCGGACACCCCGGCCAGCTTCACGTTCAGCGCCGTGAGCGCCTTGGTGAGCGGTTGGAAGAACGTCGTACCGCCGGAGTCGCAGTCCCCGTTCCCCCCGGACGTCACCCCCAGGGCGACACTCTCCGAGAAGAGCGGACCGCCGCTGTCGCCCGGCTCGGCGCACACCGTGGTCTCGATCAGCCCCGTGACCGTACCCTCCGGGTAGTTCACCGTCGCGTTGAGCGCGGTCACCTCCCCGTCGGCCAGCCCGCTGGTGCTGCCGCTGCGGAACACCTTCTGGCCCACCGTGGGATCGGCCACCGACGTGATGCGCACACCGCGCCCCTCGCCGATCGCCACCACGTTGGACTCCTCGCTCTGGTCCTCGTTGTCGTACTGCACCAGGGAGAAGTCGGCGCCCGGGAAGTTCGACGTGATGGTCCGGCCCACCTGCTGGTTGCCCTGGGTGTCGCTGAACCACACGGAGCCCGCAGGTCCGCAGTGCCCTGCGGTGAGCATGAAGTTGCCCTGCCCGTTGGTCACGTTGAAGCCCACGGAGCAGCGCCCGCTGGTCGAGAAGATGGGCTGGGCGCCGTTGAGCCGCGTGGTGAACGTCCCCTCGGTGCGCTCCATCCGCACCGAGCCGCCGATCTCCTCGGCCATGCGGGTCATGCGGGACCAGTCGCTCTTGGAGACCGTGCTGTCGGCGCGCACCACGACCTCGTTGGACGAGGGGTCGATGGCCCACGAGGTGCCCGCGACGCGCGGCGCCGACTTGAGCTTCTTCGTCGCCGAGTTGAGGTCGTCCATGCTGTAACGGACCTTCTTCGGGCGCGCGCCCGCGGCCTTCACCTCGGCCGCCGCCTCCTCGTCGGTGACCGCCACGACCGGCTCTCCGTCGGACCCGATCCATGAACCCGCCGTGCGGGAGTCACCGAGCTCGGACACGAGCCCGTACCCGGTGTCGGCCACGGTCCGGGCCGTGCTCGTCGGGGGAGCGCTCGCGGGGGGTGTTTCGCTCGCCATCGCCGCCTGCGTGACCATGAGCCCTCCGCAGAGCAGTCCGCCGACGGCCGCCAGCCGCGTCACTCGCCGGACGACCCGTCGTCGTGCGTGCCTCATTCCTTGGCTCCCGAACCCCGCGCTGAACGGCGTCAACCACCGCCAGGGCTCCCATCGTTGAGTGCCCTCCCTTCATACGTGCGGCGGGGCCCGGGCGTTCACCACGAGGCGTCGACGTATCCCATCGCCCGGTTCATGGCGATCGCGGACACGTTCAGCGGATGGTGGACCGTACGGACCGTGCTCACCCCGCACAGCCCGGCGAACCCGATGCCGTACGTCTTCATCGCCAGCGATATGCCCCGCCGCCGGTAGGGGGCCCGCACCCCCGTCATCTCGTTGAAGACGAACCCCGAGGCCCGCTGGTCCGACGTGGCGGCCATCCCGATCCAGGCGTCGCCGTCGAGGGCGAGGACGACACCCCGCGGATCGAAGCCGGGGACGTCGAAGCGCCGCCGGTGGAACTCGTCGTACGTGAAGAACTCGCCGCGCTGCGGGATGTCCGCCGAGCACTCCTTGTTGAGCTCGTACAGGGCGCGCCGGTGCTCGGGGGTGTCGCCGAGCTCGGAGAACGTGGTCAGCCGGATGCCGGAGGTGCGGCACGCGTCGACGTACGGCTGGAAGCGCGCCAGGTCGAAGGCGTCGACGTCCAGTTGGAGCCTCACCCACTCGCTCGTCGTCGACTCGGAGGGGCGGTGCGAGAGGTGCGGGGTCTGCGTCACGGGCGCGGCTCCTGGGGTGCTGTGCGATGCGTGTGTCAACGCGCAATGTAGAGCGGAGTGTTGCGGTCCGGTGGCACAACGTGGATCTTCACAGGTGGACGGCCGTACCGGCGGCGGCCCCGTCTGACGACAAGCCCGCGTCTACCAATCGGTAACTTTCGCGTTGACTTCGCGCCACTGTTGGGCATGACCATGACGAGCGCGGCGACGGTGGGACCCGTCGCCGCTTCCAACTGCAGAAGGGGACGGGCATGAGAACACGCCGTGTGGCGCGCCGGATCGGTGCGGTCTCGGTGGTCGTGGTACTGGGCGCCGGGGGAGCCGTCGGCACCGCCGGAGCCGCCGCCGCGGCCCCCGCCGAGGCCATGGTGAGCACGGCCGCGGCCCAGGCCGCCGCCGACATCGACTACGACACCTGGGAGCGCGACGTCAAGGCCGTCATCGACCAGGCCAAGCCCTACATCCAGCAGCGCACCCAGGGCACCGCGGGACAGAAGCTCGCCGTCGTCTTCGACATCGACAACACCACGCTGGAGACCGACTTCCACCCCTGGTACCAACTGCCCACACCGGCGCTGAAGCCCTCGCTCGACCTGGCCGCCTACGCCCGCTCCCGAGGCGTCGACATCTTCTTCGTCACGGCCCGGCCGGGCATCATCGAGAGCCTCACCGAGTGGAACCTCAAGACCGTCGGCTACCCCGTCTCCGGTCTCTACGTCCGCGACCTCCCGGACCTCTTCGACGAGGTCAGCGCCTACAAGACCAGCAAGCGCGCGGAGATCGAGGCCAAGGGCTACAAGATCATCGCCAACATCGGCAACAACGACACCGACCTCGTCGGCGGCCACGCGGAGCGCACCTTCAAGCTGCCCGACTACGGCGGCCAACTGTCCTGACCGCGATCAGGACCGCGCGGGCCGGACCTGACCGTCCGGCCCGCCTACACTCCCGTCATGGAGGAGACCACCCTGGACGCGCTGGGCGCGGGCAAGTACGTGCTGATCACCACTTACCGCCGGAACGGAACGCCCGTCGCTACGCCGGTGTGGGCGGTACGGGACGCGGAGACGCTCGGTGTCTGGACGGCCGCCGACTCCGGGAAGGTCAAGCGGATCCGCAATCGCGCCGACATCCTCGTGGGCCCCTGTGACCTGCGCGGCAACCCGACCGGCGAACAGGTCCCCGGCCGGGCCGAGATCGTCGATCCCGCCACGACCGAGCACTACCGCCGGCTCATCGCCCGCAAGTACGGACTCGTCGCCCGTCTGACCGTCCTGGGCAGCCGGATGCGCCGCGGCAAGGAGGGCGCGGTCGGACTGCGCATCTCACTCACGCCCTGAGATTCTCCAACTGGACGGCGCACGGTGCTCGTTGGGAGTATGCCACTGGTACTTCCCGCGTCAGCAACGGTTCGCTCCAAGGAGGTTGTCGGGTGTCGCAGGATCGGTCCGCCCCTGACACAGCGGCGTTAGCGAAGATCGACTCGACGGTGCCGCATTCGGCCAGGGTCTGGAATTATTGGCTGGGCGGCAAGGACAACTACCCCGTCGACCACGAGGCGGGAGACGCCTTCCGCGAGATCTTCCCCGGCATCACCGACCTGGCCCGGGACTCGCGTGCGTTCCTCGGCCGTGCCGTGCGCCATCTGGCCGGTGAGGCCGGCATCCGTCAGTTCCTCGACATCGGCACCGGACTTCCGACGGCCGACAACACCCACGAGATCGCCCAGCGGGTGGCACCCGAGGCACGCGTCGTCTACGTCGACAACGATCCCCTGGTGCTCACCCACGCCCGCGCACTGCTCGCCGGCACCCCCCAGGGCGTGACCGACTACGTCGACGCCGACCTGCACGACCCCGACACCGTGCTGCGGGAAGCGGCCCGGACGCTGGACCTGTCCCAGCCGGTCGCCCTCACTCTGATGCAGGTCAGCGGGCACATCGCCGACTACGGCCAGGCACGTGCCATCGTCGCCGCGCTGATGGGGGCGCTGCCGTCGGGCAGTTACCTCGCCTTCAACGACAGCGTGGACACCCACCAGGCGAACGCCGAAGCGACCCGGCTCTACAACGAGACCGGCGCGGCCGCCTACCATCTGCGCAGCCCGTGGCAACTCGCGGGCTTCTTCGACGGCCTGGACCTGCTCGACCCCGGCGTCGTCCCCCTCACCGAGTGGCGCCCCGACCCCGCGACCGCGCCCGCGCGCGGCGAGGTGATCGCCCTCGGCGGCGTCGCCCGCAAACCCTGAGGGCAGAGCCCTCCGCCTCCGGCCCGCCCACCCCGGACCCGCCGCACCCGGAACGCGGGCCGCACGGCGGGGAGAGCGCCTCACGGAGGCCCTGACCATCCCGACGGAAACCCCGGCCACCGGACCCGCGTACGGCGCCCGGCCACCGGACCCGCGAGGCGGCGCGGCGACGCCGTCGGGCGGAGTATCCAGCGCGTATTCACCGCCCGGGACGGGGTACCCGGCGCCCATGACCACGAACGAGTACGAAGCAGCCGCGACGAATCCCGGTGGTGTGGTCGCGATCCTCATCGCCGGAGTTGTCATCGTCTGCGCGCTCATCTGGGCGGTCCGGCTCGGGATGAAGGTACGACGCCGCGAGCCGGGTCCACCCCGGCGCGGCGAGCAGCCCAAGCTGCCGGAGTCCGGGCCCGTCCACGAGACCCGGCAGGTCCGGGAGCCGAACGAGGTCCCGAGGGCCGGGGACGGGGACGAACGGCTCACCCCGCACCAGCTCCACGCCTCCGGGAGCCGGCGGAGCGAGGACCAGACGCGCCGGCGCTGGGACCCGGGGTCGAGCGGTTCGTTCGGCAGCGGCGGGCCGGGCCGGTCCTGACGCCGGCTCCAGGGACTCGTGGGCGCCCGGCGTCAGGAGTGGTCGCCCGCGTGTCCCGTCCGCCAGGCCCATGCGGCGATCTCCACGCGGTTGCGGGCGGAGAGCTTGAGCTGAATGCTCCCGCGGTGCGTCTTCACCGTGGACAGGGACACGAACATGGACGCGGCGATCTCGGCGTTGGTGTGGCCCAGGGCCACCAGGCGGACCACGTCGAGCTCCCGGTCGGTGAGCGCCTCATGGGGCTCCGGCGCCGCGGGCCGCTCGGTCCCCGCCGTCACGTGCTTGAGCAGCCGGACCGTGACGGACGAGGCCCGGCCGCGCGCCGAGGAACAGGGCTGGGAGGTCGCGGCCCTGCTTCCCGCCGTCCCCGTGGGGAACGCCCCGGTCGGCCGAGGATGACGCGGCTCGCTCACCGCAGGTCGCGGGTCACGGCATGACGGCGTGCGTGTCCGTGCCGCTGGAGCCGGTGAAGTTGCTGCTGCCGGTGTAGGTGGCGGTGACGGGGTGGGTGCCGACAGCCAGCGGGATGCTGATGGTTGTGGTGGCGCTGCCGTTGACGAGCGGGGAACTGACGGGGGAGCGGTTGCCGATGGTGAAGGTGACGGTGCCCGTGGGGGTGCCCGCTCCAGGCGGTACGGCGGTGACGGTCGCCGTGAGGGTCACGCTCTGTCCCGGAGCCGACGGGTCCGGGGAGGAGACCACGGTGGTGTTCGTCAGTGCCCGGTTGACGGTGTGCGGGTCGGTCCCGCTGGAGCCGGTGAAACTGCTGCTGCCGTTGTACGCGGCGGTGACCGTGTAGGGGCCGCTGGACCGGTTCGTGTAGGGGCGGGTGACGCCGGCAGCGCCTCCGGCCAGAGGGGCGGTGACGGGGGTGGTGCCGTCGCCGAAGTTGAAGGTGACGGTGCCGGTGGGGGTGCCCGCTCCGGGGGCGACCGGTGTGACGGTGGCGGTGAAGGTCACCGGCTGGCCCACCACTGACGGGTCCGGCGCCGACGTGACGGCGGTCGTGGTCGACGCCCGGTTGACGGTGTGCGCGTCGGTGCCACTGGAAGCGGTGAAGTCGGGGCTTCCGCTGTAGGTGGCGGTGACCGTGTAGGGGCTGCCGCTGCTGGTGGTGTAGGGGTGGGTGGTGGTGGCGGTGCCGTTGGTGAGGGTGGCGGTGGTGGGGGTGGTGCCGTCGCCGAAGTCGAAGGTGACGGTGCCGGTGGGGGTGCCGGCTCCCGGTGCCACGGGCGCGACGGTGGCGGTGAAGGTCGTCCGCTGACCGGCTACCGACGGGTCGGGCGCCGAGGCCACCGTCGTGGTGGTCGACGCCCGGTCCACGGCGTGGGTGTCCGTCCCACTGGACCCGGCGAACGCCGTGCTCCCTTCGTAGGTGGCGGTGACCGTGTAGTGGCTGCCGCTGCTGGTGGTGTAGGGGTGGGTGGTGGTGGCGGTGCCGTTGGTGAGGGTGGCGGTGGTGGGGGTGGTGCCGTCGCCGAAGTCGAAGGTGACGGTGCCGGTGGGGGTGCCGGCTCCCGGTGCCACGGGCGCGACGGTGGCGGTGAAGGTCACCGCCTCGCCCACCACCGACGGGTCCGGCGCCGAGGCCACCGTCGTGGTGGTCGACGCCCGGTCCACGGTGTGCGTGGGCGTGCCGCTGGACGCGGTGAAGTCCCTGTTACCGCTGTAGGTGGCGGTGACGGTGTCGGGGCCGTCCCTTCTGCTGGTGTAGGGGCGGGTGATGGTGGCGGTGCCGTCGGTGAGCGTGGCGGTGGCGGGGGTGGTGCCGTCGCCGAAGTTGAAGGTGACGGTGCCGGTGGGGGTGCCCGCTCCGGGGGCGACCGGGGTGACGGTGGCGGTGAAGGTCACCGGCTGGCCCACCACGGACGGGTTCGGTGCCGAGGTGACGGTGGTCGTGGTCGACGCCCGGTCCACGGTGTGCAGTGCGGCGCCACCGGAGGAGACGAAGTCGAGGTCCCCGCTGTAGGTGACGATGACCGCGTGGGGGCCGTCGGGCCGGCTGCTGTAGGAGCGAGTGGTGGTGGCGGTGCCGTCGGTGAGGGTGGCGGTGGTGGGAGTCGTGCCGTCGCCGAAGTCGAAGGTGACGGTGCCGGTGGGGGTGCCGGCTCCCGGTGCCACGGGCGCGACGGTGGCGGTAAAGGTCACCGCCTCGCCCACTACCGACGGGTCCGGAGCGGAGGTCACGGTCGTGGTGGTGAGCGCCCGGCGCACCCTGTGGGCGTTCGTTCCGGTGGAGCCGGCGAAGTCCGTGTCACCGTCGTAGGTGATGGTGACCGTGTACGGACTGCCCGCAGCGCCCGTGTAGGTGTGGTCGGTGGTGGCCACCGCCTCGGTGAGGGGCAGGGTGACGGGGGCGGTGCCGTCGCCGAAGTCGAAGGTGACGCTGCCGGTGGGCGTGCCCGCTCCCGGGGAGACAGGTGTGACGGTCGCCGTGAAGAACACCGCCTCGCCCACCACCGACGGGTCCGGGACGGACGCCAGTGTGGCGGTCGTGAGGGCCTGGCCCACGGTGTGGGCGTGCGTCGCGGTGGAGTCGGCGAAGTCCGTGTCGCCGTCGTAGACGGCGGTGACCGTGTACGGGCTGCCGCCGGTGGTGGCGTAGGCGTGGGTGATGAGGGCCGTGCCGTCCTGGACCGGGGCGGCGACCGGTGCCGTTCCGTCGCCGAAGTCGAAGACGACCGTGCCCGTCGGCGCCTCGGCCTCTGCGGCGCCCGGGGTGACGGTCGCGGTGAAGGTGACCGGCTGCCCTGCCACGGAGGACTCGGGCGAGGAGCTGACCGAGGTGGTCGTGGGGACCGGGTTCACCGTCTGGGCGTCGTGTCCGGCGGACGAGCTCAACTCACCATTGTCGCTGGTGTAGAGGGCGATGACCGGATACGGGCTGCCGATCCCGGAGGTGTAGGTGTGGCCGACCGCGGCGACGCCGCCCGACAACGTCACCGGAACCTGGGGTGTGCCGTCGCCGAAGTCGAAGGTGACGGTTCCGGTGGGGGTCTCCGCCTGAGGGTCGGCGGGTGTGACGGTGGCCGTGAAGGTGACCGTCTGCCAGGTCGTCGACGGGTCCGGCGCGGAGGTCACCGTCGTGGTGGTGGCCACGACGTCGGCCAGCACCCGATGGGTGCGGACGTCGGTGGAGGAGGCGTAGTCGGTGTCTCCGCCGTAGAAGGCGGTGATCGTGTAGGTGCCGTCGACGGCCGGGTACGTGTGGGTGGCTGTGGCCAGGCCGTCCACGAGGGGCTGCACGACGGCCGGTGTGCCGTCGCCGAAGTCGATCGTCACCGAGCCCGTGGGCCGCCCGCTGCCGGGTGCTGCCACGACGACCCGCGCCGTGACGGACGCCGGCCCGCCGGGATTCGACGGCTCCGGGCTGGACACAACGGTCGTCGCGGTCGGCGCCGGTGCCACCGCCTGCTCGGCGGAGTCCGACGACGGGGCGAAGTCGCTGTCCCCGCTGTAGGCGGCGGCGACCGTGTACGGGCTGCCGCCGGTGCCCGCGTAGGCGTGCGTCGCTGTTGCCACCCCGTCCACCACCACGGCGGTGACCGGCACGGAGCCGTCCCCGAAGTCGAACCACACCGTGCCCGTGGGGGTTCCCGTCCCGGGGGCGGCAGGGGCCACCGCCGCCGTGAAGGTGACCGGCTCGCCCACGACAGGCAACTCGGGCGAGGAAGTCAGCGTGGTGGTCGTGGGCGGATCGACGTAGGTGTAGGAGGGACCGCCGGCGACGCCGCCCGACGTGGTCACCACCACGGGGACCCTGGTGACCGTCCCGGGGACAGCGGGCGGGGCGGGCGGCGCGGTGAGAACGAGCCGGGCGTCGGAGACGACGGTCGGATACACGCTGGTGGTGCCCAGGCGCACCTCCTGGGTGGTGTACAGGCCGATGCCGGTGACGGTGAGCGTGTTGCCTCCCGCCGTGGGACCGGTGGCGGGTGAGACCGTCCGGAGCATCGGGGGCCGCAGGTAGTAGAAGGTACCGATCGTGCGGGTGACGCCGAAGGCGGTGACGGAGACCGGGCCGGCGCCGGTGCCCGCGGGAGTGACGGCGGTGATGGTGGTGTCGTCCACCACGGAGAAGGAGACGGCCGGGCGGTCTGCGAACAGGACCCGGGTGGTGCCGAGGAAGCCTCGTCCGGAGAGGATCACCGGGGTGCCGCCGCCGGTGTGCCCCTGGTCGGGGGAGACGGGCACCGGGATGTTCAGGACGCTGACGGTGTCGGTGCCGGTGTCCGCCAGGTAGAGGTGGCGGCTGTCGCGGGTGACGGCGAGTCCGCTCGGCACGCCCAGGCCGGTGACGGTGGCGGCGCGGGCGTTGGTGGCCAAGGCGATCACCGTGAGCGAACCGGAGCCGCTTTCGCTGACGTAGGCCAGGACACCTCGGGGGCCCATGGCCACCGACACGGGAGCGTCGAATCCGCCGATCACGGTGGCGACGGTGTACGTGGTGGTGTCCACCACGCTGACCGTGCCGGCCGCCTGGTCGGCGACGTACAGGCGCTGGCCGTCCGGGGTGACGGACAGGCCGCGCGGCTGGGTGAAGCCGCCGACCGTGACCACGGCCGTGTTCGAGTCCGTGTCGACGACGGTGACGGTGCCGTCGCCGAAGTCGCTGACGTACGCGTACGGTGCGTCCGGGGAGAGGGCGACCTCGTACGGGGTGCCGCCCACCGCCACGCTCGTCACGGCGGTGCGCGTGGCGGTGTCCAGGACCACGAGGCGGTCGGTGTCCTGGCTGACCACATAGGCGCGGCTGCCGTCGAGGGAGAAGGCGACGCAGGCCGGGGATGAGATGCCACCGATCGCCGCCGTGACGGTGTTCGTCGCGGTGTCGATGACACTGACCGTCCCGGAACCGAGGTTGCTCACATACGCCTCCGTCCCGTCGGGGGCGACGGCGACTCCCCACGGGCCGGATCCGACGGGGACGGTGGCGGTGGCGGTCCGGGTGCCGGTGTCCAGGACGGTGACCGTGTTCGAGCCGAAGTTCGTCACATACCCCGCACGGCCGAGGCGGCCCAGGGCGATCCCGGTGGGGCCGTCACCCACCGGGATGACGGCGATCGGCGCGGCGGGGAGTGCGGCGGTCATGGCACGCGCGCGCCGAAGCATGTCGATGGGCCTGGGCATGGGCAGCTCCCTCCTTGGGACGGCCCTTGCCGGAGGTGCCCCGCCCACGACGCCGGTCAGGCCGTCGTGGGCGGGCGGATGACGGAACTCCGTGCCAGGGCCGGCGGCACGGTGCCCGCCGGGAGAGTGGGTCAGATGCCGGGGCCGGCGACGTACGTGAAGGCGCCGACTGCCGTGTCCGACCCCGAGGGGTTGGTCACCACCACGTCGGCCGCCCCCGCGGTGCCGGGCGGGGTGACCGCCGACAGCGTGGTCGCGCTGACCACCGAGAACGGTGCCGGGGTGCCGCCGAAGGTCACCGAGTCGGTGGTGTCGAGGTTGGTGCCGGTGATGGTCACCGCCGTCCCGCCGGAGGTCGGGCCCGAGGTGGGGGTGAGGGTCCCGATCGTGGGGTCGTCGACGTAGGTGTAGGTCAGGCCGTTGTTGGTCCCGCCCGCGGTGGTCACGCTGACCGACACCGGACCGGCCGCCGCGCCCGCGGGAACCGTGACGCTGAGTGAACTGTCGGAGTTCACCGTCGGGGTGGCCGTGATGCCGCCGAAGGACACGCTGGTGGCCGTGGACAGGCCGGTCCCGGTGAGGGTGATGGCGTTGCCACCGGCCAGGGGGCCGGAGGTGGCACCCAGGGAGGACTTGAACGGAGCGCCGACGTAGAAGAACGGCACCGGGTTGCTGGTCCCGCCGGGGGTGGTCACGGTGACCCCGACGGTGCCGGTGCCGGACGGGGAGACGGCGGTGACCTGCGTCGGTGAGACCTGAGTGATGCTGGTCGCCGACTTGGTGCCGAACTTCACCGCGCTGGTGTTGGACAGGTTCGTACCCGTGATGGTCACCAACGTGCCGCCACCGGTGGAACCCTGATTCGGAGAAATGGGCATGACGGTACTCCTCGCTTGGATCTCAGGGACATGGCGAGGAACCAGCAGGACCAGCCGGCCGACGCGGCATCACCAGCAACGGGGCACCGCGCGGTCGAACGCCGCCGGGGCGGGGGGAAGACCAACAGCCGCACTGCCGCGCGCAGGCGGACCCACAACGTCCGGTGTCTCCTGTGGGCAAAGGGAAAACCGGCAACAGCTGCCTGTCTGAACGTCCCCCGGCACGGGGATGGGCAGCCCGCCGGTTCACCCTTTCAGTAGCCCACAGGGCCAACCGAGTGACAAGACCCCGCCTGCCTCAATCACCCGAACGGGTTATCCGGCAGGACCGTTGAGGAAAGGGCACGGCTCACTCCACGGAAACAGGTCTCCCTCGGGCACACGCGCCGCGCCCGTTTGAACTCTCCGGTCGGCGGCCCCGTATCACTCCACGGGGATGGCGGGAGACCGCTCGCACGGAAGGAGAGCAGTGTGTCGACACCGCCCGAACCGGGGCAGACGACGAGGCGTCGCCCGATCGAACCCACCTACGTCATGCGCCGCCGCCGGACGGAGGCACTGGCGGAACTGCTGCGGGAGTTCGAGCAGGACCGCGCCAGGGCCGAGGGACAGGCCTCTCCGGGGCGCGGTCCCGACGACGAGTACGAGGCCGTCTCTGTCGCACGGGCCCCCGGGCGCATCCTGCCCGAGCCGGAGACCGAGGAACTCCCGCCCGTCCGGATGGGGGAGGACTTCAGCGCGGACTCGGGCCGCCCACAGGACCGCGGGCGCCGCTCCGCACGGCGAACGGGCGGCGTGGAGCTGCGCCGTGCCGCGGTCGTCGTCGGAGTGGCCGCGGCGGCCCTGATCGGCTTCGGCTGCGCGCTGCTGCTGCCGGGCGGCGACGCGAGCGACGAGGCGCGCCCCAGCACCCCGACGCCGGCCCCCAGCGCGCCCGGCTCGGCGCCCCCCACCCAGCAGGCGGAGGATGCCGGGGATCCGGACGGACCGGGAACCCTCCGCGAGGGCGACAGCGGTCCGGAGGTCACCGAACTCCAGGAGCGGCTGCGCAAGATACCGAACGTGTACGACAACGGCTCGACCAGCGGCACGTACGACGCCACGCTCACCGAGGCCGTCGCCCGCTTCCAGCTCTGGTACGGCATCCGGGGCGACGAGACGGGTGTCTACGGCAACGACACCCGTCTCGACCTGGAGTCCCGGACCCAGGCCTGACGAAGAGTCAGCTCGTGGTGAGTCGTACCGACAGGCCGTGCGCCGTGAAGACCTGCTCGGCCCGCCAGCCCTCGGCGGCCACGGTGACCTCGGCGAACCGGCCCTGCAGGGACCGCGCCCCGATGACCGCCACCGTGCTGCCGGGGCGCGGCGACTGCCTGGCGTCGAACCGGACCACCAGCGAGCTGCCCCGCTCCAGCACCGCGCGGCCGTCCACCACCAGGGCGGGGGCGGTGATGGGGGTCCCCCCGCTCGAGCGAAGCCGAGAGTGGGGGAGGTCCAGCGTGACGTCCAGGACGCCGGCCTGCGCGTAACCCCCGCGCACCCGCACGGTGTTGTCACCGGTGGCCAGCGTGCCGCCCGCCACCCGGACGTCACCGCGGCCGAAGGCCTCCTTCGAGCCCGCGGCGAGCACGCCCTCCCTCACGGTGGTGCCGCCCGTGTACCGGTTGGCGCCCGCCAGTGTCAGCGAGCCGCTGCCGCTCTTGACCAGGCCCCCGGGTCCCGAGATGTCGTTGTGCCAGGTGTCGGCCGCGCTGAAACCGCCGGCTGCCGCGTCCATCGTCACGTGCACGTCCGCCTCGAACGCGCCGTAGCCGTCGGCCGCGGCGAACAGGTTCAGCCGGCCCCACTGCTCCCAGCCGTCCAGCAGCACGTACCCCGACGGCAGCGCGGTCGTCCGCAGCACCTCGCGCCGCTGTGCCGCGTCCAGGTACGGCAGCCGCGTCTCCAGCAGCACCTCCGCGCCCTTGGGCACGGTCAGCGGGGTGCAGCGGCCCGTCCGGGTGAGGACGTACGTCAGCCGGGGCGCGACCGCGCGGGCGTTGGCCTCCCGGTCGGCGTACGCGTCGGTGTCCGTGCCCGCCGAGTGCGCGTACGCGTACAGGGTGTCGGCCGTCGTGCCCGTCCGCTGCTGGAAGTAGGCGGCGGCCTGCTCGCGCGCGGCGGCCTTGAGTTCGGCGTTCCTGGGATCGGCGAGCGCGGCGGCGGCGAGGGCGGTGGCCATCACGCGGCCGCCCATGACGTCGACCGTGGAGTGCATGCCCGACATGATGCGGGTGTGGCTCAGTTCGAACGCGCGGGTCACCAGCTCCTGGAAGCGTTCGGGCACCGCGTACGCGAACGCCAGCGCGGCCAGGTGGAAGGCGTTGGTGTGGCCGCTGGGGAAGCCGCCGTCCTCCGCGCCGTCAGTGCTGCGCTGCCTCAGCAACTGCGGGGCCACGACCACGTCGGAGTCGTACACCGGGTACCCGAGCGCGTCCTTCTCGCCGGTGTCGACGACCTCGCTGTGCTCGTTCATCCGCCACGGGCGGGGGTACTGGAAGGCGAACTTGGCCGGGTTGCCCGAGGCGAACGGGCCGCGCACGGTGTCGACCAGCCTGGCCACCTGTCCGAGGTCCGAGTCGTAACTGCCGGCGCCGAGCGCGGAACCGGCGGGCGCGTCGGCGGGCACCGCGTCGTTGATCCTGCCCGACGGCGTGCCGTCCGGGGCGCTCGTGATGGAGGTGACCGCCTTGGCACCCGACTTGTACAGCTCGGCGAGCGGGCCCAGGCCGCCGATCATGGCGTAACTCTGGTGCTGCCGGTCGAAGATGAACGCCTCGCGGGCCTGCGCGTCGGTGCGGGCGCCCGTGAGGCGTGCGCAGTACCGCATGTTGGCGCGCAGCACCTCGGGCATGATCGGGGTGCCGGTGTCCCACTCGGCCCCGGTCTTCCACACCTCGGCGAAGCCGCCGAGCGCGCGGATGACCGCGTTGGTCTCGGGGGTCTGGTTCGCCACGACGTTGGTGGTGTAGTCGTCGACGAAGGCGGCGGGGGCCGTGGCGGCACGGGCCCCGGGGGCCTTCCACCACGTGGCGACGGTCGGAGCGGCGAGGAGACCCGCCGAGGCGCCGAGTGAGTTCCTCAGGAAGACACGCCGGTTGGTGGTGTGGTGCCCGGCTGATGACGGCATGCGGGTGCCGCTCCTTTCACGGTGAACGATCTTCGGGCAGAGACTGGATGCGACGCATGACCGGTTCATGACCAGTCGGCGGCGCGGGGGTGATCAGTGGCTTGCAGGCTGAAGGAGAGATTGTGCCAGTGCCAACGCCCCCTCGACCGGCGGTACTTGAAGCCGAAGGGGCCGCGCGGCGGGAAGGGCGTGCGCGAGGGCTGAGGTGAAGGCTTCGTAGAGCGCGGGCTGGCGCAGGACCGTACTGCCCGCGATCACGACGTCGTCGACGAAAGCGCCGCGTTCGGCGAGCCGGACGACGAGCGCGGCGAGCGCGCGGCCGCCCTCGGCGATCACCTCGCGGGCTATCGGGGAACCGTCCTCGGCGGCGGCGAACACGACGGGGGCACGCCGCCCCCACTCGGCCGAGACGTCCGTGGCGCTCTCCAGCGCCGCGCCCAGGGCGGGGACCTCACTCACGCCGAAGGCGGCCACCAGCCGGTCGGCCAGCGCGTCGGGGGCTTCCCCGCGATCGTGCGCCGCCCACACTGCCCGGGCCGCCTCACGGACGAGGCCGGCGCCGCCGCCCTCGTCGCCGAGCACGGCGCCCCAGCCGCCGACCTGCACGGAGCTGCCGTCACCGAGTCGGCCGACCGCCACCGAGCCGGTACCGGCGACGAGGCCGACGCCCCTGTCCAGGCCGGCGGCGGGCACGAGGAGTTCGGCGTCACCGACGACCAGGCACGGCACCTGAAGCCGTTCCTGGAGTACGGCGCGAAGGGCCTCGCACTGCCGGGGCGTCTCGCAGGCGTGGCCGCCCACCGCGACGGCGGACGGACGCGCACCGGAGGGGAGGGCGTCGTGGACCAGCGTGGTCAGCCAGCCGGCGGCGGCCACGGGGTCGTGCGGCCGCCATCCGCTGCTCGTACGGACGTGATCGGCGCCGGAACCCGTCCCCGCGCGGAGATGGGTCTTGGTGCCGCCCACGTCGATACCGACCGCGACGGGCCTGGAGTCGTGCACGGTGCCTCTTTCGTCGTTGCGGGCGCGTCGACGGCGGGCGAACCGTGCTCGGGAACGGGAGTTGACTGTGTTCTCGCGGGGGACGACCCCGGACCCACGGCAGAAGAGCAGCCGAGTCGCGGTGACCGGCGCGGACCTCGCGAGGCATACCTGAGTAAAAGATCGGGAAGCCCCGGGACGGGCCTCGTGCGGAACACGGCAGGCGAGTACCGTGCACTTCGTTAGGAAGTTAACTAACGAAGTAGGGTGCGCGTCAAGAGGCGCGGAAACCCGATGCCGAACGACCTTGGCGATCTGGGTGGCGCCGGGGGAGTCCGGTACGTTCCCGCGTCGTGCGGCACGCCGAGTGAGCGTGCCGCACGACGCGGGGCGTGCCTGGACTCCCTCCGCGCCGCCCGGCCGCCGCAGCACCATCTGGGGAGAGCATGGACCTGAGCGAGAGCGCGCGTGCGGTGTTCGCCGTGCTGGCCGCGGCGGGCACCGCCACCCGCCCGAAGCTGGCCGCCGGCGCGGGCTTGTCCAAGCCGACGATCTCCTCGGCTGTGGCCGAGCTCGAGGCCGCCGACCTCGCCGCTTCCTCCGGCACCGCCTCCGGCGCCACCGGCCGTACCGCCGTCGTCTACGGCCTCGGGCCGGCCGCCGGCGCCGTACTCGCCGTCGACCTCGGCCCCGACCGGACCCAGGTGCGTGGCTGCGCCCTGGACGGCACCCTGCTCGCCGAGAGCGACGGCTCCCGGGCGGACGCCGCCGACACCGTGCGCCGGGCGCTGGACGCGCTGCCCGCGAACGCCCCGCTGCGGTCCGTCGTGGTCGCCGTCGGTGACGTCACCACACAGGACGGGGAGGGTGCCGGAGAGCGCCCGGCGACCGCCAAGGCGGGCCCCGTCTTCGACGCCATGGCTGTCGCCCTTCCGCCGGGTGTGCCGGTGCACCTGGAGAACAACGTCAACTGCGCCGCGCTCGCCGAGCTGCACGAGGGCGCCGCCCGCGGCCGGCGTACCTTCGGCTATCTGCGCATCGGCGTGGGCATCGGCCTCGGTGTCGTCATCGGCGGCCAGGTGCTGCGCGGCGCGAACGGCGCCGCCGGTGAGGTCGCCCGGCTGCCCTACCCGTGGGACGAGGGCAGGCGGCCGCGCTACGAGGGCCTGGAGGAACACATAGGCGCCGGCTCGCTGCTGCGCCGCACGGCCGAGGCCTGGCGGGACGCCGACGGCCCTTGCCCCGACACCGTCCAGCGGCTCTGTGCCCTCGCCGAGGAGGGACATGCCACAGCCGGAGCCGTCGTGGGCCGACACGCCGCCGAGGTGGGTCGGCTGGCCGCCGCCGTGGCCGCCGTACTGGACCCCGGACTGATCGTCCTGGGCGGCAGCGTCGGCGCGAATCCGCAGCTCGTGCCGGGCGTACGGGCCGAGCTCGCCCGGCTGAGCTGGCCCACCGAGGTGGTCAGCAGCGCCCTCGGCGACAGCGGCACCGTGGTCGGGGCCAGCAGGCTGGCCGTGGCCCATGGAATCCAAACCGTGACCGGAGGGGTGCCAGTGAAGGATTGACGGACTCCATCCCGTTCTGCCAATGTCCGGACAAGCGCTTTCTAAGTCGGCCGGGACGCCGACTCCGGGTGACTATCCCGCCTGTACGCGAAGTACGGCAGCCGCACGAGGGCGTGCTCGTGCGACGACGGCCCTCTTGGCCGGGGACCCCACCTGTCAAGGCGACGCGGCCGGGCGAGGCCGTGCCCCGGAAAGCGAGACCTCCTGCAAAATGCACCCGTGCCGCCTTGGCTGGCGCCGTGCTTCTTCCGCTACGAAGAAAAGGGATCGAAGATGATCAGTGTGGGTGTGCGGCGCTCCCGCCGACTCGGCCGCGGCGGCATACGCCGCGTGGTTCCCCTCGCTGCCGTGGCCACGGCAGGTGCCCTTCTGCTCTCCGCCTGCGGGTCGGACTCCGGCTCGGGCGGTACTTCCAAGTCGCTGACGTTCTGGATCTCCACGGTTCCGGGGCAGGACGCGGGCTGGAAGAAGATGGTGGCGCGGTACAAGAAGGAAACCGGCGTCAAGGTCAAGCTCGTCAACATCCCCTACGAGGGCTACACGGCGAAGCTGCGCAACTCCGCGCAGGCGAACTCGCTGCCCGACGTGGCGGCCGTGCCGGCGCTGGACCCGCTCTGGTCGAACAAGCTGATCGACCTCACGTCCGTCGCCAACAACAAGAGCAACAAGATCAACGCCAACTTCGTCGCCAAGGACTCGTCCGGGAAGGTGCTGTCCATACCCTCGGACGTCACCGCGTCCGGCATGTTCATCAACAAGTCGCTCTTCGAGAAGGCCGGCGTCTCCTACCCGACCTCGCCCCAGAAGACCTGGACCTGGACCGAGTTCATCAAGGCGGCGGACAAGGTCCGGGAGAAGACCAAGGCCAAGTACTCCCTGACCTTCGACCAGTCGCCGTCACGGCTGCGCGCCATGGTGTACGAGATGGGCGGGAAGTACGTCCACGCTGACGACTCCGGCAAGTTCTCGGCGGACGCCGCGACCAAGAAGGCCGTGAAGCGCTTCGTCGAGATGAACGACAACAAGACCATGCCGAAGTCGGTGTGGACCAGCGGCGCCGACCCGTCGGCCATGTTCCAGAGCGGCGACGTGGTCGCCTACTGGTCCGGCGTGTGGCAGGTCGCCGCTTTCGCGGAGAGCATCAAGAAGTTCGAGTGGGCGAGCGTCCCGACTCCCGCCGAGCCGGTGCAGGCCAGCGACGTCAACAGCGGCGGCATGGTGGTCGGGTTCAACAACAACGCCGACGCGGCCAGCGCTGCCAGCAAGTTCATCTCCTGGCTGTACGAGCCGGACCACTACCGCGAGCTGTGTGAGGCGTCCGGGTTCCTGCCCGTCGAGACCGGTCTGAACCCGCAGTACCCCTTCAAGTCCGAGGCGGCGCAGGCGGCGTTCAAGCTGTACAACGAGTCGATCCCGCTCTACGACCCGATCTCCGGCTACTTCAACAGCGCGCAGACAGCCTGGGTGCTGAAGGGCAAGACCCTCACCGAGGACCCGACCAAGACGGAGCTCGGCAAGGCGATCAACGGCGAGCAGTCGGCCGACAAGGCCCTGCAGAACATCGTGGACGGCTACAACCAGCAGGTCGGCGGCTGATCGTGGGCCCGGGGGGGGGGGGGGGGGGGGGGGGGGGGGGGGGGGGGGACGGGGGGGGGGGGGGGGGGGGGGGGGGGGGGGGGGGGGGGGGGGGGGGGGGTGCCCCCCCCCCCCCCCCCCCGGCCCCGGGCGCCCATGTGATGCCGGGCTCATGGCGTGAGCCCACAGCAATCCCTTCCACCAGCACGGAGTCAGGAAGATGACCAAACACGCCTCGGACGTGTCCGTGAGCCCGCCCAGGAGACGCAGCAAGTACACCGCCGCGCCGCTCGTCCTCATCGCGGCCAATGTCGTGCTCTTCGTGCTCTTCTTCGTCTGGCCGGCGGTGATCGGGCTCGTCTACTCCTTCACGAACTACTCGGGCGTGGGGGTGTTCCAGTTCGTAGGACTGGACAACTACCAGAACCTGCTCGGGGACTCCACGTTCTACAACGCGCTGACCCGGACGCTGCTGTACACCGTCCTCTTCGTCCCGCTGAACTTCGCGCTCTCGCTGCTCGCCGCCAACCTGGTGGTGAGCAAGCACGCCAAGGGCTCGTCGGTCGCCCGCGTCATCTTCTTCATTCCGTGGCTGCTGTCGCCCATCGTCGTGGGCGTCCTGTGGCGGTGGATGTTCGGTGAGAACTTCGGACTGGTCAACTACGTCATCGAGAAGTTCGGCGGAGGCGAGGTTCCGTGGCAGTCGAACGCGGACCTGTCGCTGCTGGTGGTGGTGATGGCGGCGTCCTGGATGTGGACGGGTTTCACGATGCTGCTGTTCATCGCGGCGATCAAGAACGTCCCGGTGTCGTACTACGAGGCGGCCTCGCTCGACGGCGCCGGTCCGTGGCGCCAGTTCATCAGCATCACGCTGCCGAGCATCGCGCCCACCTCGTTCATCGTCATCCTGCTCAACACGATCAACGCGATGAAGGAATACCCGGTGTTCGTCGCCCTCAACAACGGCGGACCCGGATCGTCGAACAACCTGCTTGTCCAGTACATCTATGAGACCGGCTTCAAACGGGGCCAGATCGGCTACGCGAGCGCCGCTTCATTCGTGCTCATGCTCATCCTGATGGCCGTCGCGATCATCCAGCTGATCGTCAACCGGCGGGTGGAGAACCGATGACAACCACAGACATGCCACGCCCGCTCGACGCCGACGCCAAACAGCCCGTTTCCAAGCAGCGTCCCCGCAACGCCGTCGGCGGTGGGATCCGGCGGGCGGTGCCCGCGACGACACTGCTGTGGATCCTGGCGTTCATCTACGGGTTTCCAGTGCTGTGGTTCGTCCTCAGCTCCTTCAAGCCGGCCAGCGACCTGTTCTCCTATCCGCTGACGCTGGTTCCGCGCGACCCCACCCTGTCGGGTTTCAAGGCAGCGTGGGACAGCGCCAATTTCTCGCAGTACTTCATCAACACAGCCATCGTGTGCGTGATCACGACGATCCTCACGGTGGGTGTCAGCTGCTGCACCGGGTACGCGCTCGCCAAGTACGACAACAAATGGCTCAAGGTCTTCTTCGTCTGCATCCTGGCCACCACGATGCTGCCGGGCGAGGTCATGCTCGCCCCGGAGTTCCTGGTGGTCCGCGACCTCGGCCTCTACAACTCGTTCGCCGGCATCATCCTCCCGGCCGTGCTCACCGCGACCGGATGCTTCATGTTCCGCCAGTTCTTCCTGACGGTTCCCGACGAACTCGTGGAAGCGGCACGCATCGACGGCGCCCGCGAACTGTCGATCTTCCTGCGGATCATGGTGCCGCTGTCCCGGCCCATCATGCTGACCCTCGCCATCCTGTCCTTCCAGTGGCGGTGGAACGACTACATCTGGCCGCTCCTGATGCTCAACGACCCCAACAAGTTCACCGTGCAGATCGGCATCCAGAGCATCGTCGGCGCGCAGAACATCAACTGGTCGGTGCTGCTCGGCGCATCGGTCATCTCCATGATCCCTCTGATCGCCATCTTCCTGGTCTTCCAGCGCTATGTCATGAGCGCCGACATCAACGCCGGACTGAAGGACTGACCTTGCCCACCCCGCTCGATCACGAGTTCGTCCGCGCGGCGGCCCGCGCCGCCGACCGGCTGGCCGCCCCGCTGGCGGCCGACCCCGACGAGGCACCCGCCGATGTGCCGCACCGTGGTCTGGCTCGCCGGGTGAAGACCCTGGTCGCGGCGTACCGTTCCCCGGACTCGGCCCTGCACGGCAGCAGGCAGGCCATCGCCGCCGCGATGACCCACCTCGCCGCCCTGCGTGCCGCGCAGACACCCACCGGCCTCTTCGCCGGCGGCGACAACGTGCAGTCACCGCCGGACTCCGCGTTCACCGTCAACGACGTGTGCGACGCGCACGTCCTCGCCGTCGGCGCCGGGCCGGAACTGCGCGAGGTCACGTCCGCGCTCGCCGAGATCGCCGGCGCCGCCTCCGGCAGTCTCCTGACCGGTGGGGTGCACACCCCGAACCACCGCTGGGAGCTGTGCGCGGCGCTGGCCCGGCTGCACCGGTCGTTCCCGGACGACCGGCTGCTCGACCGTGTGGCGGAATGGCTCACCGAGGGAGTCGACATCGACGCGGAGGGCCTGTACTCGGAACGGAGCGCCAACTACGCGGCCCACGTGTCCAACCCCTCACTGCTGCTGCTGGCCGACGTCCTCGGCCGCGGCGACCTGCGGGACGCCGTCGAACGCAATCTCGCCACGACCCTGGACCTCATCAGGCCGGACGGCACGGTGGAGACCGTCCACTCACGACGACAGGACCAGAACCACCCTTTCCCGCTGGCGCCCTACCTGCCGCACTACCGGCTGCTCGCGATCCGCACCGGCCGGGGCGACTTCAGCCGGGCGGCACGGCTGGCGGCCGCCGCCGGCATCGACGATCCCGGCCTGCTCGCCGAGACCCTCCTCACCCCGGACCTGTGCCGTGTCCTGCCGGACCCGGCCGCTCAGACACTTCCGCGTGACCGGTACCTCACCACCGCACGCCTCGCCGCACGCGCCGCAGCCACCGCGCACACGGTGGTGTACGGCGGCTCCGACGTGCCCGAACACCGGCGCATCCGCTCGGGCCTGGCCTGCAATCCCACCTTCCTGCGCCTGTTCGCCGGCGACGCGGTCCTCGACGCCGTCCGCCTCTCGCGGGGATTCTTCGACCTGGGCCCGTTCCGCGCCTCCGGCATGCGACGGCTCGCCGACCACCGGTACCGGCTCACCGAAACCCTCACGGCCGCCTACCACCAACCGCTCCCGCCGGACCGGCGACGGGACGACGGCGCCTACCGGATGGCGGACGAGGGGCGCTTCTCGGCCGCGATGGCCTTCCAGGACCGGCCCCGGGACGAGGTCTCCCACACGACCCGCGTCGAGGTGGACCTGAGGGAGGACGGCGCCGACCTGCGGATCGACATCAGCGGACCACGGGTGCCCTGGGCCCTCGAACTGACCTTCCGGCCGGGCGGTGTGACGGAGGGCGCCGTACCGATCGGCGACGGGCGCTGGTGCCTGACGACCGGAGGAATGACCTACCGGGTCGGCGACGACGAGATCCGGATCGAGGCCGGCGTCGAGGCGGGCGAACCGCTGGCCGGGCCGGACCGCAGCGACGTGCTGCGATACGACCCGGGTCAGGACTACACGGTGGTGGGCGGCACCGATGCCACGACCGGGAACCGCGTCTACCTGGGTGGACAGGGCCCGCACACACTGACCGTCGCACTGCGCGCCCGCCGGCCCGCACCTGTCGTGTGACCCCGACGACCCGCATCACGGCCACCTCGGGCACGCAGAGCTGATCCCGTGCCCGCCGGCCCCGTCCCGTGCGCCTCTCCCACCGGCGCGGCCCTCCGCACAGCCTGTCCGTCGCCTGGAGGCGTAGGCCGCCGCCCTCGCCGACGCCTCACTCGGCATGACCTCCCTGCTCGCCCTCGCCTGGCAGCGCGGGGCGATGCCCGGGGCGAGCCGGTCCTGACGCCGCACCGCTGACCAGCCCGGGACGCATCAGCGTCAGGTCCTCGCCCCAGCCGTCCAGGATCGGGCCGTGACCGGCGTCGCGCGCCACGGTCTCGACGCGGGAGAAGAGCCGCCGCTGTAGGGGCGCGGCCGCCGGTCACTTCGTTCGCGGCGGCCGGAACGCCGCCCGTGGGATCAACGCACCATCGGCAGGCCAACGGGGGCCGTGGTGGCGGTGCAGCCCGTCTTCCGGGCTGCGGGGGCTGCTCGGCGGAATCCTCGCCGCCACAGCCACACCCTCAGGACCCCGGCACCACCACGCCGGACAGCGCCGTGCCCGGCACGACCAGATCCGCCCGGTGCCGTGTCGTCGCCACCAGCTCGGCGTTGCGCTGGTCCGAGCCCAGGACCCAGGCGACCGCCTCGTCGTGGTCCTTGCCGAACTCCTCGTGGCGGGCCACGAGCCGCCGTACGCGCTCGGCCTCGTCGAGCTCGCAGAACCACACCTCGTCGAGCTGAGGACGGACACGCGCCCAGTCACCTTCCTCCACCAGCAGGTAGTTCCCCTCGGTGACCACCAGCCGGGCCGCGCGCGGCACGGGGACGGCGCCCGCGATCGGCTGTTCGAGGACGCGCTCGAAGCCCGGCGCGTACACGACGTCGTCCTCCTCGTCGCGCAGCCGGCGCAGCAGCGCGGCATAGCCGGCCGCGTCGAACGTGTCGGGGGCGCCCTTGCGGTCCAGCCGCCCGAGCCGCCGCAGCTCGACGTCCGCGAGGTGGAACCCGTCCATGGGCACGTGGGCCACCCAGGGCTGCCCGTCGGCGTTGAGCGCCCGGACCAGGTGCTCGGCCAGCGTGGTCTTCCCCGCGCCGGGGCCCCCGGTGACACCGAGGAGCGCCCGGTGACCGGGGCGGACCAGGGACGCGGCGCGTTCCACAAGGCCGGCGAACGTCATCCTCGCGGGTCGTTCGCCTGGCGCGGCGCCGGGGACGCGTACCTCCGGATCGAGTGTCATGCCGAGACCGTAAGCCCTTCGGGCCGGGCCGCGCAGCAGGGCGGTGTCCGGCGGCGCAGGCCGGGGCCCCGGAGTACTCCGGCCGCGACGGGGCAGCCGTACGGATGCCCCGGCCCCGCGGTGAGGTCCTGGGCACGAGACGAAGGCCATAGGTGTCGTATGACTGAAGAACCCTTGCCGGAGGCGTACGGCGAGGAGCTCCGGGAGGAGCTGGAGCGGCTGCGCGAGGAGACACGGCAGCTCCGCGCCCGGATGCGCAGCCGACCGACGATCTCCCAGGCACAGGGCATGCTGCAGGAACGGTACGCGCTGCCGGACGAGGAGAGCGCGTTCGCCCTGCTCCAGCGGGCCTCGCAGCAGTACAACGTGAAGCTGCGCACCCTGGCGGGCGCCGTGGTGGCCGTGCCGCGCCCGGACGAGCGGGAGTCCCTGTGGTTTCCGCGTCGCGCCCGGCACGCCGAGCCCCGGCTGAGCTTCACGCGCACCGACCGGAGCGGAGGCCCCAACCGTGGTGAGGTGCTGGGCGCGGTGCTCA
Organism: Streptomyces sp. NPDC030840; assembly: GCF_055572015.1. NCBI lineage: Bacteria > Bacillati > Actinomycetota > Actinomycetes > Kitasatosporales > Streptomycetaceae > Streptomyces > Streptomyces sp. NPDC030840. Next base: position 46,174 of record NZ_JBVIEE010000002.1, on the reverse strand, counting down.
GCCAGACCCTGGCCGTCGCCGGCGCCGGAATGGGCAACGTGCAGATCGCCGACCGCAGGGCGGGCGGACTGCGCATCGAGAAGCACACCGGCCTCACCGCGGACTTCGTCGACTTCTTCGCGCACGTCGGCGAGGACGGCACGGCATGTGCGCTGGCCGCTCAGAAGGTCGCCCAGGTGACCGTGCAGGACGTGGCCGCGGACCCGGTGTTCAGCGAACCCGCCCGGTCGGCCATCCTCAGGGCGGGCAGCCAGGCATGCCACAGCGTTCCGCTGACCACTGCCTCCCGTGTCTGTGTGGGCATGGTCTCCGCCCATTTCGACCGCACCGTACGGGACCTGACGCCCGCACAGCTCAGGGGGCTGGAGATCGTGGGCATCGAGGCCGGCCGCTGGATCGCCTGGTACGACCACACCGTCGTCCGCGACGCCCTGGAGTACCTCCACGCGCTCGGCCGCGGCTGCTCCGGGCGCCGTTTCCGGCGTCAGTGAGGCGGCGTCCGGAGCGGCCGGCGAGCCTGGGGCACTCGTCACGGATCCGTGTGACCGGCAGCGCGCACGAACAGCGGGTCCTGGTGCCGCGCTCCCCGGCCCGGTGGCTGTCGCGCGCCCCCGGGCGACTGGTGGGGCGGCCGCCCGGGCTCCGCGCGGCGGAACCCGGGCGACAGGTGTGGCGGCGCTGCCCGAACGAGGCCGCGCCGACGGGGCTCAGAGACGGTCGAGAATGCTCTGGAGCTGCTTGACCTCGGCGGACTGGCCCTTGACGATGGCGCCGGCCATCTCGACGGCATCAGCGTTCTTGCCGTTCTTCTGCTCGTCCTTGGCCATGGTGATCGCGCCGTTGTGGTGGTCGATCATCATCTGGGCGAACATCTTGTCGAACTCGGTGCCCTTCATGGCCTTGAGTTCCTTCATGTCCTCGTCGGACATCATGCCGTCGCCGCTCCCGCCCGTGCCGCCGTGGTCCATGCCGGGCATGGACTCCATCGCCGTCGGCTGCTTCCAGGAGCCCAGCCAGCCCTTCATCGTCTTGATCTCGGGGTCCTGGGCCTTCTCGATCTTCGCGACGATGTCCTTGATCTCCGCGTCGGAGGCACGCCCGTCGGCCAGTCGGGCCATCTCCAGCGCCTGCTCGTGATGGGGGATCATCATCTGCGCGAAGGAGACGTCCGCGTCGTTGAAGCTCGCGGCGCCCGCGCCGCCCTCATCGGCGCTTGCCGACGCCGACGCCGACTTGGAGCTGTCGCCGCTGCCGTGGTCCATGCCGTTCATGTCGTCGCCCCCGCACGCGGTGAGGAGCAGGGCGCCGGCGACGGCGGCGCCCACGGCGGCGATACGTCGGGAAGCGGTGTGGCGGGAAGCGGTGCGGCGCGGGGCACGCAGGAAGGACGTCATGGTCGATCCACCTCACATGTCTGTTCTGGTGAGCTGTTTCTGGTGAGCTGTTCAGGCGTGGGCGAACCCGCGGGGCCGCGCATGGCGCGCGCCCGCGAGAGCGGTTCGGCCTACAGCCGCAGAACTGACAAACGGGTGAGATCGGGTTGGGGTGACGGGGGATCGGGTCGCGGCACCACCGCGACTCCGGCCAGAAGCTTCGCCAGCCACTCCTGGTGGCGGGCGAACGCCGACCGCAGCAGCGCGGTGAGCACCCAGACGCCGAACAGGACCGCCACACACAGCGAGACCATGTCCATCGCCGTCACGGGCCCGTGCGTGGCCGGCGAGTCCGCCGGTTCCGTCGCGTGGCCGCCCGCGTCCGTGCCCGGGACGCTGGGCGTGCTCCCGGCGCCGTGGGCCATGCCGGCGGCGGCCGGGGCCGCGGGGGACTCGGCGCCCATGGCGGAGTGGGACGACTCCCGGGGGTGCCCCATGCCGTGCATCGCGAACACGCCCAGGGCGAGCAGCACGACGAGCAGCAGGTGCCCCAGGGTGCCTCCTGCGCGTACGGTCGTGCTCGCCTGCACCTGACAGTCCCGTCACTGGTCGCGGTCGTTACGGATGCCCCGCTCACCCCGGCGGCACGGATCTCGCCGCGGGGGAGCGCGTGTCCGCCATACTACTAAGTTGATTGGAAGTAGTCGCAACGCACGATGAAGCTTCACAGCGGCCCCTCGCTACAGCGCCGTCAAGACCGTGGCCGACATTCTCCACGGCAAGGGCATGCTCAAGCGGCACAAGGAGGGCAAGGCGCCCTGCTGTCCCGGGCCGGCTGGGCCCACCGCGCCCCGGCCCTCACGGTCGCGCCTGCCAGGCGCTCATGACGACGTTTCAGTCGCCGAAGCGGCGGCGCGCGCCCTCGATGTGACCGAGGTACTGGTGGGTCCAGCCGCACAGGGCGTCGACCGTGGTGCGCAGGGCCCGGCCCGGTTCGGTGAGGGTGTACTCGACCCGTGGCGGCACGGTGGGGTGCACCGTCCGCTCGACCAGGCCGTTGCGCTCCAGCATGCGCAGGTTCTGGGTGAGCATCTTGTGGCTGACGCCCTCGACTTCGTTACGCAGCGCGCTGAAGCGCAGGGTGCGCTCGCCGAGCGCCTCGATGATCAGGAGCGCCCACTTGTTGGCGACATCCGAGAAGATCTCCCGCGCCAGGGAGTCCGCGCGCCTCAGGTCCGCGTCCTCGGGCAGGCCCTTGAGTTGCTGCTTGGTCACCATCAGGTTCCTCAGTCACCGAAAAGTGCGTTCTTCCAGGTCGGCGCTCACTCTCCTACAGTTCCGGAGTAACCGCAAGAGAGCGACCCAGGAGGGTGAGCACTGTTGGCCACCATCGATGTCTTCCACTACGACGTGCCGGCCGAGAGCGACTTCGGCTACTCGCAGGCGATCAGGTCCGGTGATCTGATCCACGTCTCCGGACAGCTGTCGCTCGGCAGGGCCGGCGAGTTCCTCCACCCGGACGACTTCGCCGCCCAGCGCGAACAGACCTACGTGAACCTCGACAGGGTCCTGGACCACTACGGCGTCACCCGGAACCAGGTCGTTTCACAGACCCTGTACGTGGTGAACCTGCGGCAGAACGCCGCGGCGACGGCGGAGGGCAACTTGGCGTACTTCGGCGACCACCACCCGGCCAGCACCGTCCTCGGCGTCACCGAACTGACCTTCCCCGGCCAGGTCATCGAAATCAGCTGCGTCGTCGACACGAAGCTGCCCGCCTGAGTCCGCCGCAGTGCCCAGGGGGCCGAGCGCGCCCGGCGTGGCGGGCCCGGCCTCAGGGCGCGTGGCGTCCCACTCCGCCCGTGTCCGCGCGGACCGATGTGCGCAGCGAGCCGACCGTCCTCAGCAGCCGGTCGGCCGGTCCGCGCAGCGTGGGGTGGGCCAGGACCGTGTTCCGCAGGCCGCGTACCGGTCGGCGCCACATCCGCAGTGCCGCCGCCACCGGGTGGGGGCGGGTGGCGAACCCTTCGCCGACGCGCAGTTCGCGGGTCTTGAGCCAGTCCTTGTACTCCTTGTCGCCGCGCCCGAGGTCCAGGACCCGTACGCCCTCCCGGCCCGCGGCCTCGGCCATCCGGAGGTGCATGATCAGTCCGGGCGAGTAGTAGCGGAGCTCGGGGTCGTACGCGGTGAACCAGGCCGCGAAGGTGGTGCGGGACCTGGGCCCGAAGTGCGCGGCCACCGGGCGGTCGCCGGCGTAGACCACCGACAGCAGACCGGTGAAGTGCTCCTCGCGCACCTGGAACAGATGGTCCACCAGGTCCACGATCCAGGGCCGCGCGAAGCGGTCCATGCGGCCCGTCCTACGGTACTGGGCGGACTTCCACCGCATGAGCGTGCGCAGCATCCGCGGGTCGCGCTCGTCGTACACGAACCGCATCTCGCCCAGGTCCCGGCCAAGGCGGCGTTCCTTCTTCAGCGTCGTCCTGGCCAGCCCCGGGTACGCGCCGCGCAGCCACTGCGGGTAGCCGCCGTCGCCGGCCTTCAGATCGACCACGGGTGAGGCGAACGTCCCCGTGACGTAACTGCCGAACGGTGCCTGTTCCTCGACGAGGTGGTCGAACTCGAACACGGACAGCCCGCAGGCGCGCAGCAGTTCCCGGGTGTCCCAGGTGACGCCGGGCCGGTGCACGAGGGCCTGGCAGTCGGAGAGGCCGAGACCGATGGCCCGGCCGACCCCGAAGGGGTTGCGCTCGTACGGGAAGAAGCCCACGGGCTCCCCTCCCTCGTGCAGGACCGCCACGTGAGCGCCACCACGGTACGTACCGATCCCGGCCGCGAACTCCGGTCCCAGGAAAGGGTTCCCGTAGTCGGGCGACTCGGTCATCACCCGGTGCCAGGCCCGGCGGAGCGAGGCGTCGAGCTGCTCGGGACGGTGAATCGTGATCCTCACGTCAGACCGACCGCCCTTCCGCCCGCCGCGAGCAGGACCTGCTGGTCGCGGCGCACACTCTCACGGCACGTCGATCATGGCTCACATCTCGCATGGCGACCCCCCGGTCTCCCCCCCCCGTGACGCGGCACCCGCGTCCCGCCACTGCCCGCGCTGCCGAACAGCCCGGCGGGGTCAAACTTCGCGAAACAGTACGCACGCTGTCAAGAGGGCCTGGGGGAGGGGAACGGTTATGGATCGGACGGCTCACCCCAGAACGCCGCGATCTTCGAAAGTGTTCATCGTGCCTCCGCGCGCGGCTGTCCGCCGTGCCGTTCAGGTGACGGCCGACGGCCGTCACCGTACTGGCGCGGGCAGTTCTGGGAACGCAAGGTCTTATGACAGAGACGACAGAACTCGGGCTGCCCAAGGGAATCCTGGCCTGCCTCTTCGACCTCGACGGGGTCATCACCAAGACCGCCGTGGTCCACGCGGCCGCGTGGAAGGAGACGTTCGACGACTTCCTCAGGCAGCGCGACGGCGCGGGCTTCCGGCCGTTCGACGACGTCACCGACTACGACGAGTACGTGGACGGACGCCCCCGCGCCGACGGCGTCCGCACCTTCCTCGCCTCCCGCGGCATCGAACTCCCCGAGGGCGATCCCGACGACCCGCCCGACGCGGCGACCGTCCACGGCGTCGGCAACCGCAAGAACGCGCTGCTGCTGGAGCTGATCCGCACCGGTGGCGTCGAGGCCTACGAGGGCACGGTGCGCTACGTGGAGGCGGTCCGCGCGCACGGACTGCGCACCGCCGTGGTGTCGTCCAGCGCCAACTGCCGTGACGTGCTGCGGTCGGTGGGCGTGGAGGACCTCTTCGACGCGCGGATCGACGGGATCGTGGCCGCCGAGCGGGGCTTGCCAGGCAAACCGCGGCCCGACACGTTCCTCGCCGCCGCACAGGACCTCGGCGTCGAGCGGCACGAGGCCGCCGTGTTCGAGGACGCGCTGGCGGGCATGGACGCCGGACGCGCGGGCCACTTCGGGTACGTCGTCGGGGTGGACCGCGTGGGACAGACCGACGCCCTGTACGCCCACGGCGCCGACCGCGTCGTACAGGACCTCGCCGAACTGCTGGAGCGCCCGTGATCACCCACACGTCCTACGCCGTCGAGCCCTGGTGCCTGCGCGAGCGTGGGCTGAACCTCGACGTGCTGCCGCAGAGCGAGTCGGTGTTCGCCCTGTCCAACGGACACGTCGGCTGGCGCGGCAACCTCGACGAGGGCGAACCGCACGGGCTGCCCGGCTCGTACCTGGGCGGGGTCCACGAAACCCACCCACTGCCCTACGCGGAGGCGGGCTACGGCTATCCGGAGTCCGGGCAGACGGTCATCAACGTCACCAACGGCAAGGTCATCCGACTGCTCGTCGACGACGAGCCGTTCGACCTGCGCTACGGCACCCTGCGCTCCCACGAACGCGTCCTCGACCTGCGCACCGGACTGCTGCGGCGCACCTGCGAGTGGACGTCGCCGACCGGGTCCACCGTGCGGGTGAGCTCCACCCGGCTGGTGTCGTTCACACAGCGCGCCGTCGCCGCCGTCGCCTACGAGGTGGAAGCGGTGGGCTGCGATGCCCGGATCGTGGTCCAGTCGGAGCTGGTGGCCAACGAGCAACTGCCCGAACGGAAGGGCGACCCCCGGGCCGCGGTCATCCTGCAGTCGCCGCTGGAGCCGGAGGAGCACTTCGCGGACGGCCACCGGCTGCGGCTCGTGCACCGCACGCGGCGCAGCGGCCTGCGGGTCGCGGCGGCGGCCGACCACGTCATCACGGGACCCGAACCCACCACGACACGCGCCGAGAGCAGGGACGACGTCGCCCGCCTCACCGTCACCTCCGTTCTCGAACCGGGGCAGACGCTGCGGGTGGAGAAGCTCGTCTCCCACGGCTGGTCCAGCACCCGCTCCCTGCCCGCCGTCAGCGACCAGGTCGACGCGGCCCTCGCGGCCGCCGCCCACGGCGGCTGGCAGGGGCTCGTCGACGAACAGCGCGCCTACCTGGACGCCTTCTGGGCGCGCTCCGACGTCGAGGTCGACGGCGACGAGGAGATCCAGCAGGCCGTGCGGTTCGGTCTGTTCCACGTCCTGCAGGCCGGGGCCCGCGCCGAGAAGCGCGCGATCCCCGCGAAGGGCCTCACCGGCTCCGGTTACGACGGCCACGCGTTCTGGGACACGGAAACCTTCGTGCTGCCCCTGCTCAGCTACACCTCGCCCGGCGCGGTCGCCGAGGCCCTGCGCTGGCGGCAGAACACCCTGCCCGCCGCCCGCGAGCGCGCGGTCCAGCTCGGGCTGCGCGGTGCCGCGTTCCCGTGGCGGACGATAGAGGGCTCGGAGGGCTCCGCGTACTGGCCGGCGGGCACGGCCGCGTTCCACGTGAACGCCGCCATCGCCGACGCCGTGGTCCGCTACACGGCGGCCACCGGGGACACGGCCTTCGAGCGCGACACGGCCGTGGAGCTGTTGGTGGAGACCGCCCGGCTGTGGCGTTCGCTGGGGCACCACGACCCCCACGGCGCCTTCCACATCAACGGCGTGACCGGCCCCGACGAGTACAGCGCCGTGGCCGACGACAACACCTACACCAACCTCATGGCCCGGGCGAACCTGCTGGCCGCCGCCGACGTCGTCGAGCGCCACCCGAGGCGGGCCGCGCACCTCGGTGTCGACTCCGAGGAGAGCGCCGCCTGGCGGGACGCCGCCGAGGCCATGCACATCCCCTACAACCACGACCTGCGCGTCCACGAACAGCATGCCGGGTTCACGCGCTACCAGCGCTGGGACTTCGCGAACACGCGCGCCGACCAGTACCCGCTCATGCTGCACTTCCCCTACTTCGACCTCTACCGCAAGCAGGTCGTCAAACAGGCGGACCTGGTCCTGGCCATGTACAAGTGCGGTGACTTCTTCGACGAGGAGCACATGGCCCGTAACTTCGCCTACTACGAGCCCCTGACGGTCCGCGACTCCTCGCTGTCCGCCTGCTGCCAGGCCGTGATCGCGGCCCGCACGGGCCATCTGCCCCTGGCCCTGGACTATGTGACCGAGACCGCGCTGATGGACCTGGAGGACCTGGAGCACAACACGCGCGACGGCCTGCACATCGCCGCTCTCGCGGGTACGTGGATGGCGCTCGTCGCGGGCTTCGGAGGCATGCGCCACAACGGCGACTCGCTGGAGTTCGCGCCCCGGCTGCCGGAGCGGCTCAGCCGGCTCGCCTTCCACCTGGAGCTGCTGGGCAGCCGCCTGCGCGTGGAGGTCAGGCCCAGGACCGCGACGTACACGCTGCTGGACGGAGGGCCGGTGACGGTCCGCCACTACGGCGAACCGTTCACCCTCGACAACGAGAAACCGCACGCCCTGGACATTCCCGTACCACGGCACCGGCCGGCTCCCGAACAGCCACCGCACCGGGAGCCGGTGCATCCGCGGGGCACGCGGAGCTGAGAACCCGCCTTTGTACCTCTACAGATTTCGAACAGGGCCCTCGTCAAGGCGTTTCGACGCATGGGGCTCTGCGTAGTGCGCCTCCCGCGCCGTAGAGGCAGCAGTACGAGGGCCGCAGCTGGCCGGCCTGGCTGTGCCGTCTCATGGCACTGGCTCCTCGCTGTCAGGCTTGGCGGGCGTAGGACGAGAGGCGGTCGGCGAGCGCGATGACGAGGTCGCGGAGTTCATCGGGGCGCTCGATGACGAACGGCCGGTCGAGTGAGGCGAGTATCCGAGGCAACCAGTCGAGCCGCTCTGCCCGTAGCTCGACGCGCAGCCAGTGCTCGGCCGCCGGGTCCTGGCCGGCCGCGGGCTCGTGCTCCTCCTGCTCGGTGGGCAGGCTCGTGACGGTGGCGGGGAGGTGCGCGCGGATCTGCTCAACTGTCCCGTGGATCCGCAAGGTCACCTCATGCCGGTACTCGGCCGTGGCGAATCCTGACAACACGCGCTGTGCCGGACCGGGACCCACGGGCGCTTCGAATGAGCCGGGCAGGGTCCGCGCGTCTGCGATGCGATCGAGCCGGAAGGTTCGGTCCTCGCCGATCTGGGTGTCCTCGCCCGTGACGTACCACCGGCTCGCATGGGCGACGATCCCGTACGCGTGCAGTGTGCGTTCGCTGCGCCGTCCGTCGCGGTCGGTGTAGCGGATCGAGACCGGCCGGCGGTGGCGCACCGCATCGGCGATGGTGAGCAGCAGCCCGGCGTCCGGGTGGTCCAACTCGCCGGGCTGGTCCGTGAAGGCGAGAGATTCCAGGAGTGTGTCGAGCCGGCGGGCGATGTGCTTGGGCAGCACCCGCCGGATCTTCGCTGACGCCGTCTCGTTCGCCGTGCGCTGCGTCGTCGTCAGCCCTGCCCGGCGGCCGGCGACCAGGCCGAGCAGCACGGCCAGAGCCTCGTCGTCGCTGAGCATGAGCGGGGGCAAGCGGTACCCGGGAGCCAGCCGGTACCCGCCGTAGCGGCCGCGCACCGACTCCACGGGCACGTCCAGGTCGATCAGCTGGCCCACATACCGCCGCACGGTGCGCCCTTCGACGCCGAGACGGTCGGCGAGCTCGGCCACGGTCCGGGTGCCGCCCGACTGCAGCAGCTCCAGGAGTGTCAGCACGCGGCCGGTGGGTCGAGGCATGTTCGCAGCCTAACGCGAATGCAGGACCGATTCTGTCCACTATTTCTCCTAGCCTGCGACGTGCACGCCTCCAGCACAGCCAAGGAGATTCCCATGGACTTCGTCTCGATCCGCATCATCACCAGCGACGTCGCACGCCTCGTCGAGTTCTACGAGCGAGCCACAGGGATGCAGGCGATACGGGCCACCGAGGACTTCGCCGAACTCAAGACCGCGGGCGCCACCCTCGCGATCGCCAGCACCCGCACCGTCCCGCTGTTCGCCCCGGGCTCTGCCCGTCCGGCGGACAACCACAGCGTGATCACCGAGTTCCTCGTCGACGACGTGGACCGCGTTCACCAGAACCTGACCGGCTTCGTCACCGACTTCGTCAACGAGCCCACCACGATGCCCTGGGGCAACCGTTCGCTGTTGTTCCGCGACCCCGACGGCAACCTTGTCAACTTCTTCACCCCCGTCACCCCGGCGGCCATCGAAAAGTTCGCACTCTGACGCCACACACAGCCACCCACCCGGGAGTCGCAATTGAGTGCATACTCGCGGGCGATATCGCCCTTGCGCCGCGACCGGCGAGGCACGGCTACTCGCCCCGCAGCAGCTTGGTCAGCTCCTCGTCCATGTCCAGACGGCCGCTGTCGACGGCGGTGACGATCCACTCGCAGGTCGCCCGGACCCGGTCGACGTTTTTGTGGATGACCTCCCGCTCGTCTTCGGACAAGCGGCGCCCGCGCATCTGGGGCACCGGGCGGCCGGTCGCGGCCACGAACTTGTGGCAGGCCCCGATCAGGTCCAGGAAGTCGATCGTCCGGTCGAACTGCCGAACGACCGGCGCGACCGGGTTCTCCGTCCGCCCGGGGACCGGTTCGGCGTCGTCGGCCTGGCGCCACCGGTCGGCCTGTGCCTTGTTGAACAGATGCCTGGCCGTGTCATCCCTGGCGGCTCGGAAGGCAACGTTCGGGCGGCGCAGGAAGTCGGTGGCCACGCGTGCGGCGACCTGGTCGTCGACCGCGAGGTCGTGGATCGCCTCGACCTTCTCCTGCGGGGGCTGCGGACTGTCGACCCGCCACCCGACCTGGCGTTTCGCCGCGTCCTGCGTCCATCGGGGCACTCCGTCGCGTGGATGACGCGGCGGGTTCTGTATTCGCTCGACGCGGTCGTCCAGCTTCTCCAGGATCCGGTGGCTCTCGAAGGAGGCGCCCGCGATCCGGTGCTCGGCGGGCCACTTGCCGGCTGTCTGCCGGTTGAGGCGGAACCTGGTTGTAGGGGACGCCGATGTCCTCGGCATACAACTCCAAGGTCTCCTGCACCCCGAGCAGTTCCTCACCGGCCGCCGGTAACGAGCCGCCGTGCGGCCGCATCGGCTCTATCTCCAAAGCATGGTCACCGATTTTGAACTGGATCTTCGTATCGACCTCGACGAGCTTCCGGTCCTCAGCGATGATCTCCTCGTACCGCGCCCGGGAGACGCTCGCGACCTTCGTGCTCGTGGGAATGACGCCCACCACCCCTCAGCACGGGACGCCGACTCTCCCTCCGCCGGCGACAAGCCCCGGCCTCTGCCCGCAGCATCCTGCCGCACGAGACCCATGGCAACCCGCGGCCAACGCTGTTACGTACAAGCAGGTGCAACGACCGGTTCTGAAGGGCGGGGCCGGTGAGCACGGCCGCCAGGAACGGCAGTGCTCACCGCGTGCGCGAGCGATCGACTGCTGAGCCGGCGCGCCGCCCGGAGAGCCGGCGCGGGGGACGCGCCGCGGGCCACGCACCGGCGTTCTGCTCCGCCGCGGTCTCACTGAGGGCGGGATTCCTGCCGCACCGTGCTCTGCCCGGTCAGCGCTTGCGATGCCTCGGCTTGCGTCTGTTCGGCCACCACGCGGGCTTCCGTGACGACGTCACCACGTTCACGTACCAGGCTCTCGTAGATCGGCAGTTCGTCGTTCCCGGTTGATGATGTGAGTGTCACAGGGCTGGTCCTTGCTGGCGTCGTTCTTGTGGGTCGGCCGGTCGGACGCGAATTCCATCCTCCGCGGCCTCAGGGGGTCATCGTGATTCTTGCGCATGGTTCGTTCCGGATGTCCACCGGGCCGACCGGCAATGCGGTCATGCGCGGCTGAGCCGTGCGGCGATCCCATGGCCGACGGCCAGGTAAATGAGGGCCGGCAGGCCGTAATTGAGGAGAACGCGAATGCTTTCCGTGTCCATGGTGAAAATATCCTGTGACCACCAGGCCAGTCGATCGGCCGTGCCGTGCACGAACTCGACGAAGACGTTGGACGTGTTGGCCCCGAGCAGGTGGAGCAGGATCCACAGACCCAGGAACCCGGCGGCGACGTCCGCGATCGTGGCGACGGCGAGGGCCGTGCGCCGAGCCGTGTCCTGGTTTCTCTCCTGGCGGTGCGGGCGACCCGGGGGCGGGCCGTAGGTGTGGTGTGCGGGTGTGGGGTCGGTATTGCTCACGGGCATCCAATCTGGCGCGGTGCGTTGCGGTGGGGGTGTTCCGCGACTTCTGGGGAGCTCCTCCAGGGAGAGCCCGTGTAATGCAGCGTCCCGCAATGCGCTCGCGTTACATGCCCCGGGGATCCACGATTTGGGCACGGAATACGCTGGTTGTTCAAAGGTGTGAGGGAATCATTTCTTTTTGTCTGCAGCCGGCCGGTGTTTCCGGGGAAATATCGTGAAGCGCCCCCGCCCCGGCCGTCACCGAGGGCTCTTGTCGACGCCCGGTTCGGAGCCGCCCATGTCGAGGCGGAACGGCGGGTACGTGTCGGTCATCAGGGTGGCGTAGGCCGCGACCCGCAGCACCCACCGGTTGAGGCCGACCACCAGGTCGAACAGGTCCCTGGGGTACCTCTCGGTGAAGGCCAGGACCACGGCGGCGATCAGCGTCAGCAGGCCGATGAGTCCGGCGTCCCACCAGCCGAGGTGGAGACCGCCGAGGAAGAACCCGATCACGATGTAGTGCGGGATGGCCAGCAGCCACCACTTCACCAGGACCAGGCCGCGGGAGAGCCGCTCGGGGTAGGGGATGTCCAGCCGGGCCGGGTAGTCGGGTTCCTCGCCGAGGCTGAAGGGCGGATACCGGTCCGTGGCCAGGGCACCGTACGAGTAGTAGGCGACACGCCAGGTCCAGCGCAGGACGCCCAGGTTGAAGTCGAACAGGGCCCGTGGATAGCGCTCGGTGAACAGGATGCCGAAGAACGCGATCACCGTCGCCACGCAGAAGGCGATCCACAGGAAGAACAACAGTACGGCGTGGGGGATCACCAGGATCCACTTCACCAGCCACAGCCACCGGGACAGCGGCGCGTCCAGCACCGCGTTCACCCGGACCGGGCCTTCGGGCGTCGCCCCGAGGGTTGCCATCGCGCTCAACTCCTCCTTCGCCCCACGGCCGCACGCGGCGGTGGCCGTCAGTCCCAGGCTGCCGCGATCGGCGCGCGAGCGCATCCGGGAGCGGTTCTGGGCGGCCTAGTGACTGTCCGCGCGATCCGGCTCGAACGTCCGTGCGCGGGCGATCAGCAGGGCGACGTCGTCGGAGTCCCCCGGGTGCCTGAGTTCGCGCAGGAGCCGGTCGCAGGTCTCCTCGAGGGAGGCGCGGGGACCGTCGAGGAGACCGACCAGGGCGTCGAGGCGTTCGTCGAGGGGGTGGCGGCGGGTCTCGACGAGCCCGTCGGTGTACAGGACCAGCTGGTCACCGGGGCCGAGGCCGATGCTCGTGGTGTCGAAGGGGACGCCGCCGACACCCAGAGGGGTGCCCGTGGGCAGGTCGAGCAGTTCCGGGTGCCCGCCGCCGCGGACGAGGACGGGGGGCAGGTGGCCGGCGTTGGCGATGTCACACTCGGCGCGGAGCGGGTCGTAGGAGGCGTACACGCAGGTGGCGATGTACTGCTCCAGCCGTGAGGTGATCGTGTCGAGATGCTGGAGGACATCCGAGGGATCGAGATCGAGGTCGGCGAACGCGGCGGTGGCGGTGCGCAGACGGCCCATGGCGGCGGCGGCCTCGATACCGCTGCCCATGACGTCGCCCACGACGAGTGCGGTCCTGTCGCCGTCCAGCGGAAGCACGTCGTACCAGTCCCCGCCCACCTCGTATGCGGCCTGAGCGGGCTGGTAGCGGGAGGCGACCTGCAGTCCGGGCAGGTGGGGCGGGTGGTCGGGGAGCAGGCTGCGCTGCAAGGTCTCCGCGGCGTTTCGGGCACTCTGGTGCGTGCGGGCGTTGTCGATGCACACCGCGGCCCGGGAGGCCAGCTCGGTGGCGATCGCGAGGTCGTCCCCGTCGAAGGGCAGTGGCTCGCGGGCGCGCAGGAGCCCCAGGAAGCCGAGAACGCGGCCACGGGCGGCCAGCGGGACGGCCAGGTAGGAGTGCACACCGGCGCGGGCCAGCAGCGTGGCGGCGTGCTCGTCGCGGCCGATGCGCGTCAGGTCGTCGTCCCGGGTGTGACGGACCAGGATGGGCCGGCCGGTGCGCACACAGCGGGTGGCCAGGCGGTCGGCACCGTACGTGGCGATGTGGCCGGGCGGATCGGCGGCGTGGACGGCGTCGGTGGGGTAGGCGGCCTTCACCGCGAGCGTGCGGAAGACCGCGGCGCCCACTCTGGTGGGACGGCGGCGCTCGTCCACGGCGGAGTCCAGCACGTCGACGGCGACGATGTCGGCGATGGCCGGCACGGTGACGTCGGCCAGCTCCCGGGCCGTCTGCTCGATGCCGAGGGTGGTGCCGATGCGGGCGGAGCCATCGGCGATCAGAGCCAGGCGCCGCCGCGTCTCCGTGGCCTCCACGGCCGCCCGGTGGCGCTCGGTGACGTCCACCACCAGCTCGGCCACACCCAGGACCCGGCCCTGGGTGTCGTCCAGCCGGTACACCGAGATGGAGAAGGCGTGCGTGTGCTCCGGGTCGGCCGCGGTGCGGCCGAGGACGGTGGACTGCTCGACGAGCGGCTCTCCGGTCTCGACGACCTGCCGCATCGCCGCCTCGGCCACCTCGAACTCCCTGGCGCTCATGATCTCGCGGTAGTGGCGGCCGAGGTGGGAACGCGCGGGCAGAGCGTGCATCCGTTCGAGGGCGGGGTTGACGGCCACATAGCGCAGATCGGCGTCGAGGACGGCGATCCCGATGGGGGACTGGGCGATCAGCCGGGTGGACAGGGCGACGTCCCGCTCGATCTCGCGCAGTGTGGGGGAGTCGGTGCCGAGCCCGAGGGCGAAGAAGTCGCCGTGGTCGTCGAGCAGCCGCATGTTGCGCCACTCCACCAGCCGCGAGCGGCCGTCCTTGCACCGGACCGGGAACGCGCCGGCCCAGCACCGGCCGGTCTCCATGACCTCGGCGAAGGTCTTGATCATCCAGTCCCAGCCCTCCTCGCGGGCGAGCAGCCGGGCCGCGTACTGTCCGAGCGCCTCCTTGGCGGCGTAGCCGTACAGCTCCTCCGCCTGCGGACTCCACAGCACGATCCGTCCCTCGGCGTCCAGGAGGACGGCCGCGACGGACAGGAAGTCCAACAGCCCGCTCGGCTGTGACGGTTCGCCCTCCGTCCACCCGGCGTCCGCCGGGCCGGGGTCCGCGGGAGACCACTGGGTTTCGCTCATCGCGGGCACTCCTTCCGCCTGCCGGCCGTTCACCGGCACGGAGCGTGGCCTGTGCGTGTCCGCAGGCTCGTCCGCTTCCATCGTCCACCCCGCACGGTCCGATGACACGTCCGTCCGGTGCGGCGCGCCCTCCCGTGGAAAAGTGGAGAGAACAGCCCCGGCGCGTGTACCGCCGGTGGACGTGCCGGGCGGGGGAGGAGGACACGATGAGTCACCCTGTGCTGGCGGGCGTCGACGGCTCCGCGGACGCCTCGGCAGCGGCCGACTGGGCGGCGCGGGAAGCGGCGCTGCGAGGCGTTCCCCTGCGCCTCGTCCACGCCTCCCCGCCCCTGCCGGGCACCGGCGTGCCGGCACAGGCCGCGGAGAGGCTGCGCCAGGTCGGCGAGCGGATGCTCCAGCGGGAGGCCGGAAATCTCGGCCGACGCCACCTCGCCATCGAGGTCGGCGGCGAGCAGGCCGACCACGCCCCGGCCGCGGCCCTGCTCGCCGCGGCGCGCGATGCGGGCCTCCTCGTCGTCGGCACCCGGGGGACGGGCGGCTTCGACGGGCTCGCGGCCGGCTCGGTGGCCCTGCGGGTGGCGGCAGAGGCTGCCTGCCCCGTCGTACTGGTTCCCCGCCGGACAGCCGACTCCATCGGGGAACGGACCCCCGCGGCCCGGGTCGTGGTGGGGCTCGGCGCGGAGGACGCCGCGTCCGAGCCGGTGGAGTTCGCGTTCTCGGCCGCGGAGGCGCGCGGGGCGGAACTCCTGGTGGTGCGGGCGTGGGCCCTGCCTGCCGAGGCCGTGTCCCCCCGGACGCTGGTGGTGACCGAGGAGGACCGCGCCACCTGGGAGGACCAGGAGGTCCAGCGGCTCTCCGACGCCCTGCGCGCCTGGCGGGAGAAGTACCCGGCGGTCAGGCTCCGCCCCGATGTCGTCCTGCTGCGCCCCGCGCAGGCACTCCTGAGCGCCTCCCGGGGAGCGGACCTGCTCGTCGTGGGCCGCCGCACCGGCCCGCGAGCGGCCGAGGGCGGGCTGGGACCGGTCACCCATGCCGTACTGCACCACGCCCACTGCCCGGTGGCGGTCGTACCGCACCCCGGCTGAGGCGGACCGGGACCGGCGGGGCCCAGGCGGCCATTCGGCCGGGTGACCATGCGGCCGGGAACCCTTCGTCCGGGCGGCCACCAGGCTGGGCGGCTGTGCGGTCAGCCGAAGAACACCTCGAATTCGTCGTACAGCGCCGGATCGACCGTCTTGGTCCGGGCCGTCGCCTCGGCCAGCGGAACGCGGATGATCCGGGTGCCGCGCAAGGCCACCATCGTGCCGAAGTCACCGTCCTTGACCGCGTCGATGGCGTGCAGCCCGAAGCGTGTGGCCAGCCACCGGTCGAAGGGGCTCGGCGTGCCGCCGCGCTGGATGTGCCCCAGGACCGTGGTGCGGGCGTCCGTGCCCGTACGGTCCGAGATCTCCCGGGCCAGCCACTCACCGATGCCGGACAGCCGCACATGACCGAACTCGTCCAGCGTCTGGTCCCTGAGGACCAGATGCCCGGCCCTGGGGACGGCGCCCTCGGCCACCACGACGATCGGCGCATAGTTGATCTTGAAGCGGTCCTGCACCCACGCGCAGACCTGGTCGATGTCGAACGGCCGCTCCGGAATGAGGATCACGTTGGCGCCGCCGGCGATACCGGCGTGCAGGGCGATCCATCCGGAGTGTCGCCCCATCACCTCCACCACGAGGGTGCGCATGTGCGACTCGGCCGTGGTGTGGAGACGGTCGATGGCCTCGGTCGCGACACCGACGGCGGTGTCGAAGCCGAAGGTGAAGTCGGTGCCGGACACGTCGTTGTCGATGGTCTTCGGCACACCGACCAGATCGATCCCCTGACGGCTCAGTTCGGCGGCCACACCGAGGGTGTCCTCGCCGCCGATCACGACGAGCGCCTCCACGTCGTGCGCGGCGAGGGTGTCCCGCACGCGGCTCAGCCCGTCCTCGTGCTTGAACGGGTTGGTGCGGGAGGAACCGAGGATGGTTCCGCCGCGCGGGAGAATGCCCCGCACGCGGGGGATGTCGAGGGGGACGACAGCGTTCTGCAGCGCACCGAGCCAGCCGTCCCGCACTCCGACGAAGTCGAAGCCGTACTCCTGGACGCCCTTGCGGACAACACCGCGGATGACGGCGTTGAGGCCGGGACAGTCGCCGCCGCCGGTCAGCACTCCGACCTTCATGGCTGCCTCCCTTCGGCTGGTCGCCCCACCGGGTCGAGGCTCCCAGCGATCGGAACCGCCGTCCGGGGCCGGCTCCTTCTCCAGCCTCCCTCCAACCGATCAGTGGTGACCACTCCACAGGACCCGATCCCCGGCCACCGGCTCACCCGCGGCCGGTGGGGGACGGTCCGTCACACCGGATGAACGGGGTGCGCCCGGCTCGGTCACAGCCCGTTCTCGCCCGCGTGCGGGTTGATACCGCAGACCCCGGTCCGGGCTCGGGCACGCCCGCCCGCACCATCGCCTCGTGGCCCCGCTGCACCGTGCGTTCGACGAGGCCGGACTCGATGCGGTGGACGGCGTCGCTCAGACCGATGTGGGTCGTGACGTGGATGACCTTCACCTTGGGCCTGGACACCATCATCGACACCTCATCCACCCCGGTCAGGTGGGCGAGGAGCCCGGTGTGCCCGGGGTAGAGGTGGCCCGCCGCGTGCAGCGCCTCCCTGTTGAGGGGGCCGTACCTGTTCCTGGCGGGCGCGATCGCCGTCCTCTACTCCACCCTCATCGGCTCGACCGCCGGGGTGCCCCGGCTGTGGACCAACACGCTCGGCCTGCTCGGTGTCATCGACTGGCACAGCGTGCGCGCCCGCCGCCGCACCATCCAGCTGCTCACCTGCTGCCTGCCGCCCCTGTGGGCCACCTCCTTCCTGTACGTCCAGTCACCCGTCCTCATCGTCCAGATCGGCGGCATCGGCGGCGGCGTCTTCCTGCCGGCCGTGGTCGTCGCCGTGTGGCGGCTGCGCGCCACGGGGGTCGAACGCGCTTTCCGCGCCAACCCCTGGCTCACCGCGGCCCTCGCCCCCAGCAGCGCCGCCATCGTGTTCCTCGGCGTGTACGGCGTCCCGGACGTCCTGGGCCTCACCCTGACGAGCGAGTGAGGCTCGGCGCCGTTCGTGCCCCGAAGGCTTCCGGACAGGATCGGAAGAAGGCGTACCGCCGGAGCGGTCCTGGGCGAGGATCACAGGCATGACGAATGAGATCGTGCTGATGTCGGACCCCAGGGTCGCGGCGATCCCCGTGGCCGACTGCGGAGAACCACTCGTCGACCTCCGGCTCCAGGACTCCCTCTCCATCGACCCGCGGAAGGAGGATCGGACGGGCGCCTTTGCACATCTGCGGGAACAGGTCGTGGCGCGGCTCCTCAAGGCCCAGGACGCGCTTCCGGACGGCTTACGGCTGCTCTTCGTCGAGGGGTACCGCCCGCCCGCACTCCAGCGCCACTACTTCGAGAGCTACGCCGACGAACTGCGCGCGGCCAACCCGGACTGGCCCCCGGCACGGGTGCACGACGCCGCGAGCCGCTACGTGTCACCGCCGGAGATCGCCCCGCACAGCGCCGGCGCCGCCGTCGACCTCACCCTCGTCTCCACCGACGGCCGGGAACTCGACATGGGCACCCGCGTGAACGCCAGCCCGGAGGAGAGCGACGGGGCCTGTTACACGCACGCGGCCAACGTCGGCCAGGAGGCCCGCGCCAACCGGCGCGTCCTCAGCGACGTCCTCACCGCCGCGGGTCTCGTCAACTACCCCACGGAGTGGTGGCACTGGTCCTACGGCGACCGCTACTGGGCCCTCGTCACCGGAGCAGGCAACGCGCTGTACGGACCGCGGGAACTCGGCCGGGCATGAGCGGCCGGACCGGGGTCAGCCGCCGAACAGCTGTGTCCAGTACGTGCCCGCCGAACCACCCCCTGCGAAGCCGATGCCCAGGTGGGTGAACGCCGGCCCCAGGATGTTGGCGCGGTGGCCCGGGCTGTCCATCCAGCCACGGACGACCTCGGCGGGGGAGCGCTGCCCGCAGGCGATGTTCTCGCCGATGGTGCGCCGCGTGGAGCCCGCGGCGGCGGCCCGGTGCCAGGGCTCGCTGCCGTCGGGGGAGGTGTGCGAGTAGAAGGCACGCGCCACCATGTCCGCGCTGTGCGCCTGGGCGGCGGTGGCGAGGAGCGGATCGCCGGCCAGCGGTGGCAGCCCGGCCGACGCCCGCTCGGCGTTGGTGAGCGCGATGACCTCGGCCGCCGTCCGCGTCAGCCCGGCCGGGGTGAGGGGCAGCGCCCACACGGCCGTCCAGTAGACGTCGCCGGACCGCCCGTCGGGAACCCGGGCCAGCCCGACGTCGGTGAACGCCGGTTCGCACAGCGTGGCACGGGGCCGCTCCCCGGACAGGCAGTACTCCACGAACTCGGCCGGTGTGCGCGGACCGGACACCAGGTGTTCGCCGACCGTGAGATACGCGTAGCCGGTCGCCGTGATCCGCTGGAACACGGACCGGCCGTCCGGCCCCTCGGAGGCGAGCCGCCCCCGCGCCGCCATCCCCGCCGCGTGCTCCCGGGCCGCCGCCACGAGCCGCGCGTCGAGCCCCACGGCGGGAGAACCGGCCCTCGCCCGCGCGGAGTTCACCAGGGGCAGGAAACCGTCCGGGTCTGGGGCACCGGCGTGCGCATCGCGGCCGTGCGGTCCCGCGGCGGGACTCGTCCCGTGCGCGGCACGGGCGCCGGGGATCGTCCCCGGCGCGCGGCCGCCGTTCGAGGGCGACGACAGGCCGGGTATCCGCAGACCGCGCCCACGACCGGTCCCGATACCCGGCAGCCGGATCCCGCCGCCGATCCCCGGTATCCGCGGGCGCCCCCGCTCCGGCGCGTCACCCGAACGGGGCGGTGAACCGACGGAGCCCCCGGCACCGGCCACGGCCCCCGTCGCGGGAGCCGCGTCCTCGGCGACGTCGACCCCGAAGTCCCGTGCGACACCGGCCAGTCCGTCCGCGTACCCCTGCCCCAGGGCCCGCAGCTTCCACGCCGGGCCCCGCCGGTAGATCTCGGCGAGCAGCAGAACCGTCTCGCGCTGCGGGCGCGGCGGGGTGAAGCGGGCGACGACGCGTCCGCCGTGACCGGTGACCTGGAGGGAAGGGGCGGGCAGGTGCCCGAGCTGTGTCCCGGGATCGGCGGGGCTGATGACCACCGTGACGCGGCTCGCCCCGGCACGCAGCGCGTCCGGATCGATGGCCAGTGCCTCACCCACGAGGCGGACGCCGGGTGCCGTGCGCTGGTTGTAGAACACGAAGTCGGCGTCCCCGCGCACCTTCCCGCCGTCGCCGGTGACGAGGGCGGACACGTCGAAGGGGCCCGGCACCCGGAGAGTCAGGGTGCCGCCCGGCAGGGGCAGATTGCCCCCGGGAACCAGCTCGCTCATCGCCGCCGCCCGTCTCAGTGACCGTCAGCGGGACAACGTCTCACCTGCGCAGAGGAGTTCCCGCCTCGCCCTGCGGCATCTCGGCGCGGGCGTTCCGCAGGGACCTGAGCGCCAGCAGCAGCACCCCGACGTCGTCCAGGTAGACGGGGTCGGGCACGAGGTCGGCCGGCAGGACGAGATACAGCACCGCTCCCCAGAAGACCCAGCGCGGCCCGGCCGGCAGTCCGGCACGCCGCAGGTCACGCCGGGCCCGCACCAGCCGCACCAACAGCGCCACCGCCACGGCGAGTACGACGGCCGCGAGCACCGCCGCGACGACCACCCACGTCCAGGTGTCCGAGTCCATGTGCCCTGCCCCTCGCTCCCGGTGCCGGCCTGCTGCTGTTCCTGTTCCCGAGGGCGGCCGGTCCTACCGCCGTTCCCCCGACAGGAGGAGGCATCCGCAGGAGGCACCAGGAGGAGTACCAGG
Organism: Streptomyces sp. NPDC030840; assembly: GCF_055572015.1. Classification (NCBI taxonomy): domain Bacteria; kingdom Bacillati; phylum Actinomycetota; class Actinomycetes; order Kitasatosporales; family Streptomycetaceae; genus Streptomyces; species Streptomyces sp. NPDC030840. The sequence continues at coordinate 25,713 of NZ_JBVIEE010000002.1, read as the reverse complement.
AGCAGGACCGTCAGTGCGAGGCGCGCGCCAGGCTGCTGTCCGTGAGGGCCTGGCTCACCGCGCGGATGCTGCGGGCGATGTGGTTCAGCTGCATGACTTCCGCGGCGTACATCTTGATCGTGTGCTCGATGACCGACTCCGTGAGCCCCAGGCGGGGCAGCTCCGCCCGCGCGGTCTGCAGGGCGGTGCGCGCGACCCGTATCTCGTGCTGCACCTGGATCTGGGCGTGGCGGGCCAGCAGGACCGGGTGGCGGAGCATCGGCGGGTAGCTGCCGTAGCGGGCCGGCACCAGCTCGCGCAGCCACTTGGCGGCTGAGCGCTCCCAGTCGTAGCTGCCCGGTGTCTTCACCTGACACGGCCAGTCCGAGCTGATCGGCGAGTAGGTGAGGGCCATGATCATCGCTCCGGTCTTACGTCGACGCCAAGGGGAGTCTGGGCGGCCCCGGCCTAGGGGATGGCCGGAGCCGCCACAACCCGGGGCGCCGTGGCGGGTAGGAGCGGACGGTCCCGGGCGGACTTCGTGGCCCGGAGTTCCGGCCGGGTCACGATCCGCGAGCAGTATTTATATATACCGATGAGTTTGCAAGAACATGAAAAAATTCATACCTGGACGCGGTTGAATAGCCCCATGTTGTGAGAGTGGCGCGAGATGTGTGGAAAGGTCCGGCCGGGGCGGGGGCGTCCTCAGTCCTTGAGGAAGAACTGGTGCTGTTCCGCGATCTGTTCGTACTCCTCCAGGCGTGCCTGTGTGCGCTCGGGGTCCGCGTCGGTCATGGCCTGGAGCAGCGCCCCGGACATCAGCACGGGTGCCGCGTACGAGTCGAAGACCAGGCGTGATCCCGTCCCCGTGGTGAAGACGACGTCGGCCTCGTCGGCCACGGGCCCGAGCGCCAGATCGGTGATCAGCGCGACCTTCAGACCCGCGCTGTGCGCGACCCGCAGGGCGGTCAGCGTCTCCTGCCCGTGCCGGGGCATCGAGAACGCCAGCAGCCAGGTGCCGCCGGCCTCGCGCGACTGCAGCAGCGCGTCGTACGCGACGCTGCCACCCCGGGTCACCAGTCGTACGTCGGGATGGATCCGGCGCGCGGCGTAGGCGAAGTACTCGGCGAGCGACCCGGAGATCCTCAGGCCGAGGACTGTCAGCGGCGTCGACCTGGACAGGGCCCTGCCGACCGTGATCACCTGGTCCGGGTCGGCGAAGTCACGCCGCAGGTTCTCCAGGTTCGCGATCTCGGCGTCCACAGCGGCCTGCAGTTCGTTGCTGCGGTTCTCGGCGGTGGTGGGCGGTGCGCTGCCCAGGGCGCTGAGCGCGATGCCCTGGAGCCTCTCCCGCAGCGCGGGGTACCCGCTGAACCCCACGGCCGCGGCGAACCTGGTCACCGACGGCTGACTGACGCCGACGCGTTCCGCGAGGTCCGTGATCGACAGGAACGCGGCCTCCGTGATGTGCTCGATCAGGTACTGGGCGATGCGCCGCTGCCCGGGCGACAGACGAGGCCCGTCGAAGAGCTCCCGGAGCCGGACCGTGGGCGCGGCCGTCTCCGCCTCGGGAGCCGTCCGGCCCGAGGTGATCGCCGATGCCTGAGCGCGTGCCTGCTGCGGCGACGGCACCCGTGCGCCTCCTTCGTCTCCCACGAGCACTCAACATAGCCCACCGGTGTTCCGGCCCAGGGCGGGCGACCGGCGGACAGCGGGCCTCGAAGTCGGTCCGGGCGTGGGCACGATGCCGGACCACCGAGCGCGACGTCCGGCGGCGTCGCGGCCCTGGGCGCCCCTCCCGTGGTGCGCTTGCGCGCGAGAGGCCGACCGGTTGCCGGTGGTGCCCATGGGGTCCGGCGGGGCCCGCGGGGTCCTCGCCGGCGTACCGGCCCACCCGTGCGTACCGGCTGCCGGCCGGCGTTCCGCGACCTGACATGCGGGGACCCCGTTTCGACCGCGCGCTCGGGGTACCCGCATGGTCCCCGCAGACGACAGGGAGGACCCTCGTGAACGTGACCCCCATGCCCGTGTCACAGGTCCAGGTGGTTCTCAGCGACTGCTCCGCGCACGACGCCGGCCTCCTGTTCGACGCCCTGTGCACCTGCTTCTCCTCGGACCGCTGCGTCGGCGAGGAGCCGCACGCGGCGAACCGCGACCGCCCGACCGTGTGGACGGGCACCTTCGAACTGCTCGACGATCCCGAGCACCCGACCGGCCACCCCCATGAGCCGCACGCCGTGCCGCTGTCGGGCCCCGTGCATGCCGACGTCCAGGGCAGTCCACTCGCGGTGCGGCATCTCAGGCAGGCCCTGGAGGAGTCGTTCAGCGTCCAGGAGGTCGGAGCCGTTCCCGGTGACCAGGAGCTGCAGGTACAGCTCGTGCTGGAAGGGCGGGCGGCCCGTACTCCCTTCACGACGAGCGGCTGAGCCGTGGCGCTGAGGGTCGGGGTGGCGGCGCGGGACAGCCGCGTCGCCCGGGAGTCGGTGACGGAGGGCGCGGCGCGGGCCGGCCTCGCCGCGCGCGGAGCCATCTACCTGCTGGTCGGCGTGCTGGCCCTGCAGATCGCCTTCGGCGACGGCGAGCGGCAGGCCGACCGCGGTGGAGCACTCGCCGAGCTGGCCGAGAAGCCGTTCGGAGCCGTCCTGCTGTGGGCGCTGGGCGTCGGCCTGGTGGGCATGGCGCTGTGGCGACTGTCCGAGGTGGTGTTCGGCGCGGCGGGCGCGGACGGCCGCACCTGGCGCAAGAGGCTGGCCTCGGCCGCGCGCTGCGGCTTCTACGCGGTGGTCGCCTACTCGGTGCTGTCGTTCGCCGCGGGCGCGGGGAGCGGCGGCGGCAACTCCAGCGACGAACAGTCCAGGGACGTCACGGCCAGGGCCCTCGGCCTGCCCGGCGGTCAGTGGATCGTGGCCGCGGCGGGCACGGGCGTGGTCGTGGCGGGTGTGTGGATCGGTGCGCGGGCCGTGATGCGCAGCTACCACAAGCATCTCCGGCTCGGTGAGATGACCCGGGGGACCCGCAGGGCCGTGGACACGGCCGGAGTGGGGGGTGGCGCGGCGCGCGGCCTGGTGTTCGCCGTGGCGGGCGCCTTCGCGATACGGGCCGCGGTGGACTACGAGCCGGACAAGGCCAAGGGGCTCGACGACACCCTCCGCTCCTTCGCCGAAACCCCGCTGGGCCCGACGGCCCTGACGGTCGTGGCCGCGGGCCTCGTCCTGTTCGGGCTGTTCTCCTTCGCGATGGCACGCTGGCGCAGGGTGTGACCGCGGACGGCAGGCCCGGCGGCCAGGCCGCGGCGTGCCCGGGCAAGCACCAGCCGGTCCTACGGAAACAGCCGGTCGAGGAGGGGGCTGCGGAACACTCCGTGCGGATCCAGCCGGTCCAGGGCGTCGGCGGCCTGGTCCCAGGCCGACCGCCCGTCATCGTCACCGTCAGCGCCACCGTCGCCGTCGCTGAAGGACGCGGGCACCACCCCGCCCAGGACGTCCCCGTCGCTCCAGGCGGCCGCGTCCGTGTACGCCCAGCCCTTGGACCACTCGACCCTCGTGAGGGCGTACCCGCCGTCGTACGTGCCGAGCAGGAACCGCTCCAGCTCCCGGTAGAACGCCTCCGCGTCCGGCGTCCCCGGCAGGGTCAGCACGTTCAGCCACACGGCGGTGTCCCACTCGGGCCGGTCGGCGCGCGGTCGCAGCGCGGACAACAGGGGCGCCCGGGCACCGTCCACCCCGGTGACCGAGGGGTCGTCGAGCCCGCTCACGCGGATCTCGACCGTGCCGTTGACGGGGAAGCTCCCACGGGCGGCGTACGCGGTGAGCCGCTCCCGGTAGAAGGCGGTGAACTCGGCGATGACCCGCTGCACCTGGTCCCGCGAGGTGAGCACGGCGTACCCGTTGGTCCCGACCCGCAGCGTGGTCGGCCGGAGGTAGAGCAGCGTGTTCTTCGACGGCCCCCAGATGTCGGCCGACCGCGTCGCCGTCAGTCCGGCCACGGCCGCCCCGAACTGCGCCTCGCCCAGCACCGGCGCCAGATACCAGGCCCCCTCCGTCACCATCCGCCCGACGAGATCGGCCACGGGAGTCGGCACGCTGTCGGAGAACGGGTAGTTGTACGGCGACGTCACCCGGCGCGAGGCGAGCGGACGCCGCGGTGCGACGCTCCACACCTTGAGCCAGGGGAACTCGGTGAAGGGGAACCAGATCGCCTCGACCCGCCCCGCCTCGTCAAGGAAACTCGCGAACGTCCGCCCGTCGCCGCCGGGTTGCGCGAACAGCTCCGCCGCGGAGACGTCGGTCCGGCTGACGCACCGCAGGTTGGTGTCGGCGCCCACGCGCAGCACGACCTCGGTGACCAGCGCCCGGCCGAGGTGGGTGAGCAGGGCGGTGCCGTCCGCGTCGTCACGTCCGTAGGTGCGCAGGACGTACGCGTCACTGCCGGCGTCCCACACCACCGCGGTCAGCGACAGCACGAGGTTGCTGAGCGAGCCGTACGTGTGCCCGGGCAGCGGGCGCTCCCCGCGGGCGGGTACGGCGGTGCCGTGCGCGTCTACGGCCAGGGCACCGCCCACGGTGAGGACACCGGGAGCGGGGGCGGCCGTGACGCCGAGCCCATGGCCCTCCAGGAAGGTGAGGAGGGCTTCGAGCGTCGCGCCGGTGCCCGCCCGCACCGCGGCGGGCTCGGTGGACTCCAGGGTCAGGCCGGTGAGATGCCGGGTCGTGTCGACCAGCAGCACCGGCGTGCCGGGATCGGTTCCGGTGGGGACGGTCAGCGGGGACCAGCCGTGGGAGGCCCCCCGCGCACGGACCGTCCAGCCCTGCCGCCGGGCCCAGTTGACCACGGCGACGACCTCGTCCGCGCCGGCGGGCGCGCAGGCCCAGAGCCCGTCCGCGGTGATCTCGCCGACCCAGTTGCGGTACGCGGACCGGTAGAGCTCGACCCCCTCGGGAAAACCCGGGAGTTCGGCCGCCGCGGCGGCCCGGTCCGGGAGTGCGAACTGCGGGCCGGCGGTCAGGGAGGCAGCGGTCAGCAGGAAACCGCGACGCGACCAGGCGGCACGAGCGTCACCCTTCGAAGGCTCGGTCACACCGGTCACGCTAGGCGGCGATCGACAGGTACCGCCATACCGTCAAAAAGCCTCACACGTGTGAGTGAACTGATCCCTACACGCGCTTCACAACGCACACCTCTTCGCCATCCAACACAAGGAGCCCAAGCAGCCGGGAGGCCACGGTGTCCGACAGCGCAGACGACTGGGTCCGAGGCCGGGGCCGCGACGAGACGGAGGAGGAGCGTGCCGACCGCAAGTGGGTCGAGCTCATCCAGGAGGTCCGTGTGGCCCAGACGGGCGTGCAGATCCTGTTCGGCATCCTGCTCACCGTCGTGTTCATGCCTCGGTACCCGCAGCTGTCGCAGACGGACCGGAACCTCTACATCGCGACGGTGGTCCTCGGGGCCGCCGCCACCGGTGCCCTCATCGGTCCGGTCTCCTTCCACCGGCTCGTCTCCGGCCGGCGGATCAAGCCGCAGACGGTGACCTGGGCCTCCCGGCTGACCCTGGCCGGGCTCCTGCTCCTGCTGGCCACGATGACGGCGGCACTGCTCCTGGTGCTGCGCGTCGCCACCGACGACGACTACGTGCCGTGGCTGGTGGCGGGGGTCGTCGCCTGGTACTTGCTGTGCTGGTTCGTCCTGCCCATTTGGGCACGCCTGCGTCACCGCGGCCCCGAATGACACTTCATCCGTTGGCTGAATGGTGGTGTTGCCCGTGGGCCGGGCGGCGCGCAGGCGCGCACTGCCATGGACCGTGACCGGAGCACCGCCTTCCGCCCAACGTCCCGTCAACTCCTCGCCGCCGCAGGCACCGTCCCCTCGTGGGCGCGGCCCCGGCGCAGGCACGACCGCGCACCGCCCCTACCTGTCCTTCGCCCAGGCCACCAGCGGTTCGGCGGCCCTCTCACCCGCCGGTCACCGCCTGGTGGCCGAGGTCCAGAGCGTCCTGTGGTCCCTCCCCCGCACCGGAGGCACCGCCCGCCCCCCTGACCCCACCGGACCTCGAACCCAACCGGCCCACGCACGCCCCGGACGGCGGGCTCAGCGCGTTCTGCGCCTACCAGGGCGGCGGGTTCCACATCTGGACCGTCCGCCCCGACGGCTCCGGCCTGCGCCGGCGCACCCACGGCACGTGACGCCCATGGGTCCTGACGGGTGCTGCTGGGCGGTGCTTCTGAGGGGTTCTGCTGGACTCTGCTGGACTCTGCTGGACTCTGCCGGGCTTTTCCTAGCCGACCTCCGCTTCCCGCCGCTCCCGCGAGCGACTCCGGGTGCGTTGCCGTTCGAGCCGGACCAGCAGCGGACGGCTGCCGAACAGGCTCAGCTGCTGTACGTGGACGGGTGCCAGGCCGAGTGCCAGGGCGTGGCCCAGCCCGCCCGCCTCGGGGAGCAGCACGATCGCACGCCCCTCGTCGGTGAGGACGCGGGCGAGTTCGTGCCACCACCGTTCGGGGTGCCCGGTCAGGCGCCCGCCCGCGTCGACCTGGTCTCCCCACGGCGGGTTGCACAGAACGCGGTCGATGCTGTGGTCGGCGACCGGGAGGGCACCGGCGTCACCGCGTTCCACGCTGACCGGGAGCGGCCCGGCGTTGTGCCGTGCCGCCCGGCGCGCTGCCGGATCGAGATCGAATCCGAGCAGCGTGGTGCCCGGCACCGTGTGGTGGGCCTCGATGAGCAGCGTCCCCGCCCCGCAGCACGGATCAAGCACCCGCTGGCCCGGACGCAGCTCGGCCGCCTGGGCCATGGCCGCGGCGACCGGCGGGTGCAACGTGCCCGGAATCGTCGCGTTCTTGTAGGCACGCCGGTGTGCCGGGCGCCGGCCCAGGCGGAGCAGCAGGGTGGCATGGGTGCCGTCCAGTGTCAGCCGCCACCCGCTGTGTCCCGGCGGCGGAGGCTCGCCGTGCCGACGCGTGTGATACGGCACGCCGGCGCGCTCGGCCAGCACCCGGCCCACGGCGTCCTCGATGTCGTAGCGGTTGTACGTCCTGCGCCCCAGGAAGGACGCCGAGATCTCGATCCCGCCGAACCGGGCCGGGCCGCCGCGTGCCCGACGCTCTCGGGCCAGAGCCTCCAGGTCGACCGCACGGGCCAGCCCGGCCAGAGCGGCCAGGTCGCTCTTGTGCGGTCCGGCGTCGCCCTGGCGCCGGGCCAGCAGGAAGACGTCGTCGGCGGTCCGCAACCGCACGCCGCCGTCAGCGGTTGTCCGTGTCCGGAAGCCCACCTCGCGATGGCCGATCCAGTCGATGGCCGCGGAGCCCGTCCGCAGAATCTCCGTGCCGAGTGCGGGCTCCAGCCCGCGTACGCACCGCGCCACCAGGCGCGCCGCCGTCACAGGACGGCCGGCGTGCCGGGACGGGGGTGCCGAACAAACACGCGCCGCATGCGCATGATGGCGTTTTCTCCCACGTCGCAGCCCGGGACGGTGGACGACCGTCCCGCATCGTCGGCGCCGGGTGGATCCGCGTCGTGCCGACGGGGCGGCTAGCGGAGGTGGAAGAAGTACGTCATGATCAAACAGCTTATCAGGGCGCCAAGTTCCGTGAGAGCCTTCGGACATGGCCGTCATACACCGCACCACCGTCAAGCCCACCAAGCTGGAACTGCTCACCACCTGGCTGCCCTCCCGCCCGTGGTACGGGGGTGCCGGTGAACCCCAGCCGGCCAAGGCCGGCGGCTTCCGGCTGGACGACCCGGCGGGCGAGGTCGGGATCGAGTTCATGGTGGTCAACGACACCTCCGGGCCCGAGCCGGCCGGCTACCTGGTTCCCATGACCTATCGCGGTGCCCCGCTCGACGGCGCGGAGCACGCTCTGATCGGCACCATGGAGCACGGGGTCCTCGGGCGGCGCTGGGCCTACGACGGCTGCCACGACCCGGTGCTGGTCGCCCAGTTGTGGGCCCTGATCGCGGGGCGCGTCCAGGCCCAGGCGCAGAGCGTCACCGACACCCCTGACCGGGAGGTCACCCGTTCCTTTGCCGGTGCGGGCCTCACCTCCCCGGATGTCGCAACCCCCGCCACCGACGACGAGGAAGGCACCGAGCTGCCGGCGCCACAGGGCACGACCCTCCGCCTCCACCGGGTCCTGCGACCCGTGCCGGACGGCTCACCGCTGCTTCCCGAGGGCGCCATCGGCCACGTGGGCGGCGCCTGGCAACTGCCGGACGGCACCCGCGCCCGCGGGCTGTTCGCCGTGCTGCACACCGGCTCCCGGAGCTAGTGGTCGGTCTCCTTGCCCAGGAACAGCTCGGCGAAGCTGGTCGCGGCGGCAGGGGAGCCGAGGACGCGGCGCAGACGCGCGGACGCCGCGCCCGCGCGGAAGGGGTCACCGGACGACGGCCCGTGGTACAGCTCGGAGAGCCACTGTGAGAACTCCTGGTAGTGCCAGACCCGGCGCAGAGCCGTCGCCGAGTAGCCGCGCAGCCCGCTGTCGTCGCCCTTGCCGAAGTACGCGGTGAGCGCGTCACCGAGGAGCAACGCGTCGTGCAGCGCCAGGTTCATGCCCTTCGCCGCGATCGGCGCCACGAGGTGGGCGGCGTCACCCGCGAGGTACAGCCGTCCGTGCGCCATCGGTTCGGTGACGTAGTTGTGCATGTCGAGCACGCGCTTCTCCACGAGCCGGCCCTCGGTGAGCGGCGGCGCGCCGTCCACGGCCAGGCGGGCGTGGAGCTCGGACCACACCCTTTCGTCCGGCCAGTTCTCCGGGGCGTCGCCGGGCGGGCACTGGAGGTAGTAGCGGGTGACCTCGGGGCTGCGCGCCATGTGGCCCGCGAAACCTCTCGGGTGCACACCGAGGACCACGCAGTCGGAGGACGGCGGTGCCTCGGCGAGGAGCGCCAGCCAGCCCACGCCGTGATCGTGTCGGGCGACGGTGGTGGACGCGTCCGGCATCGCGGTGCGAGTCACGCCGCGCGCCCCGTCGCAGCCCGCGACGAACTCACAGCGCAACAGCCGCCGTTCACCGGTCTCAGGGTCGGTGTACGACACGGAGGGCCGCTCGGTGCCGATGCCGTGGAGCTCGACGTCGCGCACGCCGAACAGGATGTCGCCACCCCGCACGTCGGCGTACTCGCGCACCAGATCGGTCACCAGGAGCGGCTGCGGATAGACGTAGTGGTGGTGTCCCGTGATCTCGGTGTACCGCAAGCGCCGCCGCCCGCCCTCGAAGCGGAACTCGAACTCCGTGTGCGTGGGCGCCCGTTCCACGATGCGGTCGGCGAGACCGCGCCGTTCCAGGGCCCGCACCGCCCACTCCTCCAGGAAGCCCGCGCGAGGCCGCTGCTCGATGAACTGCCGGCTCTCGGTCTCCAGGACGACGCAGTCGACGGAGGCGGCCCTCAGGAGGTTGGCCACGGTCAGCCCGGCGGGTCCGGCACCGACGATCACGACGGGAACGTGCCGCACCGGCACGGCGGAGGGGGTGGTCACCCGACCATTATGCGGGCGCCCACCAAACCACGACCTCAAGTCCACTTACTGACGAGGAGGTTGCGCGAAACCGGCCGGAACGCGCTCCCAGAGCCCTCGACGCGCCTCCGCGCGCCTGGTTGACCACGCGCCGCCCGGCCCTAGAGTGAACGAACGCCGACTGATTGAAATCCAAACTGCCTGTGTTGAGGAGTTGCACGTGGAGCCTGCGGACCTCGCGGCGATCGAGGCGGAACGCGCCCGCATCCGGGACCAGTACCTGACGGCGGACCGCCCGGCGAGCAGCGCGCGCGGTGTGCACCACGTGGCGCTGCTCTCCTCGGACGTCGAGCGGACGGTGCGGTTCTACCAGGACCTGCTGGAGTTCCCCCTCACCGAGATGATCGAGAACCGCGACTACCAGGGCTCCACGCACTTCTTCTTCGACCTCGGCAACGGCAACCTGCTCGCCTTCTTCGACTTCCCCGGCCTCGACCTCGGCCCGTACGCGGAGGTCCTCGGAGGACTCCACCACGTCGCCATCTCCGTCGAACCCACCACGTGGCGCCGCCTGCGCGACAAGATCGTCGCGGCGGGCGTGGACCACCAGGAGGAGAGCGGCACGTCGATCTACTTCCGCGACCCCGACGGCGCCCGCGTTGAACTCATCGCCGACCCCCTCGGCGAGATGTACGGGACGTCGGTGGCCTGACCCGTACGCCGCGGGCACCCCTGCCCACGGCATCGGCGGCCACCCCGCCCCCCGGCGTCACGGGCACGGCGGAAATCCGGTGGCCCGACGGCTCCCCGCCCGCCTACCATCCCGCCCGTGACGCAGCTCGAGAACGTCCTGCAGCTGGTGCGCCGCATCCTCGGCGACGACCTCACCGGCGCCTACCTGCACGGTTCCGCCGTGCTTGACGGTCTGCGCCCGAGCAGCGACCTCGACGTGCTGGCCGTGGCCCGCCGCCGGACGGGACAGGACGAGCGGCGCGCCCTGCGCGACGGACTCATGCGCCTGTCCGGCCCCCGGGCCGAGGGCGGCCCGGCCCGCCCCGTGGAGCTGACCGTCGTCGCGCAGCACGATGTCCGCCCGTGGCGTTACCCGCCGCGCTGCGACTTCCTGTACGGCGAATGGCTCCGCGACGACTACGAGCGGGGTGCCGTGCCCGAGCCCGCCGTCACCCCCGACCTCGCCCCGCTCATCACGATGACGCTGCACGGCGACACGGCACTGCTGGGCCCGCCGCCCGCCGAGGTCCTCGCACCCGTCCCGCACGAGGACCTGCGCCGTGCGATCGTCGCGGGCGTCCCGGATCTCCTCGCCGACCTGGAGCCCGACACCCGCAACGTCCTGCTGACCCTGGCCCGAATCTGGACGACCCTCGCGACCGGCACCATCAGGTCCAAGGACGCGGCGGCCGCCTGGGCGCTCGGCCTCCTCCCGCCGGAGCACCGCCCGGCTCTGGCCCTCGCCCGGGCGGCCTACCGCGGTGAACAGCCGGACGACTGGCGGGCCCGCATGCCCCAGGCCCGCGCGCTCGCCACGTACATGGCCGACGAGATCCACGACAGGGCCGCGAACTGAAGGACGCCCGGTTTCGTGGTGCTCCAGTCGGGTGGCCTGGCGCCGCGGGTGTGCGGGCATGCCGGGGACCGGCGCCGGGCCTGCATACCGTGCGTATGTGGCGGCTCATCGAAGCCTGCGGGCGCGCTGGCACGACTCGGCCATCGGACGGCTCTGGCAGCACGGCGCCGAGCTGGAACTCCTGCACCGGTCCATGGGTTTCGCCGCTCTCGGCCTGGTCACCCTGGCGCCGCTGCTGATCGTCGTCGCGGCGGCCGCACCCTTCCAGGAGCGGGGCTTCGCGCTGTGGGTGATCGACGGCATGAGCCTTTCGGGGCGGCCGGCGGAGGCCGTGCGGGAGCTGTTCTCCGCTCCCCGGAAGGTCCTGAGCACCACCAGCGCGTTCAGTGTGCTGGTCCTGGCGCTGTTCGGCGTGGCCTTCGCGTCCAGCGTGCAGAACGGCTACGAGAGGATCTGGGAGGTGGCCGCGGGCCCCTGGCACTCGGTGTGGCGCCAGGTGGTGTGGCTCGTCCTGCTGACGGCGTATCTGTACGCCGAGGCGCAGAGCGGCGCGGTACTGCGGGAGGGACTGGCCCAGTCGGCTGTCCGCATCACGCTCGGCGCGCTCTTCGGGCTGCTGTTCTTCTGGTGGGGACAGCACTTCCTGCTCGGTGAACGGGTGTCGTGGTGGGCGCTGCTGCCGGGGGCCCTGGCCACCGTGGCGGGACTGGGGGGCCTGCGCTGGTTCTCGTTCCTGGTGTTCTCACCGCTGATCGTGGACAACGCGGTCACCTACGGTCCCGTGGGCACCGTGCTGATCGTGCAGTCCTGGCTCATCGGCGTCGGGTTCGTGGTGTTCGGCGGCGCGCTGCTGGGCCGCCACGTCCACGATGCCTGGGAGCGGCGGCGGGCGACATGACGCCCGTCCGCGCCCCTGTTCCAGGTCAGCGCCGCAGCAGCTCCGGCCAGTTCGGCGGCACGCGGCCCTCCGGCCCCGGTACCGGCTGGTCGGCGGGGTGGGCCAGCGGGTGGGCCAGGTCGGGGCCCGACTCGTACATCTCGGAGGTCTCGTAGTTCCAGAACCAGGCCTCGCCCGGCTCGTAGCTGCGGATGAAGGGATGGCCGGCCTCGCGGGCGTGGGCGCTCGCGTGCTGGGCCGGAGAGCTGTCGCAGCAGCCGACATGCCCGCACTGGGCACAGCGGCGCAGATGGAACCACCATCCGCCTCCGGTGTCGCACTCCGCGCAGCCCGGCCCGCTCGGCGCGGCGCTCGGATCGATCCCGGCGGGCAGGGTCATGACGCCTCCTCAGAAGTCGCGAACGCCTCAGGTGCCTCATGTGTCCCGGGCGCCTCGGGTGTGTCGGAGTCCGCCGTCAGCGGAAGCCGCACCTGGAACCGCGTGTCGCCCGGCACGGACTGCACCTCCAGACTCCCGTGGTGCTTGTTGACGACGATGCGCCACGAGATGTCCAGCCCGAGTCCCGTGCCCTGTCCGACCGGCTTGGTCGTGAAGAACGGATCGAAGATCCGGCCACGGATGTCCGGCGGAATCCCGGGCCCCGTATCGCGGAACTCGACCAGCAACCGCTCCTGGTCGAGCGCCGTGCGCACGGTCAGCGTGCCCTCACCGCCCGCGTCGTTGATCGCCGCGACGGCGTTGTCGATCAGGTTCGTCCACACCTGGTTCAGCTCACCCGGGTAGGCCGGGACACGCGGCAGCGAGCGGTCGTAGTCCTTGACCACCTCGATCCTCGAACCGATCTTCCCCGACAGCATCAGCAGCGTGCTGTCGAGGAGTTCGTGCACGTCCGCGATCCGGTACGGCGCCCGGTCGAGCTGCGAGTACTGCTTGGCCGCGTTCACCAGGCTGGAGACACGGGCGGTGGAGTCCTCGATCTCGTTCATCAGGAGCTCGGTCTCCACCGTGTAGTTCAGCCAGCGCACCGCGCCTTCGAGGACCTGCTCGTCCACGGCCGCCGCGACCTGCTCCAGCCAGTCGGTGTCGAGGCCGGCCTGCACGAACGTCGGCGCGAGCTGCCAGCCGCCCTCGATGCCGTGGTCGTCCAGCCACTCCTGAAGCGCGTCCTCCCGGTCGGAGGCCTCCAGCGGGCTGAGCGGCGTCGCCTTGGCCACCTGCTCGGCCGTGCGCTCCTGGATCTCGACCAGCGTCTCCAGCATGTCGCGCTTGGAGGGGCTCGCCGCGATCACGCCGAGCTTGTGCCGCATGCCCGCCACCCGCTCGCGCAGCGCCGAGGTGGCCCGGACCGCCGCCGCGGCCGGGTTGTTCAGCTCGTGCGTGAGACCCGCCGACAGCGAGCCGAGCGCCAGCAGCCGTTCGCGCTGCCCGATCGCCCGCTGGGTGTTCTGGCTGCCGAAGAAGAGCCCTTCCAGCAGATGCACCGCCATGGGGAACCACTCGCGCAGGACGGACGCGAACGTCTCGGCCGGCAGCACGAAGAACCGCGAGGGCTCGGTGACCCGCGCGGAACCCTTGTAGCGGGCATGGTCAGGGTCGCCCAGATAGGCCTGCATGGCGCCCGCGTACACCCCGCGCTGGGAGGTGCGGCTGATCTCCACGTCGTCGTTCCCGACCCGGCGCGACATCACCAGGGTCCCTTCGAGAAGGACGTAGAAGCAGGTGGCGGGCTCACCCTCCCGGTAGACGTAACCGGGCTCGGCCCTCTCCACCCGGCCCTCACGACACAGACGCGCGAGCTGCTCACCGTTCAGCTCTTCGAACAGGAAGAGCGTGCCGAGCTCCTCCACGTCGCACGGCAGCGGCTGCCCGCTCATGACTGCTCCAGATACCGGTGGACGAGCATCACGGCCATCGCTCCCTCTCCGACCGCGGACGCGACCCGCTTGGCGGACTCCGACCGCGCGTCCCCGGCGACGAACACGCCGGGCACATTGGTCTCCAGGTGGTACGGCGGCCGGTCCAGCTCCCAGCCCGGGGGCGGCCCGCCGTCGGCGGTCAGGTCGGGACCGGCCAGGACGAACCCGTGCTCGTCCCGCAGCAGGGTGCCCTCCAGCCAGTCCGTCAGCGGCGCGGCACCGATGAACACGAACATCCACTGCGCGTCGGCGAGTTCGGTGTGCCCGCTCGCCACGTCCCGCAAGGTGAGCTGCTCCAGGTGATCCGTGCCGTGAGCGGCCTCCACGACCGTGCCCGTCCGCACGGTGATGTTGGGCATGCCGTCGATCTGCTGGATCAGGTAGTGCGACATCGACGCCTCCAGCGACTCCCCGCGCACCAGCAGGGTCACCGACTTGGCGTGCCGCGCCAGATACATCGCCGCCTGACCCGCCGAGTTCGCCCCGCCCACGATGTACACGTCGTGCCCCTGGCAGGCGGCGGCCTCGGTCAGCGCCGATCCGTAGAACACCCCGCACCCGGTCAGGTCCACACAGCCCGGTGCGTCGAGCTGCCGGTACGACACGCCGGTCGCGAGGATCACGCTGTGCGCGGCGATCGCCGAACCGTCGGAGAACCGGATCGTGCGCGACGCCCCGTTGACCTCGAGACCGGTGACCTCGCGCGCCGTGAGGATCTCGGCCCCGAACTTCGTGGCCTGCCGCCGCGCCCGGTCCGTGAGCTGGGCCCCGGACACACCGTCGGGGAAGCCGAGGTAGTTCTCGATCCGTGAACTCTGGCCCGCCTGCCCGCCCGTCGCGGAACGCTCCACGAGCACGGTCCGCAGGCCCTCCGAGGCCCCGTACACCGCCGCCCCGAGCCCGGCCGGCCCACCGCCGATGACGACCAGGTCGTAGAACTCCTCCGCCGGCGTCGTCGCCAGCCCCACCCGGTCGGCGAGCTCCGCGTCCTCGGGCGCCACCAGCGGCGCACCGTCCGGCGTGACCACGAGCGGCAGCCGCTCGCCGTCCGAACCGGCGGCCGCCAGCAGCCTGCGCCCCTCCGGCTCGTCGGACGAGAACCAGCGGTACGGCACCTGGTTGCGGGCCAGGAACTCCCGTACGCCCGACGACCTCGCCGACCACCGGTGCCCGACCACCTTCGTCACACCCACGCAGCGCCGGTCCGCGGCCCGCCAGGCCTCCAGCAGGTCGTCGAGGACCGGGTAGAGCTTCTCCTCCGGAGGGTCCCACGGCTTCAGCAGGTAGTGGTCGAGGTCGATGACGTTGATCGCGTCTATCGCCGCGTTCGTGTCGGCGTACGCCGTCAGCAGCACCCGCCGGGCGCCGGGGTAGATGTCCAGCGCCTGCTCGAGGAACTCGATCCCGTTCATCTGCGGCATCCGGTAGTCGGCCAGCAGCACCGCCACCTGGTCACCGCGCAGCTTCAGCTCCCGCAGCGCCTCCAGGGCGCTCTCGCCGGACTCGGCCCGCACGATCCGGTACGACTCGCCGTACCGGCGGCGCAGATCCCGGGCCACGGCGCGTGACACCCCCGGATCGTCGTCCACGGTCAGAATGACGTTCCGTGCCGGGCCGGCGGCCTGTGCCATGCGTCTCCCATCCCGCCCCGAGTACCGATCGGCGCTCGCTCCCGGCCATCGTATGGTCGATCGTCCCGTTCCGCTCCGCAATGGGGATGCACCCAGGGTGCCGGGGAAGGAACGGTCCGTACGAGACGCACGACAGCGACCCAGCGAGGGGGAGGCAGCCGTATGACCCGCCCGATCACCGTGGGAGTGGACGGAACGCCCGAGAGCAAGGCCGCCGCGGCCTGGGCGGGCCGGGAGGCCGTCCGCCGCGACCTGCCCCTGCGGATCGTGCACGCCTGGCAGTGGCAGTCGGCCGACGTCGGCATCGCCGCGGACCAGGACACCCAGGCAGAGTGGGCACGCGACCTGCTGGGGGAGGCCGAGCGGGCCGCCACCGAACGGCACCCGGGCCTGACCGTGACCGCGGAGATCCTCGACGGGGGAGCGGTCGAGTCCCTGGTGGCCGCGGCGGCGGAAGCCGAGACGCTGGTGCTGGGCTCGCGCGGGCACGGCGCGATCGTCGGTTTCCTGCTCGGCTCCGTGGGCCAGCAGGTCCTCGCCGAGGCCGAACGGCCCGTCGTCCTCGTCCGCTCCGACGACCACCCGGAAGCCGAGGCGGGCGGCCGCGAGATCGTCGTCGGCCAGCACGGCGGCCCCGACGACAGTGCCGCCGCCCTCCGCTTCGCCTTCGAGACGGCCGCCGCCCGCGGCGCCGGGCTGCGAGCCGTACGGGCCTGGAACCTGCCGCCCGTGTTCGCCTACAGCCCCGGCTCGATGAAGCTCGCCGACGAGGCCGGGGGCCTGGAGCCGTACGAGAGGAAGGCGCTCGGCGAGGCGCTGCGGCCCTGGCGTGAACGCTTCCCCGACGTGCCCGTCACCGAGCACGTGGAGATCGGCAGCGCGGCCCAGGTGCTGCTCTCGGTGGCCGGGAGGGCCCAGCTGATGGTGGCAGGGCGGCGAGCCCACCGCCGCGCGGTCGGCTCACGCATCGGCTCGGTCGCCCACGCCCTCGTGCATCACGCGCCCTGCCCGGTGGCCGTCGTACCGCCCTCCTGAACCGGCTCGGCCACGGCGGCCTCGGGGAGCGTCGCACGCACCTTGGGCAGGACGTTGTCGACGTAGTCCTTCACGGCCGTGTCCAGACCGATGTCGTGCTGGGCCCGCTCCGACAGGTACCAGCGGTGTTCCAGCAGCTCGTGGTACAGCTCGGCCGGGTCCATGGAACCGCGCAGTTCCAGCGGTATCGCCCGCACGGTCGGCCGGAACACGTCACGGACCCAGCGGTGGGCCAGTACCTCCGGGCGGGCCGCGAGGGGATCGCCGGGCGCGTAGTCGTCCTGGGTGGCCATCCAGCTCTCCAGGTCGGTCAGCAGCCTGCGCGCCTGGTTCTCCTCGGTGTCCAGACCGGTGAGCCGCAGCAGCTGCCGCTGGTGGTGACCGGCGTCGACGACCTTGGGCACGAACGTGACGCTGTCCCCGTTGTTCGAGTGGGTGATCTGCATCTCGGCCACGTCGAAGCCGAGTTCGTTGAGGCGGCGGATACGGCGCTCGATGTAGTGGTGCTTGCCCGCCGGGTACACCGACGTGCGGGTCAGCTCCCGCCACAGGCTCTGGTACCGCGCGCAGATCTCCGTACCGAACTCGATCGGGTCCACGGACGGGTGCAGCGCCCCCGACGCCTCCAGGTCGAGCAGCTCGCCGCTGATGTTGACCCGGGCGAGGTCGAGGTCGTAGTCGCGCTGCCCGTCGCTGAGCCTCGGGTGCAGCTCGCCGGTCTCGGCGTCCACCAGGTACGCCGCGTAGGCTCCCGCGTCCCGCCGGAACAGCGTGTTGGACAGCGAGCAGTCGCCCCAGGCGAACCCGGCCAGGTGCAGCCGCACCAGCAGCACCGCCAGAGCGTCCATGAGGCGGTGCATGGTGGCGGGCCGCATCGTCGTCTCGAACAGCGACCGGTACGGCATCGAGCCGCGCAGGTGCCGCGTGATCAGGACGGGCTCCAGGTAGGCCCCGCTCGCGTCGGTGCGGCCGGTGACCACCGCCAGCGCGTCCACCGTGGGGATGCCCAGCCGGTCCAGGTCCCGCAGCAGCTCGAACTCCCGCACGGCGGGCCGCTCGGCGAGTTCCTTCACGGCGACGACCTCCGAGCCGGCGCGGGCGTAGCGCACCACGTGCCGCGAGATGCCGCGCGGCAGCGGCACGAGGTGGTGCTCGGGCCACTCCTCCAGGGGGAGGTGCCACGGCAGTTCCAGCAGCAGCGCGGGATGCTCCGGGTTCGTGGCGCTGATCTGCAATGCCATCGTTGTCGTGCCTCGCCTCACGGTCGTCTGTCGGTCGGACACGGTTCGGTTCAGCGCCGTGCCCGAGGAGCATCACCGCACTTCGAGGGCTGTCACGTCAACCTGGCGGGGGCGGTGCCCCCCAAGGGGCGCGGGGAACTGCGCGACCAGCCGCACACGGCCCGCGGCCGCGAAGACAACGCCAGCCAGCTCTCCGGTAGCGGCCCCCGAAAAGCACTCACCGCACACGCCGGAACACATCGTCCGCTTCGTCCCAGCTCAACGACTCGTCCACGGCCGGCAAGCCCCGGCGGGCCGCCCGCGAGGACTGGTACATCGCGTCGATCTCCCCCTCGTACCGCCGCGTGATGGCGTCCCTGCGCAGCTTCATCGAGGGGGTCAGCAGTCCGTTGGCCACGTCGAACGGCTCCGGCAGGATGCGGAACACCCGGATCGACTCCGAGCGTGACACCGTGCTGTTGGCCGCGGTGATGGCGCGCTGCACCTCCTGCCGGAGCGCGTTCTCCTCTCGCGCACCCGGGCCGGACGCGTCAGCCTGGTCGAACAGGGCCCGCCGCCAGTGCTGCACGAAGTCGGGGTCCAGGGTGATCAGAGCCCCGACGCAGGGCCGGTTGTCGCCGACGACCACCGCCTGGTGGATGAGCGGATGCACCCGCAGGAGCTCCTCGAGCGGCGCCGGCGCGACGCTCTTCCCGCCGCTGGTGACGATGATCTCCTTCTTGCGCCCGGTGATCGACAGATAGCCCTCGGAGTCGAGCCGCCCGATGTCGCCGGTGGCCAGCCAGCCGCCGCGCAGGGCCGTCCGGGTGCCGAGCTCGTCGTTGACGTACCCCTGGAACAGCGACGGACCGCTCACCAGGATCTCCCCGTCGTCCGCGACCCGGATGTCCACACCCGGCAGCGCCCGCCCCACGGTGCCGAACTTCTCCCGCCCCACGGGCTGGGCCGTGATGCCGCCACAGGTCTCCGTCAGCCCGTAACCGTCGTGGACGAGAATGCCGATGCCCGAATAGAAAAGGGCGAGATCACGATTGAGGGGAGAACCGCCGGACACCGCCCCGCACACCCGGCCGCCCAGCGAGGCCCGCAGTTTCCGGTACACGGTCTTTTCATAGAAGGCGTGCTGCAGCCGTAGGTCGACTCCCGGCCCGTTGCCCCTGTCCAGCCGGTGCCGCTCGGCCGCCAGCGCGTAGTCCCGAGCGGTACGCACCGCACGTTCGAACAGGGCGCCCCGGCCCGTCTCCTGGGCACGCCTGAGGAAGTTCTTGTAGATCTTCTCGAAGACGGACGGAACGCCGTAGAGAAACGTCGGCCGGAACGACAGGAAGTCGGCGGCGAGCGTTTCGTCGCGCAGCTCGGGCTCGTGCGCCATGAGGATCCCGCCCCGCAGACACAGGCTCTGGATCATCAGGCCGTACACATGCGAGAAGGGCAGGAAGGCGAGAACCGCCGGCTGGACACCCTGGGGTGCCGCGGTGTGCCGCCAGCCGGCCAGGTAGGTGTCGCAGGGGCTCGCCAGGCCGCGGTGCGACAGGGCACACCCCTTGGCACGCCCGGTGGTACCGGACGTGTAGGCGATCACCGCGGTCGAGTCCGGCATCACGATCCGGCGCAGCGAGTCGACGGTCGGCTCGGGCACCGACGAGCCCCGCTCCGCGAGCTGCTCCAGCGCCCCGTCGTCCAGCTGCCACACGTGGCGCAGCCGGGGCAGCCCGGCGCAGACCGAGCCCACCGTCATCGCCCCCTGCGCGTCCTCGACCACGACTCCGGCACAGTCGGCGTCGCCCAGGATCCACTGCACCTGGTCGCGCGAGGACGTCGGATAGATCGGTACGACCTCGGCGCCCACCGTCCACAGGGCGAGGCTGAGCACCGTCCACTCGTAGCGGGTGCGCGCCATGATGGCCACCCGGTTGCCCGGCTGGATCCCGGTCGCGACGAACCCCTTCGCCAGGCCGATCACTTCGTCCCGCAGTTCGATGGCGCTGACCTGCGTCCATGCGCCCGTGGCGCCATCGGTGCGGCGCGCGATCAACGGCAGGCCGGGATCACGGCTCGCCATGTCGAAGACACTGTCGGCGAGCCCTCCCGTCACAAGGGGCGCGACCAGAGGGGCGGAGGTCCGGAAGGTCTGCATGCGCTTCCTGTGTCGTTCCTGCGTGTCGCCGGTGGTGAACTGGCAGTGATCGAACGTAGCGCATGTGGCGCCCGCCCGTGGGGCGATTGAGCAAGGAGAGCGCCGTCACGGCCGGGCGTACTCCTGGCGCACCGCACCGGCGAGCCGGGCCAGCGCCTCCTCGGAGCGAGCACGGTCGGCCTCGTCGAGGGCGGCGAGCGCGTCGGCCGCGGCCTCCCGGACACGACGGGGCACCTCCTCCAGTGCCGCCATGCGATAGGCGACGGTGCGCCGCGCCAGGCGCTCCTCGGCACTGACGCCGCGGGGACCGGACAGGGGGAAGACAGCGGCCTCGTACACGGTGACGTGCAGCAGCACACCGTGCGCGATCCCCTCGCCGTACCCGCGCAGACCGGCCTCCCGTTGCGCCTCGGCGAAGCCGGCGAGTGCCCGTCTTCGCACGAGGTACGAGCCGGTGAGACCGGCCGCACCGGCACCGGCCGCCGCAGGCAGCGCGACGACCGCGCCCCCGAGGAGAGCGCCCACGATGGCCCCTGTCGCGGTCGTCAGACAGACCAGCCCGGTGGTGAGCAGGAGCAGGGCGCGCGTGGGCGTGAAGGGAGCCATGCGGGGCAGTGTGCCAGCAACCGCTTACTCCGTATCTGATCATGCGGGAACAGCGTGCTCGCGAGGTGGTGGAGTACTGCGGAAGTGTGATGTGTGGCACGTGAGGAATCGAGGTGTGGGCGGCGGCGTGACGAATCGTGGCTGCGCACGGCTTGATCGCTGATCACTTGGGGGAAATGCCCAGGCAACGGGATCTCTCGCCCATTTGACAGTGCCTCCGGCGCGTGGATAGGAAGCCTTTCGCTGAGGTCGGGAGGTGGAGAGTGCGCGTGCCCAATGTGATCGGGGACTGGCAGGAGTGCGACGGTGGGCACGCGGGCCTGCGTGTACGCGTCCATGGCGTGGAGCGGGCGGAGCCGCCGCGGGGGCGTGACGACGCGGCCGAGGGGCTCGTTTATTTCCGGTTCCGGGTGACCGTGGAGAACCGTGCGAGTACGCATTTCGGAATCCACGTGGAGGACGGTCAGTTCGACGTGCGGACCGGGCCGGACGGGGAGAGCGCGTTTCTCGACTGGCGCAATTCCCAGTTCATCGAAGGATTCGATCTCTACCCGCTGCGGCGTGCCACGGCCGTCATCTACGCCGCGGCCGTCGATGCCTCGCTGGCGCGTATGGACATCCAGATCCAGCTGAGGACGGACGAGGAATGGGCCGACCGCTATGTGTGGGCGGGCGGCATTGGTGGTCAAGGGGATCTTCTGGGCCGCGACGCGGCCCTGGACGGGACGGGGGAGGGGCTGGCCTGCCAGGTCAGCAGCTTTCTGCAGCGGGAGGCGGAGCAGGGGCCGGGCTGAGGGTTGTTTCGCCCTCGCCGCCCCTACCCGTCCCGTCCCTGGGGGCTGCGCCCCCAGACCCCCGCTGTCGGCCTTCGGCCTCGTCCTCAAACGCCGGACAGGCTGCAAAATCCAGCACCTTGGGGGCACCTCCCAGCGGTAGCTGGGGGAGTTTGAGGAGCGGGGGTCCGGGGGCCGGCCCCCGAACGGGGCCCTGGGCGAAGCCCCGGCGGGGTCGAAGGGGCAGCGCCCCTGAAGGTGGGACGGGTAGGGGCGGCGGGGGCGACACCCCCCTACGCCGGGCGCAGCCACACCGTGGCCAGCGGCGGCAGTGTCAGCCGCACGCAGCCACGGTCGGGGCACACGGGCGGTGCGCCCACCACACCGCTGCCCCCGTACCGCAAGGCATCCGTGTTGAGCACCTCCTCCCACGCACCCACACCCTCCGCCGCCCACAGCCCGTACCCGTGCCGCACCACGGGCGAGAAGTTGGACACCGCCAGCAGCGGTGAGCCGTCCGCCGCGAACCGCAGGAACGCGAACACGTTGTCCTCGGCGGCATCCACAGCCACCCACCGGAACCCACCGGGATCGCTGTCCCGCTCCCACAGGGCCGGAACCTCGCGGTAGACGGAGTTGAGGTCGCGCACCAGGTCCCGTACCCCGCGGTGGTCGGCCTCCGCCCCGTACGCCGGGTCCAGCAGCCACCAGTCGGGTCCGTGCTCCTCCGACCACTCGGCTCCCTGGGCGAACTCCTGTCCCATGAAGAGGAGCTGCTTGCCGGGGTGGGCCCACATGAAGCCCAGATAGGCCCGGTGGTTGGCGCGCCGCTGCCACCAGTCGCCCGGCATCTTCGACACCAGCGAGCCCTTGCCGTGGACGACCTCGTCGTGGGAGATCGGCAGCACGTAGTTCTCGCTGTAGGCGTACACCATCGAGAACGTCATCTCGTTGTGGTGGTGCTTGCGGTGCACCGGGTCCTTGGCCATGTAGCCGAGCGAGTCGTGCATCCAGCCCATGTTCCACTTCAGCCCGAAGCCCAGACCGCCCCAGTCCGTCGGCTGCGTCACCCCGCCCCAGTCGGTCGACTCCTCCGCGATCGTCACCACGCCCGGCACCCGTCGGTACAGCGTCGCGTTCATCTCCTGCAGGAACCGCACCGCGTCCAGGTCCTCCCGCCCGCCGTGCTCGTTCGGTGTCCACTGGCCCGGCTCGCGCGAGTAGTCGAGGTACAGCATCGAGGCGACGGCGTCGACGCGCAGGCCGTCGATGTGGAACTCCTCGCACCAGTACACCGCGTTGGCCACCAGGAAGTTCCGCACCTCGGTCCGCCCGAGGTCGAACTCGAGCGTGCCCCAGTCCGGATGATCGGCACGACGGGAGTCGCCGGGCTCGTACAGCGGAAACCCGTCGAACCGGGCGAGCGCCCAGTCGTCCCGCGGGAAGTGCGCGGGCACCCAGTCCATGATCACGCCGATGCCGGCCTGGTGGAGCCGGTCGACGAGGTACTTGAAGTCGTCGGGGGTGCCGAGCCGGGCCGTGGGCGCGTAGAACCCGGTGACCTGGTAGCCCCACGAACCGCCGAAAGGATGCTCGGCCACCGGCATCAGCTCCACGTGGGTGAAGCCCATGTCCTTCACGTACGGCGGCAACTGCTCGGCGAGTTCCCGGTACGTCAGCCCGGGCCGCCAGGACGGCAGATGGACCTCGTACACCGAGAACGGCGCCTCGTGCACGGGCGTGTCGCCGCGGTGCGCGAGCCATTCCCGGTCGCCCCACTGGTGGTGCGAGGCGGTCACGACGGATGCTGTGGCCGGCGGGGCCTCGGTACGCCGGGCCATCGGATCGGCCTTGAGGAACCGGGCACCGTGCCGGGTCGTGATCTCGAACTTGTACCGCTCGCCCTCGCCGATCCCGGGCAGGAACAGCTCCCACACCCCGGACGAGCCGAGCGACCGCATCGGGAACGCCGTGCCGTCCCAGCAGGAGAAGTCCCCGGCGACCCTGACCCCCTGGGCGTTGGGCGCCCACACCGTGAAGCGGGTGCCGGTCACGCCCTGGTGCTCCATCGGCTCGGCCCCGAGTGCCTTCCACAACTGCTCATGCCGCCCCTCACTGATGAGGTGCAGATCGAACTCGCCGAGCGCGGGCAGGAAGCGGTACGGGTCGTGGACCTCGTACTCGGCGCCGTCGTACGACACGAGCAGCGTGTACTCGGGGATCGCGTCCAGCGGCAGGACCCCGGAGAACAGCCCGTCACCCTCGCTGCCGAGGGGTGTGCGACGCCCTTCGGCCACCACGCTCACCTCACGCGCGAACGGGCGCAGGGCCCGGAACGTCACGCCGTCCGGCCCGGGGTGCGCGCCGAGCAGCGCGTGCGGGTCGTGGTGCGCGCCCGACAGAAGGCGTGCCCGGTCGCCCCCGTCCAGGGGAGCGGCCCCGGACGGCCCCCGGTGCTCCGGGGAGGATCTGCCGGTGGGCCCCCGGCGGACGGCGGAGCTGTGCTTGCCGGACGGCCTGCGGCTGTCATGGCCGGATCTGCCGCCCGGCCGCAGGGCTTCGGCCGGTACCGGCTGGGCGTGCTGGGAGCGAGAGGGGTCACGCAGGGCCACGATGTCAGCCTCCTCGGGTGGCGAGCCGTCGGATCGCCGCCATCGGTACGGGGAGCCAGTCGGGGCGGTGCCGGGCCTCGTAGACGACCTCGTACACCGCTCTGTCCGTTTCGTACGCGCGCAGCAGCTGGGGCTCCGCGCGCGGGTCCCAGCCCGCCCCGTCCGCGTAGCCCGCGCAGTACCCCTCGCGGCAGCGGTCCGCCCACTCCGGATGCCACGGCCGCCGCGTCCGGGCCGCGTAGTCGAAGGACCGCAGCATCCCGGCGACATCGCGCACCGGCGACTGCGCGCTTCGGCGCTCGGCCAGCGGACGGGACGGCTCGCCCTCGAAGTCGATGACGAACCACTCACGGTCGGCCCGCAGCACCTGCCCCAGGTGCAGATCGCCGTGGATCCGCTGCACGGTACGGCCGGCCCCGCACGCACCGAACGTCTCGAACGTGGTCCGCAGTCCGGCAACGTACGGCTGGAGGGCGGGCACGCAGTGCGCGGCCGCGTCCAGCCGCGCGGCCATCGCGACGGCGGCGGGCCCGTTCTCGCTCCGTGTGTCGGTGGGGAAGGAGGTGGCCAGCGCCAGATGCACCTCGGCCGTGGCCCGCCCCAACTCGTACGACGCCGCTGTGAAGTCCCGGCCGTCGGCGAGCGCGTCCAGGGCCAGGGTCCAGCCGTCGGACGCACCCGGCAGGAACGGCTGGAGCACGCCGAGGGTGGCGTCCGGCCGGGTGGTGCGGATCCACGCCACGGGCGCGGGCACCCGCGCGCAGCCCTGCCGGGCCAGCGCCGACGGCACCTCCAGATCGGGGTTGACGCCCGGCTGGATCCGGCGGAACACCTTCAGGATGAACGCGTCGCCGTAGACGATCGAGGAGTTGGACTGCTCGGCGTCCAGCAGCCGCGGGGCGAGCGCGGCCGGCAGGGGCACCGACGGGTCCCGCTCGAAGACCAGCGGGCCCGCCGTCCCGGGGTGCCGCAGCCGTTCCAGCAGCAGCGCCGCCGACCGCGGATCGTGAAAGGCGTCGTACACGGCAAGACCGGCGAGCGGACCGTCCTGCGCCCGTCCGATGAAGGCACCGGCGAGCCGGGGCGGCAGGTGCTCCCGCACGCCCAGCAGCAGCTGGTAGCAGTCACCGGACGAGCAGGTACCGCCGGGTGTGCGCCGTCCCGCGTGCTCGGCGTGGACCAGCAGATGCAGACAGCCCGGATACAGCTCCGTCATCGACAGCAGCGTCACATCGGTGACGGGCCGGTCCTTCCCCGCGAACCACCGCTGCCGGGGCAGCCACTCCCGCAGCATTCCGCTGAGCGAGGCCATCGGGTGGATTCTGCCCCGGCTCCTCGGACGGAGCGAAACGGTCTCGGTCTTCGCCATGATGACGCGTCCTTTCGCGGGCTCGCTCAGAGTTCTCGG
The DNA here is from genome assembly GCF_055572015.1 of Streptomyces sp. NPDC030840. Classification (NCBI taxonomy): domain Bacteria; kingdom Bacillati; phylum Actinomycetota; class Actinomycetes; order Kitasatosporales; family Streptomycetaceae; genus Streptomyces; species Streptomyces sp. NPDC030840. The sequence continues at coordinate 440 of NZ_JBVIEE010000002.1, read as the reverse complement.
CGGGCGCGGGGAGCGACTCGGGAGAGCCGGAACCAGTAGAAGCCGTGGCCCGCGAGAGTGAGCAGGTACGGCAGTTCCCCGATGGCGGGGAAACGGACTCCGCCGATGAGTTCGACGGGGTGGCGGCCGGCGAAGGCGCGCAGGTCGAGTTCGGTGGGTTGCGCGAAGCGGGAGAAGTTGTGCACGCACAGCACCAGGTCGTCCCCGCCCTCCTCCGTCGGGGGGGCCTCGCGCAGGAAGGCGAGGACGGCGGGGTTGCTGGAGGCGAGTTCGGTGTAGGAGCCCAGGCCGAAGGCGGGGTTCTGTTTGCGGATCTCGATCATGCGGCGGGTCCAGTGCAGCAGTGACGAGGGCGACGACATGGACGCCTCGACGTTGGTGACCTGGTAGCCGTAGACCGGGTCCATGATCGTGGGCAGGTAGAGCCGGCCGGGGTCGCA
>NZ_JBVIEE010000001.1:515980-925423 GCF_055572015.1 Streptomyces sp. NPDC030840 | reverse complement strand
AGGTAGTCGACGCCCCAGGAGGCGAACGTGGCGGCGTCCTGGGCCTCGTGGCCCTTGCTGCCGGTGGAGCCGGGGTAGGTGCCCACGCCCTGGGCACACGTTTTCTCGTTGGGCGCCTGGTAGATGCCGAACTTCAGGCCCTTGCCGTGGATGTAGTCCCCGAGCGCCTTCATCCCGCTGGGGAACTTGGCCGGATTGGCCCGCAGGTTGCCCTGCGCGTCGCGCTGCGGGTCGAACCAGCAGTCGTCGACGACGACGTACTGGTAGCCCGCGTCCTTCATGCCCGAGGACACCATCGCGTCGGCGGCCTGGCGGACCTGCGCCTCGGTGATCCCGCATCCGAAGCTGTTCCAGCTGTTCCAGCCCATCGGTGGGGTGAGCGCGGGGCTGCCCGGCGCGGCCTCGGCGGTCGTGCCGACGGAGGCGGTGGGCTGGGCGGACGCCGTGACAGCCGGGGTGAATGTCAGGGCGGCGGCCGCGAAGAGCCGGAGCAGTCGTCTGCCTGATCGTCTGGGCACCGGGGGCTCCTTTCTCGGGCAGGGCGCCGTGGGCTGGTCACCGACGGCGCCCGCGTGGGGGGCGAGCGGGTGATGCGGTACCGGTCAGCAGGCCGACCCGCTGGGCATGCGGACAGCAGCGCATTGAAGGGATGTCGCGCGCATGACATCTCCATGCCCGTGACCGTAATTTCGAACGGCTTTCGGAAGGCCAAGCCCTCACGGAGGATAGGGAGGCGCCCGCGCATGTCAACACATCCCACTCACCAGCTGTGCGAATGAGACGCGTGATCCACTGCGCCCCGGTGGCATCCGAGTGCTCGCCGGAAGCCCACGCACACAGACTTCGAAAGATTTCGATGTGCAGCACGAAGCATGCGAGGGGTATTGACGGGATGTGCAGGCCTCCTATCATCCAGGATGCTCGATGTGCCGGTCGGCGTTCGACATGGCGAACCGGGTTCGGCTCCGTGACTCCGCACCGCACGCACGAGCAGGGCACTTCCCGCAACGGCACGCACGAGCAGGGCACTCCCCGCAACGGCACGCAGGTAACCGCACCCTCCCCCACAGCCGTGAGGCTCATGGCGGCGACACGCGCCAGCCGCAACGGCACTGGCCGTACAAGGAGAACGACACCTATGTGTATGTCATGCTCTCATCAAGGCATGGGCCGCCGCCGGGCGCTGGCCGCCGCCACCGGCCTGGTCACCGGTGCCTTCCTTCCTCTGGCCGGAGCCTCCCGGACCGCCGCCGCCCCGGGTCCCGTCCAGGGGATGCCGCCCGTGGCCTCCGCGGCGTACACGAACCCGGTGATCTGGCAGGACTTCGCGGACATCGACGTCATCCGCGTCGGCGACACCTACTACGCCTCGGCATCGACGATGCACTACTCGCCGGGCGCGCCCGTCCTGCGTTCGTACGACCTGGTGAACTGGGAGATCGCCGGCCACTCGGTGCCCGTCCTCGACTTCGGCGCCAAGTACGACCTGAACGGTGCCCGTGGCTATGTCAGAGGGATCTGGGCGTCATCGCTGGCCTACCGTCCGAGCAACAGGACGTTCTACTGGCTGGGCCAGGTCGACTTCGCCAGAACGTACGTCTACACCGCCACCGCCGTCGAGGGGCCGTGGAACCGGCTCACGACGATCAGCACCCCCTACTACGACGCCGGGCTCCTCGTCGACAGCGACGACACCCTGTACGTGGCGTACGGGAACACCACCATCAGCGTGGCCCAGCTCTCGCCCGACGGCCGCAACCAGGTGCGCACCCAGCAGGTGTTCACCACGCCGTCGAGTGTCGGCACCCTGGAGGGCGCCCGCTTCTACAAGATCAACGGGCAGTACTACATCTTCCTGACCCGCCCCGCGAACGGGCAGTACATCCTGAAGTCGTCGAGCCCCTTCGGTCCGTACACGATGCGGCAGGTCCTTCTCGACCTGCGCGGGCCGATCCCCGGCGGTGGTGTCCCGCACCAGGGCGGGCTGGTGCAGACGCAGAGCGGTGCCTGGTACTACATGGCCTTCGTGGACGCCTACCCGGGCGGACGGATGCCCGCCCTGGCGCCGGTCACCTGGACCCCGGACGGCTGGCCCGTCGTGCAACTCGTCAACGGCGCGTGGGGCACCTCGTACCCCAGCCCGGCCGTACCCACTCCGCCCCGCCAGGTCACCCCCATGACCGGTGTCGACACCTTCGACGGCATGACCCTCAAGCCGAGGTGGGAGTGGAACCACAACCCGGACAACACCAAGTGGTCGGTGAACGACGGCCTGACCCTGCGGACCGCGACCGTCACCAACGACCTGTACTGGGCCCGCAACACCCTCACCCACCGCATCCAGGGCCCCACCTCCACCGCCACGGTCCAGCTCGACCACTCGGCGATGCGGGACGGCGACCGGGCCGGACTCGCGCTGTTGCGGGACTCCTCCGCGTGGATCGGCGTCAAGCGCGACAACGGCGTGACACGGGTGGTGATGACCAACGGGCTGACGATGGACGGCAGTTGGAACACCACCGGCACCGGCACCGAGGTCGCGAGCGCGGCCGCACCCGGCACCCGCGTCTGGCTGCGCGCCGGCGCGGACATCCGCCCCGGCGCGCCCCGCACCGGCACCTTCTCCTACAGCACCGACGGCACCACCTTCACCCGCCTCGGGCCCGCCTTCTCCATGGGCAACGACTGGCGGTTCTTCATGGGCTACCGGTTCGCCCTCTTCAACCACGCCACCCGGGCACTCGGCGGCGCGGTCCGCGTCACGCGGTTCGAGCTGTCCGTGCCCTGACCGACGGCCGGCACGCACGCATGGATCGACCCAACCAGCCCGTCACCCCACCCCTGATCCAATCCTCACCCAACCCCTCACCCCACCGAGGAGAACCATGAACCCGCTGAAACGGCTCGGCCTACGCCGAGCCTCGGTCCTGGGCCTGCTGGCCACGGCCGCCCTGTTGACCCCCACGACCGCGACGGGCGCACCCGACACGGACCGGGCCGGCACGCTGGGCGCCCAAGCAGCCCAGTCAGGACGGTACTTCGGGACCGCGGTCGCCGCCGGACGGCTCGGCGACGGCGCGTACACCACGATCCTGGACCGCGAGTTCAACTCGGTGACAGCCGAGAACGAGATGAAGTGGGACGCGACCGAGCCCTCCCGCGGCTCGTTCACCTTCGGCCGCGCCGACCAGATCGCCAACCGCGCGCAGGCCCGCGGTCAGCGCCTGCGCGGCCACACCCTCGTCTGGCACTCCCAACTGCCCGGCTGGGTCAGTTCCATCAGGGACGCGAACACCCTGCGCGGCGTGATGAACAACCACATCACCACCGTGATGAACCGCTACAAGGGCCGGATCCACTCCTGGGACGTGGTCAACGAGGCCTTCGCCGACGGCGGCAGCGGCCAGCTGCGCAGCTCCGTCTTCCGGGACGTGCTGGGCAACGGCTTTATCGAGCAGGCGTTCCGCACGGCCCGGACGGCCGATCCGGCGGCCAAGCTCTGCTACAACGACTACAACATCGAGGACTGGAACGCGGCCAAGACCCAGGGTGTCTACCGCCTGGTCCGCGACTTCAAGGCGCGCGGCGTGCCCATCGACTGCGTAGGTCTGCAGGCCCACTTCGGCACCGGCGGCCCGCCCGCCAGTTTCCAGACGACGCTGTCGAACTTCGCCGCCCTCGGCGTGGACGTCCAGATCACCGAACTGGATATCGCGCAGGCGTCGCCGAACGCGTACGCGAACACGGTCAGGGCCTGCATGAACGTCGCGCGCTGCACCGGCATCACGGTCTGGGGCATCCGCGACAGCGACTCCTGGCGGGCATCGGAGAACCCGCTGCTGTTCGACCGCAACGGCAACAAGAAGCCCGCGTACAACGCGACGCTGACGACGCTGGGCGGCACACCCGCCACCACCAGCGGCACGCCCGCCGCGACATGAACCCCAACGCGGGCGGCGACTACAACCTCCTCCCGTGGCGGCTCGGCCTCCTGCCCCAGACCAACTCGACCTGCTGACCGACCGTGCCGTGGGGAGCGCCTCCGGTGGGAGCGCTCCCCACGCTCACCGCCGACCTTCGGACCGTCCCTGCCAGAAAGCCGAGGTACTGTCATGCGCCGCAGACTTCTCGCCCTGGTGGCAGCGCTCTCCTCGCTGCCGCTGGCGCTCGCCGCCGCCCCGTCCGCTCACGCCGCCGATCCGACGACCATGACCAACGGGTTCTACGTGGACCCCGACTCCAGCGCGAAGCGGTGGGTCGCCGCCAACCCCGGTGACGGCCGGGCGCCCGCGATCAACGCCTCCATCGCCAACACCCCGACGGCCCGCTGGTTCGGCTCCTGGAGCGGCACCATCGGCACCGCCACCGGCGCGTACGCGGGCGCCGCGGACGCCCGGGACAAGCTGCCCGTCCTCGTCGCCTACAACATCTACAACCGCGACTACTGCGGCGGGCACTCCGCGGGCGGAGCCTCCTCGCCGTCCGCCTACGCGAACTGGATCGCCCAGTTCGCGGGCGGGATCGCAGGCCGCCCGGCCGTCGTCATCCTCGAACCGGACTCCCTCGGGGACTACGGCTGCATGACCCAGGCGCAGATCGACGAACGCGAGAGCATGCTGACCGGAGCGCTCGCCGAGTTCAACCGTCAGGCCCCCAACACCTGGGTCTACCTGGACGCCGGCAACCCGGCCTGGGCGAGCGCGGCGACCATGGCCCGTCGCCTTCACGAAGCCGGCCTCCGGCAGGCCCGCGGTTTCTCGCTCAACGTCTCCAACTACCTGACCACCGCCGAGAACACCGCGTACGGCAACGCCGTCAACAGGGAACTCGGCGCCCGGTACGGCTACTCCAAGCCGTTCGTCGTGGACACCAGCCGCAACGGCAACGGCTCCAACGGCCAGTGGTGCAACCCTGCGGGCCGCCGTATCGGCACCCCCAGCCAGCTGGGCGGAGGCGCCGAGATGCTCCTGTGGATCAAGGTCCCCGGCGAGTCCGACGGCAACTGCGGTGTGGGAACCGGTTCCTCGGCCGGACAGTTCCTCCCGGAGGTCGCCTACAAAATGATCTACGGCTACTGATCCGGACCGCTCGGGCGCGGTTCCCGAAAGGGCGGCTCGTGGCTGCCTCCGGTCGTCGGACGGGTCCGGCCGCCGGTCCTGTCGCATCGGGGGCAGCCCCCGACGCGGGAGTTCAGCTGCCTGCCGCGGTTCAGCGACGGCGCGGGCCACGCCGGTGTCCTCGGGGCAGAGCAAAGCCGCGGGTGGCGGCGGACGAGTCGGGCTGTATGCCACACCCTCGGAGGTCGGCCTGCTCCCCCAGGCCTCACTGCAAGGTGACCGGCGCTCCAGCGGATCGGGCCGCGGCCCGCGCCTCACCCGGGCGGGAGGCCCCGGATCAGGAACGGGCCGCCCCGCCTCGACTGGCCACGGGGGACGAAACCGTCGAGGTCACGGCATCCATCAACCACCCCTTGCGTGGAACTGTTCGAGCTTCCATTGGCGCGGGACTGGCCGCCATGACCAACGAGTACATCGCACAGGCACGCAGGCAGTACCCGGCACACTTCAGCGGTCTCGCCGCCGTCGCCGGTGATGCGCGAGCGGAAGAGCTCGGTGTGGGAACCATCCAGAAGACGGATGGGCGGGATCCACCATTTGAATGGCACAGGGGGTAGGCGACAGGGAGCAACTTGCCCGATAGTCGTGCAAGTCCAGACGCCCCCTCATTCCTCCGGGCGTCTCCCTTCGGTGCACTGGCGCTCTGCGGTGTGGCACGGCCACGGCGGCAGCCTGCCGCGTGCCCTGTCACCGCCCACGTGGAGGCCTTGCGTGTCCGGTTTCACCTCCTCACCCGTTCCCACCGACGGTTTCGCCGTCCGGAGCACCGAGCCCGTGCCGGAATCCGGGGGCAGTCTGCGCTTGACGCTCCTGATGAGCGGGAGTTGTCTGCCGGTCCTCGGCGCGGTGCTACTCGCTCCCGTGTTGCCGAAGCTGCAGGAGCTGTTCAGGACGGTGCCGGACGCGGACGTCCTGGTCCCGTTGATCCTCACGATTCCCGCGCTCACGCTCGCCCTGGTCGCTCCCCTCGCGGGTGTCCTGATCGACCGCGTGGGACGACGGATTCCGCTGGTCGTCGCGACCGTCCTGTACGCGCTGTTCGGCACCGCTCCGCTGTGGCTCGACTCGCTCGGCGCCATCGTGGCCAGCCGTGCTCTCCTCGGTGTCGCCGAGGCCTTCATCATGACCTCCTGCACGACACTGATCGGCGACTACTACGCGGGCCGGGCACGCGACCGCTACCTGGCCCTGCAGACGGTGTGCGCCACCATTTCCGCCACCGCCTTCTTCATACTCGGCGGGGCGATGGGCACCTCGGACTGGCGCGCCCCGTTCCAGCTCTACGCCGTCGGGCTGCTCCTCGCCCCCGCGATGGCCGCATTCCTGTCCAAGCCCCGGCCGGGCGCCCCTGTGGACGAGGCGCTCACCGTCGGGCATCGGGTCTCCTCGGCCGGCCGGCTGGCCGGCATCTGCCTGCTCTCGGTGTTCGGGGGCATCGTCTTCTACGTCGTCCCGGCCGAGACGGCCTACCTGATGAACGGCCTGGGCATACAGTCCAGCGCCCTCATCGGCATGGTCACCGCGATCGCGAGCACGGCCACGGTCAGCGGCTCCGTCATCTTCGCCTCGATGATCGGCCGGCCGGAGCGCAGACTGGCCGCGATCTTCGCCCTGTGCGCAGCAGGGTTCGTGCTGATCAGCCTGGCCCACAACGTGGCGATTCTGATCTTCGGCACCTTCCTGAACTGCATCGGCACCGGCCTTCTGCTGCCCACACTGCTCACCTGGGCCATGTCAAAGCTGGAATACCGCAACCGTGGCCGGGGCACCGGACTGTGGGCCGCGTCGTTCTTCCTCGGGCAGTTCCTCTGCCCGCTCGCCCTGCTCGCCCTCGAGTCCGCCACCGGCCACCTCACGACGGCCGTCGGCGCCCTCGGCCTCGCCTCCGCGCTCGTGGCGGCCGGACTGCTGCCCCTCCTCCGGAAGACCAGCCCGCAGGAGACCCAGCAAGCGTGAGCCGGGCCGGGCCATCCGCCTCCCGGCTCAGCACGGCGCGGCACATCCCGCCGTTCCCCAAAGGAAGGCAGACGAGTCGGACGTACGCCGGACGGAGCGATACTGAACCGCATCTGACACCCGGATTACCCGAATATGCGGCATGAGTGGCGGACAGAAACGACGATACCTGTAGCGCAGATTCGACCCGGATTCGACCCCGCGGGTCTGTTCGCCTGGTAAACATGGCCCCTGAACTGCGGAAATGTGGAGCGGCAGACGAGTCGGGCTGTACGCCGGGTTCTGTTCCCAGGGGTCCTCGCGGGCCCCCGGGCGACGGCCATCCATCTAGGGCCGGCGTTGCCGTCGGCCTCGTGCGGTCTACCCGCGGACTCGGGCGGGCAGCCCTCGGTCGTCCGCGCAGAGCCGCCCTTCTTCCGAAGAGGCGGCTCCTCTTGACCTTGCTCCGGGTGGGGTTTACCTAGCTGCCCAGGTCGCCCTGGGCACTGGTGGTCTCTTACACCACCGTTTCACCCTTACCGAGGGCCGCCCTCTTCAAAAGAGCACAGCCTCGGCGGTTTGCTTTCTGTGGCACTGTCCCGCGGGTCACCCCGGGTGGCCGTTAGCCACCACCCTGCCCTGTGGAGCCCGGACGTTCCTCGGGGAGCACCCCGTCAGGGGGACTCCACGCGGCCGTCCGCCCGGCTCGTCTGCCGTGTCGACCATGTTACCCGGCGTGCTCCACCGGTTCGGTCCGCCTGCGCCGTGGCCAGGAACGAGCCCGCCAGGATCAGGGCAAAGGAGGCCAGGACGGTGGCTGTGAGCTGTTCGTCCAGGAAGAGCGCGCCCGCCGCTACCGCCACCGCCGGGTTGACGTACGTGAAGACGGTGGCTCGGGTGGGGCCCGCCTCCCTGATCAGTTCCAGGAAGGCGACGAAGGCCAGTGCCGTGCAGATCACTCCCAGGGCCACGAGGGAGGCCAGCACGGGCCCTGAGGGCATCTCCGTCGGCCAGGTCGCCGCCGCCGCGGGGGCGTAGACCACGGCCGACAGCGCCAGGCAGGGGGCGATCAGCTGGAGCGTGGGGACCTGCTTGAGGTGGCGGGCGATGATCAGGGGAGCCGTGGCGTAGCCCAGGACCGTGACCCCCACCTCCGCGAGGGAGCGGGCGTCGCCTCCGGTGAGGTGTGGGGCCGTGAGGACCGCCACTCCGGCAAGGCCCAGGGCCAACCCCACCGTCCGGCGGGCGCCCAGCCTCTCCGTGTCGCCGAAGAACCGGGCCAGGATCACGCCGACGATCGGTACGCCCGCGATCAGCAGGCCCGCCGTGGAGCTGGAGAGGTGGCGTTCGGCATCGGTCAGGGTCCACCAGGGGCCGATGATCTCGATGACGGAGAAGGCGAGCATGGGGCGCCAGTGGGTGCGCAGCGTCCGGGCCAGTCCCCCTTGGCGCAGGGCGAAGGGGAGCAGGAGGGCCGCCCCGAGCGCGCAGCGCGTGAACACCACCATCGACGGGGACACGGCGTCCACCGCCACTTTGATCATCAGGTAGGGGATGCCCCAGAGGACGCCCATGAGAGAGAACAGGGCCCAGCCGCGTGCAGTCATGGGGTGAGTCTCGGCCGGGTCCGCCGCCTGCGTCTTGAACGCTGTTGCGCCCCTACCGCCGGGGGGACACACCCGTGCGGTACTCCGCCGGCGTCACCGCCAGCACCCGCCTGAACCACCTCGTCATGTGCGCCTGGTCCGCGAAGCCCACCTGCCCGGCCACCTCCGCGGGGCGCCCGCCCGCCTCCAGCAGGCTCCGGGCCCGGGCCACGCGGTGCTGGGCCAGCCAGGCGTACGGCGGCATCCCCATCGTCGTACGGAAGGCGCGCAGGAGCTGGTAGCGGGACAGGCCCAGGTCGGCGGCGAGGTCGGCGAGGGAGGGCGGGGAGAGGAGTTCGTCGGCGAGGCGGTCGCGTACGGCGCGGGCCAGGGTGCCGGCTCCGGGGATCGTGTCCCGGGCCGGGCGGGCCGTGGAGTGGCGGCGGGCGAGGGCGGTGAGCAGCCAGGGGAGGCGGGACTCCGTCTCCAACGGGTCGGGGCAGGCGCTGAGTTCGGCGTGCGCGGTGCGCAGGGCCGCGGACAGTTCCGGGTCGTCGATGAGGGGGCTGCGGAAGTGGGGGACGCCGGTGAGGGTGCCGTCGGTGAGGAGGGCGGGGGCCGGGTAGAGGGCGCGGTACGCGTAGCCGTGCGGGTCGGAGATGCCGGTGTGTGCCTCGCCGGGGGCCAGGACGATGATCGCGCCGGGGCCCGCTTGGACGCCGCCTCCCCGGTAGTCGATGAACGACGTGCCCGTCACGCAGACGCCCACGCTGAACTCCTCGTGCGTGTGCGGGGCGTAGCGGTGGTGGGTGAAGCGTGCGGTGAGGAGGTCGAGGGGGGCGCCGTCGCGGCCGAGGGTGGCTCGGGTCCAGTTGGTCTGTTCGCGCCCGCCGCGTCCCACGCGTCCCCCGGGTCCGTTCACCTCGTACCCCTTCCACCGGCCGCCCCCAGGCTACGCCCGGCGGGCCGGAAGAAAGGCTTACAGGAAGTCCGCGGTCTCCAGGTCGAAGGCGAAGGGTTCCGGGAGGGCGATCGGCTTGCCGAGGGGGCGCGTGCAGTGCTCGCGGTAGTCGTCCTTCTCCGGGTCCCTGAACAGCGTGATCGAGGATGCCTCGCGGTCGACGAGCAGGTAGAGCGGGATGCCGCCACGGGCGTAGCAGCGGCGTTTGGCCTCGCGGTCGGCGTTGGGCTTTGTGGAGGTCACCTCCAGGACCATGGCGACGCCGTCGCAGGGCATCCAGGAGTCGGCGCCACGGTAGAGCCGCAGCTTCGTGGGGGCGAAGGTGCCGTCCGGGATCGCGTGGTCCTTCGGGCAACCGCCCCCGCTCGCCAGCTTCAGGCCCTTGTTCCCGGAGAAGTCCATGTCGGTCCGGGACCGCCTGACCACCTGCTTCATGATCAGATTGATGTAGTCCTCGTGGTCCCCGTCCGGCGGCGGCGTCACAACGATCTCCCCCTCGATCAGCTCCGCCCGGAAACCCTCCGGGGTGTCCAGGGCGAGGAAGCCCTCCAGCAGGACCTCTTCCTGCGTGAGCGGCTCGTGGGCCATGGCAGTCATGTCACGCCCCTCCTTGTGTCGCTCGCCAGACTCGGACATCGCCGGATCACCTGTCCGTGAGATCGAGAACCGTTCCCTCGATCGTGGCACACGATCACAGCCATCGTCAGGGTTCGCCCTCCCCCGCGCGCCCCTCCCTTGACCCTGCCGCGACGTCAACGTCTCTACTGAGGGCATGAGAATCGGAGAGCTGGCCACGGCCGTCGGTGTCACCACGCGGACGGTGCGGCATTACCACCATCTGGGGCTGTTACCGGAGCCGGAGCGGCTGTCGAACGGGTATCGGGACTACTCGCTGCGGCACGCGGTCGTGCTCGCGCGGATCCGGCGGCTGACCGAGCTGGGGCTCGGGCTCGCCGAGGTGCGGGACGTGCTCGCGGACGACGCGGGGCGGGACCTCGCCGAGGTGCTGGCCGAGCTGGACGAGGACCTGGCGCGGCAGGAGACCGCGATCCGGGAGCGGCGGGAGCGGCTGCGCGCGCTCAGGGACGAGGCCGGGCACGGGCGGCTGCCCGAGGAAGGGCCCGTGTCGCCCGAACTCGCCGCCCTGTTCCGGGAGATGGCCGGAGGGGGCGGCGAGGGTCACGCGTCCGCCATGGCCGTCAAGGACCGCGAGGTGCTCGCGTTCATCGAGACCGCGGCATCGCCGGAGGTGCGGGAGAGCATGCTGGCCTCGCTGCGGGCCGCGTTCGAGGCGCCGGGCGCGGTGGAGCGCGCGCACCGGGTGTACGCGTCGCTGGACGCCCTCGCCGACGCGGACACCGGCGATCCCCGGGTGGAGGAGGCGGCCCGGTTGCTCGCCGGTTCGATCCCCGAGGCACTGGTCCCGGGCGACGGCGGCGGCATCGACGAGGACAGCGGCTTCCTGCGCGCCCTCTACGCCGACTTCGCCCCGGCCCAGGCGGAGGCCGTCCGGCGCGCGCTGCTGATCGTCGTGGAGGGGCGGTCGTGAGGGCCGGGGCGCGCGTCGCGTTCGTCCCCGTCCGGGCCCTCGTACGGCATGAGCTGCTGTTGCTGACGAGCATCGTGCGGTGGGTGGGGCGGCGTCCGCACGGGCTCGGTGACGGGCGGCGGGCGTTCGGGTACGCGCGCGGGCAGGGGGCCGTGATGTTCGGCTTCGGCTTCGTGTGCGCGATCGAGACGGTGGCCCTGTCCGTGCTGCTGCGCGGCTTCCCGCTCCTGCACCAGGTCTTCCTGGTCCTCGACCTCTACACGATCCTGATCGTCGTCGGGCTGCACGCGTCCTCGGTGACCCGTCCGCACGTCCTGACCGCCACCACCCTGCGGCTGCGCCGGTTCGCCACCGTCGACCTGTGCGTGCCGCTCGCCTCCGTCGCCGCCGTGCGCCGCGAGACGCGTACGACGCACGAGAAGCGCGAGGGCGAGCTCGATCTCGTGGTGGGGGCGCAGACGTCCATCGCGCTCGAACTGGCCGAGCCCGTCACGTACCTGACCTTCTTCGGGCGGCGCCGGAGCGTACGGCTGGTGCGTTTCCACGCGGACGAGCCGGACGTGCTGGTGGCGGAGGTCAGGCGGATGCGCCCGGCACCCACCGCGTAACCTGGCGCGAGCCCTCACCGCACGTACTCGCTAGGAGAACCATGCTCGTCCTGCTGCCGCCCTCCGAAGGCAAGGCCGCCTCCGGCCGCGGCGCCCCGGTGAAGGTGGAGTCGCTGTCGCTGCCGGCGCTCGCACAGGCGCGCGAGACCGTCCTCGGTGCGCTGGTCGAGCTGTGCGCGGACGACGAGGACAAGGCACGCGAGGTGCTCGGCCTGAGCGAGGGTCTGCGCGGCGAGGTCGTCAAGAACGCCGGGCTGCGGACGGCAGGGGCGCGGCCCGCCGGGGAGATCTACACCGGTGTGCTGTACGACGCGCTGGACCTGTCGTCCCTGGACACCGCCGCGAAACGGCGGGCCGGGCGCTCGCTGCTGGTCTTCTCCGGCCTGTGGGGCGCCGTCCGCGTGACCGACCGCATCCCCTCGTACCGCTGCTCGATGGGGGTGAAGCTGCCCGGCCTCGGGGCGCTGGCCGCGTTCTGGCGGGAGCCGATGGCCGCGGCGCTGCCCGAGGCGGCCGGCGACGGGCTCGTCCTCGATCTGCGCTCGTCGGCGTACGCGGCCGCGTGGAAGCCGAAGGGTGAGGTCGCGGGGCGGACGGCGACCGTCCGTGTGCTGCACGCGCAGGTCGACGAGGCGACGGGGGTCGAGAAGAGGTCGGTCGTCAGCCACTTCAACAAGGCGACGAAGGGCCGGATCGTACGGTCCCTGCTGGAGGCCGGTGCGGCGCCCAAGGATCCGGCGGAGCTCGTCGAGGCGTTGCGGGACCTGGGGTACGTGGTGGAGGCGGAGGCCCCTGCTCGGGCGGGGAAGGCGTGGGCGCTGGACGTGGTGGTGTCGGAGATCCACTGAGGCTTCCGCCGGCAGGCGCGAGCGCATTGCAGTATGCGCAACGACCTTTGCGCATACTGCTGTCACTGGGCAGGATGACGCCATGACTGCGTCCCGGCCTTCCTCGTCGTCCCCGCCTCCTCCGTCCCTGCCTGCCTCCGTGCTGGATCTCGCCCCCGTCATCCCCGTGGTGGTCGTGGCGGACGCCGACGACGCCGTGCCGCTCGCGCGGGCCCTGGTCGCGGGTGGGCTGCCCGCGATCGAGGTGACGCTGCGGACGCCGGCGGCCCTCGACGCGATCCGGGCGATCGCCGCCGAGGTGCCGGAGGCGCTGGTCGGGGCGGGCACGGTCATCTCGCCGGAGCACGTCACGGAGTCGGTGGCAGCGGGCGCCCGGTTCCTGGTCAGTCCCGGCTGGACGGACGTGCTGCTGGAGGCGATGCGAGGGGCCGGGGTGCCGTACCTGCCAGGGGTGTCGACCACCTCCGAGGTGGTGGCGCTGCTGGAGCGCGGGGTGCGGGAGATGAAGTTCTTCCCCGCGGAGGCGGCGGGCGGTACGGCGTACCTGAAGTCGCTGGCCGGACCGTTGCCGCAGGCGCGCTTCTGCCCGACCGGGGGGATCAGGCCGGCGACGGCGCCGGAGTACCTGGCCCTGCCCAACGTGCCGTGTGTCGGCGGGACCTGGCTGGTGCCCGAGGACGCGCTGGCGGCACGGGACTGGGAGCGGGTCGAGAGGCTGGCGCGGGAGGCGGCGGCGCTGCGGGCCTGACGCCCGCCCAGAGGGGTCAGCGCAGGTGGGACGTCTCGTTGAGGAGCCGGAGCGAGGCGTTCCCGTCGGCGTAGTACGCCACCGCCGACAGGGAGGCGGCGGACAGTTCCATGCGGAACAGGGACTCCGGGGGCGCGCCGAGGGCCAGCCGCACGAGGGTCTTGATCGGGGTGACGTGGCTGACGAGCAGGACGGTGCGGCCCGCGTACGCCTCGACGAGCCTGTCCCGGGCCGCGGCGACGCGCTGGGCCACCGCGTCGAAGCTCTCGCCGCCGCCGGTGGGCCGCGCTCCGGTTGAGCCCAGCCAGGCGCCCAGGTCCTCGGGGTGGCGCTCGCGCACCTCGCCGAAGGTCAGCCCTTCCCAGGCGCCGAAGTCGGTCTCCCGCAGACCGTCCTCGACGGCCACCTGGAGTCCGAGCCGGGCCGCGACGATCCCGGCGGTCTCGCGGCAGCGGGCGAGCGGCGACGACACGATCGCCTGGACGGTGCCGCGGGCGGCCAGGGCGGCGGCGGCACGCTCCGCCTGGTACCGCCCGACGTCGGACAGCGCCGGGTCCGATCCGCCGCTTCCCGAGAACCGCTTGTGCGGCGTCAGCGGCGTCTCCCCGTGCCGCAGCAGTACGAGGGTGGCGGGCGCCCCGAGATCGGGCCCGGCCGCAGCCACGTTCCGCGCGGCCCGCAGATCCGCCTCGGCCTTCGCCGGGCCGGGCGGCTCGGGCGTCCCGGACTTCATCGAACGCGCGTCCAGTTCGGCCGTCGATGTCGACGGGGACCACTGTTCGCCCCGTCGCCCCGCGTCCATCGCCTCGTTGGCCAGGCGGTCCGCGTGTTTGTTCTGGTCCCGGGGGATCCACTCGTACGTGACCTGTGAGGCGGGGAGGATGGTGGCCGCCTCCGTCGCCAGGGGCCGCAGGTCGGGGTGTTTGATCTTCCAGCGGCCCGACATCTGTTCCACGACGAGCTTGGAGTCCATGCGGACGCGGACGTGGACGGAGCCGGTGGGGTCGAGTTCGAGGGCCGCCTTGAGGCCGGCGAGCAGGCCCTGGTACTCGGCCACGTTGTTCGTCGCGACACCGATGTACTCGGCCGTCTCCACCAGCGTCTCGCCCGACGCCGCGTCGATGACGACCGCGCCGTAGCCCGCGGGCCCCGGGTTGCCCCGGGACCCTCCGTCGGCCTCGACGATCAACTCCCGCACGACGTCAGTCCTCGAGTCTCCGAAGTCCCTCGCTGCCTACAGGCCCGACTCGGACGTGCGGACCAGGATGCGGCGGCAGTTCTCGCAGCGCAGCACCGTGTCGGGGGCCGCCGCGCGGACCTCGTTGAGCTCGGTGATCGCCAGCTCCTGGCGGCAGCCCTGGCAGGTCCGCTGGTACAGCTTGGCCGCGCCGATGCCGCCCTGCTGCTCGCGCAGCTTCTCGTAGAGCTTCAGCAGGTCCGCGGGGACGGAGGCGGCGATGACCTCGCGCTCCTTCGTCACCGACGCCACCTCGCCGTCGATCGTCTCGAACGCGGCGTCCCGGCGCGCGGTGGCGTCGTCGATCTTCGACTGCACCGACCCGACCCGCTCGGTCAGCTCGGCCACCCGCTCCTGCGCGGACTCCCGGCGCTCCATGACCTCCAGGACGATGTCCTCCAGGTCACCCTGCCGCTTGGCGAGGGAGGCGATCTCGCGCTGGAGGTTCTCCAGGTCCTTCGGAGAGGTGATCGCGCCCGAGTCCAGGCGCTGCTGGTCGCGGGCCGCGCGCTGGCGCACCTGGTCCACGTCCTGCTCGGCCTTGGTCTGCTCGCGGGCGGTGTCGCTCTCCTCGGTCTGCGCGGCCACCAGCAGGTCGCGCAGCTGCGTGAGGTCCTTGGTCAGCGACTCGATCTCGGCGTGCTCGGGCAGCGACCTCCGCTTGTGCGCGAGCTGCTGCAGGCGTACGTCGAGGTCCTGGACGTCGAGGAGTCGGATCTGGTCGGCGGGCGCGGCGTTCAGTTGGGGGCTCCCGGGGGGTCAGAAGGGGCGGACGCCGCGTGGGCGGTCCAGGGGTCGGTGACCGTCTTCGAGACGTGGACCCTCAGGTCCCATCCCTTCCGGTCGGAGATCTCGTCGAGCTGGGCGGCGGCCAGCTCGCACCAGGGCCACTCGGTGGCCCAGTGCGCCGCGTCGAGCAGCGCGAGAGGACTGTGGGCGCGGGCCTCGGAGGCCGGGTGGTGGCGCAGGTCCGCGGTGAGGAAGGCGTCGACTCCGGCGGCGCGCACGTCGTCGAAGAGGCTGTCACCGCTGCCACCGCTCACGGCGACGGTGCGGACGAGTGCCTCGGGGTCGCCGGCCACGCGGATGCCCTGCGCGGTGGCGGGCAGCCGCTCGGCCGCGCGGGCCGCGAACTCCCGTACGGTCAGCGGGTGGTCCAGCTCGCAGACGCGGCCGAGGCCACGGCGGCCGTCGGGGTCGGAGGGGTCCGGCACGAGGGGGCGTACGACCCTCAGGTCCAGCGCCCCGGCCAGGGCGTCGCTCACTCCGGGGTCGGCGGTGTCGGCGTTGGTGTGGGCGACGTGCAGCGCGATGTCGTGCTTGATGAGGGTGTGCACGACACGGCCCTTGAAGGTGGAGGCCGCCACCGTCGTCGTACCGCGCAGATAGAGCGGGTGGTGGGTGACCAGCAGGTCGGCGTCGAGTTTCACCGCCTCGTCCACGATGTCCTGGACGGGGTCGACGGCGAACAGGACCCGCGAGACCTCCTGGCCGGGGTCTCCGCAGACCGTCCCGACCGCGTCCCATCCCTCGGCCCTTCGGGGAGGCCAGAGGGCGTCGAGCGCGGCGATGACTTCAGACAGACGGGGCACGAACAAAAGGCTACCTGCCCCGCGTCCGTGCCCCACCGGCTGCGGGGCACTTGATCAGCGGGTGACCACCCGGTGATCACCCGGTGATCTCCGCTGACGCCACTGGCGGGCGGTCACTTGAGCAGGCGGGTCCTGAGGTCGTCGAGGACCTTGTCCGCGGCGGTGACGCCCAGACCGAGGTACCAGGTCTCGTCCGGCACGTTCTCGGCCCTGCCGTTCTTCACGGCGTCCAGCTTCTTCCAGAGCGGGTTGCCCTCGACGCTCGAACGGTCCGTCTTCTTGGCGTCGCCGTACACGCCCGTGAAGATCCAGTCGGCGTCGGCCTCGTCGATCCGCTCCGGGCTGATTTCCACCGCGAGGTCGTTGATCTGCTGGTTCCTGGGGCGCGGGATGCCGACGTCCTGGAGGACCGTGCCGATGAACGACGCCTTCGCGTAGAGGCGGATCATGCCCGGCATGTACCGGAGCATGGTCACGGTCGGCTTGTCGGCGCCGAGGTCCTCACCGAGCCGCTGCGCCTTCTTCTCGTACGCGTCGAGCTCGGCCTTCGCCTCGGCCGTCCGGTCCAGGGCGGCGGCGTTGAGGAGGTAGTTCTCCTTCCAGGTGAAGCCCGGGCGGATGGAGAACACGGTCGGGGCGATCTGGGAGAGCTGCGGGTACAGCTTCGCGGCGCGCAGCTCGCTGCCGAGGATCAGGTCGGGCTGGAGGTTCGCGATCGCCTCCAGGTTGAGGGAGTTGATCGTGCCGACGTTCTTGGGGTTGCCCGCGTCCTTCCTCAGGTACGAGGGGAGGGCGACCGAGCCCTCGGTGGGCGCGTACCCGACGGGCTTCACGCCGAGCGAGACGACGTTGTCGAGCTCGCCGACGTCGAGGACGACGACCCGCTCGGGGCGCGACTTCAGTTCGGTCTCGCCCATGGCGTGCTTGATGGTCCGCGGGAACTCGCCGGCCTTGGCGGTGGTCCCCATCTTCGCCGTCTCCTCGGCCGCCTTGGCGAAGTCCTCGCCGCCCTGGGCGACGGACTTGCTGCCACTGCCGTTGTCCTTCCCCGATCCCGAACCGCCGTTTCCGGACCCTGATCCGGACTCGGCTCCGCAGCCCGCGAGGGCGAGCGCGGCGGCGAGGGCGATGCTGACGGCGGTGGTACCGCGGTGGCGGCGGCGGAGGGGCATGGGGGGCTCCTGGGGTTCGTACTGGCGGCGCTGGGGGGAGTTGGGCGCGGGAGCGTGCCGCGTACGGCGTCACGGCCCCGTTCGCCGCGGCGCCGCAGCGCCATGGCGCCCGGACACGGCACCGCCCGGTCACCGCACAAGTCACCCACAGGACACGCTTAGGCGAACCTAACCTTAAACCGCCCGCTCCCCTGCAGCACACCCGCCCCCGTTCCCTCAGGCGAACCGCGTGACGAACACCCTTATGTGTGAAGCGGCGGCCCGGCGGTGTCACGTCTGTGCGTACGAAAACTACCTTCGTCGCCGGAGGTGACCGAAGAATGACGGTCTGTGCCACCGAGTTGGCCGGGGGGAACGACGACGGCGGAGCCCCACGGCCCGGGTGCGTGATCACCGCCGACGGGACGTACGCCGCACGTCTCGCCCTCGCCGGCGAGTCCTGGTTCCCGGAGCGCTGGACCCTGGGCGGCCCCGAGCCGTACGCGGTGCCGCTGCCCGGGAACCAGCCCGAGGAGCCCGGTACCGAGGTGCTCCCGATGAGTGACGGGCGGGTGCTGATCCACCGGGTCGCGGGCGGACGGCATCTGTTCTCACTCCTCTATCCGACAGGCCCGGGAACCGGTGAGCTGCCGCTCGGGGCGGTCGAGTGCCCGGACGCGGCGGTTCGGGTGCGGTTGCTGCCGCCGGCGCCGGGCGGGGACTGCGCGTACGCCCTTGCCGTGGGGCCGAGTTCGAGCGTGGTGTGGCTGGTGGCGGGCGGGGCGGCCGGGCCGGAGCGCTTGGCGGAGGTGCCGGGGCGGTGCTCGGGAGGTGTGTGGCTGGACGGTACGGGGCGGATGCTCGCCCTGGACCGGTCCCTGGGTGGGCGGACGAAGACGGTGGTGGTGGATCTGGAAGGGGGCGGGGCGGTGTCTCCGCTCCTCCAGATCGCCGAGGACAGTGACGATCGGCTGCTGCTCGCGGATCCCGACAGCGGGTTGCTGCTGATCCGCTCGGACGCGCCTTCGCCCGGGGACGGGCGGCTGGGGTGGGGGGTGTTGGGCAGCACACTGCCGGTGCGTTTTCCCGAGTGCCTGCGGTTGCGGGACTGTTTGGTGACGCCGTTCGCCATCCAGCCCGGGCAGATGTTGACGCCGGAGAGCTGTGCGGTGGCCCTTCGGGTGGACGGGGCGGGGAGCAGCTGGGTGGGTGTCTGGCGCCCTGCCGAGCGGCAGGTCCATCATCTCGCCGCGCCTGAGGGGTGGTTGGTGGGGGCGGGACGGTGGAGCAGGGAGGGCGTGCTTCAGCTGCCGTACGCCACGGGGATGGTGCCGTGCGGGGTGGTGCGGGTGGAGGTGCCGGGGAGTGCGTCCGGTGTCTCGGCGGATGGGTTCCGGCCCGCGTCAGGGTGTGGGGGTGGAAGTGGGTCTGAAGGAGCTGAGTCCGGGACTGGGGCTCGGACTGGAACTGCTCCCCCATCCACGTCCGGTGCTACGTCCGAGACGTCCCCGCCGCAGCCGTTGACTCTCCCGGAGGCGCCGGAGTCTGTCGCGGCGCGGCCGGTGCCGTTGGGGGAGGCGCCGTTGAGCGGGCGGGCGGGGGGTGAGCGGACGTCGTCGGCCGCCGACCAGGATTCCTCGCCCCCGCCGCCCGTGCCCCTTCCCGTCCCCTGAGGGCTGCCGCACGAAAACCGGGAACGCAACCCCGGACACGAACGACCGCGGCGCACCCCGGAAAACGAAAACCTGGGAATGCAACCCCGATCTGTGGGCACAAGGAGCGTGTCCCGGGCGGGCGGTGGCAACGGCCGTGGCCGCCGTCACAGTTGTCACACCGGCCCGTTAGACTCACCGCTCGTACGAAGATCTTGCTGACGGGGTGAATACATCCACATGAGCGACGCACAGACCATGGAACTGCCCGCCGAAGCCGCCGCCCAGGAGGCCTCCGGCCATGGCAAGCACCGCGGACCGGTCTCCGCGAACGACGCCGAGGTGACCCCTCGGGGTCGGCACCGCAAGCCGGCCGAGCAGACCGAAACGGCTGCCTGACCCGATCCGCGGCTCTGCCGAAACGTCAAGCCGACCAGTCGGTCGCACCTCGGCCGTACCAGTCGGCCGTACCAGTCGGTCAGTCGGGCCGGCAGACAACGGAACACACACGGCCCCGCCGGTCCACGACCGGCGGGGCCGTCCCCTGCGCCTAGAGAGCGTCGCGCCCCCTCCTCAGCCCCAGCACCTCCGCCGCCGCGAACGTCTCGCCCGTCGGCCGCTCGGCGTAGTACGGGCTGAGCAGAGCGTCCAGCTCGTCGTACGTGAAGGTCTCCTGCTTGGAGTCGAACCGGGCCGCCACCCGGGGCCTTTCGACGACCGCGACCATCCCCCCGTGCACGACCAGCAGCTGACCGTTCACGTGCGCCGCCGCAGGCGAGGCGAGGTACCCGACGAGCGGCGCGACATGCTCGGGGGCCAGGGGGTCCAGTCCCACACCACCGCCCTCCCCGCCCTCCGCGGCGCTCTCCACGCCGGCGAACACGTCCGCCGTCATCCTCGTCCGCGCTCGCGGGCAGATCGCGTTCGCCGTCACGCCGTACTTGGCGAGGGCGATGGCCGTGGACGTCGTCAGGCCGACGATTCCGCCTTTCGCCGCCGCGTAGTTGGGCTGCCCCGCCGAACCCGCCAGGAACGCCTCCGACGATGTGTTGACGATCCGCCCGTACACCGGGCGCCCGCCTTCCGCCTTGCTGCGCGCCCGCCAGTGCGCCGCCGCGAAGTGCGTCGTGTTGAAGTGGCCCTTCAGGTGGACGCGGATGACCGCGTCCCACTCCTCCTCGGACATGGAGAAGACCATCCGGTCGCGCAGGATGCCCGCGTTGTTGACGAGGATGTCCAGCTTCCCGAATCGTTTGATCGCCAACTCGACCAGTTCTCGGGACTGTTCGTGGTCGGCCACGTCTCCCGTGTGGGCCACGGCCGTGCCGCCCGCAGCCCGGATCTCCGCCACGACCTCCTCGGCCGGTCCGGCGGACGCCTCTCCCGAGCCGTCGCGGCCGGGTTGCCCGTAGTCGTTGACGACGACGGCCGCGCCCAGCCGGGCGAGTTCCAGCGCCTCGGCCCGGCCCAGCCCGCGGCCCGCGCCCGTGACGATCGCGGACCGGCCCTCAAGTGGCAGTGACATCAAGGTCCCTTCGCAGCAGGTCAGGAGGAGAGGCCCGCCGGGCTCAGATCTCGACGCACGTCCGCAGCGCCGTGCCCGTCCGCATCTGGTCCAGCGCCTCGTTGACGTCGGACAGGGGTACCCGGTGGGTGATCAGGCCGGAGAGGTCGATGCGCCCGGCTCGCCACAGCGCGATGGTCCGCTCGTACGACCGCAGCACGTCCCCGCCGCCGTACATCGACGGCAGGATGCGCTTCTCGTCGAAGAACAGCTCGAACATGTTGAGCTGGAGGAAGTCGTCCATGGCGCCCGCGCCGACGATGACGAGCGTGCCGCCGCGCCGCGTCGTCTCGTAGGCCGTCCGTGCCGTGGCGGACTTGCCGACCACTTCGAAGACGTAGTCGAAGCCCTCGCCGGCCGTCACCGACTGCTTGGCGTCGGCCAGTTCCTCCGGCGCGACCGCCCTCGTCGCGCCGAACTTGAGCGCGGACTCCCGCCGGGAGGCGACCGGGTCGACGGCGACGATCTCGGCGGCGCCCTTGAGCCGCGCGCCCTGGATCGCCGAGATGCCGACGCCGCCGCAGCCGATGACGGCGACCGACGAACCGGCCTCCACGTCCGCCGTGTTGAGCGCGGCGCCGAGCCCGGTGGTGACGCCGCAGCCGATGAGGGCGGCGATGTCGAAGGGCACGTCGTCCGGGATCGGTACGGCGCAGCCCGCGTCGACGACGACCTCCTCGGCGAAGGTGCCGGTGCCCGCGAAGCCGAACACGTCCCCGCCGGGCCGCCTGAAGTTGGGGGTGCCCGCGTTCATGAACCCGGCCAGGCACAGCTCGGTCTGGCCGCGTTTGCAGGCGGGGCAGGCGCCGCAGGCCGGGAGCCAGCAGACGACGACCCGGTCGCCCGCCTTCAGGTGGCCGACGCCCTCGCCGACTTCGACGATCTCGCCCGCCCCCTCGTGGCCGGGCACGAACGGCCCGGGCTGCGGCAGGACCCCGGCCATCGCGGACAGGTCGGAGTGGCACAGGCCCGTGGCCCGTACCCGGATCCTCACCCTGCCGGGGCCGAACCCCACCGCCTCGACGTCGTCGAGGACCTCGAGCTTGTCCTGGCCGATCTCGTGCAGTACGGCTGCGCGCATGGTGCGGCTCCCCTCAACTGTGGGTGGTCTCAGGAGTGTTCGACGAGGGTGTCGGCGAGGACGGGCGCGTCGTCACGGTCGACGCACGTCACCGACACCTGGACCCTGCCGTCGCCGCGCCACATGCTGACGCGCAGCGTCTCCCCCGGATACACGACCCCGGCGAAGCGCGTGGCGTACGAGCGCACGCGGCTGACGTCGCCGCCGAGCAGCGTGTCGACGACGGCCTTGAGGGTGATGCCGTAGGTGCACAGCCCGTGCAGGATCGGCCGTTCGAACCCGGCGAGCTTGGCGAACTCCGGGTCGGCGTGCAGGGGGTTCCAGTCGCCGGAGAGGCGGTAGAGCAGTGCCTGGTCCTCGCGGATCGGGCGCTCGACGACCTTGTCGGGGTCACCGGCGGGCGGTTCGAGGCGGGCGGACGGTCCGCGGTCCCCGCCCCAGCCGCCCTCCCCGCGTACGAAGATCTGGGCTTCGTTCGTCCACAACGGGCCCTCGGCGTCGGTGACCTCGGTACGCATGACGAGGACGGCCGCCTTGCCCTTGTCGTACACGGCGGCGATGCGCGAGGTGGCGGTCGCGGCGCCCTCGGCGGGGATGGGGCGGTGCACCCGGACGGTCTGGCCGCCGTGCAGGACGCGGGCGAGGTCGACGTCGACGCCGGGCATGGACAGGCCGCTGATCACTCCGGGCGAACCGGCGCCCGCGACGGTGGCGAAGCTGGGCAGGACGTGCAGCCGGGTCTCCAGGGTGTAGCGCAGTTCGTCGGGGTCGGTGGCGGGGTTCTGTTTGTCAGGGTTGGCGGCGGCGCCCACGCCGAGGTGGTAGAGCTGGACGTCCTTCGGGGTCCAGGAGAGCTCCCCGGACCGGGGCTCGGCGGCGAGGGCCAAGGCTGCGTCGATGGGCATGAGGCTCCTGACTCACGGAAGAGACCTCGGCACGACCGTCCGCACCGTCGGCCGTACCGAGGTCGTCACGAGGCCGCGGAACCCGCCCTCCCTAGAACGCGTTCCAGTCCGGCGACCCCTGTATAGCCGAGCCGCGTGTACTTGTGAAGTCTCCTGACGGCACGTCAGATGCGCGGGTCGGGCTTGAGCGTGTGGGGTACGGCAGAGCGCGCGTGGTGCGCCGCGCCGGCTCTCCCCCGCGGCGCTGCGCGTTCAGGCGCCGCTCACCGCTGCCCGATCAGAGGCCGCCCGTCACCGGGTGTCAGTCCGCCTGCGTCCTCCCCGGCAGCCACGCCAGCATCAGCACCGCCGCCACGAGGAGCACGATCCCGCCCGTGCGGAACACCAGGGCGTACCCGGCCGTCAGGGCCTCCGGCGAGGTGCCGCCCGCCGTCCGGGCCGCCGCGATCGTCGACATGGCGGCGAGGCCGAGTGAACCACCCATCGTGCGCGAGGTGTTGACGAGCCCGGACACCAGACCGGCGTCCTGGGGGGCCGCCCCGGACATGGCCAGCGCGGCCAGCGGGGTCGCCGACAGGCCGCCGCCGGCCATCATCAGAATGCCCGGGATCATGATCGCGGTCAGGTACGGGCCGTCCGCCGTCATCGTCGACTGCCACCCGAAGCCCGCGGCGGCCACCAGCACCCCGAGCACGACGACATGGCGCGCCCCGAGCACCCGCATGAGCCGCGGCGCGAGCTGGGCGCCGAGCACCACCGCGAGCGAACTCGGCGCCAGGGCGAGCCCGGCGGCCAGCGGGTCGTAGCCCAGCACGGTCTGCGCGTACAGGGTCATGAAGTACCAGGTGCAGAACATCACCGCACCGCACAGGAACATCGCCGCGTTCGCCGACGCCACCGACCGCAGCCGCAGCAGCTTCGGCGGCATCAGCGGCGCCCGCGTCCGCGCCTCGACGGCCAGGAAGGCGCCGATCAGGGCCAGTCCGGCGAGCAGCGGTACCAGCGTCGCGGCCGCCGACCATCCCTCGGCCTCCGTCTGCACGATGCCGTAGGCGAGGCTCGCGAGGCCCGCCGTCACCAGGACCGCGCCCGGCAGGTCGAGCCGGCGCCCGTCCCCCGCCCTGCTCTCGACGAGCCGCCACGCCGCGCCCGCCAGCACCACGGCGCCCACGGGCACGTTGATGAGGAGCACCCACCGCCACGACAGGGCGTCCACCAGCAGCCCGCCGACCAGTCCGCCCGCCGCTCCCCCGCCGGCGCCGACCGCCATCCAGGTGGCGATGGCCCGTGCGCGGGCGGGCCCCTCCGGTACGGCCGAGGTGACGATGGTCAGCGTCGACGGCGCGAGCACCGCGGCCCCGAGGCCCTGAACGGTCCGCGCGAGAAGCAGCTGCCAGCCGTCCTGGGCGACGCCGCCGGCGAGCGAGGCCAGCGTGAAGAGGGCGAGCCCCGTCAGGAACATCCGCTTGCGGCCGTACAGGTCACCGGCCCGCCCGCCCAGCAGCATGAAGCCGGCGAAGGCGATGGTGTACGCGTTCACCACCCACTGCAGTCCCGTCACGCCGAGCCCGAGGTCGGTCCGCATCGACGGCAGCGCCACGTTGACGACGGACACGTCGAGGACGACGAGGAACTGCCCGGCGCACGCGAGCGCGACGAGGAGCCAGGTGGACGGCGCGGTACGGCCGGATGCGCGGGTGTCTGGAGCGGCTCTGAGCATGAGGCTCATGGTCCCAACCACCCGGCGCGACGGCATCGGTATTTCGCGCCGGTCCGCATCGGGCGTGGGACCTACGCCGCGTGCGCGGACTCTCCATGTACGTACGAGGCACCTTGACGCAGCATCAGAAACCCATGGGAAGGTCAAGAATTCGTTAGCGACTCGAAGCATCGGAATAGTTGCCCAGGCACACGGGGTTCACCATTCACGTATACGGGTTCCGCACCCACGTCACGCACGACCCCGCACCGCACACCCGGCCTGGAGGCCCCCCTCAATGACGCACACGACCGCAGACCGACCCACCCGGAGAGCGAGCGGAGCCGTCGTTCCGGTCCTTGCCTTCGCGGGGATCGTGGTCGCGGTGATGCAGACCCTGCTCGTACCGGTCATCAAGGACCTGCCGACGCTGCTGGACACCACCCCGAGCAACGCCACCTGGGTCCTGACCTCCACGTTGCTCTCCGGCGCCGTGGCCACGCCGATCATGGGCCGCCTCGGCGACCTCTACGGCAAGCGGCGCCTGCTGGTCCTCAGCCTCGCCGTGATGGTCGCCGGCGCCCTGGTCAGCGCGCTCACCAGCACACTGCTCCCGATGATCGCCGGCCGCACCCTCCAGGGCTTCGCCATGGGTGCGATCCCGCTGGGCATCGGCCTGATGCGCGACATGCTGCCCCGTGAGCGGCTGGGCTCGGCGATGGCCCTGATGAGTTCCTCGATCGGCGTCGGCGGCGGCCTCGCCCTGCCCGCCGCGGCCCTGGTCGCCCAGCACACCGACTGGCACGCCCTCTTCTACGGCGCCGCCGGCATCGGCATCCTCTCGATCGTCCTCACCCTCCTCGTCGTACCGGAGTCCCCGCTGCGCGCCGAGGGCTCCTTCGACCTGCCGGGCGCGCTCGGCCTCTCCACGGGGCTCGTCCTCTTCCTCCTGCCGATCACCAAGGGCAGCGACTGGGGCTGGACCTCGGGCGCCACGCTCGGCCTGTTCGCCGCGTCCGCCGTCGTCCTGCTCCTGTGGGGCCTCTACGAGCTGCGCACCGAGGCGCCCCTCGTCGACCTGCGCACCACGGCCCGCCCCGCGGTGCTCTTCACCAACCTCGCCTCGATCATGGTCGGCGTCTCCTTCTACGTCGTCTCGCTGGTCCTGCCCCAGTTGCTCCAGCTGCCGGCGTCCACCGGCTACGGCCTCGGCCAGTCGATGGTCGTCGCGGGCCTGATCGTGGCACCGCTCGGCCTGACGATGATGTTCACGGCGCCTGTCTACGCCCGCCTGTCGGCCAAGTACGGCCCCAAGGTCACCCTGATCCTCGGCATGCTGATCATCGCGATCGGCTACGGCGCCGGCCTCGGGCTGATGAGCGCCCCCTGGCAGAGCCTCGTCATCGCGGTGGTCCTGGGCGCCGGCATCGGCCTCGCCTACTCCTCGCTGCCCGCGCTCATCATCGGCGCGGTCCCGGCCTCGGAGACGGGCGCGGCCAACGGCCTCAACACCCTGATGCGGTCCATCGGCACATCCGTGTCGAGCGCCGTCATCGGCATGGTCCTCGCCAACACCGCGAACAACGTGAACGGCGTCGCGATCCCGACCATGCACGGCTTCCGGGTCTCGTTCCTCATCGCCACGGCCGCGGTCGCCCTGGGGCTGGTCTTCGCCCTGCTCCTGCCGGGCCGCCGCCCCGCGGCCAGGCCGCAGCTGCGCGCGAGCAGCGAGGAGGACGCGGCCCTGCGGCGCGCCACCGAGGTGCTGGGCGGCTTCCGCGGCCGCGTCCTCGACGCCGACGGCACCCCGGTGGCCCGCGCCCGGGTCACGCTGATCGACCGACGTGGACGCCGGGCGGGCGCGGCGGTCACCTCCGAGGACGGCTCGTACGCCCTCGCGGTCCCCACCTCGGGCACCTACGTCCTGGCGGCCCGTGCCCCCGGCCACGGCCCCCTCGCCTCGTCCGCGACCCACACGGGCGGCGAGAACACGGTCGACGTGGACCTGCCGCTGCCCACCACCGCAGTGAAGGCCTGACCGA
This sequence comes from Streptomyces sp. NPDC030840, assembly GCF_055572015.1. Taxonomy (NCBI): domain Bacteria; kingdom Bacillati; phylum Actinomycetota; class Actinomycetes; order Kitasatosporales; family Streptomycetaceae; genus Streptomyces; species Streptomyces sp. NPDC030840. Next base: position 899,148 of record NZ_JBVIEE010000001.1, on the reverse strand, counting down.
AGCCCCAACCGCTGTCGGCGCCCGTCGCAGGTCGCCAATTGGTTCGGAAGCCCCAGCGACACGCCGGATTCACCGCGTCTCCCTGGGACTGAGAAGCCAATTGGTCGCGCCCTGTGGGATTCGCCGAGCCCGCCCCGTCCCCCCGGCCCTCCCCCGGCTCGGGGATACGGCAGCATGAGGCGCCCGGACACTCGTACGACGACTTGAAGGAGCCCCCATGACCGCGGCACCCAAGCCCGAGACACTCGCCGCGTTCGAGGCCGCGAAGGGGTTCATGCCCATGGACGAGGGCCTCGCCCTGTACGCGGCGGCCATGGAGGCGGGCCGCCTCGGGCTGCCCCTGCTGGAGGTCGGCACGTACTGCGGACGGTCCACGATCCTGCTCGCCGACGCGGCCCGGGCCGCCGGGGTCACCGCGCTGACCGTCGACCACCACCGTGGCAGCGAGGAGCAGCAGCCCGGCTGGGACTACCACGACCCGTCCACCGTGGACCCCGAACTGGGCCTCATGGACACGCTCCCCACCTTCCGGCGCACCCTGCACCGGGCCGGTCTGGAGGACCACGTCGTCGCCCTGGTCGGCCGTTCCCCGCAGATCGCGAAGATCTGGGGCACCCCCCTAGCCCTCGTCTTCGTCGACGGCGGCCACACCGACGAGCACGCGAGCGCCGATTACGAGGGCTGGGCACCCCACGTGGCCGAGGGCGGCCTGCTCCTCATCCACGACGTGTTCCCCGACCCGGCGGACGAGTTCACCGGTCAGGCCCCGTACCGCGTCTACGTGAGGGCCCTGGGGTCCGGCGCCTTCACGGAGGTCTCGGCGACCGGCTCGCTGCGGGTGCTGCGGCGGACGGGGACAGGGATCTGACGGCGCGTCCGGACGTCGGCCGGGGCGCGCCCCGGGCAGCTTTCGCGCCGGGTTCACCCGAGTGGTGCCGGCGACCTGCGGCCCCCGGGGCCGACCCGTAAGGTGGCAGGCGTGTCGTACGTAGGCCCGGAATTCGATCCGCCCCAGCCCCGCCGTTCACCGCTGCGCCGCCCACTGGTGGTCGCCGCCGCCGCGTTGGTGCCGGGGGCGCTGGCAGGGTGGCTGCTGTGGCAGGCCACGGGGAGTTCGGGGGACGGGGGCGGGTCCGGCAGCACGGCGGCCGTGGCGTCGCCCTCGGCGGGCTCGCCCGGCAACTCGGTGAAGACGGCCCCGCCTTCGGAGAAGTCCACCTCCGCCGCCGGGCCGGGCGACGACGACAAGGCTCCCAGCCCTTCGGCCGCCTCACCCTCGACCTCCCGCTCGGACTCCCGTTCGAGCTCCGGCCCCGCCCCCTCCGGCCCCCTGAAGGGCAAGGTCGTCGTCATCGACCCGGGCCACAACCCCGGCAACTTCCAGCACACGACCGAGATCAACCGCAAGGTGAACATCGGGACGAACTGGAAGGAATGCGATACGACGGGGACGTCCACCAACTCCGGTTACCGGGAGGCCGACTTCACGCTCGACGTGGCGCGGCGGGCGCGGAAGATCCTCGAAGCGGAGGGCGCCACGGTGAAGTTCACGCAGGACGGGAACCGGGCGTGGGGTCCGTGCATCGACGAGCGGGCCCGCATCGGGAACGAGGCGAAGGCCGACGCCGTCGTGTCCATCCACGCGGACGGCTCGGGCGCCGGGAACCGCGGGTTCCATGTGATTCTTCCGGGCGCCGTGAACTCCGGCGGCGCCGACACCCGACCGATCGTCGCCCCCTCCCGCGACCTGGGCGAGCGGATCGCGGGCAGGTTCGTCCGCAACACGGGCAGCCCTCCGTCGAACTACGTCGGCGGCGGCACCGGTCTCGTCACACGTAAGGACCTGGGCGGTCTCAATCTGTCAACGGTTCCCAAGGTGTTCATCGAGTGCGGCAACATGCGCGATAGCAAGGACGCGGCACTCCTCACCAGCGGCGCCTGGCGGCAGAAGGCGGCGCAGGGGATCTCCGAGGGAATTGTGAGCTTTCTGCGGGGGTGACGGGGAGCCGTGCTCAGCGGACCGGTCCCGGCGGACACCCTCACCGGTCGGACGATAGTGTCGTCCCTACGATGAGGGGCCACCCCTGCGCTTCGCACCACGGCCGCACGGCGACATGGTGTCAGCGACGCCTCCACCGATGACGTGACGACTGACGAAGGACCTGAAGTGAATATCCGCTCCCTCACTAGAGGCGACGGCGTGGTGATCGGAGCAGCGGTATTGCTGTTCATCGCGTCGTTCCTCGACAACTACTCGATCGACGGGGTTCCCGACAGCATCGACCTCCCGAACCTCTGGGGCAGCGGGCCGGTCGTCTTCAGCGTCGTGCTGGCGGGGATCATCGGCGCCGCGCTCGTCGTCGTCTCCCGGGGCCTGCCCCAGGTCCCCAAGGTCGCGGGCATCGACCTCGGCCAGTTCGGTATCGCCTTCACGGTCTTCGCCGCGTGGAGCGCGCTCGGCAACGTCTTCGACGTGGCCGGCGGCACGGACAACGTCGGCGACTCGACGAGCAACGGTCCCGACCCCGGCACCGGAATCATCCTCGCTCTCGTCGCCACCCTGGTCATGGCCGCCGCGGCCGTCGCCACCCCCCTCGTCCCCGCCCTCAAGGGCGCCCTCGTCCCCGCCCCGCGCCCCCAGGCCCCGCAGCCGTACGGCGCGCAGCCGCCCGGTGGCTACGGCTACCCGGGCGCCCAGCAGCCGGGTCCGGGCCAGCCGGGTCAGCCCTTCGGCGGTCAGCCCCAGCAGGGCCAGCCGTACGGCGGTGCCCAGCCGCAGCAGGCGCAGGCCCCGCAGGCGCAGCAGCCGCCGGCGAGCGACTTCTCGCCGTTCTGGTTCGCGGTGCCGGTACCGCGTCCGCTGTTCGCGGAGGACGGCTCGCAGGCGACGATCGCCGAGCTGGCGCCGGGCACCTGGTACCTGGCCGTCGAGCAGCGCGGTCCGGCGCTGGTCGCGCAGACGCAGGACGGCCGCCGGGGTGTCCTGCAGGACACGAGCGGTATCCAGCGCGGCTGAGCACACCCAGGCACGTGCGGCCCCTCGCCCTTCCGGGCGGGGGGCCGTTGTCGTACAGTCACCCACCGGTGGAAGCGATCTGACGGATCGTCAGGAGGCAGGCATGCGGCTCGGTCTCGCACTCGGCTACTGGGGCCGCGGCCCCTCCCCCGACCACGTCCCGCTCGCGCAGGAGGCCGAGCGGCTCGGCTACCACTCCGTGTGGACGGCGGAGTCGTGGGGCTCGGACGTCTTCACCCCGCTGACCTGGATCGCGGCCCACACGTCGAGGATCAGGCTGGGCACGGCGGTCGCCCAGATGGCGGCCCGCTCCCCCACGACCACCGCGATGCACGCCCTCACCCTCGACCACCTCTCCGGCGGCCGGATGATGCTGGGTCTCGGGCTCTCCGGCCCGCAGGTCGTCGAGGGCTGGTACGGGCGTCCGTTCCCGTCGTCGCCGCTCACCGCGACCAGGGAGTACGTCGACGTCGTACGCCAGGTGCTCAGGCGGGAGGCCCCCGTCGAGCTGGACGGGCGCTTCCACTCCCACCCCTACCGCGGCGAGGACGGCACCGGCCTCGGCAAGCCCCTGAAGCCGATCACGCACCCCCTCCGCTCCGGCCTGCCGGTCCTGCTGGGCGCGGAGGGCCCGAAGAACATCGCGCAGACGACGCGCATCGCGGACGGCTGGCTGCCGCTGTACTGGTCGCCGACGCGCACGGAGGTGTACGAGGCGTCCCTCGCCGACGCGCCCGATGACTTCCTCATCGCCCCGATGGCCCGCGCCCAGGTCTGCGACGACGTGGCCGAGGGGCTGCTGCCCGTGAAGACGATGCTCGGCTTCTACATCGGGGGCATGGGGCACGCCAAGCGGAACTTCCACGCCGACCTCATGGCCCGTATGGGGTACGAGGAGGAGGCGCGGCGGATCCAGCGGCTGTTCCTGGAGGGCCGGCGTGAGGAGGCCGTCCTCGCCGTCCCGGACGCCTTCGCCGACGAGATCTCCCTGGTCGGCCCGAGGGAACGCATCGCCGAGCGTCTGGAGTCGTGGCGCAAGGGCCCGGTGACGGACCTGCTCCTTCTGGCCCCGGACCGGACCACGCTGCGGGTGCTGGCGGAGCTCAACTCCTGAGCGGTCAGCGGAAGATGGCGATGGCCTCCAGGGTGACCTCCCCGGAGTCCGGGTGCCAGCCGGTCATCTTGCCCAGGCAGCGGGCCCGGAAGGTGCCGTCGGGGATCGTCTCGCGGCGCAGGCCCTCCCGCGCGCCGACGACCCGTAGGTACGGTGACGCCTGGCCGTCGACCGACCCCTGATCGTCGCCGTACGAGGCGCGCAGGACGATGCCCTGCGAGGTGTCCGGGTCCATGAGGAAGCGGCCCCGGACCGACACGAACTCCTCGATGTCGCTCAGCGCCACGCTGCCGTCGCCGCCCAGGGCGTCGGCGAGGGCCCGGTTGGGGCGAATCGTTCCGCCGCGCAGGTCGGCGTGGACGATGGCGTCCTCCCGCTCGAAGGCGTCCATCAGCATCCCGATCACGGTGATGGGCTCGTTCTTCTGCACGTAGGAGGTGAACTTCTCCTGGGTGACGTCCCTGTTCGCCTTGACCGTCCACGGCAGGAGCCTGCCGAGCAGGCCGACGCTCGTGTTGACGTTGGTGCGGTGCTCCACCGCCTGTTCGAGGGCCGTCCCGTAGTTGCTCCGGTAGAGGTCCATCACGGACTGCTCGTCCAGGAAGAAGCAGATGCTGTACGGGGTCCTGTTCGTGCGTCCGCGCCGCTCACGGGCATGGCGCACCAGCACGGCGGTGAGAATCGCGACCGAGGCGGCCGTCACCAGCCAGACCGTCATCCACGGCCACCACGCTCTCCACCACAGTCCGTCAACGACAGCCACGGATCTCCTTGAACGCCTCGGAAAGGGACGACTGGCCGGCGTCCACCATGTGCCCGCCGGTCTTCTTCGCGGCGCGCCGCAGTTCGCCGGCGTCGGCGTCGCCGAAGTGCACGGGGTAGGTGTGGACGGCGCGCGCCCGGTCGGGCAGCGCCTCGTAACGGCGTACGAACTCCTCATAGGTGAGGCCCGCGTTGTTCTCGCCGTCCGTCATCAGCACCAGGGACACGGCCCGGCCGGGCTCGTCGGCGAGCGTGCGCGCCGCGGTGTGGTAGCCGTGGTCGAGAGCGGTCCATACGGCGGTGGCGTCGCCGTAGCCGCCGCGGGCGACGGTGTCGGCGAGGGCCCCCAGGTCGTCCTCGCCGCGCACGGTGACGGTCCGCTCCTCCAGGACCCGCCCGCCGAACCGCACCACGGTCAGCCGCTCACCCTGGTGGAACCGCGTGAACTTGCCGGTGGCCGAGGAGTCCGCGCCGCTCAGTCCGGCGAAGGCCGCGCGGAGTTCGGCCATGCGGGCGCCGCGCATCGACCCGGAGAAGTCGAGGAGGAACACGACCTGGCCGGCGACGCGCCGCTCCGGGTCGCCGTAGTCGTCCAGCAGCCGTCTCAGGACGGCGGGTTCGCCGGGGAAGTACAGCGCGTTGCCGACCGGGGCGCGCAGCCGCGCGGACCGGGTGACGGTCGCCTTCACCGGGCGGCGCAGCGTCCGCCGCATGATCTCCTCCTGCACCGAGTCCCGTCGGACCCACTCGGTGACCCGGTCGTAGGCGGCGCGGCGGCCGGGGTCGAGCAGGAGCAGCGGGAAGTCGGAGAGGACCATGCCGTCCTCGGGGCGTACGACGTCCAGGTCGTCCCCCAGGCGGCCGGAGGCGTTGAGGGCGAGCAGGTCGGACTCGTAGGTGATGAGCGCGTTGGGCGTGTCGGGCTCGGCGGCGCCGTCCTGGCGTTCGACGTAGGCGTCGAGCAGGTCGGGGCCGGTGGACGCGGTGAGCGCCTGGCCGGAGCGGAAGCCGCGCAGCCGGTCGCAGGAGACGTCCCGGGCGCGCAGGGCGCCTCCGGTGCCCGCCGCCGCGGTGGCGACTCCGACGAGCGCGGCGAGCCCGCTGCCGGTGCGCCGGGGGTCTGCCATGCCGAAGCGCACGGTGCCGGTGGCGGCGGCGTCCGCGATGTCCGCCCAGGTGAGCCGGCCGCCGGGCACTCCCGCCCGTAGTCTGCGTGCCGCGTCCGGCTTCAGGCCGACGACGACCGGGGAGGTCATGGTCGGTGTCCGCTGGAGCCGCTCGACCCGGTCGCGGTCGCTCAGCCGCAGGTAGCGGTCGTCGGAGAGCCAGGCGAGGTCGTATCCGGCGTTGGCGGGGATCTCCCGCTCGGCCGTGGCCCGGTAGTCCATGTCGAGTTCGACGCCGGTCGCGTCCTTCAACTCGTCCAGCAGCGGGGCGAGGACGGCGAGGTCGGGGGCGGCGAGCACGCGCAGGGTGACCGGGTCGTCGCCGTCCCTGCCGCCGGAGCAGGCGGTGAGCGCGGCGAGCAGGGCCAGGGACAGCACCAGGCACAGGGCGGCCGGGCCGCGTCTTCCGCCGCTCACTTGCGGCCCCCGGCGGGCGGGCAGTCGCCGACGCGCTGGATCATCCGCTCCAGCAGGGACAGCCGGGGCAGCACCGCCCGGGTGTCGTCGGAGGAGGTGACGGGCACCGGGATGCCGCGGTCGGTGAGGAACTCGGCGAGCTGGTCGCTGGTCGCGTCGTGCCGGGCGTCCCGGCCGCGGAAGCCCAGTTCCAGGGCGCGGTGCTGGAGTTCGGGGTCGTCGCGGACCAGTTCGCCGAGCCGGGCGCCGTCCTTGGTGAGCGCGACGAGCTGGGGTTCGGTGACGAAGCGGGTCGACGGGTAGAGCAGGACGCGTTCGTCGTCCGTCGTCCCCTTCTCCGCCTGGTGGCGGATCTGGTGGGCGAGGAACTGGTGCTCGTAGATGACGGAGACCGGGGCGATGCTCTGGCCGTCGGCGGACAGGTACGTCTCGGCGCGCTCGGCGGAGGGCAGGCCCTGTTCGACGAGGAGGGGTTTGATCTCGCGGGCGACCTTGTCGGCCGTCTCCGTGTCGTCGGGGGCGTCGTTGTCGTTCCTGACGAAGGCGACGAGGCCGAGGTAGGTGCCGGCGGAGTTGGCCTCGCAGATGTCGGGCGTCTGGGCGAGGATCTTGTTGCCGTTGCGGACGTGCTTGTTGCCGGGGTCGATGTCGTTCCAGCGGTAGCCGCCCTCGCGCCCCGTGCCGGCCTTGGTGAGCGGGTCGCCCTTCGTCAGCTTCAGGAACCGGGCGATGTCGAGCGTGTAGTACAGCGGCCGGTCACCGGAGCCTGGCTGCGGGGCCGCGACCTGTTCGCCGTCCACCTCGGTGTCCACCAGGGCCTCCGCGTAGTCCCGGTAGGTGGCCAGCACGATGGGGCTGACGAACGGACGGTAGGTGAGCGCCGGATGGTTCGCCCGGGCGCGCTCGCGGGTGATCAGGTCGGCGGCGGGCTGGCCCGACGGGAAGACGACGTCGTAGCCCTCGACGTCCTGGACGGCGATCTCACGGGAGCCCATGTTCGTGATGTGCACGCGGAAGCCGTGCTTCATCAGCAGCCGTTCGACCTCCGGGTCCTGGAAGAAGTCCCGTTTGGAGGCCATCTTGGCCTCGATCGTGACGACGCGGTCCAGCGGCAGCAGCAGGTTTCCCGAGGCCATGAGGAGGACCAGGCCGATCACCGGGACGGGCAGCGTGAACGCGAGGGTCCGGAGCAACCGGCCGCGCGTGGGTCTGAGTACGGTGAGACGGGGTTCTTCCTGACCAGGTCTGTTCGCGGGCACCGGCACCTCCCCCAGGGTGGGGCAGGATCGTCGGTGACGGGGGTTACGTCAAGAGGGCCTGCGGGCCAACACCCCATGAAAGTAAGTCAACTGACGGTGGAGCACCCGTGATCACCGCTGCACTACGCCCATGTGGTTTCAACCGCGCTTCCAGGGCAACCCGGAGGGCATGTCCCCTCATTATCGCTCCACCCAGGCCGGGAGGATCATCGCGATCATCGCGGACATCATGGCCTTCATCCTGGGTCTGTGGATTCTGATGTACCTGCTGGACGCGAACCGCGCGAACGACTTCGTGCAGTTCGTCCACGACACGGCCCGCTGGCTGGCGGGCTGGTCCCACGACCTGTTCACCTTCGACGAGGCCTGGGCACGCGTGGTCGCGGGCTACGGGCTCGCGGCGGTCGTCTACCTGCTGGTGGGCCACACGATCGCCAACCGCATCTACCGGCACTGAGCGCTCCGCTGGAATCACGGTGAACCTGCGGGCCGGTGGGGGCTGGTCGCGCAGTTCCCCGCGCCCCTGAAAAACCCGCTCCCGCGCCCCGTAAGGGGCGCGGGGCTGTGTTGAATCTGCGGCTCCGCCGCGTGGGCGCGACCAGCCCCAACGAACCCGCGCCCGACAAGGACACAAACCCCAACGGCGCCTAGCAGCACTCCGCGTCGAGCCCGCGCGGCAGGCGCTCTCCACCAAACACCGCACACGTCGGCTCGTCCCCGCCCAAGGCCGCGACAGCGAGCAGCAGCGACCCCGCGGTCCACGTGGTGAGTTCCTCCGGCCAGATCGCGCCGTCCTGGAAGACGTACCCCGTCCAGTACAGACCGGTCCGCGGGTCGCGCAGGTGCTGGATGGACTGGAGGATCTCCAGCGCGCGGTCGGACTCGCCCATCGCCCAGAGGGCCAGGGCGAGTTCGGCCGACTCACCGCCGGTCACCCACGGGTTGGGGACGACGCAGCGGACGCCGAGACCCGGGACGACGAAACGGTCCCAGCCCTCCTCCATGCGGGACTTGGCCTCCGGGCCGGTCAACGCCCCGCCCAGCACCGGGTAGTACCAGTCCATCGAGTAGCGGTCCTTGTTCAGGAACCGCTCGGGGTGGCGCCGTATCGCGTGCCGCAGGGCGCCCGCCGCCAACTCCCAGTCGGGCTGCGGCTCCTCCCGCTGCTCCGCGATGGCGAGGGCGCAGCGCAGAGCGTGGTGGATGGAGGACGAGCCGGTCAGGAGCGCGTCGGCGGTGGGCGTGCCGTCGTCGTCCTGCCGCCAGCCGATCTGTCCGCCGGCCTGCTGCAGGCCCAGTACGAACTCGACCGCCGAGTACACCGTCGGCCACATGCGGTCCAGGAACGCGTCGTCGCCCGTGGACAGGTAGTGGTGCCAGACGCCCACGGCCACGTACGCGACGAAGTTCGTCTCCCGGCTGCGGTCCGTGACGTCGTCCGGGTCGCCGTCGGCGTAGGCCGCGTACCAGGAGCCGTCCTCGTTCTGGTGCCGGCGCAGCCACTCGTAGGCCCGCTCGGCGGCGTCGTGTTCCCCCGCCGCGTCCAGGGCCATGGCGGCCTCGGTGTGGTCCCACGGGTCGAGGTGGTGTCCGCGGAACCACGGGATGGCGCCGTCCTCCCGCTGCACGGCGAGGATGCCGCGGACGGTCTCGGTGGCCTCCTGCGCGGTGAGGACCCCGGGCAGGACGAGGTGTTCTGTCCGGGGGGTGGTCACTCGGCGACCGCCTCGGTCTTCCCGGAGAGGCGGGGCAGGTGCGGCTTGGTCGCGTACGCCACGAAGCTCTTGCCGATCAGCGGGTTCAGCGCCTGCTCGGCGACGCGGGTGGCCAGCGGCTTCTTCATGATGTCCCAGACGAGCAGCTTGTGGTACGCCCGCACCGGCAGCGCCTTGTCGTTGTCGACGCCGAACGCGCACTTCAGCCACCAGTACGGCGAGTGCAGGGCGTGGGCGTGGTGGGTGCCGTAGGGCTTCAGGCCGGCCTCACGCATCCTCGCCAGCAGCTCGTCCGCCCGGTAGATGCGGATGTGGCCGCCCTCGACCTCGTGGTACGCGTCGGAGAGCGCCCAGCAGACCTTCTCGGGTCCGTAGCGCGGGACGGTGACGGCTATGCGGCCGCCGGGCTTGAGCACCCGCACCATCTCCGCGAGCACGCCCTTGTCGTCGGGGATGTGCTCCATGACCTCGGAGATGATCACGACGTCGAAGGACTCGTCCGGGAAGGGGAGCGCGAGGGCGTCGCCCTCCATGGCCGTCGCGGTGGCGCCCTCGGGGGCCTCGCCCGCCTCCTTCATCGCCGCGAACCACTTGGCGACCTCGCGGATCTCCTCGCCGTTCTGGTCGAGCGCCACCACCTGGGCGCCCCGCCGGTAGCACTCGAAGGCGTGCCGTCCCGCGCCGCAGCCGAGGTCCAGGACACGGTCCCCCGGGGCGAGCGGGAACCGGGAGAAGTCGACGGTCAGCACGTGGCCCTGCTTTCGGGATCGGGGTCAACTACTTCGACTGCTGCGGCTGCTGATGCTCCTGTTGCCGGGGCGGAGGCTGTGGCCCCGTTGGCCGTGCCCGCTCCGCCGGCCGGTGCGGCCGTGGCGGGCGCGTCCCGGCCCTCTGCCCGGGCTATGGCCTCGCGGTAGTGGGCCACCGTGCCCTCGGCCGCCCTGGCCCAGGTGAAGCGGGACAGCACGCGCTCCCGGCCGGCCGCGCCGAGGCGTGCGCGCAGCTCCGGGTCGCCCAGCAGCCGGCTCAGCCCGGCGGCCAGCGCGCCCGCGTCGCCGGGCGGCACCGCGAGGCAGGTCTCCCCGTCGGGACCGGCGACCTCCGGTATCGCGCCGCCGGTGGTGGCGACCAGTGGCGTTCCCGTGGCCATCGCCTCGGCGGCCGGCAGCGAGAAGCCCTCGTACAGCGACGGCACGCACGCCACCTCGGCCGACCGCACGAGGTCGACCAGTTCGGCGTCGGAGATGCCCTTGACGAACTCGACGGCGCCTTCGAGGCCGTACCGCTCGATGGCCTGCGCGACGGGCCCGTCCTCGGCGCGCCTGCCGACGACGACGAGGTGCGCGCGGGGATGCTCGGTCCGCACTTTCGCCAGCGCCTCGACGAGGAAGACCAGGCCCTTGAGGGGGACGTCGGCGCTGGAGGTGGTGACGATCCGGCCGGGTACCTGTGGGACCGACGGGTCGGGTGAGAAGAGGTCCGTGTCGGCACCGATGTGGACGACGTGGATACGGGGCCCGGCGACACCGAGGTGGTCGACGATCTCCTGGCGGGAGGTGCCCGACACGGTGAGCACGGAGGGCAGGCGGCGTGACACCCGCTTCTGCATGCGCGTGAACCCGTACCAGCGCCGTACCGAGGCCCGGCGCCGCCAGCCCTCGGCCGCGTCCAGCTCCAGCTGCCGGTCGACGGTGATGGGGTGGTGGATGGTGGTGACGAGCGGGGCGCCGATGTCGCCCAGCAGTCCGTACCCGAGGGTCTGGTTGTCGTGCACGACGTCGAACTCGCCGCGCCGGGCGCGCAGATGGCGGCGGGCGCGCAGGGAGAAGGTCAGCGGCTCGGGGAAGCCGCCGGTCCACATCGTGGCGACCTCCAGGGCGTCGACCCAGTCGCGGTACTCGTCCCGCCCGGGGGTGCGGAAGGGGTCGGGGTGGCGGTACAGGTCGAGGCTGGGCAGCTCGGTGAGGGAGAGTGCGCCGGGGCCGTCGGCCGGGGCCTCGTCGAGCACGGGGTACGGCTGGGCGCCGATGACCTCGACGCGATGGCCGAGCCGGGCCAGCTCGCGCGAGAGGTGGCGTACGTAGACGCCCTGGCCGCCGCAGAACGGGTTCCCTTTATAGGTGAGGAGCGCGATGTTGAGCGGTCGCTCGCCGTCGGCGGCGGACTCGTCCGGAGAGCCCGCCTCCCTGGCCTCAGCGGTCACTCTTGGCCCCCTTCTCCCTGCACTTTCCCGCGAGGGTACGCCGGGACGGTAATCTAGAACAAGTTTCAGAGTTGATCGTTCAAGAGGCTTAGAATCTACCGGCAGGTAGCCCCGTCGTGGGCGGTGCATCAGGTGATTCGCGCCACGACGGGGTGGCGGGAATCACGTGTTCCACCCGATTCGCGCGGCGCCGGGTGCGCTGCCATGCTGATGCGTCGCCCCCTCTCACCGAACCGCCGAACTGTCACGGAACGGGACCCATGCCTGCGGAAGCCAAGGTGGAAGCCAGTATCGCGCGATCAGTGGCGCCGTCCGACACCCCTCCCCTCACCGAGCGGCAGGAGGCGCGCCGGCGCCGCATCCTGCACGCGAGCGCGCAGCTGGCCAGCCGGGGCGGGTTCGACGCCGTACAGATGCGCGAGGTCGCGGAGTCCTCCCAGGTGGCGCTCGGCACGCTGTACCGCTACTTCCCGTCGAAGGTCCATCTGCTGGTCGCCACGATGCAGAGCCAGCTGGAGCACATGCACGGCACGCTGCGGAAGAAGCCGCCGGCGGGCGAGACGGCGGCGGAGCGGGTGGCGGAGACCTTGATGCGCGCCTTCCGCGCCCTGCAGCGCGAGCCGCACCTCGCCGACGCCATGGTCCGCGCCCTGACGTTCGCGGACCGCAGCGTCAGCCCGGAGGGCGACCAGGTCTCCCGTCAGACCACGGCGATCATCCTCGACGCGATGGGCCTGGAGAACCCGACCCCCGACCAGCTCTCCGCCGTCCGCGTCATCGAACACACCTGGCACTCGGCCCTCATCACCTGGCTCTCGGGCCGCGCGTCCATCGCCCAGGTGAAGATCGACATCGAGACGGTGTGCCGGTTGATCGATCTGACGTCAACTGACGATTGACGGATGCTATCGCCAACGATTTCATCGCCGGTATCATTGCTCGCATGCCGATGATCACTGTGGAATTCACCGATGAAGAACTCGCCGTGGCCAAGGCGCACGCGGCCTCGCTCGGCAAGTCCATGCGGGCTCACGCGCACGACATAATCCTCGCGGACGTGCAGCGGGCGGCGTTCCTGAGAGACGCCGACACGGCTGTCGCCTTCGCCATGGATGTCTTCAGGGACATGCCGGAGGGCCAGCGTTGAACCCGGTCATTCGCGTGGACGCGGGCTGGATTCTGGAAATCCAGACCCGCGTCTCGCCCGTCAACACCCCCATCGCGGACTGGGGTGCCCTCGACTCCATGGCCACACGCCACCTCTTCGAGCAGCCGCATGGCCAGCTCTACTACGAGGAGCCGGCCGCGCGCGCCGCCACGTTCTTCCACACCGCCCTGCTGCTCCGACCGTTCGCCGACTACAACGGCGTCATCGGCTGGGCCTGCGCCTCGCTCTACATGACCGCTTCCGGCCAGCCGGTCGACCCCAAGCGGGACGACGTGCACCTTCTGGCTGGAGCCATCCGCGCCCAGGAAGCCGACCTACGGGACGTGGCCCGCTCCATCGCATCCTGGCGATAAACAGCCGCCCGCCCGAGCAAGCCCTACTCCTCGGGCGGAAACACCGCCTCCCCGCTCCCCACCAGCGTGATCACGATCGCCTCCACCGGGCAGCTCTCCGCCGCCTCCAGGATCTTCTCGTTCGCGTCGGTGTCCGGATCGGACGGGTGGGACTGGCGGCCCGTGTCGAGGTGGAAGCCGTTCGGGGCGTGGTGCACGCACTGGGCCGAGCCGATGCACAGGGAGCGGTCGACCTCGACGTGCCAGCGGTCGCCCATCCTCACCCCTCCCAGCCGGCGGGCAGGTGGATCATCTTGTGCTCGAAGTACTCGCCGTAGCCCTCCGGCCCGAACTCCCGCCCCAGGCCGGAGTTCTTGTAGCCGCCGAACGGGCCGAGCATGTCGAGGCTGAAGGTGTTGACCGAGTAGGTGCCGGTGCGGACCTGCCGGGCGACCTCGATGCCGCGCTCCACGTCGGCGGTCCACACGCTGCCGCTCAGCCCGTACTCCGAGTCGTTCGCGATCTTCACGGCCTCGCTCTCGTCGCCGTACGGGATGAGGCAGATGACCGGCCCGAAGATCTCCTCGCGGGCGATGCGCATGGAGTTGTCGACGTCGCCGAACAGGGTCGGCTCGACGTACCAGCCCTTCTCGAAGCCGGCCGGGCGCCCGCCGCCGGTGAGGAGTTTGGCGCCCTCCTCCTGGCCGACGCGGATGTAGTCGAGGGAGCGCTGCTGCTGGCGGCGGGCGACCAGGGGGCCGAGTTCCGTGGCCGGGTCGAGGGGGTCGCCGACCTTCAGTCCGCTCGCGACGGCGGCGAACGCCTCCGCGAACTCGGAGTAGCGGGTGCGCGGGACGAGGATGCGGGTCTGGGCCACGCACGCCTGGCCGTTGATCATCCAGGCGAAGGGCGCGATCCCGGCGACGGCGGTCTGCGCGTCGGCGTCCGGCAGGATCACCGCCGCCGACTTGCCGCCCAGTTCGAGGGTGACGCGGGTCAGGTTGCGCGCGCAGACCTCCATGACCCGCTTTCCGGCGGCGACCGACCCAGTGAAGGACACCTTGTCGACACCCTCGTGCCCCACCAGGTACTCGCTGACCTCACGGTCGGCGGGCAGGATCGACAGCACGCCCTCGGGCAGCCCGGCCTCGGCGGCGATCTCGGCCAGCAGGTACGCGTCCAGCGGGGTCTCGGGCGACACCTTCAGGACGGCGGTGCAGCCGGCGAGCAGCGCGGGCGCCAGCTTGGCGGCGGCGGTGAACTGCGGCACGTTCCACGGCACGACGGCCGCGACGACCCCGACGGGCTCCCGGCGCACGAGCAGCTTGCCGAGGACACCGTCCCGCTTCTCCTCGTACGTGAAGCCGCGCGCGGTGGTGATCGCCGCGTCCCACACCATCATCGAGGCGAGCGCCTGCACCATCACGGACGAGGTGTACGGGGTGCCGTTCTCGGCGGAGATGACGCGCGCGAGCTCCTCGTGGCGTACGGCGATCGCGTCCTTGATCCGGGTGACGACCTCAATGCGCTCGTCGAGCGTCGTGCGTGGCCACGGTCCCTCGTCGAACGCCCTGCGCGCGACGGCCACCGCCCTGTCGACGTCCGCCCGCGAGGCGTGCGGCACCCTGCCGATGACCTCCTCGGTGTGCGGCGAGACCACCTCGATGACGTCCTTGCCGAGGGGGTCGGTCAACGCCCCGCCGATGAACAGCTGTCCGTGTTCCACGAGCTCGGCCATGGTCGACTGCCTCCCCGGGTACGTACGTTCTCTGCCCCTGCTTCCTGACGGACCATCAGATCCATCGGACAGGGAACTGATACCAGTTCCAGCGGGAGGAGTCCACGGATGAGACAGGCCCGCGGATGGTCGACTCGGGCTCTTATCGAAACCTGTTCTAGTTATAGTGGTCCCCGGACACGGCGATTGGGGAGCCCATGGCGGCGAGGACGCAGGTGACCGATCACGGCGGGGGCGTGTGGGGCATCCAGGTGCCCATCCCGGACAACCCCCTCGGGTTCACGCTCGTGTACGTGGTCGACACCGACCGCGGGCCGGTTCTGATCGACGCGGGCTGGGACGACCCGGCCTCCTGGGACACGCTCACCGAGGGCCTGACCGCCTGCGGTACGTCCGTCGGCGAGCTGTTCGGCGTGGTCGTCACCCACCACCACCCCGACCACCACGGCCTGTCGGGGCGGGTGCGCGAGGCCTCCGGCGCCTGGGTGGCGATGCACGAGGCGGACCTCGCGATCGTCCGCAGGACCCGCGAGACCCGGCCCGGCCGCTGGTTCACCTACATGACGGCCAAGCTCACGGCCGCGGGCGCCCCCGAGGAGCACGTGGCACCCCTGCGCACCGCCGAGCCGCGCGCACTGCCCGGCCTCTCCCCCGCCCTCCCCGACCGCGAGATCGTCCCCGGCGAACTCCTCGACCTCCCCGGCCGCCGCCTCCGCGCGATCTGGACCCCGGGCCACACCCCGGGCCACGTCTGCCTCCACCTGGAGGAGTCCCACCCCGCGCGACTCCCCGGCCACGGCCGCCTGTTCTCCGGCGACCACCTGCTCCCGGAGATCTCCCCGCACATCGGCCTGTACGAGGACCCGGACGACACCACGGTCACCGATCCCCTCGGCGACTACCTCGACTCCCTGGAGCGCGTCGGCCGCCTGGCCCCCGCCGAGATCCTCCCGGCACACCAGTACGCCTTCACCGACGCCGCGTCCCGCGTGGGCGAGTTGCTGTCCCACCACGAGACCCGCCTCACCGGCCTGAGCGCCCTCCTCTCCGAGCCCCTCACCCCATGGCAGCTCGCCGAGCGCATGGAGTGGAACCGTCCGTGGGCCGACATCCCCTACGGGTCCAGGAACATCGCGATCGCGGAGGCGGAGGCCCACCTGCGCCGCCTGGTCAAGCTGGGCCGCGCGGAGGCGGTACCGGGGAGTGATCCGGTGACGTACGTGAGCGTGTGACGGTGTCGTACGTGGCCGGGTAAACCGGTCGTGGCCGTGGGGCCCTTCCTGCTACCAAGGGTCATGGACCCCATCGAGCAACTCCTCGCCGAACGCGCCTGAGAGCGCGTCGTCCTCGACTTCGTCCACCGTCTGGATCTGGGGAAACCGGACTCCGTCGCCGAGTTGTTCACCGAGGACGGCTGGTGGGAGTGGCCGCCTCCGGGGGACGGGCGGAGGTCCGAGGGCCGGGAGGCACTGCGGCAGTACTTCGGTTCCCGGCCGGCGGACAAGCTCTCGCGGCGGATCATGTCCAACATCCGGGTCACGGTGAGCTCGGCGGAAACGGCCGAGGCCACGTCGTACTTCACGACGTACCGAATCGAAGGCTGGACGGGCGGCATGGTGCCGGCCGGCCCACCCGTCCAGGTCGGCCTCCCCCACTCTCGGCTTCGCTCGAGCGGGGGGGACCGCCATCGAGGACACCTTCCGCCGTGTCGACGGACAGTGGCTGCTCACCTCCCGCACCCTGCACCTTCCCTTCGGCGGCCCCACGCCCCGTCAGTGATCCAGGGCGCGGATCAACTCCACGGCCGGGCCGAGGAGTCGGACCTCCCGCTCGCTCATCGTCACATCGGCGGCGCGGCGTCTCCTCGCCTCCGCCAGGCCCGGTTCCGTGAGGGCGGACCCGTCGCCCTGGTGGGCCAGCAGCGCGGCGAGGATCTCGCGTGCCGCCTCGGCGAGCGGGTCGTCGGCGACGGCGACCTGAGCGAGGATCACCGCCGACATGCCCCAGTCGAGTCCGGGCGGGCCCTCCTCGGCGTTGGCCCAGTCGATGACCGTCGGGCCGCCGGGCGTGACGATCACGTTCTCCGGGTGGAGGTCCAGGTGCCAGGACGCGGGCGGTGGGGTCGGTGGCCGTGCGCGGCGGCAGCGCGTGCAAAGCACGGAGCAGCCGGGCCAGCGTCCGGCCGCTCTCCGCGGGGGCGAGCAGCCCCCGGCCGAGCGCTCCCCGCATGGTCGGACCGGACAGCCGCTCCACCACCATGCCGATACCGTCCGCCGCCCGTACGGCGGGCACCGGGTAGCCGTGCCCGCGCGCGTGCTCCATCACCGCCGCCTCGGCCGCCGCGTCCCCGTAGCCGTCCCTGTACCGCCGCAGCACCCACCGCTCGTCGCCCGCCAGTTCGTACACGTCGGCCGTGCGGCCCGAGCCGAGCAGTCTCCCCGTTCGCATGCGGATGAAGCTACGGCGGTTCTCGGGCCTTCGTTACGGGCCGGTAGAGTAGCCGGGTCGTCATCGCGCCCGTACGGGGGGAAGCCGGTGCAAATCCGGCGCTGACCCTTCCCCAATTCTCGGCTTCGCTCGAACCGGGGAGGCCCCTATCGTGAACAGGCCCGGCCCAGGGTCGGTAAGCCGGATTGCCCCATGCGGACGTGACCGGCTCGCGTCACCGGCAACCCGTCGGTGACGGCACCGTCGAGGCATACGGAGCCGAGCCGCCCGGCTGTGCCGTGCTGTCCGGCTCCCCGCAGGGGAGATCCGCCGATCATGAACGTCCGCCGCAGCGCCGCGGGCCGCCGCGCGTCAGTACTGGCCGCCACGGCCGTCGCCGTCCTCGGCACCGGCTTCTTACCCGTCGCCCTCGCCGACGACGCCTCCCCCTCCGCCTCCCCGTCCCGGGCGGTCCCCGGCGGCCTGTACGGGTCCACCGACCCGACGTACGACGGCGTCTGGCGCCAGTCCCTCGCCCTGCTCGCCCTGGACACGGTGGGGGTGGAGCCCCCGGCGAAGGCGGTGGACTGGCTGGTGGGGCAGCAGTGCGACAACGGGGCGTTCGCGGCGTACCGCGCGGACGCCTCCGCGCGGTGCGGCGCGAAGACGCCGGTCGACACCAACAGCACCGCGGCGGCCGTCCAGGCGCTCACCGCGCTCGGCGGGCACGACGACGAGGCCGGACGGGCCGTGCGCTGGCTGAAGGGCGTGCAGAACAAGGACGGGGGGTGGGGGTACCAGCCCGGCGGCGCCAGCGACGCGAACTCCACCTCCGTCGTGATCGGCGCGTTCGTGGCCGCCGGTGACGAGCCCGGGAAGCAGAAGAAGGGCGAGCACTCCCCGTACGAGGCCCTGCGCGCGCTGTCCGTGCCGTGCGACGAGAAGGGCGGCGGCGCCTTCGCCTACCAGCCCGACAAGAAGGGCGGGCTCGCCGCGAACGCCGACGCCACGGCAGCCGGGGTGCTCGGCGCGCTCGGTCAGGGGTTCGTGGCGAAGCCCGGTGAGGAAGCCGGTGAGAAGGCCGCTCAGCAGACCGGCCGCGCGGCCGGCGCGTGCGTCGGTGGTGACGACGTCGCGCCCGAGGACGCGGCCCGCAACGGCGCCCTCTACCTGACCGACGCCCTCGCCGACGACGGCTACCTGAAGTCCTCCCTCGCGGGCGCCGACGACCAGCCCGACCACGGCACCACGGCCGACGCGGTCGTCGCGCTCGTCGCCGCCGGCCGGAAGGACAGCACGGCTGAGCCCCTCGCCTGGCTGGAGAAGAACTCCGGTGCCTGGGCGGCCAAGGCGGGCCCGGCCGCGTACGCCCAGCTCATCCTCGCCGCCCACGCCACGAGCACCGACCCGCGCGACTTCGGCGGCGCCGACCTCGTCGAGCGGCTGAAGGCGACCGGTCCGGCCGCCGACGTGGAGGAGAAAGGCCGGGACAAGGGCCAGGACGACGACTCCGTGTTCGGTGTGTGGTGGGTCGTCGGGACCTGCCTGGTCGCCGGTATCGGTGTCGGGTTCCTGCTGAGCGGTCGTACGAGGAAGCAGCAGCTGTGACGCGCCGTCGTACGTCCGCGGCGCTCGCGGTCCTGACACTGGTCGTCGTCGGGGGCGCCGGCCCGGCGCAGGCCGCCTCCTACCGCTACTGGTCGTTCTGGGAGCGGGACGGCGGCGGTCCGGCCTGGACGTACGCCACCCAGGGCCCGTCGACCGCCCGCCCCTCCGACGGCGACGTCCAGGGCTTCCGCTTCGCGGTCAGCGAGGACTCGAAGGACTCGGCGCGGCCGCGCGGTGCCCCGGACTTCGCCTCCGTCTGCGCCCGGACGCCCGCGCGTGAGGGCCGCAAGCGGGTGGCCCTCGTCATCGACTTCGGTACGGCCGCGGACGCGCCGTCCGGTGAGACGCCCCCGGCGCCCCGGACGGCCTGCGCCCGCGTGCCGGAGGACGCGACGGCCGCCGATGCCCTGGCGTCCGTGGCCGAACCTCTGCGCTACGACACGAACGCCCTGTTGTGCGCCATCGCGGGCTATCCGGAGAAGGGCTGCGGCGAGCCGGTCCCGGACACCGGTGCGACTGCGCCACCGCGGGACGCGGGCCCGGAGGCCTCCGGCGCGGAAGGCCCGTCCCTCGGCCTGTTCGCGGGGGTCGGTGCCGTGGCGCTCCTGGGCGCGGCGGCGGTGTGGCGGGCGCGCCGCCGCAGGAGCTGAGGGCGATGCGGACGCCCCGGCAGTCG
Organism: Streptomyces sp. NPDC030840; assembly: GCF_055572015.1. Classification (NCBI taxonomy): domain Bacteria; kingdom Bacillati; phylum Actinomycetota; class Actinomycetes; order Kitasatosporales; family Streptomycetaceae; genus Streptomyces; species Streptomyces sp. NPDC030840. The sequence goes on along the minus strand of NZ_JBVIEE010000001.1, from coordinate 879,547 downwards.
GCCCCGCACCCCGGCGCCTGGTGGGTCTGGGCCCTGGGCCTGGCCACCGCCGCCTCCCGCACGACCAACCCCCTCCTGCTCGGCCTCCTCGTCGCGGTGGCGGGCTACGTCGTGGCCACCCATCGCACGGACGCCCCCTGGTCCCGCTCCTACACCGCCTTCCTCAAGATCGCCTCGGCCGTCCTGCTCCTCCGTCTCGCCTTCGCCACCGTACTGGGCTCGCCCGTCCCCGGCAGCCACACGGTCCTCACGCTCCCCGAACTTCCGCTCCCGCACTGGGCGCAGGGCGTGCGCGTCGGCGGACGGGTCACCGCGGAAGGCCTGGTCTTCGCGCTGTACGACGGTCTGAAGCTGGCCGCTCTGCTCCTCTGCGTGGGCGCGGCGAACGCCCTCGCGAACCCGGCGCGGCTGCTCAAGTCGCTGCCGGCCGCTCTGTACGAGGTGGGTGTGGCCGTGGTCGTGGCCATGACGTTCGCCCCGCATCTCATCGCGGACGTGCGGCGGTTGCGGGCTGCCAGGCGGCTGCGGGGGCGCCCGGACCGGGGGCCGCGCGGGCTGGCGCAGGTCGTGCTGCCAGTGCTGGAGGGCGCGTTGGAGCGTTCGGTGGCTCTCGCGGCGGCGATGGACGCGCGCGGGTACGGCCGTACGGCTCAGGTGGCGCCCGCCGTGCGCCGCACCACGGCCGCGCTCACGCTGGGCGGTCTGCTGGGCGTCTGCGCGGGAACGTACGGCGTGCTCACCGCCGAGGGCGGGAGCTACGGACTGCCCGTCCTGCTCGCGGGGCTCGCCGTCGCGCTGGCCGGGCTGTGGCTGGGTGGCCGCCGTTCGCCGCGCACGCGGTACCGGCCCGACGAGTGGGGTGCGCGGGCGTGGCTGGTGTCCGCCTCCGGGGTCGCGGTGGCGGCGCTGCTGGTCACGGCCGCCGCGTACGAGCCGTCGGCGCTGCACCCCGGTGTCGTACCCCTGACGGCGCCGTCGCTCCCGCTGTGGCCCGCGGGGGCGGTCCTGCTCGGGCTGCTGCCCGCGTTCGCCGCGCCGGCGCCGCTGAAGGACCCGCTGAAGGCCCCGTCGAAGACGCCCCCGACACCCCCGACTGCCGAGGAAGCCGCATGATCCGCTTCGAGGATGTCTCCGTGACGTACGAGGGAGCGTCCGGGCCCGCCGTCCGGGGTGTGGACTTCGAGGTCCCCGAGGGTGAACTCGTGCTGCTGGCCGGCCCGTCGGGGGTCGGCAAGTCGACCGTGCTGGGCGCGGTGAGCGGTCTCGTGCCGCACTTCACGGGCGGTACGCTGCGGGGCCGCGTGACCGTGGCGGGCCGCGACACCCGTACCCACAAGCCGCGCGAACTCGCCGACGTGGTGGGCACGGTGGGCCAGGACCCGCTCTCCCACTTCGTGACCGACACGGTCGAGGACGAGCTCGCCTACGGCATGGAGTCGCTGGGCCTCGCCCCGGACGTGATGCGCCGGCGCGTGGAGGAGACCCTGGACCTCCTCGGTCTGGCCGCCCTCCGCGACCGGCCCCTCGCCTCGCTCTCCGGCGGCCAGCAGCAGCGCGTCGCGATCGGCTCGGTCCTCACCCCGCATCCCCGGGTCCTGGTCCTCGACGAGCCGACGTCCGCGCTTGACCCGGCCGCCGCGGAGGAGGTGCTGGCCGTCCTGCTGCGGCTCGTCCACGACCTGGGGACGACCGTGCTGATGGCCGAACACCGCCTGGAGCGCGTCCTCCAGTACGCGGACCGCGTGGCCCTGCTGCCCGCTCCGGGCGCCCCCCTGGTCCTGGCCACCCCGGCCGAGGCGATGGCCGTGTCTCCGGTGTACCCACCGGTGGTGGGCCTGGGGCGACTGGCGGGCTGGACACCACTGCCCCTGACGGTACGGGACGCGCGGCGACGGTCGGGGGCACTACGGGAGCGGCTCGCCCGCACGGCGACGCCGGGCACCGAGGGCATGCGGGCGGCCGGAGCGACGGCACCGCACGCCGAAGGCGCACGGGCAGCCGACACAACGCGCGCCACGGCACCGGACACCGAAGACACCGGGACGCCACACCCCCGCCCCACGGCGGCACCGCACGCCGAGGACGCACAGGCGACCAGGGCAGCGGGAGCGACGGCACCGCACGCCGAGAGCGTGCGGGCGGCCGGCGCGGGGGTGGAGCCGGGGACTGGCCCGGAGGGTGGTGTGGCGCCGGTGTCCTCCGGGGCTCCCGTACAGCGGTCCCGTCGCCCCCGTCTCTTCCGCGGGCGCTCGCGGAGGGCCACGGAGACGGCACCGGAACCCGCCCGCACCGCGGAGGTCCGCGCCCTCGCCGTCCACCGGGGCCGCGTACGGGCCCTCCACCGCGTGGGCCTCACTGTGTCCCCCGGCGAGACGATCGCCCTGATGGGCCGTAACGGGGCCGGAAAGTCCACGCTGCTCAGCGCGCTGGTGGGGCTGGTGGAGCCGTCCGCCGGGACCGTGCGCGTGGGCGGCGCGGCACCCCACCGCACGCCTCCACGCGACCTCGTCCGCCGCGTCGGCCTCGTACCGCAGGAACCCCGGGACCTGCTGTACGCGGACACGGTGGCCGCCGAGTGCGCGGCGGCCGACCGGGACGCGGGCGCCGCCCCCGGCACGTGCCGGGCACTGGTCGCCGGGCTGCTCCCGGGCATCGGCGACGACACGCACCCGCGGGACCTGTCGGAGGGCGGGCGCCTCACCCTCGCCCTGGCGGTGGTCCTGACGGCCCGTCCTCCCCTGCTGCTGCTCGACGAGCCGACCCGGGGCCTGGACTACGCGGCGAAGGCCCGCCTGGTCGGTGTGCTGCGCGCTCTCGCGGCCGAGGGGCACTCCATCGTGCTGGCCACGCACGACGTGGAGCTGGCCGCCGAGCTCGCGCACCGGGTGGTCCTGCTCGCCGAGGGCGAGGTGATCGCCGACGGCCCCGCGGCGGAGGTCGTGGTCGCCTCGCCGTCCTTCGCGCCGCAGGTGGCCAAGATCCTGGCGCCGCAGAAGTGGCTGACGGTCAGCCAGGTACGGAACGCTCTGCGCGCGGCCGGTCAGGTGACGCGGGAGGAACAGGCATGAAGCGGATGGACACGGTCATGAAGGCGCGAAAGGACACTGTCATGAGCGCCCGCCCCGTCCGTCTGGGCCCTCGTTCCCTGGCCGCTCTCGCCCTGGTCGGCGCGGTGGGTGTCGTGGGCTTCGGCTGGCCCTTCCTCGCACCGCCCGGCTCGGGGCTGAACGCCCACGCGCAGGACGCCCCCTGGCTCTTCGCGGGCCTGCTGGTCCTGCTGGTGGCCGTCGTCGCCGCGACGATCTCGGAGTCGGGTCTTGGCCCGAAGGCGGTCGCCATGCTCGGGGTGCTGGCCGCGGCGGGGGCGGCGCTGCGGCCGCTGGGGGCCGGGACCGCCGGCATCGAGCCGATGTTCTTCCTGATGGTGCTCAGCGGCCGGGTCCTCGGCCCGGGCTTCGGCTTCGTCCTCGGGTCGGTCACGATGTTCGCGTCCGCGCTGCTCACGGGCGGGGTGGGTCCCTGGATGCCGTTCCAGATGCTCGCCATGGGCTGGTTCACGATGGGCGCGGGGCTGCTGCCGGGCCCGGGCCGCCTCCGGGGCCGGCCCGAGCTCGCCCTCCTCGCCGCGTACGGCTTCCTGGCCGCCTTCGCCTACGGCACGGTGATGAACCTCGCGGGCTGGCCCTTCCTCCACCAGCTGGCGTCCTCCGTGGCCTTCGCCCCGGACGCGGACCTCGGCTCCAACCTGGCACGCTTCCTCGCCTACTGCCTGGCCACGTCCCTCGGTTGGGACCTGGGCCGGGCCGCCGTCACCGTCGTCCTCACCCTCACCCTCGGCGCGCCCGTCCTCAAGGCCCTGCGCCGCGCCACGCGTCGGGCGGCGTTCGAGGCTCCGGTCGCATTCGAGCCGAATGGCCGCGGGCCCGAAGCATGAACCGCCCCGGGGCGTCCGGCCCCCGGAAGAACCAACCACGTGGCTCACCCACCGTCGTTCGATCCCCGGCGCACCCGCTCTGACCTGCGCTTCGACAGTCAGGTGACACTTCGCCAGTTGCTGAACACGCGTCTGTAACTAGCCCATAGGCGTAGAGCGCGGATCTCCGGCGGGCCCGCTTCTCTGGACGACGTCGCACGGCGCCGGCACGCCCACCTCGGGCACGGCGCCGGCGCATGCCACGCCGCTCCGGTGCGCCCGGTCCGCGGCGCGGGCATGCCGGCGGCAGACCTGTCCCCTGCGAAAGGCACCTGTGATGTCCGCCAACACCGTCCTCCGTACCGCCGCCACCCCGAAGAAGGCCCTCGCCGGCGCCGCCGTGGCAGCGGCCGCCGTCAGCACCCTGCTCACTCCGACACCCGCGCAGGCCGCGCGGGAGGCCTCTCCCGCCCGCGCCCAGGCGATCGCGAAGGAGATGATCGACGACTCGGCCCAGTACCGCTGCTTCGCCAGCATCGTCGACCACGAGTCCGACTGGCGTGTGACCGCGAGCAACCCCTACAGCGGTGCCTACGGTCTCGTCCAGGCCCTGCCAGGCTCGAAGATGGCCTCCGCGGGCCCGGACTGGAGAACCAACCCGGCCACCCAGATCAGGTGGGGCCTGAAGTACATGAAGAACCGCTACAGCAGCCCGTGCGGCGCGTGGAACTTCTGGCAGGCCAACGGCTGGTACTGAGCCACCCCGCACGAGTGTCCGAGGCGGCTGGCAGTGTGTTCCGCATGGAGCAGCAGGAGCAACAGGAACAGCGCGCGACAGCCCGTCTCGTCGTCGTCGACCCGGACCTCGACGCCCAGTGCGACCGGGTGGAGGAACGCTTGCTGGCGCCCTTGGCCGCGTGGGCCCGGGGAACCGGGGGCCATGCCCTGTGCGTGGACGGGCCGGCGGCCTTCCGGCGGGTCCGTACGGCACTGACCGACGCCGTGGCGCGGGGCCCACGGGTGTGGACGCCGAACGGCCGCTGGGAACACGAGGGTCTGCGCATCGCCGTGATACCCACGGGGGACACGGACCTGCTGTACGCGCTGCTGCGTGAGCTGTCCGCGGCCCTCGTGGCCGACCCGCACCTGCCCGGTTTCCCGGGTGCCGTCACGGAGCTGCGTGACGCGTTCCCCGCGACCGGTGAGGACAGCGCGGTCGGCCTGGTCGGTGCCCTGGCGCGCGTACTCTCGCTGGTCGACCTCGCCCCCGACGCCGACACCACCGCTCTGTTCGCGGTGCTGGAGGCCGCCGGGGGCGAGGACGTGCGGTTGACGTACGCGCAGGAGGACGCGTGGCAGCGCCTCGCCCACCGGGTCACCATGCTGCTGACCGAGTCGGCTCCACTGCACCGGTTCCTGTACTAGCCGGAACGGACCAGGTGCTGACGCCCTACCGACCGGGCGGGCGTCAACTGGAGCAACACGCCCCGGCGTCGGTTTCTACGTCACCGCGTACACGACGCCGTTCACGCTGCTGATGTAGACCACTCCGTCGGCGAAGGCCGGCGTCGACACGGAGCTGCCGGTACGGAAACTCCACTGTGGTTCGCCGGTGCCGGCGTCCACGGCATACAAGTTGCCGTCCCCGCTGCCCACGTAGGCCGTCCCGTCGACGACGGTCGGCGCGCTCACGAACTCGGCTTTCCCTACGCGTGACGTCCATCGCCGCTTGCCGGTGCGGACGTCCACGGCGGACAAGTGGCCGTTCCCGCCGCCCAGGTAGACCGTCCCGTCGACGACAGTCGGCGCGCTCACGTATCTGTCGGTGGGGAACTTCCATCGCTGCTTGCCGGTCGCGGCGTCCAGCGCGTAGAGGTTGCTGTCCTCGCTGCTGACGTAGACCACGCCGTCGACGACTGCCGCGGCTGAGTTCAGCAAGCCGCGGGTGGTGAACTTCCACCTCTGTTCGCCGGTGCCGGCGTCCAACCCGTACACGGTGCCGCTCAGAGCACAGACGTAGACCACCCCGTCGACAACGGTCGGCGACTCCTCGACTCGTGTGCGTGTGGTGAATTTCCACCGCTGTCTGCCGGTGCCTGCGTCGACCGCGTACACGTATCCGTCGTCGTTGTCGTTGACGCCTTCGCCGATGCGCCTGCTGAAGTCGCTCCCGCCGCCGACGTACACCACACCGTCGGCGACAGTCGGCGACGAGCTCCCGCTCTTGCCGGTGAGGAATTTCCACCGCTGCCTGCCGGTGCCTGCGTCCACCGCGTACAGGTTGTTGTCCGCACTGCCCACGTAGACCGTCCCGTCGTCGACAGTCGGCTTCGAACTCACGTCCGCACCGGTGGTGAACGCCCACCGCAGTACACCGGTTTCGGCCTCCAGCGCGTACAGCCTGTCGGTGTGGCTGCCGATGTAGACGACGCCGTCGACGACGACCGGCGGCACGTACACGAGGCCGCCCGTGACGAAGCTCCACCGCTCCTTGCCTGACGGGGCGGCGGAGGTTGGCGTGGGCGTGGGGGACGCGCTGGGTCTTCGGCTGGAACCGGACGGGGCCTCGGGGTCTTTGGCGGAGGAGTCGCCGTCGCTGAACTTCCAGCCGGCGAAGCCGAGTCCTGCGGCGGCGGCAGCGCCGAGACCGAGCAGGGCCCGCCGGCGGGTCAGGCCGGCCGGGATCGCGGTCGGGCCGGCACCGGTTACCGCCGTCTCCGGTCTCTCGGGCGAGGGCTCGGGTTCGGGTGCCTCGGGTTCAGGTGCCTCGGGCTCGGGTGCCTCGGGTTCGGGCGCCTCCGATTCCGGTGTCTCGGCCAGTGCCGGAGCCGCGGTGGGAGCCGGTACGGGAGCGGGGTCGGGCTGCCGTACCCGTCCCGGTGCTGGTGCCGGCCCCGGTGCTGCCGCCGGCGCTTGTGGGACCGGGGGCCCGTGCGTGGTGGTGCGTGAGTGCAGGGTCGCGGCGACCGGTGCGGGGAGCCAGCCGGGCCGGGTGGGTGTGTGAGTGACGGCCTCCCCGGCGGCGGCCTCTCCGGCGCCCTCTGCCTCCCCTGGCTCCTCGGCGGCAGCCTCCGCCAGCTGTTCCAGCAGGGTCGCCACCGTCGGGCGCCGGTCTGGCTGCTTGGCCAGGCAGCGGGCCACAAGGGGCATCAGGACGGGCGGGAGTTGGTGCAGGTCGGGTTCCTCGTAGACGACGCGGAAGCTCAGCGCGTGTCCAGAGCCGGTCCCGAACGGCCCCGATCCCGTTGCGGTGAACGCCAGCACCGCCCCGAGGGAGAAGACATCGCTGGCCGGCCCGATCGGCTTACCGGTCAGCTGCTCGGGGGACATGAACCCCGGCGTGCCCACCACCATGCCGGTTCGGGTCAACGCGCTGGCCTCGTGAGCCACCGAGATCCCGAAGTCGATCACCCGTGGTCCGTCCGCCGCGAGGAGGATGTTCGACGGTTTGAGGTCACGGTGGACCACATCGGCAGCGTGGATCGCCTCCAGCGCCTCGGCGAGGCCGGCGCCGAGCGCCAGCACCGGCCCCTGCGGCCAGGGCCCGTGCGCGGTCACGGCATCGCCCAACTCGACGCCCGGCACGTACGCCGTCGCGAGCCAGGGCGGCGACCCGTCCGGATCGGCGTCCACCACACCGGCGGTGAACACCCCGTTGACTCGTCGGGCGGCGGCCACCTCCCGGGCGAACCGGCGCCGGAACTCGCCGTCCTCGGCCAGTTCGGAGCGCACCACCTTCACCGCCACCGCCCTGCCGCCGGGCGAGCGCCCCAGATACACCCGGCCCATTCCCCCCGCACCCAGCCGCGCCACGATCCGGTACCGCCCGACCTGCTCCGGATCCCCCGCTTCCAGTGCCTCGAACGCCTCCACCAGCGACCCCCGCCCTGCCCCACGCCCGGGCCCAACAGGTGGCGGAGTTGGAGCCGCGGGCCAAAGCGATTCACGTGTTCCAGCCCCAGTTGGTGCACAGCCTGCTGCAGACAGAGGCGTACGCCAAGGCCGTACTCAGCGCCGTTGACGACGGCGACCTGGACAAGCGGACCGCCACGCGGCTGTCACGGCCGCGCATCTTCGACATCTTCCACTTCGCGAGCGATCCCACCATCGTCTACAGCGAGGACTACGAGACTGGGCATCCGACCGCCCATCCTGACGCGGACTCGGCAGCGCTGATCCGACGCACGACGGAGGAACGCCATTGCAGCGACCAGGGCGGCGATTGCGTGGAGATCGCCGAGCCGCCCGGCACCGCCACCCCACCATCGCCATCCGCGATGCCAAGAACCCGGCGGGGCCGCACCTCACCGTCGGCCCCGCGGCGTTCACCACGTTCCTCAGTCGGACGACGACGACTACAGCCGCTGAATGATCGTGCCGGTCGCCAGCCCGCCCCCCGCGCACATCGTGATCAGCGCGAACTCCTTGTCCGTCCGCTCCAGTTCGTGCAGCGCGGTCGTGATGAGCCGGGCGCCCGTCGCTCCCACGGGGTGGCCGAGCGCGATCGCACCGCCGTTCACGTTCACCTTGGTCAGGTCCTGCTCGAAGACCTGGGCCCAGCTCAGCACCACGGACGCGAACGCCTCGTTGATCTCCACGATGTCGATGTCCTTCAGGGTCATGCCCGCCTTGCCGAGCACGGCCCGTGTGGCGTCGATCGGCCCGTCGAGGTGGAAGTGGGGGTCGGCGCCGACCAGCGCCTGAGCGACGATCCGCGCCCGCGGACGCAGCTTCAGCGCCCGCGCCATCCGCTTCGACGCCCACATGATGGCGGCGGCGCCGTCGCTGATCTGCGAGGAGTTGCCCGCCGTGTGCACAGCCGTCGGCATGATCGGCTTCAGCCGCGCCAGTGCCTCCGCCGACGTGTCGCGCAGCCCCTCGTCCCGGTCGACCAGGCGCCACATGCCCTGCCCGGCCCGCTGCTCGTCCTCCGTGGTCGGCACCTGGACGGCGAACGTCTCCCTCTTGAAGCGCTCCTCCGCCCACGCCACCGCCGCCCGCTCCTGGGAGGCGAGCCCCAGCGCGTCCACGGCCTCCCGCGTCAGCCCGCGGTGCCGGGCGATGCGCTCCGCCGCCTCGAACTGGTTCGGCAGGTCCACGTTCCACTCGTCCGGGAAGGGCTTCCCCGGCCCGTGCTTGGAGCCCGATCCCAGCGGCACCCGCGACATCGCCTCGACGCCGCAGCTGATCCCCACGTCGATGACGCCGGCCGCGACCATGTTGGCCACCATGTGCGAGGCCTGCTGGGACGAGCCGCACTGGCAGTCCACGGTCGTGGCGGCGGTCTCGTAGGGCAGGCCCATGGCCAGCCAGGCGGTCCTGGCCGGGTTCATGGACTGCTCGCCGGCGTGGGTCACCGTGCCGCCGACGATCTGCTCGACGCAGTCGGCCTGGATGCCGGTGCGGCCGAGGAGTTCACGGTAGGTCTCGCCCAGGAGGTAGGCGGGGTGCAGGTTGGCGAGCGCGCCACCGCGCCTGCCGATGGGGGTGCGTACGGCTTCGACGATCACGGGTTCCGCGGCCATGGGGAGGCTCCTCTGCTCGGTTACCCGCGCGGCGCGGGGCGTCCCGGCCCGACCCGCCACGCAGAACTAGTACGCGTTCTAGTTCTGCTGGCAGTGTGCTGACGGTGTGTCCACCGCCGCAAGGGTCGTGCAGCCACCAGCACAGGCTCCAGCGGGCTTCAACGGGCCCCAACGGGCCCCATCTCGACCCAACAGCCCCCGGAGGCACAGTCCGCACGAGTTTCGCACGCAATTGGAGAGCCCACGCCTCTTGCGACTTGTAGAACCCGTTACTACGGTCTCGGCAATTCTCCATAACTGATGGACCGTCAGAACGACGGGAGTCGCCCATGCCCTGTCCAGCGCTGCCCGACGGGTTCGACTTCACCGACCCCGACCTGCTGCACCACCGCGTTCCGCTGCCGGAGTACGCCGAACTGCGCAAGGCCGAACCGGTCCGCTGGATCGCACAGCCGCACGGCCTGGCCGGCTTCGACGACGACGGCTACTGGGCCGTCACCCGGCACACGGACGTCAAGTACGTCTCCACGCACCCGGAGCTGTTCTCCTCGTACCTCAACACGGCGATCATCCGCTTCAACGAGCACATCGAACGCGACGCCATCGACGCCCAGCGGCTGATCCTGCTGAACATGGACCCGCCCGAGCACACCCGGGTCCGCCAGATCGTGCAGCGCGTCTTCACCCCGCGCGCCATCCGCGCCCTGGAGGAGGCCCTGCGCACCCGCGCCCACCGCATCGCACAGGACGCCCTGGCGCAGCCCGGACCGTTCGACTTCGTCACCCAGGTCGCCTGCGAACTGCCCCTGCAGGCCATCGCCGAGCTCATCGGCATCCCGCAGGACGACCGCGCCAAGATCTTCGACTGGTCCAACAAGATGATCTCGTACGACGACCCGGAGTACGCGATCACCGAGGAGGTCGGCCAGGAGTCCGCGACCGAACTCATCGCGTACGCCATGAACATGGCCGCCGACCGCAAGCAGTGCCCGGCCAAGGACATCGTGACCACGCTGGTGGCCGCCGAGGACGAGGGCAGCCTCGCCTCCGACGAGTTCGGCTTCTTCGTGCTGATGCTGGCGGTCGCGGGCAACGAGACGACCCGCAACGCCATCACCCACGGCATGCACGCCTTCCTCACCCACCCCGGCCAGTGGGAGCTCTACAAGAGGGAGCGCCCCGCCACGGCCGCGGAGGAGATCGTCCGCTGGGCCACCCCGGTCAACTCCTTCCAGCGCACCGCCACCCAGGACACCGAACTCGGCGGGCAGCTGATCAGGAAGGGCGACCGCGTCGGGCTCTTCTACGCCGCCGCCAACCACGACCCCGAGGTCTTCGAGAACCCGGACGTCTTCGACATCACCCGGGACCCCAACCCCCACCTCGGCTTCGGCGGCGGAGGCCCGCACTTCTGCCTCGGCAAGTCCCTCGCCGTCCTGGAGATCGACCTGATCTTCAACGCGATCGCCGACGCCCTGCCCGGCCTCCGGCTGGCGGGCGACCCACGGCGCCTTCGTTCCGCCTGGATCAACGGCGTCAAGGAACTCCGGGTCAGCGCGGGCTGAGTCCCGGATGCCCGGGCCGGCGGCCTCCCGGCTCCGCCGGCCCGTCCCGTGGGAGGCAGGGGCATCCCCCCTACGCCCCGCCCCTGCCTCCCCCGAGTTCGCGCCGGACACCCGCGTCGGTGAACGATTTCCCTCCGTTCAGCGTCTTCGACTATGACATTGGGCATCCTCAATACCGAAGACCTCGAAGACCTCGAAGACCTCGAAGCAGTCGAAGAAGTCGAAGACCTCGAACGGAAACCCCGAGCTGTGGCCCCTGCCGAACTCTCCGTCGTCCGGCCGGAACCCACGGCCACGCGCTGGAAGCGTCCCCTCCGCCCCCTGTGGGAGCGCTACCGCGTGCCGTTCCTGGCCACGGCCCCCCTGCTCCCGCTGTACGCGGTCTGGTACCTGTTCCTCGCCACCGGCGGCGGGGACCTCGCGGCTCAGGAGGCGTGGGCCGAGTTCGTGTCACGGCACGGCGGATCGGCGTACAACCTCTTCTGGTACGGCGGGATGCACACCGCCAACTACAGCCTGATCTCGCCCTATCTGATGGCCGCGATCGGGGTGCGCGCGGTCACCGTCGTGTCCGGTCTGGCCGCGTCCTGGCTGGCGGCCGTCCTGGTCGAACGGGCGGGCGTACGGCGGCCCGTGGGCCCGGCGCTCCTCGCGTCGCTCGCGCTGTGGTGCAACGTCGCCTCCGGCCGCACCACCTTCGCGCTCGGCACCGCGTTCGGCCTCGCCGCCTGCGTGCTGCTGACCCGGGAGCGGCGGGTCGTCCTCGCGGCGGCGTACGCGGCGCTCGCGACGACGGCGAGCCCGGTCGCGGGGCTGTTCCTGGCGGTGGTGGGCGCGGGCTTCCTCGTCGTACGGGACTGGGGGCGCGCCGTCGCGCTGATGGTGCCGCCCGCCGCGGTCGTGGGGGCGACGACCCTCTTCTTCCCGTTCACCGGCGAGCAGCTGATGCCGCCCGACCGGATCTGGCCACCCGTGCTGCTCGGACTGACGGTGACGGCGCTGGCGCCGCGGACCTGGCGGGTGGCCCGGTGGTCCGGGGTCGTCTACGCGACCGGGACCGTGCTCGTGTACCTGGTCGCCTCGCCCATCGGCACGAACGTCGAGCGGTTCGCGGAGCTGTTCGCGCCCGCCGTGCTGCTGGCGGCGCTGCTCACCGTGAAGGGCCTGCGCCGGAACCTGCTGATCGCGGTCCTGGTGTTCGCGGTCGGCTGGGTCGGCAAGAAGACCGCCGACGACCTGGAGGTGTCCACGACCGTGCCCGCGTGGGCGGCCGACACCGACGGCGTCGTCCAGGCGCTGAAGCGGGCCGGCGCCGACCGCACCCGCGTCGAGGTGGTCCCCGCCCGCAACCACCGCGAGGCCACCGCGCTCGCCCCGCACGTGAACCTGGCGCGCGGCTGGAACCGCCAGCTCGACATGGAGCGCGGCCGCCTCTTCTACGACGGCACGTTCTCCGCGGACACCTACCGCGCCTGGCTGGACCGCTGGGCCGTCGGCTTCGTCGTCCTGCCGCTGGGCAAGCCCGACGGGTTCGCCGAGGAGGAGGCCCGTCTGGTGCGCGAGGACCGGCCCGACTGGCTTGAGCCGGTGTGGCGGGACGCGCACTGGCGGGTGTACCGGGTGCGGGGCGCCGTACCGCTCGCCTCGGCGCCCGCGACCGTCGTGCGGACCACGAGCGCCGAGGTGGACCTGCGGGTGCCGCGCTCCGGTTCGGTGACCGTGAAGGTGGCGTACTCGCCGTGGCTGCGCGCCGACGGCGGGTGCCTGACGCGGGACGGCGAGTTCACGCGGCTGACGGTGACCGAGCCGGGCGCGTACCGGATCAGCTCGGAGTACGGTCCTTCGCCGTCTCCCGCTCGCTGCTGAGCTCCGCGGCCTTCGTCACCGTACGGGCGCGCGGGCCCTGGAACACATACGTCAGCCCGAAGCCCGCGCCCACCACGGCAGCGCCGCCGACGGCGTCCAGGACCCAGTGGTTGCCGGTGGCGACGATCGCCGAGACCGTGAAGAGCGGATGCAGCAGGCCGAGCGCCTTCATCCACCACTTCGGCGCCAGTATCGCGATCACCAGACCGCACCACAGGGACCATCCGAAGTGCAGCGACGGCATCGCCGCGTACTGGTTCGTGAGCGCGGTCAGCGTGCCGTAGTCCGGCTGGGAGAAGTCCTGCACGCCGTGCACCGTGTCGATGATCCCGAAGCCCGGCATCAGACGCGGCGGTGCCAGCGGGTACAGCCAGAAGCCCAGCAGCGCGAGCAGGGTGGCGAAGCCCAGGGCCGAGCGCGCCCAGCGGTAGTCGACGGGGCGGCGGACGTAGAGCACGGCGAGGATGGTCAGCGGGATGCCGAAGTGGAAGGACGTGTAGTAGAAGTCGAAGAAGTCCCGCAGCCAGTCGACCTTCACCACCGCGTGGTTGACCCCGTGCTCGATGTCGATGAACAGGGCCTTCTCGATGTCGAGGATCTGCTGCCCGTGCTCCTCGGCGGTGGCCCGGCCGCCGGTCGCCGCGAGCCGGACCTTCGCGTAGGCGGCGTAGGTGACGCGGATCAGCAGCAGTTCGAGCAGCAGGTTCGGGCGGGTGAGGACACGGCGCAGGAACGGCAGGAGCGGGACGTGTCTCCAACGCGTGGCGACCGGTTCGGCGTAGTCCGTCGGGATCGGCGACTGGTAGTACGGCGAGGTGCGGGACAGGAACGGCACGGCCAGGGCGGCGGCGAGCGCGGCCAGCAGGACGACGTTGTCACGCAGCGGGTACAGGGCCGCCATGTTCGGCAGCATCATCTTCGACGGCAGCGTCATCACCAGGATGACGGCGACCGGCCACACGTACCGGTCGCGGGCCTTGCCGCCCACCCGGCCGACCACCGCGAGCAGCACCCACAGCAGCTGGTGCTGCCAGGTCGTCGGCGACACCGCGATGGCGACGCAGCCCGTGATCGCGACCGCGAGCAGCAGCTGCCCGTCACGCGCGTAGCGCACGGCCCGCCGCACACCGACCACGGCGACGCCGGCGCCCAGCACCAGGAACAGCCCGATCTCCAGCGGTCCGGTCAGGCCGAGCCGGAGCAGCGCGCCGTGCAGGGACTGGTTGGCGAGGTCGTCCGCCTTGCCTCCCAGGCCGACGCCCGCGAGGTGGTGCACCCAGTAGGTGTACGAGTCGTGCGGCATCGCGGCCCAGGCGAGCGCGGTGCACGCGGCGAACGTGATCCCGGTGGAGGCCGCGGCCCGCCGGCGCCCGGTGAACCACAGCAGCCCCGTGAACAGCAGCACGGTCGGCTGGAAGGCGGCCGCGACACCTATGAGCACCCCGCTCGTCCGTTCCCCCCGGACGGCGAAGCACCCGGCCAGCACGAGCAGGACCGGGATGATGCTGGTCTGCCCCAGGTGCAGGGTGTTGCGGACCGGCAGTGACAGCATCAGCAGGCTGACCGCGACGGGCGCGGCGAGCAGGGCGGTGCGGCGGGAGACGGGGCCCGGCAGGGCGCGGGCGGCGATCAGCCCCAGGGCGACGACCAGGAGCAGCGTGCCGAAGGTCCAGCCCCAGCCGAGGGCCTGTTCGGCCGAACGGGTGAGTGGTTTGAGGACGAGCCCGCCGAACGGTGTGCCCGTGAACCGGTCCGAGTCGTACAGCGAACCCTTCACATGCAGCACGCCGTTGGGCCCGACCCAGGTCTCCAGATCCGTCAGCCGGTCCCCCCTGGGCGTACGGAGCACGACGGCGATCTGCCGCACGGCGAGGACGGCGGCGACGAGCCACAGCACGACCCGGACCGCCCCCAGCCTCGTCGTCACCGCGCCCGCCCCGAAGGCACTCCCCGGCCCGCTCTGCTCCGCGTTCGCCACGCCCCGTCGACCCTCCCGCCCCGTTCGTCCCGTATGTCACCCATATGCGCACCCTAAGAACTTCCTCAGAGCCTCGCACTGCCCCAGGCGTGAGACGCAGGCAACCCCCTCTTCACCTGACATCCGCCCCGCTTTAGTCCGGATGACGATAGTGCGTGGAGGGTTGCATTCACCCGTACAGGGGCGACACAGATCACATCGAGGCACGTGAGGGACCGGGGCGCACCGCGGCACCCGCCCTGCCGGACCCCACCCCCGATCGGCTGAAAGGCGCGATATCGGGGCGACAACCGGCCACGCCCAGGACTACGATCAACCGCCGAAGTAGTTAGCGACCCTAACTAGACATACGAAAGGCATGGTGCATGAGCAGCAGCGAGTCGAGGCTCTGGAACGACGTCGACGCCTACTTCTCCGGCCTCCTCTCACCGGAGGACGAAGCGCTGGCTGCCGCGCTGCGCGACAGCGACGCGGCCGGGCTCCCGCCCATCAACGTCGCCCCCAACCAGGGCAAGCTGCTCCAGCTCCTGGCGCAGATCCAGGGTGCCCGCCGCATCCTGGAGTTCGGCACGCTGGGCGGTTACAGCACGATCTGGCTGGCCCGCGCGCTCCCCGAGGAGGGCAGGCTGATCAGCTTCGAGTACGAGGCCCGCCACGCCGACGTGGCCCGCCGCAACCTGGACCGCGCGGGCCTCGGCCGGCTCGTGGAGGTGCGGGTGGGGCCCGCCCTGGAGTCGCTGCCGAAGCTCGCCGACGAGAACCCCGAGCCGTTCGACTTCGTCTTCATCGACGCGGACAAGGCCAACAACCGGCACTACGTCGAGTGGGCCCTGAGGCTCACCCGCCCCGGCGCGCTGATCGTCGTCGACAACGTCGTCCGGGGCGGGCGCGTCATCGACGCCGACAGCGACGACCCGGCCATCCGGGGCACCCGGGCCGCACTCGAGCTGATCGCCTCCCACCCGAGGGTGAGCGGCACGGCGGTGCAGACGGTGGGCGGCAAGGGCTACGACGGCTTCGCGCTGGCGCGGGTGCTGTACTGACGCCTCGGCGCCTCACAGCTCGTGGTAGAAACCCACGTTCACGCTGCGGGGGGCGGTGCGGTCCTGGATGACGAGCTCCCCCGAGCCGCCCTGCGGGAGCGTGGCGGTGCCGCCGTACGGGAGGGCCTGGGCCTGCCGGCCGAGCAACACCAGGCTCACCTCGGAGGACGGGTCTGCGTGCGTGCCGCGCAGCCAGGTCACCTGCCAGCTCCCGTCCGGGCCGCACAGGAACTCCAGGTGGACCCGCGAGACGAACAGCCAGTCGTCGGGTGTGGCGAGCCGGCACACGGACTTGTCGCGGCCCACCCGCAGCACCGTGCCCGGGTCGCTGGGCGCCTCGGCCATCAGCATCCCGGCCGTCGCCGCGGAGTCCTGCGCGGAGACCGAGGCCATGGTGAGTTCGAGCACGTGCGCTCCTTCTGGGTCACGGACTCCGGTCTGCGCGGCCTCGCAGTCCAGACGGTCCAATGGTCGCTGTGCGGCACCCGCTCGGCGTACCGCCGCCGAATGATAAATCGCCAGCTCGGCCGCTCGGGCGCGCTCCGGCACAATGGACTCATGACCGAGCGGAAGCCACCGGGTGTCAGCTTCGAGTCCTTCATCGACAAACAGATCCGCGACGCACAGGCGCGCGGCGAGTTCGCCACGCTCCCGGGAGCCGGGAAGCCACTGGGCGACGACGGCACGACGTACGACGAACTGTGGTGGATCAAACAGAAGATGGCCCGCGAGGGCATGTCGGTCCTGCCCCCGACCCTCGCCCTGCGCAAGGAGGCCGAGGACGCGCTCGCGGCCGCCGCGTCGGCACCCTCCGAGCGGCTCGTACGGAAGATCATCACGGAGATCAACACGAAGATCCGCGACATGATGTTCAAGCCCCCACCGGGCCCCCCACTGGGCCTGAAGCCGTACGACGTGGAACAGGTGGTCCGAGACTGGCACGACCGCCGGGGCCGGAGGCCCGCGGGGCAGGGCGAGGAGTAAACGCGCCCAGGGGGGCATCGTGCTGCACGGTGCGCCCATGACTCCCGGGCCACGGGGGAACTGCGCGGTTCTTGGGGGCCCGGGGAACCACGCGGCTTTCAAGGGGCGCGGGGAACCGCGCAGTCTTTGAGGGGACGCGAGGAACCACGCAGCCTCTCAGGGCCGCGGGGAACCACGCGGCTTTCAATAGGCGCGGGGAACTGCGCAGTCTTTAAGGGGCGCGAGGAACCGCGCAGTCTTTGAGGGGGCGCGAGGAACCACGCAGCCTCTCAGGGCCGCGGGGAACCACGCGGCTTTCAAAAGGCGCGGGGAACTGCGCAGTCTTTAGGGGGCGCGGGGAACCGCGCAGTCTTTGAGGGGACGCGAGGAACCACGCAGCCTCTCAGGGCCGCGGGGAACTGCGCGGTTTTTCAAGGGGCGCGGGGAACTGCGCGACCAGCCACGACGAACCCGCACCCACCCACGCACCGAACGGGGCAGACGCGACGGGCCACGGCCCCGGAAGATCCGGGGCCGTGGCCCGTCACCGTCCTGCCACGTCTCACCGTCCTGCCACGTCAGGCGCGGCAACACTAAATCCGCAGCAACCGCTCAGTCAGCTCCCGATAGTCCCGCAGCGCCAACCGAAGCTGCTCCGTGTCCATCTCGGCGGCCTTGCCCTCCCCCATGGACTGCCAGGACATGCGGAGCGTCCGGCGCCGCTGCGTCACGGCGTCCGTGAAGCGCGACGCGACCTCCTCCAGCACATGGTCGGCTTCCTCCACGGCGCCCCGGGGCTCGTCGACGAACTCACCGACCGCGTGCTGCAGCCGCATCGAGAACTTGTCCGTCTCCTCATGGGGCAGCAGCGGAGTCTCCCGCACGGACCCGGGCACGGCCCCCGCCGACGCCGACCGGCCACTGGTGCCGGCCCCGGCCCCGGACGTGCCCGCCGGCTCCGCCAGGCCCGCCGGGACGTCGTGTCCCGTCAGTGCCGGCTCCCGCCGGTGCGACCCCTCGACGCCCCTGAGGTCGTTGGTGCCCTGGGAACCTGTGGCGCCCTCGACGCCCGCGACCCGCTCAACGCCCTCACGGCCCTCGCCGGGCCTCGGATTGTCAGCCATCCCCCTCAACTCCCCTCAACTCCCCTTCGCATGGCGCCTGGTGAATCCCCACGGCAGGTGGGCCCGGCTGTTCGCGCGCGCAGGCGCCGCCGGCCTGGAGTGGCGGTCCGTCTTCGCCGCGTGGCGGTTGGGCGCCAGAAGCTCGTCGAACAGGGCGCGGGCCTCGACCAGTGCCTCGCGCATCTCCTCCGTACCCGCACGGCCCCCGGTGCCGTCACCGTCCGGGGAGTGCACGGCGTGGTGCACCCGCCGGTACCCGTGGACGTGGTGCGCGTGGTGCACCGACAGCGCGTCGAGCTGCTCGTCGTAGCGGCCGCCGTCCGGGAAGCCGCGCGCGCCCGCCAGTTCACCGAGCAGCCGGTCCGCCTCGGCGACCGCCTCCCGCGGCGAGTCGACGAAGCGTTCCTGGAGCGCGGCCCAGCGGGCCTCGTACCGCTCGCGTTCCGCGGGCTCCAGCGGCCGCGTCCGCAGTGAGCCGTGCCGCCTCACCCGCTCCGCGAGCTCGTGTTCCGCGGCCCTGGTGTCGCCGTCGTGCCGGGCCAGCGTCCGTTCGTACTCGGGCCCGAAGCGCCGCCGCAGCCCGTGGCCGCCGGGGGCGTTTCGCTTGCGCAGGGTCAGGGCGGCCGCGACGACGACCACGACCGCCACGATCACGACCAGAGTGATGATCATGCCTGTGGACATGGATGCCTTCCGGGTTTTTCGACCCGATGGGTCGGGTTTCAGCACCGGGTTGCCCGGACGGCCCTTCTCAAACTGTTCACGATTCCTGCCGCACCGTGTCGATGCACAGCCCCTGGCGGCCGGCGAGCGAGTGATTAATCGTTTGCGGCCGGCCGGCACCCCCTCCCGACAATGGCCCGCATGGCCTCCCCCACGACCACCGCCTGGTCCATCGCCCCCGAGCCCCACGACTCACCCGTCGCCGCCGCGCTCTGGCGGGCGTACTACACGGAGGTCAGCGACCGCTGGTACCTGCTGCACGAGGGGCGCCGGACGGACCCGGACGAGCTGGAGCGCGAGGTCGCCGCGGACACCGGCGCCTACCTGGCCCCGCCCGGCGGCTTGCTGCTGGTGGCCCGGTACGGAGACGAGCCGGTGGGCACCGCGGGCATACGGATGCTCGGCCCCCTCACGGCGGAGCTCAAGCGGGTCTTCCTCCACGAGAGGGCGCGCGGCAGGGGCGGGGCCGCGCTGCTCGTGGGTGCCGCCGAGGACGCGGCGCGCTCCCTGGGGGCCGCGCGGATCGTGCTGGACACCCGCGGCGACCTGGTGGAGGCCCGCGCGCTGTACGCCCGGCTCGGCTACGAGGAGACCGAGCCTTACAACGAGCAGCCCTACGCCGAGCACTGGTTCCGCAAGAACCTCACCACGCGCTGCCTCACCACGAGCTGAACGCCCCGGCCGTTCACGTCCCCACCCGGGTGCCGCCCCCGCCACGGGGACGTTCCGCGTCGGAGCCGCACAACTCGGCGTTCAGTTCGGCCACCAGCCGCACCAGGTCGGTGGGACGGTCCGGGCCCCACCAGTCGCCGAGGAGTTCGGCGAGGGACTCCTCACGGGCCCGGGACAGCCGGTCGGCGGCCTCACGGCCGGTGCCGGTGAGCACGAGGTCGAGGCCCTCACGGCGGGCGAGACGGCGCTCCTCGACCTGACGGGACGCGGCGAGGACGACGTCCAGCGGCACCGTGCTGCGCTCGGCGAGCAGGGCGGGCTCGGCACGGCCGTACTTCCTGATCCTGAGCAGCAGCCAGCTCGCCGCCGGCAACAGGTCGTAGCCCGCCCGAGCGGTGATCGTCTCGTAGACCCGCCGCCGCCCCTCCCGGGACCCGAGCAGCGACAGCGCCCGGCACACCTCGTCGTACGACGACCGCTCGACCGGGTTGCTCGCCAGCGTCTCGGTGATGTCCGGCGCCGTCACCGAGCCCCGCAGCGGGTCCTCTCGCAGGAACCAGGCCAGCACGAAGCCGAGGAGGGCGACCGGCGCCGCGTAAAGGAAGACGTCCGTGATCGCGGAGGCGTACGCGTGGAGGGCGTCGGCGCGGAGCGCGGGCGGGAGTTCGCCGATGCCGCGCGGGTCGGCGCGCAGCGTGTCCGGGGTGACGCCGGGCGGGAGCCGCGCGCCCCCGAGTGCCGTCGCGAGCTTGTCGGCCAGGCGGCTCGCGAAGACCGTGCCGAAGACGGCCACGCCGAACGAGGCGCCGATCGCCCGGAAGAAGGTCGCGCCGGACGTGGCGACGCCCAGGTCTTCGTACGGCACCGCGTTCTGCACGACCAGCACCAGCACCTGCATGACGAGGCCGAGGCCCAGCCCGAAGACGAAGAAGTACGCGCTCATCTCGCCGTCGGAGCTGTTCTCGTCCAACTGGTGGAGCAGCAGCAGACCCAGCGTCGTCACGGCGGTGCCCGCGACCGGGAACACCTTCCAGCGGCCGGTGCGGCTGACGATCTGCCCCGAGGCGGTGGACGCCAGCAGCAGGCCCAGCACCATCGGCAGCATGTGGACGCCGGACACGGTCGGCGAGACGCCCTGGACCACCTGCAGGAACGTCGGAAGGTACGTCATCGCGCCGAACATGGCGAAGCCGACGACGAAACTGATGACGGCGGACAGCGTGAACGTCCGGACGCGGAACAGCTTCAGCGGCAGGACGGGCTCGGCGGCCCTCCGCTCCACGGCGACGAACGCGGCGGCCAGCACCACCCCGAGCACCGCGAGCCCGACGATCTGCGGCGAATCCCACTCCCAGGTCGTGCCGCCGAGGGAGGCGACGAGGACCAGGCAGGTGGCGACGGACGCGATGAGGAACGTACCGAGGTAGTCGATGACGTGGCGTGTGGCGCGCACGGGCGGGCGCAGCACGACGGCGATCACGGCGAGCGCCACGGCCCCGACCGGCAGGTTGACGTAGAAGACCCAACGCCAGCTCAGATGCTCGGTGAACAGCCCGCCGAGCAGCGGCCCGAGCACACTGGTCGCACCGAAGACGGCCCCGAACAGCCCCTGGTACCTGCCTCGTTCGCGCGGCGGGACGATGTCGCCGACGATCGCCATGGACAGCACCATGAGCCCTCCGCCGCCGAGTCCCTGAACCGCCCGGAAGGCGATCAGCTCGGGCATGTTCCGCGCCATTCCGCACAGCGCGGACCCGACGAGGAAGATGACGACGGCCGCCTGGAAGAGCCTCTTTCGGCCGTGCTGGTCACCGAGCTTCCCCCACAGCGGGGTGGCGGCGGTCGAGGCCAGCAGGTACGCGGTGACCACCCAGGACAGGTGGTCCAGGCCGCCGAGGTCGCTGACGATCGTCGGCAGCGCGGTCGACACGATGGTCTGGTCGAGTGCGGCGAGCAGCATGCCCAGCAGCAGTGCGCCGATGGAGACCAGGACACCACGCTCGGCACGCTCCGTGGCGGCGCCCCCGCGCCCGGCCGGGCGGGCACCACCGGCCCCGCCCGAGGTCCGCGACGCACCGGACGCACTCGGTGCACCGGACGTACTCGGTGTCTCCGGCTTTCCCGGCGTTCCAGATATTCCTGACGCCATGCAGACCTCCCGGGTGGCGAGGCTCTCGCCCGGCCCCGCCTCCAGTTTCCTCTCCATCGTGATCGGTGTGACCGGTTATGGCCTGTTGAGTCCTGACGAAATCCGCGACTCCCGGGGCGCCTGGGAGATTCTGTGCGTGAGATCTGCATAATTTCTGGAGTTCGTACGGGGAGGGACCACACGTGAGTGAAGCAAGCGGCAACGGCGGCCAACCGCACGGCCACACCTGCCCGGGGTGCGCGGCACCGCGCGCCCTGGACGGCACTCCGTCCTGCTCGTGCAACCGCCGCACCTCGGAGGCCCTGCGCCACGCCCGCACGGCGGAGGCGGCGGCGGCCGAGGACTTCGACCCGTTACGCATACGCCCGTACGTCGAACTGGGCGACGACACGCCAGGCGCCGCGGCCGCCACACCACCCGCTCCCCCGCGGCAACCCGACGACATCCCCACGCTGGCCATGCCGGTGGCGGCCACGACGACCCGCCCGGACTCGGCCGACGTCCAGCTCTTCGAGCACGAGCCCTCGGGGCCCACCGAGTTCCCCGGACCCACGGAGCCCTCCGGACCCACGGAGCCCCCGCCCACGGAGCCCACGCTCCCGTCGCCGCCCGAGCGCGGCTCCCGCTCCGGCCGACGCGGCCACCGCATGACGCTCGCCGTCGCGGGCGCCGTCGCGGCCGTCCTGGCCGCCGCGGGTTTCGCCGGCGGCCTCTTCTCCTACGACACGCCCACCCGCGACAAGGCGCTGCCGGACGACCTGCGGGCGAGCGTCCCGGACACGTCGCCGGACGACGAGGCCTCACCGGAGGAGCCCACCGGGACAGCCCGGTCGACATCCCCCGCGAACAACGCCCCGCCCACAGCGCCGGGCACGAGCGCGGCCCCCTCCCCCTCCAGGACCAGCGGCTCGTCGTCCCCCTCCCCCTCACCGACCCCGACCCGGACCACCCCCTCCGCCGGCGTCACCGCCTCGAAGCCCTCCGGCTCCGACGAGGCCGACGACCAACGCCGTCCCCAGGTCCTCCGCCTCGGCGACGACGGCCCCGAGGTCACCGAACTACAGCTCCGCCTCCGCCAACTGGCCATCTACCTGGGCGACATCGACGGGAACTTCGACGAGCAGGTGGAAGCGGCGGTCCGCCACTACCAGTTCACCCGCGACATCGACGACGACTCGGGCGTCTACGGCGTGGCGACCAGAGAGGAACTGGAGTCAGAGACCGAGGAGCCTTAGCCCCTCAGGGGGCTGGGGGAACAAGGGGCGGAGGGGGGAAGCGCGCGCCGCCAGGGTCGCGGGGCTGTGTCGGTCATGCGGCTCCGCCGCGTGGGCGCCAAGCCACGTAGGACCCGCGGCCGGCGCCCCCTCAGGGGCGCGGGGAACTGCGCGACCAGCCCCCGGCAACCCGCGGATCTCAACCAACGCCCCCGCACCCGCGCCCCGCGCCCTCAAGACGGCGACCTCACCACACCCGCAACCGAACCCCGCCCCCATCCACCCCGTCCACCACATCCACCGCCACCCGCGTCAGATCCGGCACCCACACATCCGGCCCGTGTGCCCCGGCCCGGGGCCCGACCCCCACCACCCGCATCCCCGCGGCGCGCCCCGCCGAGATCCCCGCACCCGAGTCCTCGAACACCACGCAGTCCGCAGGAGCGACCCCCAACTCCGCGGCCCCCTTCAAGAACCCCTCGGGGTCGGGCTTACTCGCCCCCACGGACTCCGCGGTCACCCGCACATCCGGCAACGGCAGGCCCGCGGCCTCCATGCGAGCCGTGGACAGCGCGACGTTCGCCGACGTCACGAGCGCGTGCGGCACACCGGCCAGCGAGGCCAGGAACGCCGCCGCGCCCGGTATCTCCACGACACCGTCCGTGTCCGCGGTCTCCTCGGCCAGCAGCCGCGCGTTGTCCGCGTGGTTCTGCTCCATCGGCCGGCCGGGCAGCAGCACGGCCATGGAGGCGTACCCCTGCCGCCCGTGCACCACCTTCATGACGTCGTCGCCGTCGAGCCCGTGCCGGTCGGCCCAGCGGCGCCAGATCCGTTCCACGGCGGCGTCCGAGTTGACGAGGGTGCCGTCCATGTCGAGCAGGAGGGCGCGGGCGGTCAGAACGGTGGTGTCCGTCATCGGCATGCTCCAGGAGACGGGAAGGGGGCCGCGAGAACGGCCCCGGAAGGACAAGGTGGCCCCGCCCGCCGGTCAGGGAAAACGGGCGGGAGCCACTTTGTTCCTCCACGATACAAAATCGGCACCCGCCACGCCACCACTCCCGGGCGGGACTTTCGCGCGGGTCACCTCCCGGGTCACCCGGGTTCACCCGCGCGCCCTCACCCGGCCACGGCCTCGTACAGACTCCACACGCCGAGCCCCAGCATCACCAGCGCCGCGACCCTGGTGATCAGGCGCAACGGCACCCGCTTCATCAGCGCCTTGCCCCCCATGACGCCCAGGCCGGCCACCGCCCACAGCGCGAGTACCGCGCCGAGCCCCACGGAGAGCGGATCGTCGTAGCGGGCCGCGAGGTTGGCCGTCATGATCTGGGTGAGATCACCGAACTCGGCGACCAGGATGAGCATGAAGCCCGCCCCCGAGACCTTCCAGAAGCTCTGACTCCCTGGCTCGCGGACCTCTTCCTGGCCCTCGTCGCCCTTCAGCAGGAGCATCGCCGCACCGCCGAGGAACAGCACACCGGTGAGCGCGGACACGATCCGCCCCGGCAGCAGCGTCAGCACGCTGCCGGCCGCGACGGCGATCGCGACATGCACGGCGAAGGCGGCGGCGACACCGACGAAGACGTATGAGGCCCGATAGCGCGCCCCCAGGACGAGACCGGCGAGGGCGGTCTTGTCCGGGAGTTCGGCGAGGAAGACGACACCGAAGACGAGCGCCAGGACACTGAAGCTGATCACGATCTCTCAATCGGTCGGGGCTGCCCGCCGAGAAAGACCGTCCGCTGACGCGACACCTCGGCACGGCAGCACACACGTGGCACCCGCGCCAATGGACACGGGCGGACACCCGCACCGGGCGGCACGGGCAGCGCACTGCTTGCCGAAGGTCTCGCTGGCCGGCCCCGTCAACGGGACCCGCCTCCGGGCGCCGGCCCAGCTGAGCTGAGCAGTGTGTCGACGGTCCGGCGAAGAGCTACTCCCCTTCTGCGCCATCCATCGTACGGGACGGCGTGCACAGCCCCGGCAGGGCCCGTTCGCCGGCCTCCGCGCCCCCGTCCACGTCACCCTTCACAAAAGGGCACGTCAGAGCGCCTCCCCGAAAACCCACAGGAAACCCGCACACACCGAACCCTTGTTCTGTCATGGGCACGTCATTAACTTCTCACCGAACGCTCACCTGACGGAAACAGAGCGACGCGAGAGTTCCGTTGCTCGCACCGCAACCGCCCCCACCCACAAGGGAGTTCGCATGCGCAAGGTCTACGCGCGTCGACGACTCAGTGTACTCGCCGCCATGACCGGCCTCATAGCCATGGCGGGACTTTTCAACGGCCCGAGCGCCTCTGCCGCGCTCCCGACCCCGGTCAGCGCCGCCACCGCCCGCTCCTACCTCGCCACCCTGACCGTGGCGACCGAGGACCGGACCGGCTACAACCGGGACCTGTTCAACCACTGGATCACCATCAGCGGCACCTGCAACACCCGCGAGACGGTCCTCAAGCGCGACGGCACGAACGTCGTCACGGACTCCGCCTGCGCCTCCACCAGCGGCAGCTGGTACTCCCCGTACGACGGCGCGACCTGGACCGCCGCCTCCGACCTCGACATCGACCACCTCGTCCCGCTCGCCGAGGCCTGGGACTCCGGCGCCGACAGCTGGACCAGCTCCCAGCGCCAGGCGTTCGCCAACGACCTCACCCGCCCGCAGCTCATCGCCGTCACGGACAACGTCAACCAGTCGAAGGGCGACCAGGACCCCGCCACCTGGATGCCGTCGCGCACCGCGTACCGCTGCACCTACGTCCGCGCCTGGGTCCAGGTGAAGTACTACTACGACCTGTCGGTCGACTCGGCCGAGAAGAGCGCCCTGACCAGCTACCTGGCCAACTGCTGAACCGTTCCTTCCCTCATCCCGGCCGGGCGCCGCCGAGCCCGGCCGGCCCATGGATCCGCGGTGAGGTCCGGGCCCCTCCCCCACGCCCGCCCGGGCCTCACCCGGTACCGCGGAAGACCGCCGACGGCCACCGCGACCAAACCGGAACCCCGGAACCTCCCCGCTCACCTCCGTCGTTCCGTACCGTACGGGTCGACGGAGGAGGGTGAGCCGAAGAGGCGAACCGACCGAGGAAAAGGGCGGGTGATCGCCGATGGCGGGGCTACGGCTGGGACCACTGCTGAGATACGTGGACGACTCGACCGCGACCGTGTGGGTCGAGACGAGCCGTCCGTGCACCGCCGAGGTGCGCTGCACCGGCGGAGCGCGCGGCGAGATGCGCACCTTCCAGGTGGCGGGCCACCACTACGCGCTGGTCCAGGTGACGGGCCTGCGTCCCGGCACGGCGACGGCGTACGAGGTCCTCCTCGACGGGACCCCCGTGTGGCCC
Source organism: Streptomyces sp. NPDC030840 (assembly GCF_055572015.1). Lineage (NCBI taxonomy): Bacteria > Bacillati > Actinomycetota > Actinomycetes > Kitasatosporales > Streptomycetaceae > Streptomyces > Streptomyces sp. NPDC030840. Next base: position 853,468 of record NZ_JBVIEE010000001.1, on the reverse strand, counting down.
CTGGCCGACTCGCCCTTCCCGCCCTCCGAGATCCGCACCCCCGACGGGGACGCCGTCCGTGTCGCCTTCGGCTCCTGCCGCTGGGCCGCCCCTCCCGAGGACGAGAACGACCCGGTGGGCCCGGACGCCCTGGACACCCTCGCCGCCCGTATCGCCGCCGACCCCGCGGCCGAGCGCCCCGACGTGCTCCTGCTGCTGGGCGACCAGGTGTACGCGGACGAGACGTCGAGTGCCACCCGCCGCTGGCTCGCCGCGCGCCGCGACCTCTCCGAGCCGCCCGGCGACCAGGTCGCGGACTATGAGGAGTACACGCACCTCTACTACGAGTCCTGGCTCGACCCGGAGGTGCGCTGGCTGCTCTCCACGGTCCCGAGCTGCATGATCTTCGACGACCACGACGTCATCGACGACTGGAACACCAGCGCCTCCTGGCTCGCCGACATGCGGGCCACGCCCTGGTGGCGCGAGCGGCTGCTGAGCGGGCTGATGTCGTACTGGGTCCACCAGCACCTCGGCAACCTGTCCCCCGCCGAACTGGCCGCCGACCCGCTGTACGCCGCCGTCCGCGCCGCCCCCGACGGCACGGACCTGCTGCGCGCCCACGCCGCCAAGGCCGACCGGGACCCCTCCTCGGTCCGCTGGAGCTACCGGCGCGACTTCGGGCGCGTCCGCGTGCTGATGGTCGACACCCGGGCCGCGCGCGTCCTCGACGAGGGCAACCGCTCGATGCTGGGCCCGGCCGAGGAGCAGTGGCTGCGCGAGCAGGTGCTGGACGGCCCCGGCTCGTACGACCACCTCCTCATCGGCACCTCGCTCCCCTGGCTGCTGCCCCACCTCGTGCACGACGCCGAGGCCTGGAACGCAGCCCTGTGCCGGGGCGAGCGCGGAGAGCGGTGGGCACGGTTCGGGGAGGACCTGCGGCGGCGGGCGGACCTGGAGCACTGGGCGGCGTTCCCGGCGTCGTTCGAGGCGCTGGCCGCGCTCATCGCCGAGGCCGGGTCGGGCGAGCGTGCGCCGGCGACGGTGTGCGTGCTCTCCGGCGACGTGCACCACGCCTACGTCGCGGAGCCGTCGTGGCCGGCCGGAGGCGGCCCCGGCGCGCGCGTCCTGCAGCTGACCTGCTCCCCCGTGCACAACTCGATCCCCCTCTCCATCCGTCTCGGCTTCCGCTTCGGCTGGAGCGGCGTGGGGCGTGCCCTGGGCCGCTTCTTCGAGCGGCACGGCCGGGGCGAGCGGCCCTCCCTGGACTGGCGGCGGACGGGCGGCCCGTGGTTCGGCAACCAGCTGATGACCCTGACCCTGAGCGGCCGTTCGGCCCGGCTGCGGCTCGACCAGGCCCGGGCGTCCCGGCACGGCAGGCCCCGGCTGGAGACGGTGACGGAGTACGAACTGGCCCCCCGGTGACTCCCGTGACTCTCCCGCCCCCGCGCCTCCCGTAAATCTCTCGCCCCCGCACCTCCCGTGGCTCTCCCGACCCGGCAACCCCGGAGCTCTCCCGCCCCGGCAACTCGCCCCCGATAACCGCCTTGTACCTCTTTGCTGTATACGTTCAGGTGTTGCCTCCGTTGCCCGTGATGCTCGTGAGGCATCCCACACCCGGCACCCCCAGGGCTCTGCTCCGGCCCCGTACGACGGCATGATGAGGCGGACCGTCCGCTTCCAGCGGACGGTTGCCGCAGCGCGCCCCCCACGCACGGGAGTCACCCGCCTTGTCCGCAGCGACCACCCCCACCGCCGAGGACCCCTCCGAGACCTCCTGCGTCTCCGTCGCCCTCGTCGGGGCGGGCCCGCGCGGCACCAGCGTCCTGGAGCGCCTGTGCGCCTCCGCGCCCGAACTCCTGCGGCCCGGCGCCCACTTGACCGTCCACGTCGTCGACCCGGCGCCCCCGGGCCCCGGCCGGGTCTGGCGCACCGCCCAGTCCCCCCACCTGCTCATGAACACCGTCGCCTCGCAGGTGACCCTGTTCACCGACGAGAGCGTGGACTGCTCGGGCCCGATCCGCCCGGGGCCGAGCCTCCACGCCTGGGCGGCCGGCGAACTGGGCCCCGACGAGTACCCGACCCGCGCGCAGTACGGCCGTTACCTGGAATGGGTCTTCACCGAGGTGGTGCGCCAGGCGCCGCCCGCGCTCCGGGTCGAGGTGCACCGCGCCCGCGCGGTCCGCCTGGACGACGCCCCCGACGGCCTGCAGACCCTCGCCCTGTCCACCGGCCGCACCCTGACCGGCCTGTCCGCCGTGGTCCTCGCCCAGGGCCACCTGCCCACGGCCCCCGACCGCGCCGAGCGCGAACTCACGTCGTACGCCGCCCGCCACGGACTGCGCCACATCCCGCCCGCCAACCCGGCCGACGTGGACCTCACCCCCCTCTCCCCGGGCGAGCCCGTCCTCCTGCGCGGCCTGGGCCTCAACTTCTTCGACCACATGGCCCTGCTGACCATCGGCCGCGGCGGCCGCTTCACCCGCGGTCGGCAGGGCCTGCGGTACGTCCCCTCAGGGCGCGAGCCGCGCCTGTACGCGGGGTCCCGGCGCGGCATCCCGTACCAGGCGCGCGGCGACAACGCGAAGGGCCCGTACGGGCGTCACATCCCACTCGTCCTCACCCCCGAGGTGATCGCGGGCTTCCGCAAACGCGCGGACTCGGGCGAGGCCCCCGACTTCCTGACGGAGATATGGCCGTTGGTGGCGAAGGAGGTCGAAACGGTCTACTACGAAGGCGTACTTCGCGGCCGCCCCGCCCTAGCCTCCATCCGCGACCGCTTCCTCGCCTCCTTCCGCGACCGCTTCCTCTCCACCGCCCACCGCAGTGCCCAGGAGACCGCCGTCCTCGACGAGTTCGGCATTCCCCACGCCGACCGCTGGTCCTGGGACCGCGTTGCGCGGCCGTACGCCGGCCGTTCCTTCCCCGATCCCGGCGCCTGGCGCGACTGGCTGCTGGCCTACCTCCGCGCGGACGCGGCGCAGGCGGCGCTCGGCAACGTCGACGGCCCGCTCAAGGCCGCCCTCGACGTGCTGCGGGACCTGCGCAACGAGCTCCGGCTGATCGTCGACCACGGCGGCTTGACCGGCGCCTCCCGCCGCGACCACCTGGACGGCTGGTACACGCCGCTCAACGCGTACCTCTCCATCGGCCCGCCCCGCAGCCGTATCGAGGAGATGGCCGCCCTGATCGAGGCGGGTGTCCTGACGGTCCTGGGCCCGCGCCTGAGGGTGCGGCCGGACGAGGGGGCCTGGCACGCGCACTCCCCCGAGGTCCCCGGCTCGGCCGTCCGTGCGACCACGCTCATCGAGGCGCGCCTTCCGGAACCGGACCTGCGCCGGACCGCCGACGAGCTCCTCGCCGGACTGCTGAGGACGGGTCAGGCCCGCCCGCACACCGTGGACGGCTACGAGACGGGAGGTGTGGACGTGACACCGCGCCCGTATCACCTGATGGATCGCCAGGGAGGCGCTCACTCAAGGCGGTTCGCGTTCGGTGTGCCCACGGAGGGAGTGCACTGGGTGACCGCCGCCGGGGCCAGGCCCGGGGTGGATTCCGTCACGCTGTCCGACGCGGACGCCGTGGCCCGCGCGGCGCTGCGCGCCGTCGACCAGCAAACGGAACATCAAGCGGAAGCGACGGCATGGCCGAATGTTGAACTTGCAACCATAGATTAGGCCGCCCTAGCGTGGGTTACCGCTCGGTACTCGTCCCCACCGGTCCTTCACAAAGAACCGGGAAACCAGACCGAAGGAGTCCCCCACATGACCGGACGCCTCAACAACGCCCAGCCGTACGCCATCGGCCTGTTCCGCATCGTCATCGGCCTGCTCTTCGCCTGCCACGGAGCCATGTCGCTCTTCGGCGCCTTCGGAGGCGTGGACGGCAACGGCGCCTCCGCCGAGACCGGCGCCTGGCCCAACTGGTACGCGGCCGTCATCGAACTCGTCGGCGGCAGCCTGGTGCTGCTCGGCCTCGGTACCCGTGCCGCGGCGTTCATCGCCTCCGGCGCCATGGCCTACGCGTACTTCAAGGTGCACCAGCCCCAGGGGCTGTGGCCCATCGAGAACAAGGGCGAGGGCGCCGCGATGTACTGCTGGTCGATGTTCCTGCTCGTCTTCACGGGCTCCGGCGCGTTCGGCCTCGACCGAATCTTCGCAGGCCGCTCGGCCGCGTCCGCGAAGAAGCCCGCCTCGGACCAGACTCCCGTGGCGGCCTGACTCGAACCCCGTACGCCGGCGCCCGTCTCCGCCCCGCGGAGGCGGGCGCCACCGCGTGTCACGACCGCATCGACGGTGAAGTCCAGCCACACCTTCTTCTCGGCTTTCGCATAAGCGGAATCCCCGGTCGGTGCGCGCCTGCAACTGCCCGTGCGTCCGGGGCGACATCCGGGTGAACGGCGCATGACGGCCACACGAGCCCCTGTGAGCCGTCTGTCACACCCGGGGCGTACGCTGTCTGGCTGTCAAAGGCCGCTCGGTGTCCCGGCGACACAGCGGCCCACGGGGGCAGTCAGGGGGAGTTGTCGGTGCTGGAGAGTGTGGGGTCGCTGACAGCCGGCCCATGGATATACGCCGTGGTGGCCGCCTCCATCCTGCTGGACGTCTTCCTCCCGATCCTGCCGAGCGGTGTCCTGGTCATCGCGGCGGCGACCGCGGCCGCGGCGGGTACGGCGACGGGTGCGCAGGACGTCCCGGACATCCTCGCCCTCCTGCTCTCCGCGGCGACCGCCTCCGTGCTCGGCGACCTGCTGGCGTACCGCGTGGCCTGGCGGGGCGGTGAGCGCCTGGACCGCGCCATCGCCCGCTCCCGCCGCCTCACCACCGCGCAGGAACGTCTCGGCGCGGCCCTCGCCCGGGGTGGCGGCGCCCTCGTGGTCCTCGCCCGCTTCGCCCCCGCCGGCCGCTCGGTCGTCTCCCTCGGCGCCGGCGCCGCCCACCGCCGGGTCCGCGACTTCCTCCCCTGGTCCATCCTGGCCGGCATCACCTGGGCCGCCTACAGCGTGGCCCTCGGCTACTTCGGCGCACACTGGCTGGGCGCGTCGTGGGGCGCCACGGCGGTGTCCGTGGGCGCCTTGTTCGGGGCGGGAGCGGGGGCGGCGTACGTGATGCGTCCGCGCTCCGCTGGGGGCCGGTAGGTCTCGTCTGCCGGGTTCTGCCGGGGGTGAGTGCGGGTTGGTGGTGGCTGGTCGTGCGGTTCCCCGCGCCCCTGAAAGCGCGGGGCTGTGTCGATTTGCGGCTCCGCCGCGCGGGCGCGGTCAACCACGACGGACCCGCAGCCAAGAACGACCCCACCTCCGACGGCGCCCACCCCGCTCAGCCGGCGGCAGCCGCCCGGCTCCCCCTCACCTCCAGCCCCGCCAGCAACTCCGCCGTGGCCGCCGCCACGGCGTCCACCGCGCGGTCGAACACCTCACGGTTGTGGGCGGCCGGAGCCCGGAAGCCGGACACCTTGCGCACGTACTGGAGGGCGGCGGCCCGGATCTCCTCCTCGGTGGCTTCCTCGGGGAGGACGGGCGGGCGGAGGGTCTTGATGCTGCGGCACATAGGTCCAGTCTGCACCTGGGCGACGCGGACCGTTGCGAGAACCGAGACCGCTTGGGCGGGGCAGGACTAGGGCCTGTCTGACAGGCCCTGGATCTGTTCGGCCGTCATGGCGCGGCGGACGCTCTCGCGGAGCAGGGTCCGACGCTGCTCGTGCAGTTCGGGGGGCTCCTGCGCCGTCGCCGCGTAGACATTGCTGACCGGTGACCACGCCATGGACATGGCGATCACCAGGGCCATCACGTCGAACGGATCTCCCTGGCGCACCAGACCGGCGGCCTGGGCCTCGGCGATGGCCCGCAGTTTGCGGTCGTCGAGGCGATCGGGGTCCTCGACCAGGTGGCCGGCCGGGCGTCGCTCCAGGCGTGCCCAGGTGGCCAGCCGGATGAGGTCGGGGCGGCGGAGATACTCGTCGTAGAGGCGTACGGCCCAGTCCGCGAGGTCGGTGGCGTCGATCGGGACGACATTCACGATCCGCTCCAGCGAGCCGAAGAAGATGGCGTCGAAGAGCCCTTCCTTGCTGCCGAAGTAGGCGTAGAGCTGCGCCTTGTTCGTGCGTGCCGCGGCAACGATCCGCTCGACGCGCGCACCGGCGATCCCGTACTCGGCGAACTCCCGGGTCGCCGCGTCGAGGATGCGCTGGTACGTCGCGGCTCCACGCGAGGTCAAGGGCTGATCGGCCATGCTCCGACACTACCAGACAGAACAGTTGGTTTGCCTATACGGGCCGGTTGCGCCTACGGTAAATAGACCAAACAGTCTGTCTACAAGGAGGCGGCATGAGGAGCACCGTTGGCTGGCAGCTGAGCGGCCCGTCGGCGACACTGCGGCGGACGCCACTGGAGCGGCGCGACCTGCGCCCCGACGACCTCGCGGTCCGGGTCGACTACTGCGGCGTCTGCCACACCGATGTCCACGCCGTCAGCGCCCGGAACGGCGAAGCCGGCCGCCCCCTGGTGCCAGGGCACGAGTTCACGGGCGTGGTGACCGAGACCGGCCCCGCGGTCACCCGCTTCACCGTCGGTGACCCGGTCGCGGTGGGCAACATCGTCGATTCGTGCGGCGAGTGCGCCATGTGCCGGGCAGGTCAGGAGAACTTCTGCCGCGCCTTCCCGACCCTGACCTACGACGGCACCGACCGGCACGACGGATCGACCACCCTGGGGGGCTACTCCCGGGAGTACGTCGTCCGCGACCGCTTCGCCTACCCGCTTCCCGCCGGCCTCGACCCGGCCGCCGCCGCTCCTCTGCTCTGCGCCGGGATCACCGTCTGGGAACCGCTGCACGCCCTCGGCGTGGGGCCGGGGACCCGTGTCGCCGTGGCGGGACTGGGCGGGCTGGGCCATCTCGCGGTCAAGATCGCCGCGGCACTCGGCGCCGACACCTGGGTGGTCAGCCGCTCACCGGACAAGGCCGGCGACGCTCGCCGTCTCGGTGCCCACGGTCTCCTCGTCTCCACGGACCCGGAACAGATGGCTGACGCCCGCGACCGGTTCGACGTTGTCATCGACACCATCTCCGCCCCGCACGACCTCGGCCCCTACCTGCGTCTGGTCGCCATGGACGGAACACTCAGCCACCTCGGCCACCTCGGATCCATCACCGTGGAGGCCACCGACCTGCTCGTGGGACGCAAGAAACTCAGCTCCGCGGGCAGCGGCGGCAGGCCCGCGACAGCAGCCATGCTGGCCTTCTGCGGCGAGCACGGCATCACCGCCGACATCGAACTGCTCCCCTCGGCCCGAGCGAACGAGGCCCTCGACCGCCTCCGCCGCAACGAGGTCCGCTACCGCTTCGTACTCGACCTGTCCGACCTGGACTGAACGACGAAGGGCGTGGCCGGCCGAAGAGCCGCGCCACGGCAGTTCCCGCGAAGTGACAGAAGGAACTCGCATCCCAAATTCGAACAGGCGTAGCATTGCCGCGTGGCTGAGACCTATGACTTTCCGAGTGACCTCCTGGCCGGCCAGGAGGAGCTGCATCAGGTCCGGGCCGAGCTGCTGGCCCTTCTCAAGCGGCTCCCCTGGTCGGTCGAGCCGCTGGACGGCTTCAGCGACGACCACGGCTGGCGAAAGATCGAACGACCCGCCTCCCCCGGCTGGACGGCCGACGAGCAGGCGGAGGTCGAGAAGCTGCGCGAGCGCGAGCGGGAGCTCGCCGTGTTCGTCAGCTGCCACCGTTTCTGGGACGAGGTCGACACCGAGCACAAGGTCGACGCCCGCATGCGCCTCAAGCACGCCCGCGACGAGGAGAAGGTCACGACGGAGGAGGCCTGAACGCCGAAGACCCCGGCCCATCGAGGCCGGGGTCTTCGTACCGGTGGGCGCGGACGGTTTCGAACCGCCGACATCCTGCTTGTAAGGCAGGCGCTCTACCCCTGAGCTACGCACCCGGACGCCCTGAGCTCCGCGCTCGGACGAGTCGACAGCCTACATTGCCGGACGGCGTGCCCCCCAAACCCGTACCGGGGGTTATCCCTACCGCTGATCCGGGAGCGACCCGGATCCCCCTCGGCTCGCCCGGTCCATACGGTCGGAGTACGCCGGAGCAGCACGGCGTGGCGGTCGAGAACGTCGTCGTCGGAACGGGCCCCGAGGGTCCAGGCAGCAGGGGGAGATCATGGCTCGTACAGCGCGTGTCCGGGCGGCAGCCGTCAGCGGGACCATCGTGGTGCTCATGGCGACCGCCGTCGCGTGCGCGAGTCCCGGCGACGACGAGGACCCCGAACAGCGGTCCTTCGCCCTGCAGGGCCGTACGCTCACTGTCGACTCGGACGACTCCGCGCTGGAGCTCGTCCCGGCGGACGTGGACGAGGTCGAGGTGACCCGGTGGTTCGACGGGCGCGTCGTCCTGGGCGGGGACCCCCGTGTGACCTGGGAAATGAAGGACGACCGGCTGAAGCTGCGGGTGAAGTGCTCGGGCTTCGTGGCGGACTGCTCGGCCAAGCACCGCATCGAGGTGCCGCGCGGGGTCGCCGTCACCGTGAAGAACAGGGACGGCGGCGTCACGGCGAAGGGGTTCGAGGAGGCGCTGGACGTCCGCACAGCGGACGGTTCCGTACGGGTCGCCGACTCCACCGGACCGCTGAAGGTCCACGCCGGCGACGGGTCCGTGCGGGTGTCGGACACCACCGGCGGGCTGGACCTGCACTCCGACGACGGCTCCGTGCGAGCGACCGGCATCGCGTCGCGCGAGGTCAGGGCCAGCAGCGAGGACGGCTCGCTCAAGCTCGAACTCGACGTCGTACCGGACCTGGTGGACACACGCAGCGGGGACGGCTCCATCTCCATCGGGCTGCCCCGCGAGAGGTACCGCGTGACGACCGAGACCGGCGACGGTTCCGTGGACGTGTCCGTGCCCCGGGACGAGTCCAGCGACCACGTCGTCGCCGCCCGGACGAAGGACGGCTCGGTCACGGTGCGAACGCTGAACTGAACGGCCCGTGTGTTCGTCCTTACCGGGTGGGAGAATGAACCGGGCAGGGCGGACCACAGCACGGGAGAGGGATGTGACGGCGACACCTTCGCGGCCGGACACGCCGTTCGCGTCACGCGCGCAGCACTCCGTGTGTCCCCGCCCGGGAAGGCCGTCCGGCGGCGCCACCGACGTACCCCGTCACGTCTCGGCCCCCTCCGGCACCCGCGACCTGCTGGTCCTCGTGGCGCTGCCCGTGCTCGCCGCGCTCGCCCTGCCCGCGGCCTTCGCCGGTGGGGGTACGCGGCGGTGGTTCGGGGGGCGGGCGGAGAGCCAGCGGGCGGAGGCGCAGGCCGCGAAGGACGCCGCGGCGGCGGCGTTCTACGAGCTCGACACCGCCCAGCGCGATCTGCGGATCTCCATAGAGACCATCACCGCCGTCGACGACTCCCCGGCCGCCCGCAGGGCCGTGTCGGACTTCGACGCGCTGGGGCGGCGCATCGACGAGGTCAGCCACCAGTACATCAACGCCGTCGACGCCCACGACCTCGACCGGGACGACCTGGAGGCCTCGGTCGCCGCCCGCGCCCGGACGGAGCTGACCGCCGCCAAGGACGAACTGACCCGGGTCAAACAGGACCTGGACCGCTTCGCCGACGGACTCGGCCCGCTGCTCGGCAAGGCCGAGACGCAGCTGGCCCGGCTGGCCCCGGCCGTGGAGCGCGCCCGCCAGGCCCTGCTCGCCGCCACCAACGCCCTGGACGGCGTGCGGAGTTCGGGGCTGGGGGCCGACGACCTCGCGGCCCGTCTGGCCGCCCTCGGCCCCGAGCTCACCAAACTCAACCAGGGCGCCGGACAGCACGGCGTACCGGAGACGCTGGAGCGCGCCGACCGGGTCGTGCGGGACGCCGAGGCGGTGCGCGCGGAGGCGGAGCGGCTGCCGGAGCGGGCCGCGGAGACCGACCACCGGCTGGTGTCGCTGCGTACGCGCGCGGAGGCGCTGCGCACCCGCTCCGAGCAGGTGGAACCGGTGCTGAGCGAGCTGCGGCGGCGGTTCTCGGCCGCGTGCTGGCAGGACCTGCAGCACGTGCCGGAGCAGGCCGCCCAGAGCGTGGCGCGGGCCGAGCTGAAGCTGCGCGAGGCGCGGGCCGCGCGGGACGAGCAGCGCTGGCCGGACGCCACCTCGCTGCTGTCGACGGTGCGGGCGCTGCTGAACGACACGGACGAGGCGGTCTCGGCGGCCGGGGACCGGCTCCGGCGGCTGAACGCCGTGCAGAAGGACCCCCAGCAGGAGATCGACCGCACGCGGTTCGCGATCCGTGACGCCCAGCGCCTGGCCATGGCGGGCCGCTCCACGCCCGACCCCCGGCACGCCCGCCCGCTGGACGACTCGGTCGCCCGCCTGGAGCGTGCGATCGGCACACTGGAGGGACGGCACCCCGACTACTGGCACTTCCTGACGGAGACGGAGGCCGTCCGGGCGACGGTGGCCCGGGTGGTGTCGCGGATCCGGGAGGACCGGGGTTCGGGCGGCGCGTGAGGCAGCGCGGGAGGCGGTGCCCGACGGGGCCGCCGTTGGCGCCGTGGCGCTCGCGGGCGGATATTGAGAGGGTACGCACGGCCTCCGTCGGCACCCCAGGGAGGCGACATGGTCTCACACTCAGTGCGCCAGGAACCGGATCGGCGCATCCGGTTCGACGAGCACCTGCCGGTGGACCACCGGCTCAACAGGGTCTACCGGATCGGCGCGGGCCTCATGGGGCTCGTCCTCCTCGCCTTCGGCATCCTGGGCCTGATCGACAAGATCGGCTACTTCGACACCGAGGGGGACACGGTCGCCGGGCTCAACACGAACGGCACGCTCAGCGTCCTGTCCATCTGTGTCGGCCTGCTGCTGTTCGCGGGCATGGTGATCGGCGGCAACTTCGCGTCCACGCTCAACATGGTGCTCGGCGTCCTGTTCGTCCTCAGCGGCTTCGTGAACCTGGGCCTGCTGGACACCGACTACAACTTCCTCGCCTTCCACATCCAGAACGTCATGTTCAGCTTCATCTACGGCGTGCTGCTGATGGCCTTCGGCATGTACGGGCGGGTGGGGACGGCCCTGCCGCACGACAGCCCGTACTGGAGGGCCCGCCACCCGGAACAGGCGGAGCGGGAGCAGCGGCAGCAGGAGCAGGTGGGCCGGGGAAGGCCCACGGAAGGCGTCGGCGTCCTCCCCCGGGGCTCACGGGAATCCAGGGGGTCCCCGGGAGAGGACGCCGGCCGGTGACTCAGGTGCGGTAGGCGTAGTACGCGGCGGTCGGGTAGGAGGCGATGATGCTCGCCACCGACCGGCGGTAGGTGTCGACGTCGTGGTAGGTCACGTACGGGACGCCGCTGGAGCTGCGGTAGGTCGTCATCATGGAGTGGTCCTTGGACCCGTCCTTGTTGAAGTCGATCTGCATCACGTCGCCGACGTCCATCTGGTAGACGTTCGCGAGCGCCGTGGTCCGCTTGGCGGTCTGCGTGAACCAGGACCACTCGTTGACGCCGATCCAGGCGTCGGCCGTACCGTTCGACGCGTAGTACCAGGTGTCGTACTCCTCGGGCGTGACCGTGGAGATCTGCTTCCAGCCGCCGGCCAGCAGGCCCTGGCTGAGGTAGTTGGTGCAGTCGCCGCCGAGCGAGTTGTACCTGCGGTAGGCCGGGTTGTAGTCCTTCCAGTACTTCTCGGTGTAGGTGGCCATCGCCGCGTAGTTGTACGTGCCGCCGGTGAGCCTCTTGGGGTTGGCGGGCGCGGGGAAGGTCGTGGCGGCCTTGGGGGCGTTGATGACGGCGAACGGGGAGACGCGGAGCTGTCCGGACTGCGCCGCCGCGACCGGCTCGTTGATCTGCCGGGGGCCCTTGTCCGTGGAGCGTATGCCCGACAGCTGCCAGGCGCCGTCCGCCTGTGCGGTGAAGGTGAGTTCGTGGTGCGCCCGGAAACCGGTCGTGTCGGGCTCGTCGCCGCGGATCTTCTCGTACGTCAGGGTCGTGGTCTCGGTGACCCGGACCGTGGCCCGCTGTCCGCTCACGCGGGTGCTGTCCACGGTGACGTCGGTGTCGGCGTCGGTGTAGGCCTCGCCCAGCGCGGCGAGGCGGGAGCGCGTGTCGCGCAGGGTGGTCAGCGCGGTGCCCTCCGTACGGCTGAGGGCGGAGGACAGGCGGGCGCCGCCGGTCGCCTTCAGGGCCGTGCGCGGGGCCCGGCCCTGGTCGAGCAGAGCGGCGGTGCGGTCGGTGAGCACGGCGTCCGCCATGCGGCCGAAAGCTCCGGTGGTCGCGGCCGTGACCTGGGGTGTCTGGCGTTCCGGCTGGCCGGCCGCGTACGCGGCGGGGAGGGGGAGCAGGGCGGTGGAGAGGGTCACCGCCGCCAGGGTCGAGCAGCGGCTGCTGAACGTCCTTGATTTCACTGGGAGTTCTCCTTGACCCCGGGATGGTCGGTGCCCGGGGACGGAATCTTTACATGTTCTGCTCAACCTCTCCACACCAGGGGTCACCTGAGTCGCTCCACGACCGTGGCGGCTACTTCACGACCGTCGACCACTCCGGCGACTGTGCGGGGTCCAGGGCGCGCAGCCGCTGCAGGGTCTCGGGTTTCTGCACGTCGAGCCAGTCGGCCAGCTCACGGAAGGACACGCACTTCACGTCCTTCTTGGTGCACACGTTCTCGATGACCCGGTCGACGGCCCGCATGTAGATGCCGCCGTTCCAGTCCTCGAAGTGGTTGCCGATGAACAGCGGGGCACGGCTGCCGTAGTACACGCGGTTGAAGCCGTCCATGTAGGTGTCGACGGTCTCCTCCTCCCAGCGGGGGTACTGGGCGGGGTCGCCCTGGGTCTGGCCGTCGGACTGGTTGTAGAGGAAGTTGAAGTCCATGGACAGGCCCTGGTAGTCGCCCCCCTCGTACGGGAGCAGTTGCAGCGGGAAGTCCCAGATGCCGTTCTTCTTGCTCGGCCATATCTGGAAGTCGCCCTTGGAGCTGGCGTCGTAGCGGTAGCCGTAGTCCTTCGCGGCCTCCAGCAGGTTCTCCTGGCCCTCCAGGCAGGGGGCCCGCCCGCCGGTGATCTCCTTGAGGTCGAAGGGCAGCGCGGGCAGGTCCTCGAAGCCGGTGTTGGTCTTCCAGTTCCTGACGAAGGAGTTGAACTCGTCGATCTCGGTCCGCCACTCCTCCACGCTCCAGTCCCCGCCGCCCTTGGCGCCGCAGAAGTGGCCGTTGAAGTGGGTGCCGATCTCGTTGCCGTCCTGCCACGCCTTGCCGAGCTGCTCCAGCGTGGTGCGGATGTGCTCGTCGGTGGGGTAGCTGATCGCCGCGGAGCCCTTCTTGTGCTGGGGCGGGTCGTACAGCGACTTCTTGTCCTTGGGCAGCAGGTAGATCCCGGTGAGGAAGAACGTCATGTGGGCGTCGTACTTCTTGGCCAGTTCCCGGTAGTGCGAGAACAGCTCGTCGTCGCTCTCCAGCGCGCCGTCCCAGGAGAAGACCACGAACTGCGGGGGCTTCTCGCCGGGCTTGAGCGGCTTGGGCTTCAACTGCCCCTTCTGCGGGCCGGTGTACGAGGTGGAGCCGTCGCCGATCAGCCGGGTCTTCCCGTCCCACTCGGGTTCCGCCGTCGGCGCGGGGGAGGGCGCCTTGCCCCCGGACCGGTCCTGTTGGCCGGAGGAGGCGGTCGGCGAGGTGCCGTCCCAGCGGTTCAGGCCCAGGAAGGCCGCGGCGGTGAAGGCGACGACGAGGAGGACGGCCATCGCGAGGAAGCCGGGACGGGGGCTCTGCTGCGGGCGGGCCCGGCGGCGGCCACGGCGGCCACGGGAACGGCCACGGCCAGAGGACGACTGCGCACGCGACTGCTGCTGCGGGTGGGAACGCGGCTTCGACTTCATGCGGAGCTCAATCTGCGAGGGAAGTGGGGGGTGGTGCGGTGCTGCGGGGGAACGGGTGCTGCGGGTGAGCCGTCGGAGGTCAGCCGAGCGGGCTCATGGCGCTCGACCAGATGCCGTACGGGACCTCGGTGGCCGAGGCGCCGGCGATGCCCTTGAGCGGCAGTGGTTCGAGACTCTTGGTCAGGTCCATGCGGTAGACGACGACCGCGGTCGACACCGAGCGGTTCGTGCCGACGTACCAGGCGGCCTTGTCGTCCGGCGTCGTGCCGGCCTTCCCGGCGACCTCCGCCGAGGCGGGGGCCGCGGTGGGGTGGGCGCTCCGGAAGGAGTCGGTGAGCGCCTCGGTGACCTGGCGGGCCACCTGGGGGCGCACCGCCCGGCGCGGCTTGGGCGCGTTCAGCGCGACCCGGGAGCCGTTGTGGGTGATCTTGCGCACGGAGTACGGCTCGGTGTGCGTGCCGCCGGCGGCGAACGTGGCGTACGAACTCGCCATCCGGATCGCGCTGGGCGTGGAGTTGCCCGTGGACAGCGCGGGCACCTGCGGTCCCATGCTGGCGGGCAGCATCCCGATCGCCTCGGCGGTCTCGCGCACCTTGTCCAGTCCCGTGTCCATGCCGAGCTGCATGAAGGGTGTGTTCACGGACTGGGCGAGGGCCGTGCGCAGGGTGATGCTCCCGTAGGACTTCCCGCCGTCGTTGCGGGCGAGGACCTTCTTGCCGCTGCGGTCCCAGTAGGGCCCCTCGGGTGTGGTGACCGGGACGCCGTCGTTGCCGTCGTAGACGGACTCCGGGGTGACACGTGTCCTGGCGGTCCCGCGCTCCTTGGCGGCCCCGTGCTCCAGGCCGGCCGCGTACACGAGCGGCAGGAACGCCGAACCGGCCGGGACGGTGGTGGCGTTGGACTCGTTGAAGCCCTGCTCGCGGTGGTCCGGTCCGCCGTGCACCGCGAGGATGCGGCCGTCGGCGGCCACGGACGCCGCTCCGTAGTGCGCCGCCTTCGCCTTGTCCGGCGAGTCCTTCAGCGCCTTCTTCCGGGCCTTGGTCACGGCCTTGGTCAGGGCAGTCTCCCGCTTGCGGTCGAAGGTCGTGTAAATCTGGTAGCCGCCCATGTCGAAGTCCTTGTCGGAGATGCGCGCGGCCTTCTTGGCGTACTGGGCGGCCAGTTCGACCAGGTAGTCGCTCTGCCGTCCGGTGTCGTACGCCTGGGACTGGTCCAGCGGCTGCGGGAACTTCGTGTACGTGGCGCGCTCGGCCTTCGTCAGCCGGCCGATGTCGACCATCCGGTCCAGGATCCAGGACCAGCGCTCCTCGGCCCGCGCCTGGTTGGCCTTGCTCAGGGACGGGTCGTAGAGGCCGGCGCCCTTGAGGAGGGAGGCGAGGAACGCGGCCTCACTGGCGTTGAGTTCGCCGACGTCCTTGCCGTAGTACGCCTGCGCGGCCCGCTGGATGCCGTAGGTGCCGCGGCCGAACCAGCTGGTGTTGAGGTAACCCTCCAGGATCTTGTCCTTGCTCATCCGGTTGTCGAGCTTGAGGGCGATCATCGCCTCGGTGAACTTGCGGCCCACCGAACGGTCCTGGGACAGGTAGACGTTCTTGACGTACTGCTGGGTGATGGTGGAGCCGCCCTGGGTGTCGCCCTCGCCGACCGTGCGCCACAGGGCGCGGGTCAGTCCGCCGACGGAGATGCCCGGGTCGGAGTAGAAGCTCGCGTTCTCCGCGGCCAGCACCGCCCAGCGCACATTCTCCGGGATGTCCTTCAGCGGCATCGCCTGGCGCCGCACCCAGCCGGTACGGGCCATGGGGGTGCCGTCGGACCAGAAGTAGACGTTGTCCTGCTGCGTGGCGAAGGTGTTGAGGTCCACGGGGATGTCCGTGGCGGCGTAGGCGGCGGTCAGCAGCCCGCCCCCGAACCCGGCGGACAGCAGCGCGGCACCCAGCGACTGGCGCCAGGAGGGCAGCCAGCGGCGCCAGCCCGTGCGACCCGGCCGGGGGTACTCCGGACGGAGCCGGCGGGCGAGCGGCGTCCAGCGCCGTCCGAGGCGTGCGAGGGGCGACGGAGGGGCCGGTCTGCGGCGGGTGCCGCGATGGCGCGATCCGGTCCCTTGGCCGGCCTGCTCACGCCCGGTTCGCCCTGTTTGCGCCTCCGGTAAGCCGGTCTCCCGGCACGGCTCCCCCGCCCACGCCTCCGGACGGCCCCGGTCGACGGAACCGGTGCCGGTTCCGGTCATGTCTCCGGTCGCGGCACCGGCCGTGGCGCCGGCCGCCGTACCGGTCGGGGTACGCCGCTGCCACCAGTGCTTCTGCGCGGCCCGGCGACGGCCCGAGGGGCCGCCCTGCCGGCTAGCCACGACGGGCTCCGGCGCCCGGACGGCTCATGGAGTGCACGGCATTGGTCCGATGCCGAGCAGTGGTCACGACTGCGTCTCCCTCCGCACGTGGAATCGCACGCGCGGACAGACGCAGCCGCGGAAGACGCGACTACGAACCCCCTGTTTCCCCCGGTCTTTCGACCTCCACGCGGCCTCCACAAATTATCAGCCACTTTCACAACTGCCTCGAACAAGAACCGGACAGAAATGGCCACGCGCATCACGCCATCAAAACCGGCCACACCAGACACTCCGCCCACCCGGGGGGACCGGTCCCGGAGATCTGCCGCCGCCGTGGGTCGCCGGTTAACCTGTGCGCATGCCTCGCTACGAGTACCGCTGCCGGACCTGCGGCGACACCTTCGAACTGAGCCGCCCCATGGCGGAGTCCTCCGCCCCCGCGGACTGCCCCGCCGGTCACGCCGACACGGTGAAGCTGCTGTCGACGGTCGCCGTGGGCGGCTCGGCGTCCGCCCCGGCCCCGGCGGCCGGTGGTGGCGGCGGTGGCTGCTGCGGCGGAGGTTGCTGCGGCTGATCCCTGAGGCCGGCCCACGCCTCAGGTTCCCTTAAGGTCCGCTCCCCTACCGTGCGCCTCATGACAGTGATGGCGGCGGAGGCCGGCCCCGCACCCCAGTGGATCAACAGCCTCATGGACACGCTCGGCGCGCCCGGGGCGGGGCTGGCCATCGCGCTGGAGAACCTCTTCCCCCCACTGCCCAGCGAGGTCATCCTCCCGCTCGCGGGCTTCGCGTCGAGCACGGGACGGATGGACCTGTTCGCCGCCCTGCTGTGGACCACCGTCGGCTCGGTGGCCGGCGCCCTCGCGCTCTACGGGATCGGCGCGCTCCTCGGCCGTGAGCGCACCGTGGCGGTCGCGGCCCGCCTGCCCCTGGTGAAGGTCGCGGACATCGAGAAGACGGAGGCGTGGTTCCTCAAGCACGGCACCAAAGCCGTCTTCTTCGGGCGGATGATCCCGATCTTCCGCAGCCTCATCTCCGTCCCCGCGGGCGTCGAACGCATGCCGCTGCCCGTCTTCACCGCCCTCACCACCCTGGGCAGCGCGATCTGGAACACGGTCTTCGTCCTCGCGGGCTATCTCCTGGGCGACAACTGGACGGAGGTGACGGCCCTCGCCTCCACCTACTCCAAGGTGGTCCTGGCCGCCGCGGGCGCAGCCCTGCTGGCCTTCACGGCCGTACGGCTCCGCAGGTCGGCCCGCGCCCGCTCTGGAAGGACGCGGGTGACTGACGGCTCTTGAATGAAGGGCGCGGGCAACTGCACGGCTTTCAAGCTGCGGGAGACTGCGCGGCTCCTCATCGGCGCGGGCGCCTGCACGGCTTTCTAAGGGGCGCGGGGCTGTATCGATATGCGGCTCCGCCGCGTGGGCGCGACCAGCCACGACGAAGTCGCACCCGCCAACAAACAGCCCCCGGCAGACGCCACCGCGCTACCGGCACCCCACCAGAAACTCCCGCAGAATCCGCTCCCCCGCCGCAACCCCCCGCTCAGGAAGAGCCGTGATGCCGGGCGCCACCCACCCCGTATCGGCCAGTTCCCCATGCCCCGGCCGCCACCCCCGATCCGCGGCCAGCAACAGATCGGCGTCCAGCAGTGAGTCCCCCGCCGCGAGAACGAGCCCGGCCCCGGTACGCCGGGCGACCTCCCGCACGGCCGCGCTCTTGGTCAGCGGCTTCGGCACGGCATAGATCTTGCGGCCCTGGAGCGAGACCGTCCAGCCACGGTTCTCCGCCCAGACGGCCAGCTCCTTGACCCAGTCCTCGGGCAGCAGCTCACGCTCCACCACGAGGTACGCGAACAGGTCCTCCGCAACCCGGTGCTTGCGCACCCAGGACGGGTCCGACGTGGCCGCCATGTACTCCCGCACCTCGTCCAGCGGCGCGCACTCGTCCGCGAGCCGGGCCGTCACCCGAGCGTGCCAGTCCCAGTCCGTGGCCCCGTCCACCAGGATGTGCCCACCGTTCGCGCAGATCGCGTACGTGGGCGCCGGGCCCGGCAGGTTGATGCGCTGGTACTGCTTGCGGGTACGGGTCGTGGTCGGTACGAACACCGCCGCGTCCCCGAGTTCGGTGAGCAGCCCGGCCGCGGTCTCGGTCATGTACGACAGCGGCCGGCTCTCGTGCACCTCGACGCACAGCAGCCTCGGTGCCCGCGCGTCCGGCATGGTCAGCGCCAGGGCCGCCGAGGAGTAGATGAGCGTACGGTCGAGGTCGCTCGCCACCATGACGGCCATCAGAGGGCCACCGCCTTCCCGTCGGCGCCGGTGGCGCCCCGTGTGTACTTGGGGTGGATCAACCCGACGCAGGTGTAGGGCAGTTCGGCGACCTCTTCCACCGGCACCCCGCGCTGCTCGGCCAGCAGGCGCACATGGTCGAGGTCGGCCCCCGCCCCGGCCCGCGCGAGGATCCTCCACGGTACGCGGCGCAGCAGCACCCGGGTGGCCTCGCCCACGCCCGGCTTGACGAGGTTGACGTCGTGGATGCCGTACTCCTCGCTGATCCGCTCGACGGCCGCCCAGCCCTCCCAGGTCGGGGTGCGGTCGGCGGCGAGCAGCTCCTTGACCTGCGTGTCCACCGCGTCCGCGACGTCCGTGAAGCGGGCGGAGACGGCGTCAAGGAAGTCGTTCGACACGTCCACGCCGGCGAGTTCGCGGTAGAACTTGGCGCCGTGGTAGTCGTTCGGGCCGACCAGGTCCGAGCGCAGTACCGTACGTGAGATCAGCCCGGACACCGTCGAGTTGAGGCACGCGGAGGGGATGAGGAAGTCCTCGCGGGTGCCGTACGTCCGCACGCAGGAGCCCGGGTCGGCGAGTACCGCGATCTCCGGGTCGAAGCCGGTGATGCCGTCGGAGGCCTCGAACTCCTTGAGGGCGTCGGCCAGTTCGCGGGTGATGGCGCCCTTGCCGGTCCAGCCGTCGACGAACACGACGTCGGCCGGGTCGTGGTGGGCGGCGAGCCAGCGCAGCGCGTTGGCGTCGATGCCGCGGCCCCGCACGATGGACACGGCGTAGTGCGCGAGGTCGAGCCCGTGCCGGCGCTGGGCCCAGCGGCGCATCAGAACGCCGACGGGGGTGCCGGCGCGGGCGAGCGACACGAGGACCGGCCGGGGTGACCGCTCGGCCAGCACCGTCTCGGTCACGACCCCCACGGCCTGGGCTATTCGGGCCGCCGACTCCTCCAGCGCGCTGTGGAACAGGGCCTGGTACCGCTCGCTCGGCTGGTACTCCACCGGCAGCGACTCCGCGTAGTGCGCGCCGCCGCTCTGGATGGCCTCCTCACGCTCCTCGGTGGGGGCCTCCAGGGTGACCTCCGAGAGGTCCCTCAGCAGCCAGCCGACCTCCTCGGGCGCGTACGAGGAGAAGTCGGGGCCGCGGAGGGGCTCGGGCAGCATGGAGGGCCTTTCGGTGACGTACGGAGTGGTGTGCGGGGTGGCCCGCTGGGCCGCGTACGACGGGACGTACGACGGCACGACCGCGAGCAGCACGCTCGACGTGTGCGCGGCGAGCTGCGTGAGGAGGCCGTCGGCGGCGCGGAGCGCGGGTGTGTCGGCGGCCGAGTCGACGACGGCGACGACCGCGTCGAAACCGGCGCCCGCGACGTTGTAGGCGTAGCGCTCGCCGGGGCCGTCGTCGGGGTCGTCGTGGGCCGGGAAAACGATTCGGCTGCGGATCGCGTAGCCCGGGTCGTCGACCGCGAGGACGGGTGAGCGGGTCGTGGTCGAGTACCGCACCTCGGCGTCGACCGCCTTCTCCAGTGCCCGGGCCAGCCTGAGCGGTGCGTACATCAGCTCCTCGAAGCCGAGTACGAGCACGCGCCGCGTGCCTTCCGGCAGCGCGTCCGCGAGCCGCGCGGCCATGGCGGGCAGCGCGCTCTCCAGGCGTGCCCGGTGCTCGCGCGTGAAGCCGTGCCGCCCGCCGTCGGGGACGCCGCGGGGCCAGCCGAGCTCGACACGGGTGACGTGACCCGGGGTGGCACCCGGCCGCGAGGGCTCCCCGGCGGCCTCGTACTCCGCGACCAGCGCCTGCCCCTTCTCCAGCACGCCGTCGGGCAGCCGTACGGTCCCGGAGGCCGCCGTCACGAGGTCGACGCGGGCGCCGATCTCGCGGGCGAACTCCTCGAGGCGTCCGAGGTCCGCCGCCGACCGCATGTCGACCAGCGCGACGATCACGTACCGGTCGCGCGGGTAGCGGGCGTGCAGCTCGCGGATGGTGTTGAGGACCGTGTTCCCGGTGGAGAACTCGTCGTCGACCAGCACCAGCGGCCCGTCACCCGCGAGCAGCGCGGGGTCCTCGGGCAGCAGCAGGTGGGAGGTGGCGTGGGAGTGGGACTCCTCGAAGCCGCCGGCCGGGGCGACGCCGCGGACGGGCCGCCGGGTGGAGTGGAGGTACGGCGCGAACACCACGCCGTCCGCGACCGAGTGGCCGAGCCCCGTGGCCGTCTCGGCGTACCCGAGGACGACGGCCTCGCCCGCCTGGTCGCCCAGCAGCTCGCGCACCCGCCGGCCGAGGGCGAACCCGTACCCGTACACGACGGACGGCGACTGCGGCACGTGCTTGCCCAGCACGTTCGACACCAGCAGATGTGCCCGCCGGGGGTTGCGGCGCAGCGCGAGTCCCAGCAGGTCGCGCAGTTGCTCGTCGCCGATCAGCTCGACACCGAGCCGCTGAGCGACCCAGCTCCCGGACCAGACCTCGTTGTTCTTCATCGAATCCTTGTCAGTAAGGCGCCGGCGGGCCGTTCCCGCCGGTCCCCTCGTGGGGTCCCGTGGTCGTGGGGTCCCGTCGTGGTGCCCCGTCAGCCGGGCAGGCCCGCCGCCAGCAGCTCCACGAAGCCGATGTCCTCGTTGGCGACGCCGAAAACCTCGGCGCGCTGCAGGACGCGCTCGGCCCAGGCGCGGTGCGGCTTCACCTCGTTCATCTTGTTCGTGTAGGCGGACCGCAGCACACCCCCGCCGCCGCGCTCGGGTCTGAGGATGTCCTGGGCGTCGCTGTACTCCTCGTGGCTGACCACGGACAGCGCGTGCACGGGCAGGACGTGCGAGGGGTGGATGCAGGTCTTGCCGAGGAGGCCGTTGGCCTGGTCCAGGGTGATCTCCCGCAGCAGGCCGTCCATCGCGTGCTCGATCAGCGTCTCGCGCAACTCGGTGGCCCGCACCTCGAGGAAGGGGCTGGTGCGCAGCTGCGGCTTGAACATGCGCTCCTGGACCCGGAAGTACTCCCAGACCGGCCCGGTCACGGTGAAGCCGGTGCCGTCGGCCCGCCCGAGCACGTTCACCACGTCGGCGATCACGGAGGCCACGATCTGCACGTCGTAGGCGGTCATGTCGGGCGGGCGGCGCAGCGCGTACGAGGAGCAGAAGTCGGTGACGCCGAGGCGCAGCGCGAGCACGCGGTGGCGGTACTTGTCGACGGTGCGGGAGATGCCCTGCAGCGCCTCGACCCGCGACTCGCGGTACATCAGCTCGGGCGACTCCAGGACGGGCATCGCGAACAGCCGCCGGCCGCTCGACGCCTCGGCGGCGGTGAGCGCCTCCAGGAACGGCACGCCCCGCTCCTCGGTGAACTTGGGTAGTACGAATCCGGACAACAGCCGGACGGCCGGTCCGAGCCGCCGCACGAGATCCGGTATCTGCTCCGGCGTACGGACCCGGACGAACAGCAGCGGCAACTGCGCCTCGGGGCGCCCGGCCAGGTCGGCGAACTGCCGGACCAGGTTCTCCTCGCCGCCCGCGACCTCGGCGTCGTCGATCGAATCCTCCAGGCAGAGCACCATGGACACGACACCGCGCCCGGCCTGCTTCACCACGTCGTCGGCCAGCCGGGGCCTGGTGGCGGGGCTGTAGAGGGTGGCCCCCAGGGCCGCCGCGAGTACCCGGGCCGGGGAGTCGGCGGTGAAGAAGCCGGGCTCCCGGTGGAAGAGGCGCTGACGCTCCTCAGGGGCGATGTGCCCGAAGTGACGCATATGACTCCCCCGTGGCCGCTGGTCGGCCTGGTGAAAATGGTGGCCGGTAATAGTACGTAGAGACCCATGTCGTGGGTTCCCCCAGGGCATGAAGTTCAGGTAACTCGGACGTATCGAACGTTCGCTGTTCGCCGGCCGGGTGATCGCCACCCCCGCGTTGTCGTGACCAGGACCGAGAAGGCAGGATGATCCGCATGACGCACGCGATGCTGAAGGGGTCGAACGTCCCGCTGGAAGCCACGGCGGTGCGCGCCGTGCTGCGCTGGACGCCCGGGCAGGGTGTCCCGGATGTCGACGCCTCGGCGCTGCTCCTCGGCCCCGACGGGCGCGTACGGTCCGACGAGGACTTCGTCTTCTACAACCAGCCCCGCCACCCCTCGGGCAAGGTCTGGCGGCTCGGCAAGAAGCGCGTCGCCGAGGGCCTCACGGACACCATCCAGACGGATCTGGCGGGTGTCGAGTCCGCCGTCGGACAGATTCTGCTGGTCGCCTCCGCCGACGACGTCCCCTTCGAGCACGTACGGTCCCTGCGCATCCTGCTGTACGACGCCACGGTCGCCGACGCGGAACCGCTGGCATACTTCGACGTCAAGCCGGAGACCGGCGAGGAGACGGCCCTGATCTGCGGCGAGCTCTACCGGCGCGGCGGGGCCTGGAAGTTCCGCGCGCTCGGCGAGGGCTACACCAACGGCCTGCAGGGCCTCGCGACCGACTTCGGCATCTCGGTGGACGAGTCGGAGGCCGCGGCACCGGAGGTCTCCGCCCCTCTCCCGCCCGAGCAGCCCACCTCGGCGGTCCCGCAGCAGCCCGGCTACGGCTACCCTCCCGCCGCCCCGACACAGCAGCAGACCCAGCCCGCGTACGGCTACCCCCACCCCCGACAGGAACCGGCGACCACGGCCGCCCCACAGGCGTACTACCTCCAGCCCCCCGCCGCGCCCCTGCCGGACCCGGACTTCACGCTGCCGCCTCAGGGCCCGCAGTTCATCGGCCGGTAGGGGGCGCCCGGTCAGGGGCGCGGGGCTGTGTCGATATGCGGCTCCGCCGCGTGGGCGCGACAAGCCACACACAACCCGCACCCGCCAACCGACCCAAGCACCCGAGCTCATGGGCGAACCGGCCGAGCCCAGCGGCAGCGCTACCGCTCGACCTTGGACTTGTACCCCCGCCCCCACTGCAAGCCCCACCCGTACAACCGGTCGAGCTCCGCCTGGAACCCGTACACGAACTTCACCTCACGCCGGACGACGATCTCCCCCTTCACGTTCTCGATCATCACCACGGCACACGACCGGGCCTGAGGATGCCGCTCGTCGAGGCTGATCTCGATCCGCGGCCCATTGCTCGGATACAGCGTGACCACCGCGTGCGTCCGGTCGAACGCCGGTGTCTGGTCGTAGATGTACACGAAGACCAGAAGCCGCTTGATGTCGTCGCGGTGATCGAGATTGACGTAGATCGTCTCCCCGGACCCCGACCCGAACCGGTCGTCCCCGCTGCACTTCACGTACGGCGCCGCGTTGGTGTCACCGAAGAAGCCGCCCAGCGGCTGGACCACTCCCTTGGACCCGTCCTTGAGCTCGTACAGCACGCCGAGGTCGAGGTCCACGTTGACCATGCTCTGGCTGTGCGCCTTGACCTCGTCGGGCTTGAGGGCCTGGAAGGGGTGGCGCAGCAGACTCTGCCGCTTGGGACCGCCGATGTCGGACGTGCGCATCTGCCAGGACAGGTTGATGCGCAGATTGCCGGTCGCCGCGCCCTGTTTGGTGAGCGAGACCGTCCGGTGCCGTTTGGTCAGTTCGATGGAGTTGCTCGCCGCGCTGCCCGAGTCGAACTGCGTGCGGCCGCTCAGCAGACCGTCGAAGAAGCCCATTCCCGCCCTCACCCTGCCGTGTCCTGCGTCACCGTCGTCGGTGCGTCACCTGTGGTCGTGCGTCACCGTGGTCGTGCGTCAACCGCCGCGGGGCGGCCGCTTGAGGACTCGTCCTCGAACAGCCGCCCCGCACAGAGCGTTCCTCACCCGGAGGGATGTCACACCCCGGAACCGGTCACACCGAGACCTCGGCCTTGTCGCCCGAGGAGTCGGCCTTTCCCTCCGCGGCCGCCAGTGCCCGGTTGCGGCGGACGGAGGACCAGAAGGACCAGCCGATCAGGACCACGCCGATGAGGCCGGTGATGATCTCGTTGATCTCGTACTGGATGGTGACGAGCAGGATCACGGCGAGGGCGCCGATCGCGTAGTGCGCGCCGTGCTCCAGGTACACGTAGTCGTCGAGGGTGCCCTGGCGGACCAGGTAGACCGTGAGCGACCGGACGTACATGGCGCCGATGCCGAGGCCGAGCGCCATGAGGACGATGTCGTTGGTGATGGCGAAGGCGCCGATGACGCCGTCGAAGGAGAAGGACGCGTCCAGGACCTCCAGGTAGAGGAACATGAAGAACGCGGCCTTGCCGGCCAGCTTGACGGCCGAGACCTGCTTGCCGCTGCGCTTGGCCTCTTCCTCCTCCTCGTGCTCGCGCTCCTCCTCTTCCTCGAGCTTGTTCTCGAAGAAGCTCGAGAGGCCGCCGACGATGAGGTAGGTGATCAAGCCCGCGAGGCCGGAGATCAGGACCGTCTGGGCCTTGTCGGCGTGGGTGCCGCCGTGCTGGTGGGCGTGGGTGGCGAAGGTCATCGAGGTGATCAGCAGGACGATCATCGCGATGCAGGCCGACAGCATGTCGATCTTGCCGAGCTTGGACAGCGGACGCTCCAGCCAGGCCAGCCACTTGATCTCCCGGTCCTCGAAGATGAAGTCGAGGAAGATCATCAGCAGGAACATGCCACCGAAGGCGGCGATCGACGGGTGGGCGTCGGTCACGTACTGCTGGTACTGGTCCTTGTCCGTAAGCGCCAGGTCGACGGCCTCGATCGGCCCCAGCTTGGCACTGATGGCGACGATCACGACGGGGAAGACCAGCCGCATGCCGAAGACGGCGATGAGGATGCCGATGGTGAGGAAGATCTTCTGCCAGAAGGCATTCATCTTCTTCAGGATCCCGGCGTTGACCACCGCGTTGTCGAAGGACAGCGAGATCTCCAGGACGGACAGGATCGCGACGATCCCGAACGCGGTCCATCCGTCGTAGAGGATCGCTGCGACCAAGCCGAGCGCGGTGACCGCGAACGACCAGCCGAAGGTTTTCAGAACCACTGGCTACCCAATCCTGTTAGTACGGGGTTCCCCCGCGCCACGCGCGGCTTTACGAAACTTTGAATCCGGAGTCTAGTCGGGCACCCCGCGTACCCCATCCGGCCCCTGCTTTAGCGCATATTGCGCTACGAGACGTTGACCCCGAAGTCGAGTGCGATGCCTCGCAGTCCCGATGCGTACCCCTGTCCCACCGCCCGGAACTTCCACTCGCCCCCGTACCGATAGACCTCGCCGAAGATCATCGCGGTCTCGGAGGAGGCGTCCTCGCTCAGGTCGTAGCGGGCGAGCTCCTGGCCGTCCCTCTGGTTGACGACCCGGATGAAGGCGTTGCTGACCTGCCCGAAGGACTGGCCGCGGTTGTCGGCGTCGTGGATGGAGACCGGGAAGACGATCTTGTCGCAGTGGGCCGGCACCTTCGACAGGTCGACCAGGATCGACTCGTCGTCGCCGTCGCCCTCACCGGTGAGGTTGTCCCCGGTGTGCTCCACCGAGCCGTCCGGGCTCTTGAGGTTGTTGTAGAAGACGAACCACTCGTCGCCCAGGACCCGGCCGGACTGGCACAGCAGGGCGCTGGCGTCCAGGTCGAAGTCGGCGCCCGTGGTGGTGCGGACGTCCCAGCCGAGCCCGATCATCACCTGTGTGAGGTTCGGCGCGGCCTTGGAGAGGGAGACATTGCCTCCCTTGGCGAGCGTGACGCCCATGGTGCTGGTCCTCCCCGTGTCGAGCTGTGTTGTGTTGTGGCGAGCGGTACGGGCGGTACGAACGGTACGCCCGCTCCGTGCGGGTGAGTGGGGGTGGGTGCCGATGTATGGGGTTGCCGCGGGTGGGAGCACGTCCGGCGCCGCACTCGATCAGGAGGTGCGGCGCCGGACGGGACGAGCCCCGTGCACACCTCGGGCGTGCACGGGGGGCTCGGACGATCACATGCGGATACGGCTCAGACGTTCACGCCGAAGTCCTGGGCGATACCGCGCAGGCCCGACGCGTACCCCTGGCCGATGGCGCGGAACTTCCACTCCGCTCCGTGGCGGTAGAGCTCACCGAAGACCATGGCGGTCTCCGTGGAGGCGTCCTCGCTCAGGTCGTAGCGGGCGATCTCGGCGCCGCCTGCCTGGTTCACGACGCGGATGAACGCGTTGCGCACCTGACCGAAGGACTGCTGGCGGTTGTCGGCGTCGTAGATGGAGACGGGGAAGACGATCTTCTCGATCTCGGCCGGCACCCCGGCCAGGTTGACCTTGATCTGCTCGTCGTCGCCCTCGCCCTCACCGGTGAGGTTGTCACCGGTGTGCTCGACCGAGCCGTCCGGGCTCTTGAGGTTGTTGAAGAACACGAAGTTCGCGTCGTTGCCGACCTTGCCCGAGGCGTCCAGCAGCAGGGCGCTGGCGTCCAGGTCGAAGTCGGTACCGGTCGTGGTGCGGACGTCCCACCCCAGACCGACGATGACCGCGGTCAGGCCCGGGGCCTCCTTGGTCAGCGATACGTTGCCGCCCTTGCTGAGGCTGACTCCCACGAGTCCTCCCATTGGTGTCCAGGGGCGGGGAGCCCCGTCGTGCGTTGCCATCGGATCAACGAGTCGATCCTAGTGAGGGGTTCCCGCCCGCCGCAGGCCCTGGGGGCCAAGAATCACAGGGTGTCGAGCGCCTTGACGTACTCGTTCAGGTCACGGGCGTCGGGCAGTCCGTTCACCACGGTCCAGCGCACGACTCCCTCCTTGTCGATGATGAACGTGCCGCGCACGGCGCAGCCCTTGTCCTCGTCGAAGACGCCGTACGCGCGGGAGGTCTCCCCGTGCGGCCAGAAGTCGGAGAGCAGCGGGTACTCCAGGTTCTCCTGCTCGGCGAAGACGCGCAGCGTGTGGATGGAGTCGTTGGAGACGGCGAGGAGCTGGACGTCGTCGTTGACGAACTTCGGGAGGTTGTCGCGCAGCTCGCACAGCTCGCCGGTGCAGACGCCGGTGAAGGCGAACGGGTAGAAGAGCAGCACCACGTTCTTCGCGCCGCGGAAGTCCGAGAGCTTCACGGTGGCGCCGTGGTTGTCCTTGAGCTCGAAGTCCGGGGCCTTGTCGCCGACCTGGATCGCCATGATGGTGTGCGTTTCCTTCCGTGGGCTGTTGGAAGCGGGCCCCCAGCCTACGCAGGGATCACGGTGCCCACGGAGGAGGTCGCCCCCGCCGCCCCTACCCGTCCCATCCTCGGGGGCTCCGCCCCATACCCCCGCGGGTGCCCGGGGTGGGTGGAGTGCGTGTGTGCGGGCGGGTGGGGGCTGGTCGCGCTCCGCGGCGGAGCCGCATATCGATACAGCCCCGCGCCCCTGACGGGGCGCGGCCCCCACCATCCAGCCCCTCCGGCGCTTGAGGAACGGGGTCCGGGGCGGAGCCCCGTGCGGGGTCGAAGGGGCGGAGCCCCTGGGGACGGGACGGGTACGGGGCGGCGGGGGCGAAAGAACGCCCTGCTCCACCGCCCCGTACCCGGCACACACAACGCGCCCCGAAGGACACTCACCTCTTGGTCTTGGCCGCCTTCGGGGTCGCCAGCCGACTCCCGCTCCAGTCCTTGCCGACGCTCACACTCTTGGTCGCCGACAGACCCGCCGTCGTCGCGGCTTCGGAGATGTCGCTCGGCTCCACGTAGCCGTCGCGCCCCGTCTTGGGCGTCAGCAGCAGGATCGACCCACCCTCCTCGATGTACGTGATGGCGTCCACCAGCACATCGGTCAGGTCGCCGTCCTCGTCGCGGAACCACAGCACCACGGCATCGGCCACGTCGTCATAGTCCTCGTCGACGAGCTCGCTGCCGATGACTTCCTCAATGGCCTCGCGGAGCTCCTGGTCGACGTCGTCGTCGTAGCCGATCTCCTGGACCACCTGCTCGGGCTGGAACCCCAGCCTCGCGGCAGGGTTCGTCCGCTCCTCCGCGTGGTCCGCGGTCGCGCTCACGGGTTGCCTCCTGATCATGTTCGGGTGGGGTCGCCCCCAGGGAAGTTCAGCCACGCGCGTACGCGAAGCGTTGGCCGTAGTCCACACGGGCGGGACGGATCGCGCAAGTACCCAGCCACCGAGACCGCCGAAACGGTGACGATCCTGGCCGTGTCGCCGCAACTCCAGGCATGGAATCACAAGAGAAGGGTGACACGCGCCACACCGTTCTGCCCGGTATGCGTATTCGGTAACCATCCGAGGGTACGAGAGGCGAATGCGCTTACGGAACACTCCACAGCCCGGGCGTATCGTTGCGTTTTGCTCGGGCCCGCCCCAAGCGCCCGTGCGAACGTCCTGGTTACCCCAGGGTAGAGGTGACGTTTGCGTTCCCGAGGTACACGATGGGGAACGGTGCAGGCACATAGAAGAGTGGCCCTCTGACAGCGAAGGAACAGCGTGGCTTCCGGATCCGATCGCAACCCGATCATCATTGGCGGCCTTCCGAGTCAGGTCCCTGACTTCGACCCCGAGGAGACCCAGGAGTGGCTCGACTCGCTCGACGCCGCCGTGGACGAGCGCGGCCGTGAGCGGGCGCGCTACCTGATGCTCCGGCTGATCGAGCGGGCCCGCGAGAAGCGCGTGGCCGTGCCCGAGATGCGCAGCACGGACTACGTCAACACCATCGCCACCAAGGACGAACCGTTCTTCCCCGGCAACGAGGAGATCGAGCGGAGAATTCTCAACGCCACGCGGTGGAACGCCGCCGTGATGGTGTCCCGGGCCCAGCGTCCGGGCATCGGCGTAGGTGGGCACATCGCCACCTTCGCGTCCTCCGCCTCGCTCTACGACGTGGGCTTCAACCACTTCTTCCGCGGCAAGGACCGCGGCGACGGCGGCGACCAGATCTTCTTCCAGGGGCACGCCTCCCCCGGCATCTACGCCCGCGCGTTCCTCCTGGACCGGCTCGGCGAGCAGCACCTCGACGCGTTCCGGCAGGAGAAGTCCAAGACGCCGTACGGGCTGTCGAGCTACCCGCACCCGCGGCTGATGCCCGACTTCTGGGAGTTCCCGACCGTGTCGATGGGCCTCGGGCCGATCGGTGCGATCTACCAGGCGCGGATGAACCGGTACCTGCAGGCGCGCGGGATCGCGGACACCTCGCAGTCCCACGTGTGGGCGTTCCTGGGCGACGGTGAGATGGACGAGCCCGAGTCGCTCGGCCAGCTGACCCTGGCCGCCCGCGAGGGCCTCGACAACCTGACCTTCGTGGTCAACTGCAACCTCCAGCGGCTCGACGGCCCGGTGCGCGGCAACGGCAAGGTCATCCAGGAGCTGGAATCGGTCTTCCGGGGCGCCGGCTGGAACGTGATCAAGCTGGTGTGGGACCGCTCGTGGGACCCGCTGCTGGCGCAGGACCGCGACGGTGTGCTGGTCAACAAGATGAACACCACGCCGGACGGCCAGTTCCAGACGTACGCCACCGAGACGGGCGCGTACATCCGGGACCACTTCTTCGGCGGCGACCACCGGCTGCGCGCGATGGTCGAGCACATGACCGACGACCAGATCCTGCACCTGGGCCGCGGCGGTCACGACCACCGGAAGATCTACGCGGCGTACGCGGCGGCCCGTGCCCACAAGGGCCAGCCGACGGTCATCCTCGCCAAGACGGTCAAGGGCTGGACGCTCGGCCCGAACTTCGAGGGCCGCAACGCGACGCACCAGATGAAGAAGCTGACGGTCGCCGACCTCAAGGGCTTCCGTGACCGGCTCCATCTGCCCATCTCGGACAAGGAGCTGGAGAGCGGTGTCCCGCCGTACTACCACCCGGGGCGGGACTCCGAGGAGATCCAGTACATGCACGACCGCCGCAAGGGTCTCGACGGGTACGTCCCGACCCGCCTCGTGCGGTCGAAGCCGCTCCAGCTGCCGGGCGACAAGACGTACGCGAGTGTGAAGAAGGGGTCGGGTCAGCAGTCGATCGCCACGACGATGGCGTTCGTCCGGCTGCTGAAGGACCTCATGCGGGACAAGGAGCTCGGCAAGCGGTTCGTGCTGATCGCGCCCGACGAGTACCGCACCTTCGGCATGGACTCGTTCTTCCCGAGCGCGAAGATTTACAACCCGCTCGGCCAGCAGTACGAGGCGGTGGACCGCGATCTACTCCTCGCCTACAAGGAGTCGCCGTCCGGCCAGATGCTGCACGACGGCATCTCGGAGGCGGGCTGCACCGCGTCGCTGATCGCCGCCGGTTCGTCGTACGCCACGCACGGCGAACCGCTGATCCCGGTGTACGTCTTCTACTCGATGTTCGGTTTCCAGCGCACCGGCGACCAGTTCTGGCAGATGGGCGACCAGCTGGCGCGCGGTTTCGTACTGGGCGCGACCGCCGGCCGTACGACCCTGACCGGCGAAGGTCTCCAGCACGCGGACGGCCACTCGCAGCTGCTCGCCTCCACCAACCCCGCGTGCGTCGCGTACGACCCGGCGTACGGGTTCGAGATCGCGCACATCGTGCAGGACGGTCTGCGCCGGATGTACGGCTCCTCCGAGGAGCACCCGCACGGCGAGGACGTCTTCTACTACCTGACCGTCTACAACGAGCCGATCCAGCACCCGGCCGAGCCGGCGGATGTGGACGTAGAGGGCATCCTCAAGGGCATCCACCGCTTCCGGACCGGCGAGGCGGGCACCATCCCGGCGCAGATCATCGCGTCGGGCGTCGCCGTGCCGTGGGCCCTGGAGGCGCAGGCGATCCTCGCCTCCGAGTGGAACGTGAAGGCGGACGTCTGGTCGGCGACCTCCTGGAACGAGCTGCGCCGCGAGGCCGTCGAGGTGGAGCGGCACAACCTGCTCCACCCCGAGGAGGAGCAGCTCGTTCCGTACGTGACGCGGAAGCTGACTGGCGCCGAGGGTCCGTTCGTGGCCGTGTCGGACTGGATGCGGTCGGTTCCGGACCAGATCGCGCGCTGGGTGCCGGGCACGTACCAGTCGCTGGGCGCGGACGGCTTCGGCTTCGCCGACACCCGGGGTGCGGCGCGGCGCTTCTTCCACATCGACGCGCAGTCGATCGTGGTCGCGGTGCTGACCGAGCTGGCGCGTGAGGGGAAGGTCGACCGGTCGGTGCTGAAGCAGGCGATCGACCGGTACCAGTTGCTGGACGTGTCGGCGGCCGACCCCGGCGCCGCCGGCGGAGACGCGTAGGCGCTCCGCTTGAGGCCGGTTTGTTGCGTGCGGGGCGTGGGGGCTGTTCGCGCAGTTCCCCGCGCCCCTTTCAGGGGCGCGCACCAATCCTTTACGTTCTCTACGATGCGGCCATGAAAGACCGACCTGCGCAAGTCCGTTGGGAACAGCGAACGCAACGGCCGCTGTTCGGGTTGGCCGTCGCGTTCGCCGTCGCCTATGCCGTCCCGATCGTGTGGCCCGAGGCGGGCCAGGACGTGGAGCGGCTGTGCACGGCCGTGGAATGGGCCGTGTGGGGCGCGTTCGCGCTCGACTACCTCATACGGCTGCTGCTGGCCGATGAGCGCGCGCGGTTCGTGCGGACGCACTGGCTCGACCTGTGCGCGGTCCTCCTGCCGCTGATCCAGCCGCTGAGACTGCTGCGGCTCGTGTCCACGTTGCTGCTCGTCGGGCAGCGGGCGCGGGTGGCCACGCAGATAAGGCTCACGACGTACGTCGGCGGCTCGGTGGTCGGGCTGCTGATGTTCGGCTCACTGGCGGTGCTGTCGGTGGAGCGCAACTCCCCGGACGGGAACATCAAGACGCTGGGCGACGCCGTGTGGTGGTCGTTCACGACGATGACGACGGTCGGGTACGGGGATCACGCGCCGACGACCGGGCTGGGGCGGATGCTCGCGGTGGGGCTGATGCTGTCCGGGATCGCGCTGCTCGGTGTGGTGACGGCGAACATCGCGGCGTGGTTCATTTCGCGGTTCGAGATGGATGACGTGGAGGAGCGGCGGCAGACGGCGGCGATCGCCGAGCTGACGGAGGAGGTTCGGGCGCTTCGGGCCGAGGTCGCCGCGTTGTCGCGTGCGCGGCCTGAGGCGTTGGAGAAGCAGCGCCGTTGACGGTGCGCTTGCGGGTGCGTCGTGGCTTGTCGCTCCCACGCGGCGGAGCCGCATATCGACACAGCCCCGCGCCCCTGAACGACGGGTCCCCTCGGCCGAAGGCCGAGGGGACCCGTCGTTCCTTCCCTCACTCCCCGCGGATCAGAAGAATCCGTTCGCGGGAGATGTGGTCCCGGCGAGCAGGATGATCGCCAGGAGCGTGTCGATGGCGCCCAGCACCACGGCGACGAGTGCCGGGACGGGGCGGGGTCCGGTCCAGCTGCGGCCCATCGCGAGCCAGCCGCAGACGATCGCGGCGGGACCGAGGACGATCCCGAGAGTGAAGAAGCCCGCGACCGCGCAGACGAGCCCGATGATTCCCAGCGTCGCGCGATCCGGCCCGGTCCGTGACCACGTCCGGCCACGTGAGCGGGGGTGCCTGCGCGTTCCGTGCCCGAAGCCCGCCATCATCAACTCCCTGAACCTTGTCGTCAGTTCGGGTCGATGCGGCGGGTACCCCCCGTTTCGTAGCTTGAACCTGCCCGCGCGCTGCCCCCCTCCGGCAGCGCGCCGCAGGACCGGTCCGGCCCCCACGTCGTGCGGAGAACCTGACTAACTGTGACCTGCGGCGCGCGTGTGGTGCGAGGGATCTTGAGGCCGGTCACCCGGACAGGCGAACCGGCCCCGGACCGAGGGGTCTAGATATGGCCTACCCCGGCGCCCGCCTCCGCGTTCTCCCCTCGCTTGGTGAGCAGGGCCACCAGGACGGCGACCACCGCGACGCCGGAGGCCACGAGACTGGCGAGGCCCATGCCGGACATGAACGTGTCGTGCGCGACCTCGGTGATCTTCGCGGCGATCGCCTCGGGCGTGCCCTTGGCGACGGGGGGCATGCCGACCTGGACGGCCTCGGAGGCCTGGTCGAGCTGGGTGCCGGTGAGCGGCGGGAGGCCCGCCTCCTTCCAGTTGCCCGGCAGGTCGCTGTCCACCTTGGAGGCCATCACGGCACCCAGGACCGCCGTGCCGAGGCTGCCGCCGATCTGCATCGCGGCCTGCTGGAGGCCGCCCGCGACACCGGAGAGCTCCATCGGCGCGTTGCCCACGATGACCTCGGTGGCGCCCACCATGACCGGGGCGAGGCCGAGTCCGAGGAGCGCGAACCAGAGCGACATCGCGGCGCTGCCGGTGTCCGTCTCCAGCGTGGACATGCCGTACATGGCGATGGCGGTGGCCGCCATGCCGCCGGCGAGCGGGACGCGCGGGCCCAGCTTGGTGATCATCGCGCCCGCGAGCGGGGAGCCGACGATCATCATGCCGGTGAGCGGGAGAAGGTGCAGACCGGCGTCGATGGGGCTCATTCCGTGCACGTTCTGGAGGTAGAACGTGACGAAGAACAGCCCGCCCATGAACGCGATGGCCATGAGGACCATCAGGACGACGCCCGCGGAGAGCGGGACCGAGCGGAACAGCGCCAGGGGGATCAGCGGCTCCTTCACCTTCGTCTCCCAGAGGGCGAAGAGCGCGAAACCGAGCACGGAGGCGCCGATGAAGGTCCACGTCATACCGTCGCCCCAGCCCCAGTCGGGGGCCTTGATGAGCGCCCACACCAGGCAGAACATGGCGGCCGACAGCAGGGCGATGCCCAGGATGTCGAAGGAGCGCGGCGCGTTCTCCGCGCGGTGGTCGAGCAGCATCCAGACGCCGAGGACGACGGCGAGGACGCCTACGGGCACGTTGATGAAGAAGACCGACTGCCAGTTGACGTGCTCGACCAGCACACCGCCGAGGATCGGGCCGCCGGCCGTGGAGGCGCCGATGACCATGCCCCAGATGCCGATCGCCATGTTCAGCTTCTCGGCCGGGAACGTGGCCCGCAGCAGGCCGAGCGCGGCCGGCATGAGCAGCGCGCCGAACAGGCCCTGGAGGACGCGGAAGGTGACGACCATGGCGATGGAGCTGGACAGGCCGATGACCCCGGAGGCGAGCGCGAAGCCCACCACGCCGATGAGGAACGTCTGACGGTGCCCGAAGCGGTCGCCGAGCTTGCCCGCGGTGATCAGGGTGACCGCGAGGGCGAGGAAGTAGCCGTTGGTGATCCACTGGACGTCGGCGATGCTGGCGTTCAGGTCCTTCTGGATCGCCGGGTTGGCGATGGCCACGATGGTGCCGTCGAGGGCCACCATCATGACCCCCACGGCCACGGTGATGAGAGTGAACCAGGGATGGCCGCGCAGCCCCGTGGAGGGCCGCTGGTCCGACGGCGCGACAGGGATCCCGTCCCCCGGCCCCGTCGTGTCGATGGTGGTCTGACTAGTCATGCGCCCGAGGCTAATGACAGTCACTGACAATTGACAAACTGGTTCACAAGTCGGTAACTGTCACGTCACTCACGGATAGGCTGAGCTCGGCGAACGGCCACCTGAGCCGGCCGGACAGCGCGCCGGCCGGACCGTCGAGAAGAAGAGGGCTCATGGACACGGCGACCCCTCCGGGACTGCGCGAACGCAAGAAGCAGCGCACCCGGGACGCCTTGCTGCGTGCCGCCCTGGAGCTGTTCACCACCCAGGGGTACGAGGACACGACCGTCGACGAGATCGCCGAGGCCGTCGGCGTCTCGCAGCGCACCTTCTTCCGCTACTTCGCGGGCAAGGAGGACGCGGCGTTCGCCGTCCAGGAGATCACCCACGCGCGGTTCGTCGCGGCCGTACGCGAACGACCCCTCGACGAGGCCCCGTTGGAGGCGCTGCGCAACGCCGTGCTGGAGGGCTGGGACACCATCGGCGAGGCCGTCGAGCAGGTCGTGCCGATCGACCTCTACCTGCGCATGTGCCGGCTGACCGAGTCCACGCCCGCGCTCCTCGCCGCCCACCTGCGCCGCAACGACGAGGTGGCCGAGGAGGTGGCGCGGGTCATCGCCGAACGCGAGGGACTCGACGTGGACACCGACCCGCGGCCGCGCGTGGCGGTGGCCCTCTTCGCCGGTGTGATCAGGGTCATGGAGCGGCTCTGGGGAACGGATGGAAGCCTCGGCATGCCCGAGCTGCGCGCGCTGACCGCCACGTATCTCGACGCGGTGGGGCCGGTGTTGGCGGGGAAGTGGCGTACGGGGTGAAAAGCGGGGGCGACACGCGGATGAACGCGAGAGGTATGTGAAACGCCTGCGCGCGAAACGTGATCCCGCTCACTCGGTTAACGCGAGACCCTTCCGTTCTCCTAGTGTGTCCTTTCAGTGACTTCCTTCGACACCTCTCCCCAACTCAACGTCTGGCGCGCACTCCTCGCGCTGGCCGTCGTGTTCGTGATGCTGGCGACGACCGGCTGGACCGCGATCCGCGGCCACCGGGGCTCGTCCCCGCTGCAGGCCTCGCTCTCCGCGTGGAACCACGGGCACATCGACGGCCGCGCGCTGCCGGACGCCGACTCCTCCCCAGGTCGGCTCGCCCACTTCTTCGCCTCGCTCACCGAACGGCAGCGCACCCGCCTCGCCGACCGCTACCCGCTCGCGGTCGGCAACATGAACGGCGCGCCCGTGGAGGTGCGGTACAGAGCGAACCGCGTCGCACTGGAAGAGCAACGCGACATCGAGCTCGAACGCATGCACGACAAGCGGCTCTCCGACGTCGGCCAGTACGACGCGGGCCGCCGTATGCACCGCTTCGAGGACCTGATGGAGCCGGGGCGGCGGATCCTCGCCTTCGACCCCGAGGGCTCGGGCCGGGTCGCCGAGGTCTTCGGTGACCTCCCCGAGGCCGAGCGCGTCTCGGTGGTCGTGCCCGGCGTCGACACCGACGTGCTCACGTTCCAGCGCACCAACCGCAGGTACTCGGCTCCCGCCGGCATGGCGAGCGCCCTGTACACGGCCGAGCGCGCGGCCGACCCCACGACCCGTACGGCGGTGATCGCCTGGGCCGACTACACCTCGCCCAGCGGGCTCGGCATGGAGGCGGCCACCGCGCTGCGCGCCCAGCAGGGAGCCGTCCGGCTCAACGCGCTGGTGCGGGCACTGCCCG
This sequence comes from Streptomyces sp. NPDC030840, assembly GCF_055572015.1. Lineage (NCBI taxonomy): Bacteria > Bacillati > Actinomycetota > Actinomycetes > Kitasatosporales > Streptomycetaceae > Streptomyces > Streptomyces sp. NPDC030840. The sequence goes on along the minus strand of NZ_JBVIEE010000001.1, from coordinate 817,117 downwards.
GCAAGTCGTCCGTCGCGCTGTACTGCCACAGCTACGGGTCGGTGCTGTGCGGGGTCGCCGCACGCCAGTTGCCCGCCCGGGTCTCCGACATCGCGGTGGCGGGCAGCCCCGGCATGCGCGCCGACAAGGCGTCCCAGCTGCACACCTCGGCCCGGGTCTGGGCGACCCGGGACGCCGACGACTGGATCCAGGACGTGCCCTACCTGGAGGTCGGCGGCCTCGGCCACGGCGCCGACCCGGTGTCCTCGGCGTTCGGGGCGCGGGTACTGTCGGCGGACGGTGCGAAGGGTCACGCGGGCTACTTCGAGCCCGGCACCGAGAGCCTGCGCAACTTCGCCGAGATCGGTGTTGGCGCGTATGACGCGGTGCACTGCGCGGACCAGAAACACAAGGAAAACGCGTGTCAGGAGGGTTTGTCCGCCGCCGTGGCGGCCTGACGCGCGTAGAGGACGAAGGAATCACCGCCTGCCGGAGGAGGGGACGAAGACGCGCCTCACGCATACGATGAGCCGCATGGGTGACGTTCTGGCTGGATTTCATGCCGCCTGGGAGTTCGAGCCGGACTCCGTGCTCATCCGCTTCGAACGGGGAATCCGCACGCCGAAGCTGTTCCAGGCACTCGGCGAGCGGCGCATTCCCCTGGAAGCGATCGCGGCGGTGACGCTGACACAGGGGAAGCGCGGGACCGTCGTCCTGCACGCCGTGCCACGACCGGGCGCCGACCCGCTGATGGAGGCGGCCGCGGGCCAGCTGAAGGAGGCCTGCGACCCGTACCGCCTCGTCCTGCCCGCCGACCGGGAGACCCTCGCCGAGTACTACGCGGACGAGCTGCGCGCGCGGATCACCGAGGACGACAGCCCGGCCGAGCGGTACCTCGTGGCGCCGCCCGAGGCGCCGCTGCAGTTCAAGGCGTACGACGGGAAGGCGTCCTTCGACGGGAAGTCCGTGTCGTTCCGGTGGTTCTGGACGGGGGCCTCCTCGGCGAAGTGGAAGGCAGGCGACCAGAGCTTTCCCGTCGCCGGGCTGAGCGGTGTCGAGTGGCGCTCCCCCGAGCTCTTCGAGGGGCATCTGCGGCTGCTCAGCCGCGACGCGGACGGGACGCCGCCGCAGGCCGACCAGGACCCCGCGTCCGTGGTGTTCGGGCTCGGGTACGGGCCGGTGCACGAGTCGCTGCCGTTCGCCGCCGCGGTCCTGGCCGCGGTGCGCTCCGCGGGTCCGTCGGGTGCGGTGGCTGCCGCGTCGCCGCGACGTGACCCTGCCGATATCGCCGATCGCATCCGGCACCTGGGTGAGTTGCACGAGGCGGGGCTGGTGACGGACGAGGAGTTCAGCACGAAGAAGGCGGAGCTGCTGGCGGAGCTCTAGCCCGTTGGGTGCGGGTGCGTTCTTCGGTACGGGTCCGTTGGGGTGCGGGTGCGTCTTTGGTGCGGGTGCGTTCTTGGGTGCGGGTCCGTCGTGGTTGCTCGCGCCCACGCGGTGGAGCCGCATATCGGCACAGCCCCGCGCCCCCGGCGGGGCACACCACTCATACCTGGGTATGACATGAAGCTCGGCTCCCTGGTATGACGGCTCGACGGCGCCCGCTGCCTAGGGTCTTGAGGCCATGAGCAGTGAATCGACGTCTCCCGAGCACGAGCCCCGTATCCCGCCCTGGGCGGGGGAGGCGCTGCTCGCGCGGGCCCCCCGGCCGTGGATGCGGAGGGTGCCGTACGTGGTCGCGGTGGGGCTCGCCGCCGTCCTGATCCCCGCCACCGCCCAGATCCTGGTGACCGACTACGGCGTGAACGGCGGCCTCGCGGTCATGCTCGGCTTCGCCCAGGGCGCACCCCTGCTGCTGGCCGTGATCCATCCCCTGCGGGCGTGGCGGATCGTCATCGTGGCGGACATCGCGGGGGCGTTCGTGGTGGTGCAGGCCGACGTGGCCGGCCGGCAGGCTCCGTGGACCCCCGTGGCCGTCGTGGGCTATCTGGCCCTGTGTCTGGCGGTCTCCCTGCGCGAGACACGCCGTACGGTGCTCAACGTCTGGCTGGTCACCGTGGTCGCGAGCATCCTGCTGAGCGCGTTCCGTGACCCGGTGGGTCCGGACGGCCCGGACAGCAGCGTCCTGTTCGTCGTCCTCAGCGGTGCCGTGCTGCTGCTCGGTTCGCTGCTGCGGGAGCGCGGCGAGACCCGGCGCCGGCTCGTCGAGCAGGAGGCCATCAGCGAGACCGAGCGGGCCCGGCTCACCCTCCTGGAGGAACGGACCCGGATCGCACGGGAGTTGCACGACGTCGTGGCCCACCACATGACGGTGATCTCGGTCCAGGCGGACTCCGCCCCGTACCGGCTCTCCGGTGTGTCCGACGAGGTGCGCGAGGAGTTCGAGTCGATAGCCGCCGGTGCCCGCGAGTCGATCGGGGAGATGCGACGGCTGCTCCAGGTGCTGCGCAGCGAGGACGCGCGGGACGAACGGGCCCCGCAGCCGGGGCTCGGCAAACTGCCCCAGCTCGTCGAGGCGACCAGACGCGGCGGCGTCCCGGTCGAACTGTCCCTTCCGGAGCCCGGCCTGACGGAGGGCCCCGTGAAGGTGTCGCCGGCCGTCGGCCTGTCCGCCTACCGCATCGTGCAGGAGGCCCTGGCGAACGTCGTGCGGCACGCCCCCGGCGCCCCCACCCGGGTGTCGCTCTCCACGGACGACGGCCACCTGACGGTGCTCGTCGTCAACGGGCGCGCCACGAAGCCGGTTCCGAGTCCGGAGTGGGGCGGCACGGGGCACGGTCTGGTGGGCATGGGCGAGCGCGTACGGTTGGTCGGCGGCACCCTCGACGCCGGGCCGCTGCCCGACGGGGGGTTCCGCGTGGCGGCACGGCTCCCGATGACCACGCCCGGCGACACGCCCCACGAAGGGAATCCCTCCTCTCCATGACCATCCGGGTGATCGTCGTCGACGACCAGGCCATGGTCCGCGCCGGGTTCGCCGCCCTGCTCGCCGCGCAGAGCGACATCGACGTCGTGGGCGAGGCCGCGGACGGCAGGCAGGGCGTCGAGCTGGGACGCCGGACGCGGCCCGACGTCGTCCTCATGGACGTACGGATGCCGGAGCTGGACGGCCTGGCGGCCGCGCGCGAGCTGCTGGACCCCGAAGGCCCCGGGGAAGCCGTGGCGCACCGCCCGAAGGTGCTGATGCTGACCACGTTCGACGTGGACGACTACGTGTACGAGGCGCTGCGCGCCGGGGCCTCGGGGTTCCTCCTCAAGGACGCGCCGCCGGCCGACCTGATCGCGGCGGTGCGTGTGGTGGCGGCGGGGGACGCGTTGCTCGCCCCGAAGGTGACCCGTCGTCTGATCGCCGACTTCGTGCGGCAGCGGCCCGCCCCGCGCAGGAACCGGGCGCGGCGGCTGAAGGGGCTGACGCCGCGCGAGACCGAGGTGCTGGAGCTGATCGCCCGCGGTCTGTCCAACCAGGAGATCGCGGACCACCTGGTGCTCGCCGAGCAGACGGTGAAGACCCACATCGGCCGCGTCCTGGCGAAGCTGGACCTGCGCGACCGCGCGCAGGCCGTGATCTTCGCCTACGAGTCGGGACTGGTCACGCCCGGCGACGCCGACCGCCGGGCGTGACGGGCCCGGCCGGTGGCCGGGCCGGGGCGCCTACTCCCGGCCCACCGAGGTGAACGACATGTCCGCGTAGCGGTCGCCCGCCACCTCGGCCGCGATCGGCTCCAGGAGGGCCAGCTCGTCGTCGGTGAGGACGATGCCCGCCGCGGCCACGTTCTCCTCCACCCGGCTGCGCTTGCGGGTGCCCGGGATGGGCACGACCGGCAGGCCGTGCACCTGTGCCTGCTGGTGGACCCACGCCAGGGCGACCTGGCTGAGCGAGACGCCGTGGGACTTGGCGACCGAGCGGACCGGCTCCAGGAGCACCGCGTTGGCGGCGGCGTTGTCACCGGTGAAGCGGGGGTACTGACGGCGGGCGTCGTCGGCGGTCAGATCCTTCTCGGCGTTGGTGAAGGAGCCCGTCAGGAAGCCCCGGCCGAGCGGTGAGTACGGCACGAGGGCCACACCGAGCTCGCGGGCGGCCGGCACGACGCCCGCCTCGATGTCCCGGCTGAACAGCGACCACTCCGACTGCACGGCGGCGATGGGGTGCACGGCCTGGGCGGCCCGCAGTTCGCCGCCGGTGACCTCGCTCAGCCCGAGGTGCTTCACCTTGCCCTCGCGGACCAGCTCGGCCATGGTGCCGACGCTCTCCTCGATCGGCACGTCCGGGTCCCGCCGGTGCATGTAGTAGAGGTCGATCGCCTCGACGCCCAGGCGCTTCAGGCTGGCCTCCACACAACTACGGATGTAGGGCGGGTCGTTGCGGATGACCCGCCGCGTGGGGTCGTCCGCCGGGATCGAGAGGGCGAACTTCGTGGCGATGACGACCTCGTCCCGGTGCGCCTTGAAGAAGGGCGACAGGAACTTCTCGTTCTCCCCCATGCCGTACATGTCGGCCGTGTCATAGAACGAGACGCCGAGTTCCAGCGCTCGTTCCAGGGTCGCCCGCGACTCCCCGGCGTCCGAGGGACCGTACCCGAAGCTCATGCCCATGCAGCCGAGGCCCTGCACGGAGACCTCGGGTCCGCCGTCTCCCAGCCGTACTGTCGTGATCTTGCCGTCCGTCATCAGGACCTTTCCGACGCCAGGGCCCGCCCGGCGTCCGCATAGAAATTGATCTTCCGGTCGAGCACCGCGAGCGTGTCCTGCAGCTCGGCGATCCTGGCCAGCACGTCCTCGCGGGTGGACTTCAGCAGCTCGAAACGGTCCGCGTACGTGTGGTCGCCCTCGCGGACCAGTTCCGCGTACCGCACCATGTCCGCGACCGGCATTCCGGTGAGCCGGAGCTTGCCGACGAGGTCGAGCCAGTCCAGGTCGCGGTTGCGGTAGCGGCGCTGGCCGGTGTGGGAGCGGTCGATGTGCGGCATCAGTCCGATGCGCTCGTACCAGCGCAGGGTGTGGGCCGTCAGGCCGGTGAGGGCGACGACCTCGCTGATCGTGTACTTGTCCTGGCCGTCGGGACGCCGGTCGGCGTGCCATGCGGCGGCGCAGCTGTCGGTCCTGGTGCCTGCTGTCTCCATCACCGTCATGACCTCAACGCTAGGACCCTGGAGTGCACTCCAGGCAAGCGGGACCGGATGAAATTCCGACGACGCCTCACAGCCGCACTGGTTACCGTGCGGATCATGAGTCTCGTACGCCGTGCGGTGCCCGAGGACGCGGAGGAAGTACTGCGCCTGCGTCAGGTGATGATCGATGCGATGGCGGGGGCGGACACCTCCACCGACTGGCAGACGGAGTCCCTGCCGACGATACGCGCCAAACTGGCCGACGCTGACGGGGACTTCGCGGCCTTCGTGGTCGACCACCCGTCCAGGCCGGGGGCGCTCGCCGCGCTGGTGGTCGGGACGGTCGAGTACCGGATCGGGCGGGCCCGGAACCCGCACGGCAGGGCCGGGTACGTGTTCAGCGTGGCCACGGACCCGGACCAGCGCCGCCGGGGCCATGCCCGCGCCTGCATGGAGGCGCTGCTGGGCTGGTTCCGCGAGAAGGGCGCGGGGCAGGTCGACCTCACGGCCTCCGCCGAGGCCCGGCACCTGTACGCCTCGCTCGGTTTCCAGCGCACACCGGACCCCTTGATGCGGCTGCGTTTGTGAGCGGCATAACCTCGTACACATGTCCCTTGAGAGCCTGGCCCTGATCGAGAACTGGCCGGTGGCCACCGCCGCGGCGGCCGTCGTGCGTGCGGACGGCACCGTCCTCGGGTCGTACGGCCCGACCCGGCACCGCTTCCCGCTGGCCTCGGTCACCAAGCCGCTCGCGGCGTACGCCGTGCTGGTCGCGTACGAGGAGGGGGCCGTGGAACTGGACGAGCCGGCGGGCCCGCCCGGCTCCACGGTCCGGCACCTCCTCGCCCACACCTCCGGGCTGGCCTTCGACGAGCACCGGGTGACGTCCGCGCCCGGGGAGCGGCGGCTGTACTCCAACGCGGGATTCGAGGCGCTGGGCGACCATGTGGCGAAGGCCACGGACATTCCGTTCGCGGAGTACGCGCGGCAGGCGGTGCTGGAGCCGCTCGGGATGGCGTCGACCTCGCTCGACGGCTCGCCCGCCAAGGACGGAGTCTCGACGGTGGACGATCTCGTGCGGTTCGCGGCGGAGGTGCAGGCGCCGCGGCTGCTGGACGCGCGGACGGTGGCGGAGGCGATGAGCGTCCACTACCCCGGCACGAAGGGGGTGCTGCCGGGGTACGGGCACCAGAACCCCAACGACTGGGGGCTCGGCTTCGAGATCCGCGACTCCAAGTCGCCGCACTGGACCGGGGCGTCGTCCTCGCCGCGGACCTTCGGTCACTTCGGGCAGTCGGGGACGTTCCTGTGGGTCGACCCGGTGGCGGGGGTCGCGTGCGTCGCGCTGACCGACCGTGCCTTCGGGCCGTGGGCGGTGGAGGCGTGGACGCCGTTCACGGATGCCGTGCTGGCGGAGCTGGGGCACTGAGAGAGTCGCGGTCGGTACAGGTTCCGATCGATACGTCCGGCGTCTTGGCCAGGCACTCGAACACGCGGTCTTGCCGCTTCCGGTGGGGTATGGCGTGACACCCCACCGGTCGGTCACCGCCTCGACGAGGAGGAGTCCGCGCCCGCTGTCAGCGAATGCGTCCGCCGCCACCGCAGCGGGCAGTCGGGGGCAGCTGTCGGAGACCTCCACCCGTACCGCGCCGGGCAGGAGCAGGAAGCAGATGCCACAGCGACGGCCGGGTACGTGCCGGACGACGTTGGCGAGGAGTTCCGTCACCGCGAGTTCGGCCGCGTCGGCGGCCTCCAGCAGGCACTGTCAGCCGGTCCTGAACCACCAGATCACCCCTCGAACTGCTACCGCAGCCGCTCGGGGCAGGGGCCGTACTCGCCGATCGGCAGGTACGGCCCGATGAACCCCCACTCAGCATCCGTCAGTTGCACGCGCGTCACGCAAGAAGATCTACCGCCTCCGGACCCCGCCGCGCACGCGAAGCCCGCAGATTGATCACGACTCGTACGCGCCCTGGTCGCTGAGGCGGATGGCACCCACCGGGCAGGCACGGGCCGCCTCCTTCAGCAGCGCCTCCCCGCCACCGTCCGCGCGGCCCGGCAGGACCTCGCTGAAACCGTCGTCGTCCTGGGTGAACACCGTGGGCGCGGTCAGTGCGCACTGACCGGCGCCGATACAGACGTCCTTGTCGATGTCGATGTGCACGGCCGGCTCACCCCCAGGTGACGGGGAGTTCGAGCATCCCCTGGATGGTGTCGCCGGGCTTCCAGCGGAGTTCCTCGGCCGGTGCGGCGAGCCGTAGCCCCGGAAAGCGGGCGAAGAGCGAGTGCAGTGCGATCTCCATCTCGGCGCGGGCCAGGTTCTGGCCGAGGCACTGGTGGATGCCGAAGCCGAACGCCACATGATGGCGAGCCGGGCGCTGCCAGTCGAGGGCGTCCGGCTCGGGGAACATACCGGCGTCCCGGTTGATGACGGAGGTGGCGAACACGACGCCCTCGCCGGCCCGGATCGTCGTACCGGCGATGTCGATGTCCTCGGTGGCGGACCTGAGCAGCCCGTCGGCGATGGAAAGGAAGCGCAGCAGTTCCTCCACGGCCGTGGGCATCAGGGAGGGGTCAGTGCGCAGTTGGTCCAGTTGCTCGGGGTGGCGGAGCAGGGTGAAGGTGCCGAGCGAGATCATGTTCGCGGTGGTCTCGTGCCCGGCGACGAGCAGGATCAGGGCCAGGGCGACCAGCTCCGCGCGGTCGGTCCGGCCGTCACGCAGCTGATCGTGGATCAGCTCGTCCAGGAGGCCCTCGCCCGGGTCCCTTTTCTTGCGGTCAATCAACTCGCCGAGGTACGACTCCAGTTGGTCGCGCGCGTCGAGCACGTCGATGACGTCCGGGCCGCGCAGCAGCCGGCGGGACTGGGTCTCGAAGAAGTCGTGGTCCGCGTACGGGACGCCGAGCAGTGCGCAGATCACCATGGACGGTACGGGCAGCGCGAACACGGTCACCAGCTCGGCCGGCGGGCCCTGCGTCTCCATCGCGTCGAGAAGTTTGTCGACCGTTTCCTGGATGCGTGGCCGAAGTGCAGCGGTCCGTTTGAGGGTGAAACTGGGGATCAGCATGCGCCGCTGGGTGTTGTGCTCCGGATCGTCGACGCCGAGCAGGGCCGCCCGGCGGTCACGGATTCCGGCGACCCGGGCGTTGGTCATCGGGAAGCCGGGGCGGTCGCGACGGGTGGACAGCCGCTGGTCGACGAGTAGTTCGCGGGCTGCGGCGTGCCCGGTGACAACCCAGACCTCACGGCCGTCGTAGAGGGTGATCCGGGAGAGAGGGCGGGCTTGGGCCAGGGGTTCGTAGGCGGTCGGCGGGTGGTAGGGGCAGGTTCGGTCCTGGGGGAAGGTGACCGGTTCCGTCATCGAATGACCTCGCAAGCGAAGGGTCGTCTTGGCGATCTTCATTAGATGCCCGGGGCACCTATGAGGCCACCGTGAAGTTCGGCCAGATCCACCGAACGCAGATCTGGCCGAACTCCTTCGGGCAGCCGTCGTGCACCACGCCCGTGGATGTGAACGCCACTGACGATCGGCTGGTGAATGACACCGTCATCCTGTGTGTGGCTGCGACGCCGTCCTCGCCTGCTTTCCTGCTTCGCCCGTGGCGTATGGACGACGTCGCGGCACTGGTCGAGGCATACCGGGATCCCGCACTGCGCCACTGGACGGGCTCTGTTGTGGACAACGAGGCCGACGCGGTCCGCTGGGTGCAGGCCCAGGAACGGGGGCGGGGGGCAGGTGTCCGGTTCAGCTTTGCGGTCCTTGGAATGCAACGCAATTCAGATCGCGGGCGGTTGGTCGGCGATGCGGTTCTCAAGGACGTGGCCCCGGCAAAGGTTCGGCCGCAGTGGGCTACTGGACTGCGGCGCACGCTCGCGGGCGAGGGGTAGCTCCCCGAGCCCTGGAGGCGCTCACCGGCTGGGCCTTTGAGACGCTCGTGGGCTGACGGCCTGCAGCGATGAGAACTCCTGCACCAGATGGACAACCCCGCCTCGTGCCGCGTGGCGCAGAAGAGCCAAGACAACTTCGACAAGGTCCTGCCCGCAGAGCCGCCCGCCTTCCCTCTCGACGGCCATGTGCACACACGGCACAGGGATGCCTGAGAGCTGCGTTCGATCCTCGCACGGCACATCGAATAGCACTTCGGTGCAGGTTGGGAGCTTGAAGAGTCGTCTCGTCCAGGCCGAAAGCAGTTGGTCGCAAGCTGATGGAGGAACCAAAGGAAGAACAGCGGACATCTCCTGAGCGATCAAGCCTGAGGAGACAGCGCAGTGCGGATCTACATCAGTGCGGATATGGAAGGCGTCACCGGGCTCGTGGACGCCGACGACGTCCAGCCCGGCGGCCGGGACTACGAGCGCGGACGGCTGATGACGGCGGAGGACGTCAACGCCGCCGTCCGCGACGCTGTCGCGGCCGGTGCAACAGATATCACCGTCAACGATGCACACGGCCCGATGCGCAACATCCTGCCCGAGTCGCTGCACCCGGCAGCCCGCCTCATCCGTGGCAGGCCCAAGCAGATGGGCATGCTCGAAGGCCTCGCCCCCGAGCACGACGCCGTGATCTGCGTCGGCTACCACTCACGGGCCGGCACGCTCGGCGTACTGAGCCACAGCTTCATGGGGCACGAAATCGAGGACATGTGGCTGGACGGCCGGCCCGTGGGCGAGATCGGCCCGGCCCACGCCACCGCGGGCGCGATCGGCGTTCCGGTGACGGTCCTCACCGGTGACGACTGTGCCTGCACAGAGATGACGGAATGGGACTCCTCGGTGACGACCGTGGCCGTGAAGTCCGCGCGGGACCGATTCGCGGCAGATCTACGACCAGTGGAAGAAGCACGTGCGGCAATCGAGAAAGCAGTAGCTGCCAGTCTCTCCAGAGTGCGGAAAGCGTCGGAGGTCCCCGCGGACCTGTCCATCCTCACGGTCCGCTGGCAGTCGGCTTCAGTGGCCTCGACGCTCCTGGGCATTCCAGGGATCACTTTGACAGACACGCGGACCGTCCAGGCGCAGGGCACCCTGCCCAGCCTCTATCGGCTGTTCGGCGTGGGGATGCGAGTGGCGGCCTCCCTGACCAACCAGCCACCGTATTGTTGACCGCCGCGACAACGGCTGGGCGGACATCGGTTCTCGCCCCGGACTGCGATCAGCGTGCCCGGGCAGGCGCTCACGCCGAAACGCAGCGCCCGAGACGGCAGGAAGCCACACCACCACGCGCGCTCAGCCGACGGCCATCTCCCAGACCAGCACCTCGGCCTCCGACACCGCCATCGCCTCCAGGTCCTTCCCGTCCGTGATCCTGGCCGAGTCACCAACCCCCAGCTCCACCCCGTCCAGCCGCATCTCCCCCCGCACCACGTGCACGTACACCCACTCCGCGTCCGGAACCGCCGTACGCTCACCCGCCCCCAGCCGCCGCACGTGCAGCATGGCACCCGCCTCCGGCACCGCGTACGGCGTGGAGTCGGCGATGCCGTGGACGATCTCGTACGCGGGGTCGCCGCCGGGCTCCAGGGGCGCCAGCCACATCTGGACGAAGGTCAGGGGGACGGAGCCGTCGTTGCGTTCGACGTGACGGACACCGCCCGCGGAGCTGAGCCGCTGGACGTCCCCGGGCCGGACCACCGTCTCGTGCCCGGTGGAGTCGCGGTGCGTCAGCTCCCCCTCCACCACCCACGTCACGATCTCGGTGTGGCTGTGCGGGTGCTCGTCGAAGCCCGCGCCAGGAGCCAGCCGCTCCTCGTTGCAGGCGAGCAACGGCCCGAAGCGGAGGTTGTCCGGGTCGTAGTGCGGGCCGAAGGAGAAGGCGTGCAGAGAGGAGATCCCGGCCGAGGCGTCACCGCCGCTGTAGCGCTCACCGGAGCGCCGTACGTCCATCACGTACTACACGGTAGCGACCCACCGCCTCACCCCGGCGTTCCGATAAGGCAGTCTTGTCCCGTGTCCGAAGCAGCCAGCAAGTCCTCACCCCACGACGTCCACCCGCACTCCGGCACGCTGAAGCGCCTGGAGAAGTCGTCCGGAAGCCTCGCCGCCCAGGCCATCGCGCGCATGGACGAGACGCTGCCGTGGTACCGGGCGATGCCGCCGGAGAACCGTTCGTGGATCGGGCTGGTCGCGCAGGCCGGTATCGCGGCCTTCACAGAATGGTTCCGGCACCCGGACGCCCCGCAGGCCATCTCCACCGATGTCTTCGGGACCGCTCCGCGTGAGCTGACCCGGGCCATCACCCTGCGGCAGACCGTGGAGATGGTGCGGACGACCATCGAGGTGATGGAGAGCGCCATTGACGAAGTGGCTGCTCCCGGGGACGAGTCCGTCCTGCGCGAGGCGCTGCTCGTGTACGCGCGTGAGATCGCCTTCGCCACCGCCCAGGTGTACGCCCAGGCCGCCGAGGCACGCGGCGCGTGGGACGCCCGGCTGGAGTCGCTCGTGGTGAACGCCGTGCTGTCGGGCGAGGCCGACGAGGGAGCCGTCTCCCGTGCGGCCGCGCTCGGCTGGAACGCTCCCGAGCACGTGTGCGTGGTCCTGGGGACCGCCCCCGACGGTGACAGCGAGCTGACCGTCGAGGCGATCCGGCGCGCGGCCCGGCACGCCAAGCTGCAGGTGCTCACGGGGGTGCTGGGCGACCGGCTCGTCGTCATCGCGGGCGGCAGCAACGATCCGCTGCAGGTGGCGAAGTCGCTGATCGGGCCCTATGCCGCGGGTCCGGTGGTCGCGGGCCCGATCGTGCCCGATCTGCTGGCCGCCACGCGATCCGCGCAGGCGGCCGCGGCCGGGCTCAAGGCGTGTTCCGCCTGGCAGGACGCGCCCCGGCCGGTTCTGGCCGACGATCTGCTTCCGGAGCGCGCGATCGCCGGGGATCCGAGCGCTCGCGAGCAATTGGTGGAGGAGATCTACAGACCACTGGAGGAGGCCGGCTCGGCGCTCCTGGAGACCCTCAGCGTCTATCTTGAACAGGCGTCAAGTCTCGAAGGCGCCGCACGGATGCTTTTCGTCCATCCCAACACCGTGCGCTACCGGCTTCGACGTGTGACTGATGTCACCGGCTGGTCACCCTCTGATGTACGCTCCGCGTTCACACTGCGTATCGCGTTGATCCTCGGGCGTCTGGTCGACGGGGATCTCCCGGCCTAGCTTTTTGTCGGGGGTCCACAAAACGCCCCCGTGTTCTTCGTCCCTGTCCCCACGGGCGGCTCCGGCCGTCCCCAAGAGAGAGTGTGAGAGTGCTCGTACTCGTCGCTCCCGGCCAGGGCGCTCAGACGCCCGGCTTCCTGACCCCCTGGCTCGAACTGCCCGGCGCCGCCGACCGTCTCGGCGCGTGGTCGGACGCCATCGGACTGGACCTCGCCCACTACGGCACGAAGGCCGACGCGGACGCGATCCGCGACACCGCCGTGGCCCAGCCGCTGCTGGTCGCCGCCGGTCTCCTGTCCGCCGCGGCACTGGGTATCCGGACATCAGCCGCTGACGCGGCGGGCGCGGACGTGGCTCCCGGTGCGGTCGCCGGCCACAGCGTCGGTGAGATCACCGCCGCCGCGTTCGCGGGCGTCCTCGACGACACCGCCGCCCTGAGCCTCGTACGCAAGCGGGGTCTGGCCATGGCCGAGGCCGCCGCGATCACCGAGACCGGCATGGCCGCGCTGCTCGGCGGCGACCCCGAGACGACGGTCCCGCACCTGGAGAGGCTGGGCCTGACCCCGGCGAACGTCAACGGCGCGGGCCAGATCGTGGCCGCCGGCACCCTGGAGCAGCTCGCCGCGCTGAACGAGGACAAGCCGGAGGGCGTGCGCAAGGTCATCGCTCTCAAGGTCGCCGGTGCCTTCCACACGCACCACATGGCCCCGGCGGTGAGCGCCCTCGCGGCCGCCGCCGAGGCGCTGACGCCGGCCGAGCCCAAGGTCACCTATGTGTCCAACAAGGACGGTCAGGTCGTCGCCACCGGCGCCGAGGTGCTCTCCCGCCTGGTCGGGCAGGTCGCCAACCCGGTGCGCTGGGACCTGTGCATGGAGACCTTCAAGGAGCTGGGCGTGACCGCGCTCGTCGAGGTGTGCCCCGGCGGCACGCTCACGGGTCTCGCCAAGCGCGCGCTGCCCGGCGTGAAGACGCTGGCGCTCAAGACCCCCGACGACCTCGACGCTGCTCGCGAGCTCATCGCAGAGGCGTCAACGCCTGCCGCTGACGCGGCGGGCGCCTGACCGAGGAGCCCGCAGAGCAATGTCGAAGATCAAGGCACGCAAGGGCGCACCCTACGCGCGCATCCTCGGTGTCGGCGGTTACCGCCCGACCCGTGTGGTGCCCAACGAGGTGATCCTGGAGACGATCGACTCGTCCGACGAGTGGATCCGCTCGCGCTCCGGCATCGAGACCCGGCACTGGGCGAACGACGAGGAGACCGTCGCCGCCATGTCGATCGAGGCGTCCGGCAAGGCCATCGCCGACGCCGGGATCACGGCGGAGCAGATCGGCGCCGTGGTCGTCTCGACCGTCTCGCACTTCAGCCAGACCCCGGCCGTCGCCACCGAGATCGCCGACAAGCTGGGCACCGACAAGGCCGCCGCGTTCGACATCTCGGCGGGCTGCGCGGGCTTCGGCTACGGGCTGACGCTGGCCAAGGGCATGGTCGTCGAGGGCTCCGCGGAGTACGTACTCGTCATCGGCGTGGAGCGGCTGAGCGACCTGACCGACCTGGAGGACCGGGCCACGGCCTTCCTGTTCGGCGACGGCGCCGGAGCCGTCGTGGTCGGCCCCTCCGACGAGCCGCACATCGGCCCGACCGTCTGGGGCTCGGAGGGCGACAAGTCCGAGACCATCAAGCAGACGGTGCCGTGGGACAGGTTCCGGAACGGCGATCTCTCCGAACTCCCGCTGGACAGCGCGGGCAACGTCAAGTTCCCCGCGATCACGCAGGAGGGCCAGGCGGTGTTCCGCTGGGCCGTGTTCGAGATGGCGAAGGTCGCCCAGCAGGCGCTGGACGCGGCCGGGATCACCCCGGACGACCTGGACGTCTTCATCCCGCACCAGGCCAACGTGCGGATCATCGACTCGATGGTGAAGACCCTGAAACTGCCGGAGCACGTCACGGTCGCCCGTGACATCCGTACCACCGGCAACACCTCGGCCGCCTCGATCCCGCTCGCGATGGAGCGGCTCCTGGCGACCGGCGAGGCGAAGAGCGGCGACACCGCGCTCGTCATCGGCTTCGGGGCGGGTCTCGTGTACGCGGCTACGGTCGTTACCCTCCCCTAGGCACTCCGTGCCGGATCATGCTTCCGGTGCGGGAATGCACCACCTGCCGCCAACGCGGCGGGCGCCACACCCTCTGGATACCAACGAAGGAGCGCCTGACATGGCCGCCACTCAGGAAGAGATCGTCGCCGGTCTCGCCGACATCGTGAACGAGATCGCCGGCATCCCGGTTGAGGACGTCCAGCTGGACAAGTCCTTCACCGACGACCTGGACGTCGACTCGCTGTCCATGGTCGAGGTCGTCGTCGCCGCCGAGGAGCGCTTCGACGTCAAGATCCCCGACGACGACGTCAAGAACCTCAAGACCGTCGGCGACGCGACCGACTACATCCTCAAGCACCAGGGCTGAGCGCCCGGTCGCTCGGGCTGAGTGCCCTGGCCTGATCGACAGGGCCCTGGGCCGACTGCCCCCGCCACCCGGCGGTGGCGCCGCTGAATCCTCGTATCCGTTGGAGAAAGAATTCCCGTGAGCTCGACCAATCGCACCGTGGTCGTCACCGGTATCGGCGCAACCACACCGCTGGGTGGCGACGCGGCCTCTACCTGGGAGGGCCTGGTCGCCGGACGTTCCGGCGTCGGCCCGCTGAAGCAGGACTGGGCCGCCGAGCAGGCGGTCCGCATCGCCGCGCAGATCGCCGTGGAGCCCTCCGAGGTCATTCCCCGGCCGCAGGCACGCCGTCTGGACCGTTCGGCGCAGTTCGCGCTGATCGCGGCCAAGGAGGCCTGGGCGGACGCCGGTTTCACCGACAAGGCCGGCGCCGAGGGCTCGGGCGTCGACCCCGACCGGCTGGGCGCGGTCATCGCCTCCGGCATCGGCGGCGTCACGACCCTGCTCGACCAGTACGACGTGCTGAAGGAGAAGGGCGTCCGCCGTGTCTCCCCGCACACCGTGCCAATGCTGATGCCGAACAGTCCGTCCGCCAACGTGGGTCTGCTCGTCGGCGCCCGCGCCGGTGTGCACACCCCGGTCTCCGCCTGCGCGTCGGGCGCCGAGGCCATCGGCTACGCCATCGAGATGATCCGCTCCGGCCGCGCCGACGTCGTCGTCGCCGGCGGTACCGAGGCGGCCATCCACCCGCTGCCGATCGCCGCGTTCGGCAACATGATGGCGATGTCCAAGAACAACGACGACCCGCAGGGCGCCTCGCGTCCCTACGACGTCGACCGCGACGGCTTCGTCCTCGGTGAGGGCGCCGGCGTGATCGTCCTGGAGTCCGCCGAGCACGCCGCCAGGCGCGGTGCGCGGGTGTACGCCGAGGCGGTCGGCCAGGGCATCTCCGCCGACGGCCACGACATCGTGCAGCCGGAGCCGGAGGGGCGGGGCGTCGCCCACGCCCTGCAGAACCTGCTGGACAGGAACGACCTGGAACCGTCCCAGATCGTCCACGTCAACGCGCACGCGACCTCGACGCCGGCCGGTGACGTCGCCGAACTGAAGGCCCTGCGCAAGGTCTTCGGTGACGACACGGACCACTTCGCGGTCTCCGCCACCAAGTCCATGACCGGTCACCTGCTGGGTGGCGCGGGTGGTGTCGAGTCCGTCGCCACGGTGCTCGCGCTGCACCATCGGGTGGCTCCGCCGACGATCAATGTGAAGAACCTCGACCCCGAGGCCGAGGCCAACGCGGATGTCGTGCGCGGGGAGGCCCGGAAGCTGCCTGTCGAGGGGCGGATCGCGGCGCTGAACGACTCGTTCGGGTTTGGCGGGCACAACGTGGTGCTGGCGTTCCGGACGGTGTGAGTCCTCCGAAGAAGGCCCACCCGAGATCCTCGGGTGGGCCTTCTTCGTATGTGGGCGCTGTCAGACCACCTGGTGCAGCCAGCGCACCGGGGCGCCCTCGCCCGCGTATCTGAACGGCTCCAGTTCGTCGTCCCAGGGCTTGCCCAGGAGCTTGGCGAGTTCGGCCTCCAGGTCGGTTTCGCCGTGCTGGGAGCGGGTCAGGGCGGCGCGCAGGCGGTCCTCCGGGATGAGGATGTCGCCGTGGATGCCGGTGACGGCGTGGAAGATGCCCAGGTCGGGGGTGCAGCTGTAGCGCTCGCCCTCGGCGGTCGGGCACGGCTCGGCGGTGACCTCGAAGCGGAGCAGGTGCCAGCCGCGCAGCGCGGACGCGAGCTTGGAGGCGGTGCCGATCTGGCCCTGCCAGGAGAACTCGGACCTCCAGGTGCCCGGTGCCGCCGGCTGCCTGATCCAGTCGAGGTTGACGCGCGTACCGAGGACGCCCGCGACGGCCCACTCGACGTGCGGGCACAGCGCGCGCGGCGCGGAGTGCACGTACAGAACTCCACGTGTCGTCACCGGGGCCTCCACAGAGCAGGACATCTCGTAACTTAGCGGAACCTGAGCGGCCAGGCAGCCACGGGGCGAGGCTACCGTGCGGCGGGGCAAGGAGTGTGACGTACCGTCGGAGCCGACACCGGGAAAAAGCGATGTTTCACCCGTGGAGACGCGCATTCGATCACCGGTCACGCGCCCGTCCGGGGGACGCCCGTGTCCCTCTCGAAAGCCCAGCCACTCAAGAGGACGCATGTAACGGGGCCCACAGTTGCAGCTGCCGCACAAGGGAACCTACGCGCGTTGTTATGGGAGGGGAGCCATCGCACGACCGACGAGGGGACCGACGCATGCGGCACCGAAGCCACCGATCACGGGCGGTTCTCTCCGTCGTGGCAGCGACCCTGCTGGGAGTGACCGCGTGTGACGCCGTCGGTGGCGCCTCTCCCGGCCCGTCCGGCACCGAGAGGACGGCACGGCCCTCCCCCACGCCCACCTGGGACCGCACGCCTCGTTCGATCGCGGCCGTCGGGGACTCCATCACCCGCGGGTTCGACGCGTGCTCGGTGCTGTCCGACTGCCCGGAGGTCTCGTGGGCGACCGGCACGGACCGTACGGTCAAGAGCCTCGCCGTACGGCTCCTGGGCGCCGCCGGGGCCGCCGAGCGCAGTTGGAACTACGCGGTGTCCGGGGCCCGGATGTCCGATCTGCCCGGCCAGATGGCGGAGGCTGGGGCCAGGCGGCCGGACCTGGTGACGGTGATGGTCGGGGCGAACGACGCCTGCCGTGCGACCACCGCCGCCATGACGTCCGCCGACGACTTCCGCGCCTCCTTCGAGGACGCCATGAAGACGCTCCGCAGGTCCTCGGCCAGGACCCAGGTGTACGTGACGAGCGTGCCCGACCTGAAGCGGCTGTGGTCCCAGGGCCGTACCAGCCCGCTCGGCAAGCAGGTGTGGAAGCTGGGCATCTGCCCGTCCATGCTGGGCGACCCGGACGCCCTGGACGCGGCGGCGACCCGGCGGCGGGACACGGTGCAGGACCGGGTGGAGGCGTACAACGAGGTGTTGAAGGACGTGTGCGCGAAGGACCGGTACTGCCGCTTCGACGGGGGTTCCGTCTTCGAGTACCGGTTCGGGATCGCGCAGTTGAGCAAGTGGGACTGGTTCCACCCGAGCAGGAACGGGCAGGCGCGGCTCGCGGAGATGGCGTACCGCAACGTGACGGCCCGTGAGGATCCCTCCGGGGGTGGGTGAGAGCTGCTCGACGGGGCCCGGCACCTGAGTCGCAGGAGTGGGCGTGCGCCCCTTCCGTCACGGGCATACTGCCGCCGTCCGGCGTCACCCGTGCCAACGGAAGGATCCAACTCCCTTGACCTCCATACGTGTTCGGATCGGCATACTCGGTCTGGCCCTTCTGGCGGGCATGGCCGCACCGGCCACCGCCTCGGCCTCCGGAACCTCCGCGGCACCCCCGACCGTCGAGGAGCAGCGCCTCGACAGAGCCGCTCCCCAGGAGATCCTGCGGCGCTCCGGCTTCGACACGGTGGCACCGGAGTTCACCCGCGCCCTCGGGGAGGCGCGGTCGTACGCGCAGGCCGAGCGGGTCGTCGTACAGGAGGGGTCACGGTTGTGGCGGCGTGCCGTGGAGCGGGCGCAGGGGCGGGGGCCGGCGGGTGGTGACATCAGCCGGGACGACGACCGGCCGCTGTACTGGGCACGGCTGGGGATGACGCGGGAAGTGCGGGGCTGGGAGCCGGAGTTCGGGCTGACGGCGGCGCAACGGGCCCGGCTGCTGGACAAGCTGGAGCAGACCTCGCGCGGCCAGAACTCCATCCGTTACCCGCACGCCAGGGGCGGTGGGGACGGCAAGGGGGTGAAGCGGGTGCTGCTCACCGGCTTCGACCCGTTCACGCTGGACCGGGACGTCCGTATCTCCAACCCGTCCGGCGCCACCGCGCTCGCCCTGGACGGCACGGTGATCGAGACGCGGGACGGCCCGGCGCGCGTCGAGACCGCCGTCTTCCCGGTCCGCTGGCAGGACTTCGCCGAGGGCACGGTGGAACGGACGCTGCGACCGCACCTGCCGCACGTGGACCTCGTCACGACGGTGAGCCAGGGCCGGGTCGGCCGCATCGACATCGAGCGGACCAACGGGGCCTGGCGCGGCGGCTTCCCGGACAACGAGAACGTCTCACGGACGGAGACCGTCCCGGTCACCGATCCGGCCTCCCAGCCGCAGTGGACGTCGACGACCCTGCCGTACGCGCGGATCGTGGCCGCGGGCACGGGGCGTTTCCCCGTGTACGACAACACGAGCGTGACCGAGATCCCGGCGGGCGGGACGGACCCCGTCGTCCGGCCGGAGGGACCGACGCCCGGCTCGACGGCCCGCGCCGGAGGCGGCGGTGACTACCTCTCCAACGAGATCGCGTACCGCGCGACGCTGCTGCGCGACCGGCTGGGGCTGCACGACCGGCTGCCCGCCGGGCACGTCCACACGCCGGTGCTGCAGTTCGGGGCGGGCAACACCAACCCGGCGACGGGGGCGGTGACCGATCCCGAGTTCGTGCGGAACCGGCTGGACATCATCGCGCAGGTGCGGGCGATCGTGGGGGTGGCGGTGCTGGGGTCCGCCTCGGGGCCGGGAGCCGGTCAGGGCGCCGGGGCCTCTTCCTGATCGTCGTCGCGGTCGCGGTCGCCGTCCTTGGTCTGCTCACCCATCAGGTCGCGGGCCATGAGGGTGGCGCCCGCGACCGCGCCGGGCATCAGGAAGACGGCGACGACCGGGATGAGGAAGGCGACGGCCAGGGGGGTGCCGAAGCCCCAGACGAGCGTCTTGCGGGCGCGGAGCAGGGCGAGGCGGTCGCGGAGTTCGACGCGGCGGCGCTGGAGGGCGACGGAGGTGAGTTCCTCGGTGAGGAAGAAGCCGGTGACGAAGAAACCGATCACCGGGATGACGGTCTGTCCGACGAAGGGGAGGAACCCGAGCGCGAAGAGGAGGATGCCCCACAGCGCCGCCCGGACGACGATACGGAGGCTGTCCCGGGCCGAGATCCACAGCTCGCGGGCGAGGGAGAGGCCGGACTCGGGTGCCGTGCCGTCCGGGGAGACGTCGCGGTCGACCTTCTCCGAGAGGTTCTCGTAGAACGGCTGGCCTATGAGCAGGGTCGCGGCGGTGAAGGTGACGACCGCGAGGAGGAGGCCGAGGCCGAAGAGGACGGCGGTCAGGAAGCCGCGGAAGAGGCCCAGCCAGGGGCTGGACCAGTCGTCGGCGAAGGGGGTCGCCCAGGCGACGAGGTCCGAGCCCCACAGGGCCAGGGCGGTGACCGCCGCCGCGTACAGCACGAGCGTGATCAGTCCGGGCAGGAGCCCGAGCCCGTACTGTCTGCCGTGGCGGGCCATCCATCGCTGTCCCTGCAGCAAGTACGTGAATCCAACCCCGAGATCGCGCATGGGGGAACTCTATCGGGGCGTCTGTTCGGGGGTTTTCGCCCCCGCCGCCCCTACCCGTCCCATCCCCGGGGCTCCGCCCCGGACCCCGTTCGGGGGCCGGCCCCCGGGCCCCCGCTCCTCAAACTCCCCCAGCTACCGCTGGGAGGTGCCCCCAAGGGGCTGGATTTCTGCGGCCGGGGCTTGGATTTTCAGCCCGTCCGGCGTGTGAGGACGAGGCCGAAGGCCGATTGCGGGGGTCTGGGGGCGCAGCCCCCAGGGAGGGGACGGGTAGGGGCGGCGGGGGCGAAACAACGGGCCGTTCGGGGCAGTCGTGGCCGCGGACGCCCTCTTGTTGCGCGAGATTCGAACAGGTACATCTCGCCGTACCGAGCTGTACCGATCACATCAGGCACCCTCGCCCCTGGAGGTACCGCGTGCTCCTGCCGAGACGCAGCGCAAGCACCACGCGCTCCACCTCGCGCCCCACCTCGCGCCCCGCCCCGAGAACCGCCCTGATCACGACCGTGACCGTCGCCGCCACCACGGCCGGCTCCCTCCTGCTCGCCCCGCTCCCCGCCGGCGCGGACGACCCCGACGCGCCACCCGTCCGTGAGGGCTCCGCACTCCCCCGGGACGCCGCCCGCGCCCCCGAGAACATCACGGAGCGGGCCCTCACCGCGCCCGTCACCGATCTGGCCGGCAAGGGCACCGTCCGCGGCTACCCCCGCGAACAGGTCCTCGCCCCGGACCCGGAGAACCCCGCCGACAAGTCCCTCAGGCTGGGCCTCGTCCCGTACCACGGCATCGCCCCCAGGCTGAACGCCTTACAGCGGCTCGGCGACCGGGTGAGCGTCGAGATCGCCGGACGGTCGGCCGGCGGGCACCGGCTCTACCTGGTCACCGTCACCGCGCCGGAGACCGCGCGCCAGGCCCGCGCCCAGGACCGTATGCGCGAACTCATCGAGAACGCACCGCGGGCGGCGGCCAAGGACCCGGCTGTGAAGAAGGCCTACAAGACTCCCGTCTTCTTCAACAGCAACATCCACGGCAACGAGTGGGAGGGCACGGACGCCGCCCTCGAACTGATCGAGCGGCTCGCCACGGCCAAGGACAAGGACACCACCGCGCTCCTCGCCCGCAACCGGCTCTACTTCAACATCACCGCCAACCCCGACGGCCGTATCGCCGGCACCCGCGCGAACGCGAGCGGCTTCGACCTCAACCGGGACCTCGTCACCGCCTCGCAGCCCGAGGCGCGCGCGATCCGGCAGATCGAGATCGACAAGCAGCCGGCCGTGATGCTGGACCTGCACGGGTACGTCAACGGCACGCTGATCGAGCCGACCACCCCGCCGCACGGCGAGAACTACGAGTACGACCTCTTCCTGAAGCACACCTACGCCAACGCCCTCGGCATGGAGGCCGCCGTCAACGGCCTCGGCTACACGCCCGGCAGGGACGGTGTCGAGCCCGCCCAGATCCCCTTCCGCGACCAGGAGGAGGGCTGGGACGACTGGCCGCCGGTCTTCACCCCGCAGTACGCGGCGTTCCACGGCACGGTCGCCGCGCACACCGTCGAGATCCCGCTGCAGGTCAACAACGCGGCGTACGACTCGCTGCCGGTGGCCGAGCTCCGCCGCCGGTCCGCCGTGAACGTGGCCGTCGCGGGAGCGGCGATGCGCGCGACGCTCGCGTATGTGCAGAAGCACCGGGCTTCCCTTCTCGCGGACCAGATCGAGGTCTTCCGGCGGGGTGCCGCCGGGGCCGCCCAGGTCCCGGTCTCCGGGGAGACCGTTCCGGGAGTGCCGGGCATCGGCCCCGAGGACGTCTACACGACCGAGTTCCCGCGGGCGTACGTCGTGCCGGCCGGTGGAGGACAGCGTTCGGCCACCGCCGCCGCACGTCTCATCGACCATCTGCTCGACAACGACGTCCAAGTGCGGCGCTCCATCCGCGCCTTCCGGCTCGGCGGCCGGTCGTACCCGGCAGGCTCGTACGTCGTCGACATGCGCCAGCCCAAGCGCGGACTCGCCAATGTGCTGCTGGCCGACGGCCGGGACATCAGCGACAGGGTGTCGGCGATGTACGACATCTCGGGATGGAGCCTGGGGCGGCTGTGGGGCGCGACCGTGGACGAGGTGGGCAGCGGCCGGCCGGAAGCGGTCCCCGCGCGGCCCGTCCGGGCCGCCGCGCGCGTCGGTCACGTCGCGCCGCACGGCGGTCTGCGGCTGCGGCTCGACAGCCCGCAGGAGATCGCCGCGCTCAACTCCCTGCTCCGGCAGGGCGTCCCGGTGCGGCAGGCCGCCGACGGCAGCGCGCTCGTGCCCTCCTCGGCGCGCGGGAGCGCGGAGGTGCTGGCGCGTACGTACGACGTGGCCTTCGAGGCGGCGAGGACGTCCCGCGGCATCCCGTTGCGGCACGTGCGGGTCGCCGCGGCCGTCACGCCGGGTGAGCTGTTCGCGCTGCGCGAGATGAACTTCGACGTCGTCCCGGTGTCGACGGCCGTCCTCAACCAGGGCTTCGACTGGGCGGCGGCGGACGTGCTGCTGGTGTCCACGGGGCTGTCGTACGACCGTCTGAACCCAGCCGCGCGGGCGGCCCTCGACGGCTTCCTCGACAGCCACGGCCTCGTGGGCAGGGGGGCCGCCGGAGCCGCGTTCAACTCCGCCGCCGGGCTGCTGAAGGTGACGGCCGTGGAGGGCAGCGGCGACGCCAACGGTGTGGTGCGGGTGGTCAACTCGGGCCGGGTCACGGCCGGGGCGCCCGACCACGGCTTCGTCTACGCGCCCGTCTGGTTCACCGGCCTGGGCCGTGGGGTCACCGTCGAGCAGTCGTACGCGACCGGGAATCCGCTCGTCGCCGGGCACTGGCGGCCCGCGGAGGACGGTTCGGGCGGGCCGGCCGCGGCGGCGGGCCGGGCCTGTGTCGTCAGCGGGCCGGGCGCGGTCCTCTTCGGCACGGAGCCGCTGTTCCGTGACCATCCGAAGGGGCAGTTCCCGCAGGTGGGGCGGGCGCTGCTGACGGTGTCCTGACTCCGGGCCCCGGCGCTCCGGGCGAGATGGCGGAGTCCGCACCCCACGTCCAAGGGTGCGGACTCCGCCTGTGCAACGAACGGGGCGGGCGGGCGTCACGGGCGCCCGCCGCACCTCGTCCTTCAGAGCCTGACGATCATCTTGCCGATGTTGTCGCCGCGCAGGACCCCGAAGAACGCCTCCAGGTTGTTCTCGATGCCCTCGACGACCGTCTCGCGGTACTTCAGCGCGCCCGAGGCGACCCAGGGGCCGACCTCCTGGACGAACTGCGGCTGCAGGTCGTAGTGGTCGCCGACGAGGAAGCCCTCGATGCGGCCCCGGGTCTGGATGAGCCGGGCGATGTTCTTCGGGCCCGGGGCGGGCTCGGTGTTGTTGTAGACGGAGATCATCCCGCAGACGGCGATGCGGCCACCGCGGTTGAGCGAGCCGATGGCTGCCTCCAGGTGGTCGCCGCCGACGTTGTCGAAGTACACGTCGACACCGTCGGGGGCGGCCTCGCGCAGCTGCTGGGAGACCGGTGCGTCCTTGTAGTTGAAGGCCGCGTCGAAGCCGTACTCCTCGACGAGGAGCTTCACCTTCTCGTCGGACCCGGCGGAGCCGATGACCCGGGAGGCGCCCTTGAGCTTCGCGATCTGGCCGACCTGGCTGCCGACGGCGCCGGCCGCGCCGGAGACGAAGACGGAGTCGCCCTCCTTGAAGGCCGCGGTGCGCAGGAGCCCGGCGTAGGCGGTGAGGCCGGTCATGCCGAGGACGCCGAGGTAGGTGGACAGGGGCGCGGCCTCGGGGTCGACCTTGACGGCCTGCTTGGCGTCGATCGTGGCGTACTCGCGCCAGCCGCCGAAGTGGAGGACGTGGTCACCCGGCGCGATGCCGTCGGCGTTCGAGGCGACGACCTCGCCCACGGCGCCGCCCTGCATGGCCTTGCCCAGCTCGTAGGGGGCCACGTACGACTTGGCGGCGCTCATGCGGCCGCGCATGTACGGGTCGACGGAGAGGTAGGTGTTCCGTACGAGGACCTGGTCCTGGCCGGGCCGGCGGATCTCCGCGTCCACGAGGGCGAAGTCCTCGGGCTTCGGCCAGCCGACGGGGCGGTTGAGCAGGTGCCATTCGCGGCTGGTGGCGGGGAGGGCGGGCGTGTCGGACATGAGGGACCTTCCTGCGGACGTGCGTAGGTACGTGCGTGCTTGCGTGCGATTCGGGTTGCCACCCGGTCGCCTGCTCACGCTTCATACCGGGTGGTTAATTCAGTGCCTGAAACAACCATGCTCCTGAATATTTCAGGATGTCAAGTATCGGGGTAGCCTGGAGCGCATGGCCACGCAGAAGACGACAACTCCCGCCGACCCACTGACCCTTGAGGTCGTCGACCTCATCGGCACGGTCGTGGCGCGCTACCACGAGGAGTACGAGGAAGCCGCCGCGGAGCACGCGCTGACGGGAGCGCAGGCGCGGCTACTGAGCCTGCTGTCCCTGGAGCCGCTGCCCATGCGGCGGCTGGCCCAGAAGCTCAAGTGCGAGCCGTCGAACGTGACCGGGATAGTGGACCGGCTGGAGGCGCGGGGGCTGGTGGAACGACGGCCGGACCCCAGGGACCGGCGCGTGAAGCTGGCCGCCGCGACGCAGGAGGGGCGGCGGCTGGCGCGGGGACTGCGGGAGTCGCTGGACTTCGCGCGCGAGCCGTTGGCCGGGTTGTCGCGGGAGGAGCGGCTGGCTTTGCGGGGGCTGCTGCGGAGGATGGTCGGCGCGTAGGTTTTCTCGCCCCCGCCGCCCCTACCCGTCCCGTCCCTGGGGGCTGCGCCCCCAGACCCCCGCTGTCGGCCTTCGGCCTCGTCCTCAAACGCCGGCCGGGCTGGATTTCCAGCCCGTCCGGCGTTTGAGGAGCGGGGGTCCGAGAGCGGAGCCCCCGAAACCGGGGTCCGGGGCGGAGCCCCGAGCGGGGTCGAAGGGGCAGCGCCCCTGGGGATGGGACGGGTAGGGGCGGCGGGGGCGAGAAACGCCGAGCGGTCCGTCGCACGGCATACGCGCGACGGACCGCTCCGGCCGAAAGTGTCCCCCGGTGGCCCCTGGCGGCCCTTGGCCGCCCTTCAGGCTCAGGCTTTCTTACGCGTCGTCATGGCCCGCTGGATCAGGATGAAAGCGCACAGCAGCACACCGGTGGCGATCTTCGTCCACCAGGAGCTGAGCGTGCCCTCGAACTGGATGATGCTCTTGATCAGGCCGAGCACCAGCACGCCGAAGAGGGTGCCGATCACGTAGCCGGAGCCGCCGGTGAGCAGCGTGCCGCCGATGACGACCGCGGCGATGGCGTCGAGTTCCATGCCGGTCGCGTGCAGCGGGTCACCGGACTGGATGTACAGGGTGAAGAGGAGACCGGCGAGCGCCGAGCAGAAGCCGCTCACGGTGTACACGGCGATCTTCGTGCCCCCCTGCGGAAGACCCATGAGCATCGCCGACTGCTCGTTGCCGCCGATGGCGTACACCCGGCGTCCGAAGCGCGTGTAGTGCAGGACGTAGAAGGCGGCGGCGAGGACGACCAGTGCGACGATCGCGCCGATGGACAGGAAGCCCACTCCCAGCGAGACCTGTGTCTGGGCCATGCTGCTCACCGAGGCGTCGCCGATGGAGATCGACTCCTTGCTGATGACCAGGCACAGGCCCCGGAAGAGGAAGAGGCCGGCGAGGGTCACGATGAAGGGCTGGATCTCGAAGTTGTGGATCACGTAGCCCATCAGGAAGCCGCCGAGGGCGCCCACGGCCAGCGCCATGGGGATGACGACCAGGATCGGCAGCCCCTGACGCTCCACCAGCCAGGCCGTGAACATGGTCGTGAAGCCGATCACGGAGCCCACGGACAGGTCGATGCCGCCGGACAGGATGACGAAGGTGACACCGACGGCGGCGACCAGCAGATAGCCGTTGTCGATGAACAGGTTCAGGAAGACCTGCGGTTCGGCGAACCCGTAGTTCTGGTACCGGCTCAGGCCCGCTCCGTACATCACGAGGAAAAGCAGGGCCGTCACCAGGACGGGCAGCCGCCGGTCACCGAGCAGACGCGTGGCCTTGGACGCGGTGGAAGTGGTACCGCTGTCCGGTGCCGTGGGGCTCTGGGTGGTCGCGCTCATCACGACACCTCCATCTTGGGAGCGGCCTCGGTCACCGTGGCGGTGTCCGCCGGGGCCGTGGCCGGGTTGCCGCTTCCCGTCGCGCCCGGCTTGGCACCGAACTTGTTGCCGAAGACCTTGGCGCGGAACTTCGGGGACTGCAGCAGGCAGACGACGATGACGACGGCGGCCTTGAAGACCAGGTTGGTCTGGGTGGGCACGCCGATGGTGTAGATCGTGGTGGTCAGGGTCTGGATGACGAGGGCGCCGACCACCGTGCCGCCGATGGAGAACCGGCCGCCCAGGAGCGAGGTGCCGCCGATCACCACGGCGAGGATCGCGTCGAGTTCGATCCACAGGCCCGCGTTGTTGCCGTCCGCGGCCGAGGTGTTGGAGCTGATCATCAGGCCCGCGATGCCCGCGCACAGCGCGCAGAACACGTACACCATGATCTTGATGCGCCGGGACCTGATGCCCACCAGGCGGCTGGCCTCGGCGTTGCCGCCGACCGACTCGACGAGCAGTCCGAGCGCCGTGCGGCGGGTCAGCGCCACGGTGACAGCCACCACCGCGGCCACCACGAAGATGGAGAACGGCAGCGTGAGCCAGTAGCCGCCGCCGATCAGCTTGTACGGCTCGCTGTTGACGGTGATGATCTGCCCGTCGGTGATCAGCTGGGCGACACCGCGGCCGGCGACCATGATGATCAGCGTGGCGATGATCGGCTGGATGCCCATCCGGGCGACCAGGAAGCCGTTCCACAGGCCGCAGACGACCGCGGCCACCAGGCCCAGGGCCATGGCGAGCAGCACCCCGGACAGGGCGCTCTGATCGGCCTGGTCGCTGATGTACGAACAGGCCAGTGCCCCGGTGATGGCGACGACGGCGCCGACGGAGAGGTCGATGCCCCCGGTGGCGATGACGAGGGTCATGCCGACCGCCACCAGGATCAGGGGCGAGCCGAACAGCACGATCGAGACGAGGCTGCCGTAGAGGTGGCCGTTCGACATCCGGATCGAGAAGAAGTCAGGGGTGAAGGGGACGTTGACGAGCAGCAGGAGGACCAGGATCGCGACCGGCCAGAACAGGTGGTGGTGCGTCAGCGCTCGCCATCGGGAAGTGGTGGTCACTGGTGTTCTCCGCTCGCGATGGTCTCCAGGATCCGGCTGGGGGTGATCTCGGGCCCGTTGGCGATCCGCGCCACCAGCCGGCGGTCGCGCAGCACCCCGATGGTGTGGCTGAGCCGGAGCACTTCCTCCAGTTCGGCCGCGATGTACATCACGGACATGCCGTCCTCGGAGAGCGAGACGACGAGCTTCTGGATCTCCGCCTTCGCGCCGACGTCGATGCCGCGCGTCGGCTCGTCCAGGATCAGCAGCTTCGGCTGGGTGATGAGCCATCGGGCCAGCAGCACCTTCTGCTGGTTGCCGCCGCTGAGCTGCCCGACACGGGCCTCCGGGTTGGCGGGGCGGATGTCGAGCGCCTTGATGTACTTGGCGACGAGCTCGTCGCGCTGGGCCGCCGGGATGGGACGGGTCCAGCCCCGCGCGGCCTGCAGGGCGAGGATGATGTTCTCCCGCACCGTCAGGTCAGGTACGAGGCCCTCGGTCTTGCGGTTCTCCGAGCAGAACGCGACTCCGGCGCCGATCGCGTCGTTCGGGGCGCTCATCGAGACCTGCTTGCCGCCGATGGTCACCTTGCCGCTGTCCGGCTGGTCGGCGCCGAAGAGCAGCCTGGCGAGTTCGGTGCGGCCGGAGCCGAGCAGACCGGCCAGTCCGACGACCTCGCCCTTCTTGATCTCCAGGTCGAAGGGGGAGATGGCGCCGGTCCTGCCGAGCCCTTCCGCGCGCACCAGCGTCTCGCCGACATCGGCGTGCAGCTGGTGGTCGTGGAGCTCTTCCAGTTGGTCCAGCGCCTTGCCGATCATCAGCTGGACCAGTCCGACCTGGTCGAGGTCGCTGACCATGTGCTCGCCGACCAGCGTGCCGTTGCGCAGCACGGTCATCCGGTCGCAGACCTCGTAGATCTGGTCCAGGAAGTGCGAGACGAACAGGATCGCGACGCCTTCGTCCCTCAGCCGCCGCATCAGGCGGAACAGCTCCAGGACCTCGTCGCGGTCGAGGCTGGACGTCGGCTCGTCCAGGACCAGCACCTTGGTGCCCGATCCCTCGCCGTCGCTGTCGCCGGTCCCCACCGACCGTACGATCGCGACCAGTTGCTGCACGGCCAGCGGGTACGAGGACAGGGGCGCGGTGACGTCGATGTCGAGGCCGAGCCGGTCCACCAGCCGAGCCGCCTCACGGCGCAGCTGCTTCCACTGGATACGGCCCATGCGGGTCGGTTCGCGTCCGATGAAGATGTTCTCCGCCACCGACAGGTTGGGGCAGAGGTTGACCTCCTGGTAGACCGTGCTGATGCCGGCGTGCTGCGCCTGCAGCGGGCTGCCGAACGCCACGGACTTCCCGTCGAGGGTGATGGTGCCGCCGTCGAGGGAGTAGACCCCCGTCAGCACCTTGATGAGGGTGGACTTCCCCGCGCCGTTCTCGCCCATCAGGGCGTGGATCTCGCCGGGGAAGAGCCGGAAGTCGACGCCCGACAGAGCCCGTACCCCCGGAAACTCCTTGACTATGCCCGTCATCTCCAGGACGGGCTGCGGCTCTGCCATGGCAGCGCTCCTCGTGAAATGGGTTCAGGCCCGCAGGGAGCCCCGGGACCGAGGGCTCGGTCGGCCGGAGGCTCCCTGCCGGTGGGTGCGGTCGGTCAGTACTTGCGGGTGGGGAGCGCGTCCTTGGCCTGGTCCTGCATGAAGTCGCTCTCCTTGGTCTTGATCCAGCGCTCGACCGTCTCGCCGTCGTGGACCTTCTTCACGACCTCCATCAGCTGGGGGCCGAGCAGCGGGTTGCACTCGACGATGGCGTTGATCTTGCCCTCGGACATGGCGACGAAGCCGTCCTTCACACCGTCGATCGAGACGATCAGGATGTCCTTGCCGGGCTTCTTGCCGGCCGCCTCGATGGACTGGATGGCGCCGATGGCCATGTCGTCGTTGTGCGCGAAGAGGACGTTGATGTCCGGGTTGGACTGCAGGAAGGCCGCCATGACCTGCTTGCCGCCGGCGCGGGTGAAGTCGCCGGTCTGGCTGACGACGATCTTCCAGTCGTCCTTGTGCTCGGCGTCCATGACCTCCTTGAAGCCCTTGGCGCGCTCGATGGCGGGGGCGGCCCCGGTGGTGCCCTCCAGCTGGGCGATCTTCACCTTGCCCTTGTGGCCGGCCTTCTCCAGGACCTTCTCCAGGATCCTGGCCGCGCGCCTGCCCTCGTCCGTGAAGTCGGAGCCGACCAGGGTCACGAACAGGGAGTCGTCCGAGGTCTCCACGGAGCGGTCGGTGAGGACCACCGGGATCTTCTTGGCCTTGGCCTCCTTGAGCACCGCGTCCCAGCCGGTGACGACCACCGGCGAGAAGGCTATGACGTCCACCTTCTGGGCGATGAAGCTGCGGATCGCGGAGATCTGGTTCTCCTGCTTCTGCTGGGCGTCGGAGAACTTGAGGGTGTAACCCGCCTCCTTGGCCGCCGACTTCACCGAGTCGGTGTTGGCGGTGCGCCAGCCGCTCTCCGAGCCGACCTGGGAGAAGCCGAGAGTGATCGCCTTGCTGCCGCCCCCGGACGAGGAACCGCTGGAGCCGCTGTCCTCCTTGGCGCAGGCCGCGAGGCCGCCCGCCGCCGCCACGCCGACCGCCGCAGTGAGGAAGTTCCGTCTGTTGAGCATGTTTCTTCTCCTTTGAAGAGCCGGCCCGGGGATGGACCCGCTGGTACTCGTTGGGACCGGCCGCACTGCGTCCAGCCTGTCGATCATTGTTCGAGATGTCGGCCGCACCGTTGGGCGGATGGCGACCGATCAGTGCCGCGTCAGCCTGAAGAGCCTTCCGGTTGAGGTGCGTGCGGAAAGGTACTGGCGCGGACGACGAGTTGGGGCTCGATGGCGACCCGGGGCATCCCGGACGGGGCTCGGCCCTCGATGAGATCCAGCAGCAGGGCGATGCTCTGCTTGCCCACCGTCGAGAAGTCCTGGCGGACGGTGGTGAGAGGCGGAGCGAAGAACTCCGACTCCGGGATGTCGTCGAAGCCGACCACCGCGACGTCCTGGGGGGTTCGCACGCCCGCCTCACGCAGCGCCCGCAACACCCCCAGTGCCATCTGGTCGTTGGCGACGAAGACGGCTGTCAGCCCCCGGCCCACCCAGCCGGCCAGTTCCTGGCCGGCGCGGTAACCCGACAGCGGACTCCAGTCCCCTCGCAGCAGCGTCGGCGGCTCGACGCCCGCCGCTTCGAGGGTCGACCGCCAGCCGGCGGCCCGGTCGGCCGCCTCCAGCCAGTCCTCGGGTCCGGCGAGGTGCCAGACCTTGCGGTGGCCGGCGGCCAGCAGATGACCGGTGGCCAGCCGCGCACCCAGGTGCTGGTCCACGTTGACGCTGGGGATCCCCGCTCCGGGCCCGCAGCCGACGGTCACCACCGGGAACGGGTGGCGGAGTTCGGTGAGGGCCTCGACCGCCGACCGCTGCGGGGCGATGGCGACCACTCCCTCCACCCCGCCCTCGCTGAGGTGGTCCAGGGCCTCGGACAGCTTCTCCACCGTCAGTTTGCGCAGACTCACCGTGGAGACGAGGTACCCCTCGGCACGCGCCGCCTCCTCCAGCGCGAACAACGTGCTGGCCGGCCCGTAGAGGGTGGTGTCGGAGGCGACCACACCCAGGGTCCGGGTGCGACGGGTCGCGAGGGCCCGTGCGGAGAAGTTGCGGCGGTAGCCCATCTCCTCGATCGCCGCGAGCACCCTGGCCCGCGTCTCGTCCCGCACATTGGGGTGGTCCCCCAGCACGCGGGACACGGTCTGGTGGGACACGCCGGCCAGGCGTGCCACGTCGGCCATGGTGGGCGGCCGGAGCTGAGCGTCTGTCACAGCCGCACCTCCTTGGCGGTCGTCTGCCGATAGGACCCGTGGTGTGGACGGGTCGGTCCCCGCCGCCGGCTTCACGCCGGGATTCCCGAAAGCAGCAGGTCACCCGGCGGGGCGGTGGGTTGGAGCACTACCGACACGACGCTCATGCCTCCATGGATGGCGTGGGACGCCGAGTGGTGAATGCGGACGTCATTGTGAGCGCTAACAATTCATGGTCGTCAAGAGGGCTGCAACGGGAAGGCGTCACGGTTGAATAACGTGCCCAGCGGCGCGGGGTGAGGAAGCGGCCGGCCGCGGCTGCGCGTCCGGCCCGGGACGCGGGCCCCGGCTCCCACAGGGCTGAGGCGGTTCTCGTAGCCCTGTCCGGGGTGGAGGCAGGGCCGATCCGCCCGGTACGACGCCAGGTTCCCGCGACTGGGGGGCACAAGAACTCCCCGAGCCGTGACGCGGCAGCACAGGTGCTGGAGGGTCACGTGGCTCGGCCGAAGAGCTCTCCACCCCGACCGGAATCCCTACGAGCACCACCACAGGAAACGCGTGCACGTCTCCGACGGGGTCGGATCCGGGGTCGGGGACTGCGCGGTCGGCCGGGGAGTCGGGGTGCCCTCGTCGCGAGAGGGGCGGGCCGGGGCGGGAGCCGAGAACGTGGGGTCCGCCGTCGTGTCCGGGTCCGTGGGCTCCTTGGGCTTGTCCCGGTCCTTCCCCTCGGGCTTCTTCGACTCCGAGTCCGAGGGAGACGCCGACTTCCCCGGCGAAGCCCTCTCCGCGTCGGCCGGCATCGCCGTTCCACCGCCGGACTCCCGGGCACCCTCCGCGGACGGTGTCGGTGAACCGCCGGAGGCGTCCTCCACGGAGGCCCCGTTCGGCTCCCCCGACGGGATCTCCATGCCGAGTTCCGCGAGACTGAGTCCGCCCGCCGCGAGCAGCAACGCCGTCCCGGCCATCAGGACCCGTCGGCGACGGCGCCGGTGCAGCGCCGCCCGCCGGTCCCGTCGGCTCGCCCGCACTCCGCGTCCACGCTCCCGCGACCGGGCACGCCGTCCGCCGGCCCCCGGCTCGTCGCCCTCGTGCGCTGCGGAGTGTCCGGCCGCGGCCTCGCCGTCCCCCTCGGGCAGCGAGTCGGCGAACGCCCGGTCCTCTTCGGCCGGTGTGCCGCACCCCGGGCAGGCGAGGGCGCCGTTGAGGTGCCGTTGGCACGGGTGGCAGTAGTCCATGACGTGGGAAGATTAAGTTCCACCCTGGTGACGTTCCTAGGCGTGGTCGTGAAAGTTGTGTAGGAACCTCGCCGTCCGGCTCGCGGAGGGCGAGGACAGCCCGGGCCATTCCCCGCCATCCAGTCGAAACCGTTGTTGTGGGCTCGCCCCATTGACACTCGGACCGAGACATCCTTACTGTCCGACCAGCATTTCGAACGAGTGCCGAAATTTCGAACAGGGCCGCAGAGCAGCAGGGAGCGATCGCCGTGCGCATCACGGGAATCAGCACGCACGTAGTGGGAACGCCATGGCGCAACCTGACCTACGTCCAGGTACACACCGACGAGGGCCTCACCGGCGTTGGCGAGACCCGCATGCTGGGACACACCGACGCGCTGCTCGGCTACCTGCACGAAGCAGAAACCAACCACATTCTCGGGTCGGACCCGTTCGCTGTCGAGGATTTGGTCCGCCGGATGAAGTACGGCGACTACGGGCGGGCCGGTGAGATCGTGATGTCCGGCATCGCCGTGATCGAGATGGCGTGCCTGGACATCAAGGGCAAGGCACTCGGCGTCCCCGTCTGGCAGCTGCTCGGCGGCAAGGTCACGGACAAGGTGAAGGCGTACGCCAACGGCTGGTACACCACGGAGCGCACTCCCGAGGCGTACCACAAGGCCGCGCAGGAGGTCATGGCGCGCGGTTACAAGGCCCTCAAGATCGACCCCTTCGGTACCGGCCACTACGAGCTCGACCACGAGGCCACGCTCTACTCCGTCTCGCTCATCGAGGCCGTGCGGGACGCCATCGGGCCCGACGCCGAGCTGATGCTGGAGATGCACGGCCGGTTCTCGCCCTCCACCGCCGTCCGTCTCGCGCACGAGCTCGCCCCGTTCAAGCCCGCGTGGCTGGAGGAGCCCGTTCCGCCGGAGAACCTCAAGGCCCTGGAGAAGGTGGCCGCGAAGGTCGACATGCCGGTCGCGACCGGTGAGCGGATTCACGACCGCATCGAGTTCCGCGAGCTCTTCGAGAGCCAGGCCGTGGACATCATCCAGCCCGACGTCGGCCACATCGGCGGCATCTGGGAGACCAGGAAGCTGGCCGCGACCGCCGAGACCCACTACATGCTCGTGGCGCCCCACAACGTGGGCGGCCCCGTCCTCACCGCCGCCTCCCTCCAGGTCGGCTTCAGCTCCCCGAACTTCAAGATCCTTGAGCACTTCAACGACTTCGCCGACGCGGAGATCAAGAAGGTGGTCAAGGGCGCGCCCCAGGTCGTCGACGGGTACTTCCACCTCTCCGACGCTCCCGGTCTCGGTGTGGAGCTGGACACCGACGCGGCGGCGGAGTTCCCGCAGCAGCAGGCCCGCTTCGACCTGTGGGCGGACGGCTGGGAGCAGCGCAAGCCGAAGGCCACGAAGTGAGCGCCGCTGTCGTCATCGAGGCGCCGGGCGAGCACCGGATCGTCCCGCACGAGCCGGCCGCGCCGGCCGCGGGGGAGGCCCTCGTACGGGTGCACGCGAGCGGCATCTGCGGCAGCGACCGCGAGGTCTACCAGGGCAACCGGCCGGAGGGGTACGTCCGTTACCCGCTCACGCCCGGCCACGAGTGGTCGGGAACGGTCGAGGCCGTGGGCTCCGGGGTACCGGTCTCCCTCGTCGGCCGCAAGGTGGTGGGCGAGGGATTCCGGAACTGCCAGGTCTGTGACCGCTGCCACGCGGGTGAGACCACGCTGTGCTCGGCCGGCTACGAGGAGACGGGCTTCACCCAGCCCGGCGCGATGGCCACCACGCTCACCCTGCCGGCCCGGCTGCTCCACGTCCTGCCGGACGACGCCGACCTGACGGCGGCGGCGCTCCTGGAGCCGGCCGCCTGCATCGCGGCCGCCGCCCTCAAGGCGAACGCGCGGCCCGGCGAGCGGGTCGCCGTCGTGGGCACGGGGACGCTCGGCATGTTCGCCGTCCAGTTCCTGAAGGCGGGTTCGCCCTCGGAGCTGCTGGTGGTGGGCACGCGTCCGGACCGCGAGGAGCTCTCGAAGACCTTCGGGGCCACCGACTTCCGCACCCGGGACCAGGACTTGCCGGACGACTTCGACGTCGTCATCGAGACCGCCGGATCGGCGTCCGCCGCGAACACCGCGGCCTCCCTGCTCAGACGCGGCGGGCGTCTCGTCCTCACGGGTATCCCGGCCGCGGGCGCCGACGGACTCGACCCGACCGATCTCGTCGTGCGGCAGCTGGAGGTGCACACCGTGTTCGGGGCGCCGCCGGAGGCCTGGGCGCACACGGTGCGCGTGTTCGGCGCGGGTCTGCTGAACCCGCTGCCCCTGGTCACGCACGAGCTGCGGCTGGAGGAGTTCGCGCACGCCATCGAGCTGGTCGGCTCGGGCGACCCGAAGGTGGGCAAGGTCCTCATCCGGCCTTGAGCCCACCGGGCGCCCGCACCGCCCCCGAGACGTACGCCGGTACGGAGACCCTGACGCTCCGTGCCGGCGTACATCCACTGAGACGAATGACGTCCGACATACCGAACCCGACAAAGGACACCCAGTGACCGACGCTTCCGCCACGGCGCCCCGTCGACCCGGTGAGCAGGCGCTCGCCGCGCTCGGCCTGGGCGCGCCCGACCTGTCCCCCGCCGACGCCTCGCCGCACACCTTCCCCGGAGGCGGTCGCTGGCGCACCGAGATCCCCTCGTGCGAGGGGCCCGAGGCGCTGGCCGTGGTCCTCAAGGAGTCCTCGCGGCTCGATGTGCCGATCCACCGGATCAGCCAGGGCTCCGGCGTGTGGATGCTGACCGACGCCGAGATCACCGAGATGGTGGAGGCCACTGGCGAACGCGACATCGAGCTCTGCCTGTTCACCGGCCCGCGCGGCACGTGGGACATCGGCGGCTCGACCCGTACCGACTCGCGCGGGGCGGGCCTGCGCGCCCGGGGCCACGACGCGGTCGCCGGATGCGTGGAGGACGCGATCCGCGCGACGGAGCTGGGTGTCAAGTGCCTGCTCGTCGCCGACGAGGGCGTGCTGTGGACGCTGCACCGGGCCCGTGTCGCGGGGATCATTCCGGCCGACACCACCCTGAAGGTGTCCGCGCTGATCGGCCCGGTCAACCCGGCCGCGTACGCCGTGTACGAGAACCTCGGCGGCGACTCGATCAACGTGCCGAGCGACCTGACGCTCGATCACCTCACCGAGATCCGCCGGGTGTCCGGCGCCCCCATGGACATGTACATCGAGGCCCCCGACGATCTCGGCGGCTACGTGCGGATGTACGAGGTCGCCGAGCTGATCCGGCGCGGCGCACCGCTCTATCTGAAGTTCGGCCTGTCGAAGGCGCCCGGGATCTACCCGTACGGGCACCACATGCGCGACCTGACCCTGGCCACGGCCAAGGAGCGGGTGCGGCGCGGCCGGCTCGCCCTGGACCTGCTCGCGCGGCACGGAGCCGACGGGGACATGGCGCCGCTCGGGTCCCGGCTGCCGGGCACGCTCAAGCGGTTTGACATTCCCGCATAACGTTCCGAACACGCCCTCTTCACAAAAGCCGACGCAGCCACACAGAATCCGACACGTCTGTTTCTCGGTCTTTCCCCGCACCGCCCTCCGGAGCACCTGCGCATCGCAGACCGAGCCGGGTCATACACATCAAGGAAGATGATAATGCGCACTCGCAAAGCAACGCTCGCCGCCATCGCCACGGCAGCCTCCCTCGCCCTCACCCTCTCCGCCTGTGGCCAGGACAGCGAGGGCGGCAGCGAGGAGAACTCGGGCAGCACCAAGGGCGCCACCATCGGCATCGCGATGCCCACCAAGTCCTCCGAGCGCTGGATCGCGGACGGCAACAACGTCGTCAAGGACCTCCAGGCCAAGGGCTACAAGACCAAGCTGGTCTACGGCGAGGACGACCCGGACCAGCAGGTCTCGCAGATCGAGAACCTGATCACCCAGGGCGTGAAGGCCCTGATCGTCGCGGCCATCGACAACAAGTCGATGAACAACGTGCTCCAGCAGGCCGCCGACGCCAAGATCCCGGTGATCTCCTACGACCGCCTCATCCTCGGCACCAAGAACGTCGACTACTACGCGTCGTTCGACAACGAGAAGGTCGGCGAGCTCCAGGGCAACTACATCGTCGAGAAGCTCGGCCTGAAGGACGGCTCCAAGAAGGGCCCGTTCAACATCGAGCTCTTCGCCGGCTCCAACGACGACAACAACACGCGCTACTTCTTCCAGGGCGCGATGAACGTCCTGCAGCCGTACATCGACAAGAAGCAGCTCGTCGTCAAGTCCGGCCAGACCAAGCTCAACCAGGTCACCACCCTGCGCTGGGACGGCGGCAAGGCCCAGAACCGCATGGACGAGATCCTGACGTCGGCGTACAAGAGCGACCGGGTCGACGCGGTGCTCTCGCCGTACGACGGCATCTCCATCGGCATCCTCTCGGCGCTGAAGTCGGACGACTACGGCTCCAAGAGCAAGCCGCTGCCGGTCGTCACCGGTCAGGACGCCGAGGTCGCCTCGGTGAAGTCGATCATC
Organism: Streptomyces sp. NPDC030840; assembly: GCF_055572015.1. Classification (NCBI taxonomy): domain Bacteria; kingdom Bacillati; phylum Actinomycetota; class Actinomycetes; order Kitasatosporales; family Streptomycetaceae; genus Streptomyces; species Streptomyces sp. NPDC030840. Next base: position 780,249 of record NZ_JBVIEE010000001.1, on the reverse strand, counting down.
GCGGACCAGCAGGCGATGACCGTCTACAAGGACACCCGCGAGCTCGCCAAGGTGGCCTCGGCCATGGTCGACGACGCGCTCAACGGCAAGAAGCCCGAGGTCAACGACACCAAGACCTACGACAACGGCGCGAAGGTCGTCCCGTCCTACCTGCTCACGCCGGTCGCCGTCGACAAGACCAACTACCAGAAGATCGTCGTCGACTCCGGCTACATCAAGGAGAGCGACCTCAAGTAACGCCCGCCACAAACCTGCGATTCACCTCTGATTGGAAGGCAAGACCATGGCGGGACCCGTCCTGGAAATGCGCTCGATCGTCAAGACCTTTCCCGGCGTCAAGGCGCTGTCGGACGTCACGCTGACCGTCCAGCAGGGCGAGGTCCACGCCATCTGCGGGGAGAACGGCGCCGGCAAGTCGACCCTCATGAAGGTCCTCTCCGGCGTCCACCCGCACGGCACCTACGAGGGAGAGATCCTCTTCGAGGGAGAGGTCTGCTCCTTCAAGGACATCCGTGCCAGCGAGCAGCACGGCATCGTGATCATCCACCAGGAGCTCGCCCTGGTGCCGTACCTCTCGATCGCGGAGAACATCTTCCTCGGCAACGAGCACGCGACCCGCGGGATCATCAGCTGGACCGAGACGCTGCGGCACGCCACGGAGCTGCTGCGCCGGGTGGGGCTGTCCGACCACCCGGACACCCGCGTCGCCGACATCGGCGTGGGCAAGCAGCAGCTCGTGGAGATCGCGAAGGCGCTGTCGAAGAAGGTGAAGCTGCTCATCCTGGACGAGCCGACCGCCGCGTTGAACGACGAGGACAGCGGCAAGCTCCTGGACCTGATCCTGGAGCTGAAGAAGCAGGGCATCACCTCGATCATCATCTCCCACAAGCTCAACGAGATCCGCAAGGTCGCCGACTCGGTGACGATCCTGCGCGACGGGCGCACCATCGAGACGCTCGACGTGAAGGCCGCCGAGACCACCGAGGACCGGATCATCAGCGGGATGGTCGGCCGTGACCTGGAACACCGCTTCCCGGAGCGCACTCCGCACCAGCCGGAGGAGGGTGTCTCCCCCGCCCTGGAGATCCGCAACTGGACCGTGCACCACCCGATCGACCAGCAGCGCAAGGTCGTCGACGACGTGTCGCTCCAGGTTCGGCGCGGTGAGATCGTCGGCATCGCGGGCCTCATGGGCGCCGGGCGCACCGAACTCGCGATGAGCGTCTTCGGCCGCACCTACGGGCGCTATGCGGGTGGAACGGTCCTCAAGGACGGCAAGGAGATCCGTACCAAGACCGTCCCCGAGGCGGTCAAGCACGGGATCGCGTACGTCACCGAGGACCGCAAGCACTACGGCCTGAACCTCATCGACACGATCAACCGCAACATCTCGCTGACCGCCCTGGGCAAGGTCGCCAAGCGGGGGGTGATCGACGAGCACGGAGAGCGGCAGGTCGCCGAGAGCTTCCGCAAGTCGATGAACATCAAGGCGCCGACCGTCTTCGAGCCGGTGGGCAAGCTGTCCGGTGGCAACCAGCAGAAGGTCGTGCTCAGCAAGTGGATCTTCGCGGGTCCGGACGTGCTGATCCTGGACGAGCCGACGCGCGGCATCGACGTGGGCGCCAAGTACGAGATCTACACGGTCATCGACCAACTGGCGGCCGAGGGCAAGGCGGTCGTCTTCATCTCCTCCGAGCTGCCGGAGCTGCTCGGCATGTGTGACCGCATCTACACGATGGCCGCGGGACGGCTGACAGGTGAGTTCTCGCGGGCCGAGGCCTCGCAGGAATCGCTGATGCGCCAGATGACGAAGGACAAAGAGGTAACCCGATGAGCACGGATGTGACCGCCAAGACGCCGGCCCCGGCGCCGGCCGGCAAGGGAGGGGCGGGCACTGGCGCCGGTCTGCTCCAGCTGATGCTGGACGGCATGCGCCGCAACATGCGGCAGTACGGCATGCTGATCGCCCTGGGCCTGATCGTCGCGCTGTTCGCCGTGTGGACCGACGGCGACCTGCTGCTGCCGCGCAACGTCTCCAACCTGGTGCTGCAGAACAGCTACATCCTGATCCTCGCGATCGGCATGATGCTCGTCATCATCGCGGGCCACATCGACCTGTCGGTCGGCTCGCTGACCGCGTTCGTCGGCTCCATAGCCGCCGTGTTCATGGTCAAGAACGACATCCCCTGGGTTCTCGCCGTGGCGCTGTGCCTGGCCATCGGCGCGATCGCGGGTGCCGCGCAGGGGTTCTTCATCGCGTATCTCGGCATACCGTCGTTCATCGTCACCCTGGCGGGCATGCTGATCTTCCGCGGTCTCACCGAGATCTTCCTCGAGGGCCAGACGCTCGGCCCGTTCCCGGAGGGTCTGCAGAAGGTCGCCAACGGCTTCCTGCCCGAGGTCGGTCCGGACACCAACTACCACAACCTGACGCTGCTGCTGGGCATCGCCCTGATCGTGTTCGTGGTGCTCCAGGAGATCCGTGACCGCAAGCGGCAGCAGGAGTTCGCGCTGGACGTGCCGCCCACCAGCCTCTTCCTGCTCAAGCTGGTCGCGATCGGCGCGGCCGTGCTCACCATCACGCTGCTGCTGGCCAGCTACAAGGGCGCCCCGATCGTGCTGCTGATCCTGGGCGCGCTGCTCGTCGGCTTCGGCTACGTGATGCGCAACGCGATCATCGGCCGGCACATCTACGCCATCGGCGGCAACCTGCCCGCGGCCAAGCTGTCGGGTGTGAAGGACAAGAAGGTCGTCTTCCTGATCTTCCTGAACATGGGCATGATGGCCGCCCTCGCGGGTCTGGTCTTCGCCGCCCGCTTCAATGCGGCCTCGCCCAAGGCCGGCCTCAACTTCGAGCTGGAGGCGATCGCGGCCTCGTTCATCGGCGGTGCGTCGATGAGCGGCGGCGTCGGCACCGTCCTCGGCGCGATCATCGGTGGTCTGGTCCTGGGCGTGCTGAACAACGGTATGAACCTCGTCGGCATCGGCACCGACTGGCAGCAGGTCATCAAGGGCCTGGTGCTCCTGACGGCGGTCGGCTTCGACGTGTGGAACAAGCGCAAGGTCGGTTCGTAGGCAGTCGGAAAGGGCCCCGCCGAACGGCGGGGCCCTTTCCCGTTCATCGCACACACCACGGGAAGCGGGAAGAACCCGGTGAAAGAGCTCTTCGGCAAGCTCGCCGACGGCACGGAGATCCACAGCTGGTCGCTGGCGAACGGCGGCACGCGCATGAAGGTCCTGTCGTACGGCGGGATCGTGCAGTCCCTGGAGATCCCGGACCGCGAGGGCCGGTACGCGAACGTCTCCCTCGGCTTCGGCAGCATCGAGGACTACGTCGCGGGGAGCCCCTACTTCGGCGCGCTGATCGGCCGCTACGGCAACCGCATCGGCAACGGGACGTTCACCCTCGACGGCGAGACCCACCGGCTCTCCGTCAACGACGGCGAGAACAGCCTGCACGGCGGCGCCGAGGGCTTCGACCGGGCCGTCTGGGACGTCGAGCCGTTCACCAAGGGCTCCGACGTCGGCCTGTACCTGTACCGCACGAGCGTCGACGGCGAGATGGGCTACCCCGGCACGCTCAAGGTGAAGGTCGCCTACACCCTCACCGAGCAGGGCGACTGGCGCGTCGACTACGAGGCCACCACCGACAAGGCCACGGTCGTCAACCTCACCAGCCACGTCTACTGGAACCTCGCGGGCGAGGGCAGCGGCTCGGCCCACGACCACGAGCTGGAGATCGCCGCCTCCCGCTACACCCCGGTCGACGCCGGCCTGATCCCCACCGGTGAGCTCGCGGAGGTCGAGGGCACCCCCTTCGACTTCCGCCGGCCCAAGACGATCGGCGAGGACGTCCGCGAGGCGGACCAGCAGCTGCTGTACGCCAAGGGCATGGACCACAACTGGGTGCTCGACAAGCGGGCCACGACCGAGCCGGAGCACATCGCGACGCTGCGCGACCCGAAGTCGGGCCGCACGCTGAAGCTGGCGACCACCGAGCCGGGTCTGCAGTTCTACTCCGGGAACTTCCTCGACGGCACGCTCGTCGGCACGGGTGGCGGGATCTACCGGCAGGGTGACGCCGTCTGCCTGGAGACGCAGCACTTCCCGGACTCGCCGAACAAGCCGGGCTTCCCGTCGACGACGCTGCGCCCGGGGCAGGTGTACCGCTCGACGACGATCCACTCGTTCAGCTGACACGCCGCCACAGGGCCACAGCGGGCCACAGCCGCCACCGGGGGTTCACAGGTTCTTACCGGTTCCTCAGCGGTTGAACAGTGCCACCCAAGCCTCCGTATGTATGGGCGGCCCGTGCTCCCCCGCACGGGCCGCCCAGAACTGTCGGGCCCGGTCGTCCCCAACGGGCCCGTCCCATACGGAGGTTTCATGGCCGGGAACGTCGCCTCACTCTTCCGCAGCACGGCAGCGCACAGCCCGTCGATGGCTGCGCTGACGCGCGAGGGCGGTGAAGGCGTCGGGCCGATCGACTTCTGCATCCCGTGCAACCCGTACTTCCCCACGCCCGCCATGTTCGACGACCTGGCGGGCCGGCTGCGCGAGATCATCACGTACTACCCGAGCAGCGCCGACACCATCACGGCCGAGCTGTGCAACCTGCTCCAGCTGCCGCCGCAGTGCGTGGCGATGGGCAACGGTTCGACCGAGCTCATCACCTGGATCGACCACCTGCTGGTCCGCGAGTCTCTCGCCATCCCCGTCCCCACCTTCGGGCGCTGGACCGACCAGCCGATGGAGACCGGCAAGCGCGTCGACATGTTCCCGCTGCAGGAGTCGAGCGGCTTCGCCCTGGACCTCGCGCAGTACGCCGAGTTCATCCGCCAGCGCGGCACTAAGGTCGCCGTCATCTGCAACCCGAACAACCCCGACGGCGGCTTCCTCCACCGCCACGCGCTGGTGCAGTTCATGGACGCGATGGCGGACCTGGACCTGATCGTCATCGACGAGTCGTTCCTGGAGTTCGCGGACGCCGAGGCGGAGCCGAGCACCGTCGCGGACGCCGTGATGCGGCCCAACGTGGTCGTGCTGCGCAGCCTCGGCAAGAACTTCGGCCTGCACGGCATCCGCTTCGGCTACATGGTCGCCAACCCGGCGCTCGCCGGGAAGGTCCGTTCGATGCTGCCCAAGTGGAACCTCAACTCCTTCGCCGAGACGGTCGTCTTCATGCTGAAGGACCACGGCGCCGAGTACATGGAGAGTCTCCACCAGGTCCGCAAGGACCGCCTGGAGATGTCCCGTCTCCTGTCCAACCTGCCCGGTCTGACGGTCTACCCGTCGCAGGGCAACTTCCTCTTCGTGCGCCTTCCCGTCGGCGCCGAGGGCACTGTGGTCCGGGACCGGCTGCTCACCGAGCACCGCATCCTGGTCCGCGAGTGCGGCAACAAGATCGGCTCGTCCAGTCGCTTCCTGCGGCTCGTGGTCCGACCCGAGGTGGACGTGCGTCGCCTGGTGTCCGGCCTGGAGTCGGTGCTGTACGGGTCCAGGAGGGGAGCCGCCGTACCCGAGCTGGGCACCGGGACCAGCTACAGCTCGGGTACGGCGGCCGTGGACCGACTGATGAGCGAGACCAACGGCTCGGGCATGCAGGGGGTGGCCGCCCAGGCGATGGGGATGCCGAACCTGACTCCGGCGCCCGCGCCCGCGCCGGCGCCGGCCCCCGCGCCCGCACCCGCGCCGACCCCCATGCCGACTCCGGCCCCGGCGCCGGCTCCGGCTCCGGCTCCGGCCGCGGCGTCGATGCCCCCGATGCCGTCCATGCCGTCCATGCCGAACGTGGCCTCCATGCCGAACGTGGCCTCCATGCCGGGCATGACCCCCGCTCCGGCCGCCGGCCTGCAGCCGGTCGCCCAGACGGGCATGCCCGGTATGGCCGCCGCCGCCAACCGCCGCGCGATGGGCGCCGCGCAGGGCCTCACGGCCGCGCAGGTCCGGGGCCGCACGGCCCCGGAGGGTCAGCCGGAGCCGCTGGGGTGGCCGGCGGCCGGGGCGGTGTAGGCAGTACGTCAACCGCGGGTTCGTTGTGGCTTGTCGCGCGCACACGGCGGAGCCGCATACCGACACAGCCCCGCGCCCCTGACAGGGGCGCGGGGAACTGGCGTCTTGGGGCGCCGGGAACTGCGTGATCAGCTACGGCGCTCCCGCACCCGTCACACAGCCTTCAGCACCTTTGCCCCCACGGCGTCAGTTACGCGACAGGCCATCCACTGCCCCGGTGCAGGAGGTTGATGCCGGCTTGGGTGTGCCGTTGTCGTAGCCGTGCGCACCCCAGGGCGGGCGTACCGCCGTTGTCGGCCTGACACGATTGCCCGACATGCCGGACACTGACCGCCGCCTCGGACGGCATGCGCACAGAACACAGACCCGAAGCGCTCGCGCGTCAACGGTTCCCTCACGAGCGACTCGGTCGCCCCGGGCGGATTCCGTTGGCTTCCCCGTCCCACTCCCATCCCGGCGGGCTGAGAAACGCCCAGGTCAAACGGCCAATGCTGTCTCGATCATCCCACTGGGACGCGTTTCCTTGCCGGTGGCCGGTGCGCCCTGCCAGCGTCGGTCCGGCATCAACAGCACCACCGCGAAAGCGGGACCACACCGAAAAGGGGAATTGGATGCGACCGAGCGTTCTGACAAGGTCACTCGTCAGTGTCACGGCCGTCGTCGGCATCGCCGCCGCAAGCCTGGCGGGTGCGAGCGCGAGCTTCGCGGCGGCCGCGCCGGCCTCGAAGCCGGCGGCGAGCACCAGAGCAGTCGCCCCGCTCGCGACGGTCAACCTCGGCCTGAGCAGCACACAAGCCAAGCACGTCCAGTGCTGGCTGGGCGAGCACTGGGGCTACACCGGCCGGCTCGACGGTCAGCTGGGCACCAACAGCTGGAAGGCGATGCAGCGCTTCCTCAAGACGTACCACGGCTACGAGGGTGGCATCGACGGAGTCGTCGGAAGCGGCACGGTTTCGGCGCTGCAGCGCTATCTGAAGTCCAGCCATGACTACGAGGGCGGCATCGACGGGCAGGCCGGACCGCAGGCCCAGGCGGCGTTCAAGCGGTTCGCCAACTGGGCCGGCAGCATCTGCCACTGACCCTCGTGGCCGCCGGGCCCTGGCGGGGGACGGGGCCCGGTCACGCCGGGGTCAGCGCGGCGTGGAGGAGGCCGATGCCGTGGGGGCCGACGGCAGGGCCCGGCTGCAGTGGGGCCAGTCGTGGAAGTCGCGTTCCCGGCTCCACAGGCGTTTGGCGGCCTGGATGTTCCATTCGGGGTCCAGGGCCTTGCGCGGCGTGCCCTTCAGTTCCCGCAGCCGTGTGTCGGAGATCTGGAACAGACCCCAGTTCCTGGTGCCGTTGGTGTTCGGCAGGATGTGCAGGGGATCCAGGAAGGACTGGCAGTCGGCTATGGCGACGGCGTCGTCCGGTGCCTCGGTGAACACCTCGCGGATACGCTCGCGGACCTTCGCCGGCGACCAGGTGTCCAGGCGCACCTTCGACTCGTAGAGCGCCTTCTTCGTGCGATCCGCGACGACCCCGTTCGGGGAGATGCCCGCGAGCACCTGGAACGCCGTCACCCGGCGCAGAGTCTCCGGACCGAAGGAGCCGTCGACGCCGATGGTCGCGCCGCGGCGTCGGAGCAGCAGCTGTGCCTCCCGTACGCACTCGTCGTGCTGCCCCATGCTCACCACGGGCCGGCAGGGGGCCGAGAACAGCGGCCGCCGGTCGACCGCCTCGGCACTCCCCGCGGGCGAGGAACCGAGGGACATCCGCCACGTCACGATGGCCAGCGCGAGTGCGGCGGCCACGGCGGTGACGACGGTGAGCCGGCGCCACCGTACGAACCCCCTTCTCTTCCCCGGGGTCAGGTGCTCCGACGGCGGCTGCGGCCCCGGCTCCCCGGGCGCCTCCGCTGTCTCCGGGCTCGACGAAGTCTCCGGGCTCTCCGGAGTCTCCGCTGTCTCCGGGTGCCGGGCGGCGGATACCGACGCCTCGGAGGCTCCGGCCGCGAGCTCCTCCCCGGTCTCCCCGGTCTCCCCGGTCTCCCCGGTCTCCCCGGTCTCCCCGGTCTCCCCGCTCGCCGCCTTCGCTGCCTCCGCAGAGGCGCGCGGAGCCCGTTCCGCGTCCGCCAGGGCCCAGAGGCGGTGCAGTTCGCGCAGCTCCGCGGGGGCGGCCCCGCAGACCGTGGCGATGCGGTGGGCCACGCCGTAGTCCGGCGGGACGGAAGTGCCCGCGCAGTAACGATGAAGGCTGGAGCGGCTGATACCGGTCTTCTGGGCGAGTGCCTCGTAGCTGTGCCCGGCTCTCTCCCTCAGCATCCGCAGCCATGCGGCGAACCGTTCGACGTCGCCGTACTGGGCCATTGTGCCCCCCTGTTTTCCGCGAGCCCCGGCGGTCGTCCCCCCGACATCCGGCAGCTCGGTGTGGTTCCCCCGGGACGCGGTCGGTGTCCCGGTGTCTCAATGCGCCAGAGCATGGCAGGTTCAGAACACATCAGGGATCCGAACTGTCACTTCGCCGGGGCCTGCACGGCGAGGCCCGGCCGGTAAGCAGCGGGCTGGGTTTTCTGTCTGCGGCTTGGATGTGCAGCCGCGGCCGGTCACATCCGGCCTGTCCGGCGTTTGAGGACGAGGCCGGCAGGCCGACAAGCGGGGGTCTGGGGGCGCAGCCCCCAGGGATGGGACGGGTAGGGGCGGCGGGGGCGAAGAACCGCAGGACGTTGGCGCTCGGGTGAGGGGCACCTGGGAACCGGTGCGAGGCGTGGGACGGGTGGCATCCGGAAGCGGGAAAACGAGCAACGAGCACCGACCGGAAGCAGTCAGTCCGCGATCACGAACGCACAACTCCGGCCGGTCTCCGCCCCCAGGCGGTACTTCACGCATGGATCCCCCCAGCGCGGCTAGCTTGGATATATGCGGCTGAGCGGCCTTGACGACTCCGAGACGGTCCTGTTGAAACGGCACTTCACGGGAGCGAACCTGTCCGTGCTGCGCGCCCTGGTGGAGGACAGGGCGGCCGCCGAGGGCCTGGCCGGGGTACGCCTGGGCGAGTTCACGCTCGCCATCAGCGAGATCGCCGACAACGCCGTAGAGCACGCGGGCGGCCGCGGCCATCTGGAACTGCGCCGCCTCGCCGACGAGCTGGAGTGCCGGATCACCGACAACGGCCCCGGCTTCACGCCCGCCATCCCCGAGCTCCTCCCCGGCCTGGACGACACCCGCTCCGGCCGCGGCCTCTGGCTCGCCCGCCTGGTCACCGACCGCCTCACCATCGCGGCGGGTGCGAGCGGGGCCGCGGTCACGCTGGCGATGCGCCTGCACTGAGCGTCAGCAGCAGGCCGCAGGCGGGGCCGCGGCCGCCGTCCGACCGCTCACGCCCCCACCGTCTGCGGCTCCGCGGCCACCGGCTCCACGGCCTTCTCCCGGCGGTACGCCCGGACCGAGTACGCCACAGCCGCGCCCCACAGCACGTACAGCAGCACGTACACAGCCGTACTCACCGCCCCGGCCGCCCCGATCCAGTCGCTCTTCAGCAACGTACGGACGTTGGTGACGACGATGATCCCGCCGACCGCGGAACCGAGTACCCGCGGCGGCACCAGCCGCACGAGCCATGCCGCGATCGGCGCGGCGACCAGCCCGCCCAGCAGGAACGCCAGCACCCACAGGAAGTCGATCCCCTGGGACCCGAGCGAGAACAGGAACCCCAGGCTCGCGGCGATCGCGACCAGGAACTCACTCGTGTCGATGCTTCCGATCACCTTGCGCGGCTCCATCCGCCCGCTGGCGAGCAGCGCCGGTGTACCGACCGGACCCCAGCCTCCCCCGCCCGTCGCGTCCAGGAACCCGGCGACCAGTCCGAGTGGCGACAGGAACCGCTTCCGCAGCGGCTTGTCCAGTTGGCCCTCGGGCAGACCCCGGAAGGTGAAGCGGGACATGACGTACACCCCGAGCCCCAGCAGGATCAGCGACATGACCGGCTCGGCGACCGCGGTGGACAAGGTGGACAGTACCGTCGCGCCCAGAAAGGCGCCGACCGCCCCGGGCAGCCCGATCTTCGCCACGACCTTCCAGTCCACGTTGCCGAACCGCCAGTGCGCGGCGCCCGACATCAGGGTGGTGCCGATCTCGGCGAGGTGCACCGTGGCCGAGGCCGCGGCCGGGTTGGTGCCCATCGCGAGCAGCAGGGTCGTGGAGGTCACGCCGTAGGCCATGCCCAGGCTGCCGTCCACGAGCTGGGCGCCGAGGCCCGCGAGTGCGAGCAGTACCAGCGTCCGCATGTAGGTCCGTCTCCTGTCGTCGGTCTTCCGGTGGCCGGTGTCCGGCTTCCGGCTTCCGGTTTCCGGCTTCCGGCTTCCGGCTTCCGGCCCTCAAATTTCCCTGGTTTTCCCATCGGGAAGGTAGGGATCGAGTGGCCGGGCCGACGTTAGAGGGCGAAACTGAGGAACGGCTGAGGACGCGGTAACGATTCTGTGGGGAGTGCCCCGAGCGCCCCTGCCCGCGGGCACTCCCCCGGCCGGTGGGCGGCTAGCGCAGCCGGATCACGTTCCACGACAGGGGCTCGAGGACGGCGTGCAGCGTGCCGTCGCCCAGGGTCGTGCCCTGCACGGTGTGCGGGGTGACGCGCTCCGGGTCGTCGAGGGTGTTGCGGGCGTCGGGGTCGGTGTCCGCGAGCGCGCTGTGCTCGACGACGGACGTCAGCTCCAGGCCGCTCAGGGCGACTTCGAGCGGGAGGGACCCGGTGCGGTCGCGGTTGACGGCGAAGACGGTGACCGAGCCGTCCTCCGCCCGCACGGCCGTGGCGTGCAGCAGGTCCGCCTCGCCGTACTTCTTCGTCTTGTACGTCGGTGAGTCGACCCGTACGTCGAGGACCTGCCCGCGCCCGTACCGGGAGGCCTGCGCGAACGGGAAGAAGGTGGTCTGCCGCCAGGCCGGGCCGCCCGGCTCGGTCATGATCGGCGCGATGACGTTGACGAGCTGGGCGAGGCAGGCGACGGTGACCCGGTCGGCGTGCCTGAGCAGCGCGATGAGGAGCGAGCCGAAGACGACCGCGTCCATGACGGAGTAGTTGTCCTCCAGCAGGCGCGGGGCCTCGGGCCAGTCCAGCGGGTCGGCCTTGGCGGACTCCTCCCAGTCGGAGAGGTACCAGACGTTCCACTCGTCGAAGGAGAGGTTGATCCTCTTCTTCGACTTGAGCTTCGCGCCCACGTGGTCGCAGGTCGCGACGACGTTCTCGATGAAGGACTCCATGTCGACGGCGGAGGCGAGGAAGGAGTCGACGTCGCCGTCCTCCGGCCAGTAGTAGGCGTGCAGCGAGACGTAGTCGACGAGGTCGTACGTCTCCGCCAGGACCGTCGCCTCCCACTCGGCGAAGGTGGGCATGGACTGGCTGGAGGAGCCGCAGGCGACGAGTTCGACGGTGGGGTCGATCTGGCGCATGGCGCGGGCGGTCTCGGCGGCGAGGCGGCCGTATTCGGCGGCGGTCTTGTGGCCGGTCTGCCAGGGGCCGTCCATCTCGTTGCCGAGGCACCAGAGTTTGATGCCGAAGGGGTCCTTGTCGCCGTGGGTGACGCGGAGGTCGGACAGGGCCGTGCCGGCGGGGTGGTTGGCGTACTCCTGGAGTTCCAGTGCCTCGGCGACGCCCCGGGTGCCGAGGTTGAGGGCCATCATGGGCTCGGACTGGGGGCCGATCTTGCGGAGGAGGCCGATGTACTCGGAGAGGCCGAAGTGGTTGGTCTCCGTGGAGCGCCAGGCGAGGTCGAGGCGGCGGGGGCGGTCCTCCACGGGGCCGACCGAGTCCTCCCACTTGTAGCCGGAGACGAAGTTGCCGCCCGGGTAGCGGATCGTGGTGACGCCCAGCTCCCGGACGAGGTCCAGGACGTCGGTGCGGAGGCCGGCCTCGTCGGCGGTGGGGTGGTCCGGTTCGTACACGCCGGTGTAGACGCAGCGGCCGAGGTGTTCGACGAACGAGCCGAAGACGCGGGGGTTGACCCGGCCGACGGTGAAGGCGGGGTCGAGGGTGAAGCGGGCGGTGCGCATGGTGTCCCTTCGGAGTGTGGTGCGTCGGGGTGGGGGCGTCGCGCTGCGTGGGGGTGGGTACGCCGCACTGTTCGACATCTCGGATTGTGATCGCGACTTCGGACGGGACCGTAAGTTCGCAGCGCCCGCGCGTCAATGGGGCGAGCCGCACTTGCGGGCGCGGGGCCTCGCAACGATCGTTTCGTGCCAGGCAACGATCGTTGGATTCGCGTGGTGCGGACCGCCTGCGGCGCGTACTGTCGGGCCGTGCTTGCTCTTTCCGAGACACTCGCGCGCATCGAGGCGCGGATCACCGAGGGCGGACTCGACCGGGGTGAACTCCTCGACGTGACGGACCTCTCCAGGAGAACGGCCCTGCGGGAGAGCGAGGTCGAGGCGCTGCTGAGCGGGGCCGCGCCGGTGGACGAGTCCGTCGACGACCGGGTGCGGGGCCGGGTGCGCGCGCTGCACGAGGCGTATCTCGCCCGGACCGGCAAGCGCACGGCGGACGTGTGCAGGGAGGTCGCGGACCGGCTTGGGATCAGCCCCGAGTGGGCGCGGCAGCTCCTCCTCGGCAAGAAGATGCCCAACGTGCGCGATCTGACCGAGCTCGCGCGGTTCTTCGGCGTCGCGCACGGCACCATGTCCTTCACCGACCCCGCGGCCACCGCGCTGAACAGGGAACTGAGCCGTGTCCTCGGGGATTTGGAGGCCGTGCGGGAGGACCAGGGCCCCCTCCTCCGGCTCGCCACCCGGCACGGCGTCGTCACCCTCGCCCTGCGCGCGGGCCACCGTCTGACGCCGCGCAAGCAGGAGGCTCTCGCGGTGATGCTGGAGGGCCTGCTGGGCGGGGACGCCGAGGACGACGGCGTGGAGACCCGGTGAGCGCCCGCGGTGCGCGTCCCCGTGGCGCCGTCGCCCGTACCGTGAACGCACTCGTGGGCACCCGTGCCGGTGCCCGGATCGCGGCCGCCCTGGCCGCCTCACGGGCCGGGGCCGGGATGCGGAAGCTCGCGGCGGAACTCACCGCCGGGCTCCCGTCGCGGGTCGAGGGGCCCGTGGACGTACGGGAGTTGTGCGGGGCCCTGTGCGAGGCGATGAGTGAGCGCCGTGGCGGGCGGCGGGTCGAGCTGCGGTTCGAGCGGTTCCCCGACGAGATCGAGGTCACCGGGCTCTGGCTGGAGTTCGAGGACTTCGACCTGGTCATCGTCGAGGAGCGCGCCGAAGCGGTGCAGCAACTCGTGATCCTCGGCCACGAGTTGTGGCACATGCACGCCGGGCACTGCCACCATCACGTGGCCGGTGCCGCGGCCGTCCGCGCGCTGGCCGGTGAGCCAGGCTGGCGGGAGCACGCGCTCGCGGTGTCCGCCCGCAACGGGTCCCACGAGGCCGACGAGCGCCAGGCCGAGGACTTCGGTCACCGGCTCGCGGCAGATCTCCGTACCTGGATGGCCGGTTCGGGGCAGGGTGACCACGGGACCGCCGACCCGCTCCGCGCAGCCCTCCAGACCTACCTCGGTTACGGCGGGCCACAGAGCGGGCCACGCAGATGACCGCCGCGACGGCCCCGGCGGGGGGCCTTCTCACGAGCGCGGCGGCCAGGCACCTGGCGTGGGACCCCTCGGGCCTCCTCGGCGAGCTGTACATCTCCTTCTGGATACCGACGGCGGTACTCACCGCCGCCCTGGTCATCAAGCTGCCCAGCATCATCAAACTGTGGAGGGACCCGCTGCTGCGCGCCGTCGGCGGACTGCTGCTGCTCGCCTGCGCGGTCTTCGTCTTCGCGGTGCCGGGGAACATCGCCCGGGTGAACCGGCTCACCGGCGTGCCGAACATCTCGGCGCCCTGGGTCTACTCCCTGATCACCGCGTTCTGCGCGTCCTGTCTGCTGCTGATCGTCGCGTGGCGGGGCGGGCTCTCCGACCGCTCGGCGGCGACCCGCCGCGCCATGCGGTGGGTGATCGGCGTCTACAGCGCGGTGATCGTCGCCCTGTGGGTCCTGTTCGCGCTGGCGGACACCCCCGTGGAGCGGCTGCGCGACCTTGACACGTACTACGCCACCACGCCCTTCATGCGGGAGGAGATCGTCCTCTACCTCCTCGCGCACACCGTGGCCGTCCTGATCACCTACCGGCTGGTGCGCGACTGGGTCCGCACGGACGGACTCGACGCCTGGCTGCGCTGGGGCCTGAAGGCCCTCGGCGTCGGCTACGCGCTGAACGTGGTCTACGACGCCGCCAAGATCACCGCGGTCGTCGCCCGCTGGACCGGCCACGACCTGGACTGGCTGTCCACGGACCTGGCCCCGCCCGTGGCCGCCCTGTCCGCCATCCTGGTCGCGATCGGCTTCATCCTCCCGCACGCCGGCCAGTACCTCCACGGCCGCTGGAGGGTACGGCTCTGCCACTGGCGCCTGAGGCCCCTGTACCTGCTGCTGCGGACCCGCACCGGCTCCGGTGTGCCCTTCACCGTGCGGGCCGGCCCGGAGCTGCGCCTGACGCGCCGCGAGACCTTCATCCGTGACGTCCTGCTCCAGCTGTCCCGCCATTTCGACGAGGACCTGCGGCGCCGGTCGTACGAGGCTGCCGTCGCCCTGGGCCACACGCCCGGCCGGGCGCGGGCCCTCGCCGCCGCCGTGACGATCCAGGACGCCTTCGCCGCACGGCAGCGCCCGGTCGACGGCGGCTCACCGGCCTCCCCGGACACCACCGCCCTCCTGCGGGAGATCGAGGCCGTGTCCCGGGTTCTCCGCCACCCCCAGGAGATCGAAGCCGTCCGCACCCGGGCGGCCGCAGCGGCAGAGAGCGTGCCCGCACATGACTGACCGTCCCCGCACCGCCCGGTCCGCCGTCGTCCTCGGAGAGCGGCTCGCCGGAATGCTCGCGGCCCGCGCCCTGTCCGGGTAGGCGCATTCGGTGACGGTCGGCGCCCGTCGTACGCCGACCGGCTGTCGCGTACGGCCACGTACGGCCACGGCAAGCGGGCGGGTCGCCCGGCGGTTCACGGATGTGACCTCGCGCAGTTCCCAGCGCCCCCCCAAAAAACGGCGCAGTGCCCCGTCCCTGACGGGGCGTCCGTTCAGCCCTCGAACGGGTGTTGCTCCAGGCCCTTGCCCGCGCCCGGGATGACGAGGAGTGAACCCGACAGCGGGGGTGGGGAGGGCAGGCCTGTGGTGGCTGTGGTGATGTAGAGGTCCGTCAGGTCGGGGCCGCCGAAGGCGCAGGCCGTGGGGCGGGGGACGGGGAGGGGGACCACGCGGTCGAGGGCGCCGTCGGGGGTGTAGCGGCGGACCGCTCCGCCGTCCCAGAGAGCGACCCAGACGCAGCCGTCGGCGTCGACCGTGAGGCCGTCGGGGAAACCGGCTCCGTCCTCGATGGTCGCCAGGGGCCGCCGGCCGGAGATCCGCTGCCCCTCGCCCACGTCGAAGACGTCGACGCGACGGGTCGGGGAGTCGATGTAGTACATGAGGCGGCCGTCCGGGCTCCAGCCGATGCCGTTGCTGACGGCGACGTCGTCGAGGACCGTGCTGACCGTGCCGTCGGGCGTCAGGCGGGACAGGGTGCCGCCGCCGGGGGCCTCGTCGTAGCGCATGGTGCCCGCCCAGAGGGAGCCGTCGGGCGCCACGGCGGCGTCGTTCGCACGGCGGCCCGGGACCGGCTCGTGGTGCAGCCAGCGGAAGCTCCCGTCGGTGTCGCGCAGGCCGACGCCGTCCCGGAGGTTGAGGACGAGCCCGCCGCCCGCGCGCGGTTTCGCGGCGCCCACGTGCTGTTCGGTGACCATGACCGAGCGGCGGCCGGAGGCGGGGTCGTAGGTGTGGACGCGGGAGCCGAGGATGTCGACCCAGATGAGCCGCTGGGCGGCGGTGTCCCAGGTGGGGCCCTCGCCGAGGGCCGCGTGCTCCCGTACCGCGATCTCGTACGCCGTCATGCCACGCTCCGGTGTCCGAGGCGCTCCGACAGCTCCGCGGCGCCCTTGGCCGCGAGCTGCTCCAGCTCGGCGCGGCGTTCGTCGCTCCAGCGGATCATGGGGACGGAGATGGAGAGGGCGGCCACGACGCGGCCGGTGCGGTCGTGGACGGGGGCGGCCACGCAGGAGACGTCCGGGTTGGACTCCCGGCTCTCCACCGCGATGCCGCGCCGGCGGATCTCGGTCAGGGCCTCGCGCAGGGCGGCCGGGTCGGTGATGCTGTTGGGCGTCATCCGGACCAGGTCCGCGTCGTCGGGGACGCGGGCGGTGAGATCGTGCTCGGGGAGGGAGGCGAGGAGCATCTTGCCGACCGAGGTGCAGTGCGCGGGCAGCCGGCGCCCGGCGGCGGACACCATGCGGACGGCGTGCGTGGAGTCGACCTTCGCGATGTAGATGACGTCCGTGCCCTCCAGGATCGCCACGTGCACGGTCTCGTCGCAGGTCTCGGCGACGGACCGGGCCACGTGCTGGCCCTCGGCGGCGAGGTCGAGCTGCTCGGCGTAACGGCTCCCGAGCTGGTAAGGACGGACACCGAGCCGGTAACGTCCCGGTTGTCCCGGTACCGGGACGATGTAGGACCGGGCGGCGAGCGTGGTGACCAGCTCGTGCACGGTGGTGCGCGGGAGCTGCAGCTTGCGCACGATGTCGGGGGCGGACAGCGTGCCGTCCCCGTCCAGGAAGAGCTCCAGTATGTCGAGAGCCCTGGTCACTGCGGGTACGAGGCGTCCCACGACCGGCCCCCTCCCTTGCGTCTGTGGTGACTGTGTTCGATATTTCAACAGTCGATCGGCATGACGAACACACACAGGCTAATCACATGGGCCCTGCCGGGCAATGGTCCGGTAACGCCGGGTGGCGGGCGGGCAGCCTCCCCGGCCTTTCCTTTCACCCGCTTTGCCGGGCTGCTTGACGCCCCTTCCGCGGCCGGGCCGGGGACGGCCCCTCATGAGGCTTCCTGCCGGGCCCTCCCGTGCAGCAGCAGATAGAACGTCTGCAGCGACTCCTCCGGCCCCGCCTCGAAACGGTTCACCACCTTGCCCAGCGGATTCCACACCCGCCCGTCGGGCATCCGCACCCCGGCCGGCTGCCCGAAGTACGCCCGCTGCTCGGCGTCGAAGTCCACCCAGACCGCCCCGGCCCGGCGCACCAGCACCTCACCGACGTACGCCCCGAGCCCGAACAGCGTCCCGGCCACGCGCTCCCGGTCCGCGCTGCCCTTGCGCAGCCCGTCGACGAGGAAGTCGACGACCCGCAGACTGGCGACCGAGTAGTCCAGCGGCAGCCGGTTCCTCGCCGTCACCCGCGTGACGAACCTGCCGGCGTGCTGCCGCATCACGCGTCCGGCCGGCTGTCGCGCCTCTTCTCCGGGCATGTCCCCCGCCCCCTGGGTCGTCGTGTGGAAGCGGTTGTCCGCTCCCCCATCGACCAAGCGCACCACCGAACACAAACGTCACACCTTCCTCACGGCGTGGTTTCAACGTCCGCGGGACGCGACACCTCAGGGAGGGGCCGTGAAGGAGACGCGGCAGCGCGGAGCGCTCAGCGGCGGGCCCGCGGGTCGCCGAGTTCGCCCCGCAGCCGCTGGGCCCGCAGCACGAGCTCCAGTTCGAAGCGGCGGTCCGGGTCGTCGATGCCGTCGCCCCACAGCTCCCGAATCTGCCGGAGGCGGTAGCGCACCGTCTGCGGGTGGACCCCCAGGCGTGCGGCCACCTCGGGGGCGCCGCCCCGGGTCTCCAGCCACGCCAGCAGGGTCTCCGCCAGGCGCCGGCCGTGGGTGGGCCCGCAGTGCGTGAGCGGCGCCAGGCACCGCAGCGCGAGGTCGTCGATCAGTTCCTCCGGCTGCAGCAGCACCAGTGCCTCGGTGTGCTCCGTGCAGTGCAGCACCTCTCCATCGGGCAGCAGCCGCCGTTCCATCAGCCGTACGGCCGCTTCCGCCCAGCGCAGCGACTTAGCTGCCTCGGTCAGCGGTACGGGCGGGCCGATCGCGCCGGACCAGCCGGTCAGGGCGCGGTGGAGGAGCTCGGGGCGGCCCGCCGCGCCGGGGTCGGGCACGACCATGCGGGGCTGCTCGTACTCCATGTCGAGCAGCACGCCCTGGCCGACGGCGGGGGCGACGGCTTCGCGGGCCGGGCGCAGCAGGACCCCCACGGAGACCTTGTCGGGCAGGGGCCAGCCGATCCGGGCCGCCCGTTCGGTGAGCGCCTCGGCGGGATCGCCCCGGTGTTCCGACAGCAGCAGTTCCATCAGCCGGCGCTGGAGGCGGAGCCGTTCGCCCGCCTGGCGTGCCGCCGCCTCCGCGTAGCCACGCACCGACTGGTCCACCAGGCCGTCGAGGTACTCGTATCCGGCGTCGACGAGTTCGTACATCGCCGGGGGCGGGATCTCGACGCGCTGGCCGATCTCCGCGAAACGGCGCCAGGCGAGCCGTACGCCCAGGCGGTAGATGGCCTGGAGCGAGTCGAGGCTGCGGCCGTGCAGTCCCTCGCCCCGCCCGAACTCCTGGAAGACGCCGGGCGGGACACGGGGACGGCCCTCCGCGGTCTCCAGGTGCTGCACGAAGACCTCGATGGCGCGGCGGATGCCGACCAGCGCCATCGGCTCGCCGGAGTCGTCGAGCACGACCGGCAGGTGCGGGTACTCGCGGCGGATCTCCCGCAGGATCTCCTCGGCGAGCACCGGTGCCTCCGCCATGGCGAGCGCGGCGAACTGGCGCACCTGGAAGCGGGGGACGTCGTGCCAGGCCGAGCGGGTGGAGACGGTCCCCGGGCGTCGGGTCACCTCTCAGCGCTCCGCGCCGGCGTTCTCGTACGTGATCAGCGGGGTGTTCGGCTGGTCCGGGGTCGCCTCCAGCAGGGCGACGGCACCGAGCGCGGCGCCCACGGCGAGCACCGCCGCGACCGCGACGGTGGTGATGGCGGCGAGCATTCTGGACATCGCAGGGTCAGCCTCTCTCTCGAAAGGTCGTCCCCACCCGGGCACCCGGCACGTACCGGGGACCCTCACCCGGGCCCAGTCTCGACAAGCATTGACACCCCGTCAAGAGTGCGCCTACGGTTCCCGCCCCATGGCGGGTGCCGCGTGGAGCAGTCCGGCACCCCCTACCGCACGCGCACTTTCCCCCCACGGCGCGCGACCCCCGCGTACGCGTACTCCCGTCGCGCCGACCCACCTCACTGGAGTGCCGGATGCGTCGTACAGCCTCACCATTGTCCCTGGTCCTGCTGGGTGTCGGCACCTTCCTGCTGGTGCTCGCGCCCCTGCTCGCGTGGTACGTGAAACCGCGCGCCGCGGTCAACCCGATCGACATCGACACCACCGCCGTCTACACCGGAACCGGCAGCGTCTTCGACGTGGACGAAGTGAAGACCGTGCCGGACCAGAAGATCACGATCACCCAGCGGGTGCGCGCGGACGTCGCCGACAGCGAGCGCAGCGGGAAGGCCGCCGTCTGGGACGTGACGACCTCGGTCGACACGGACAAGTCGCTGCCCGCCGCCGACCCGCACGACGCGCTGGACTTCACCCCGCACCGCTGGGTCAGCGACCGCAGGACCAACCGGCCCGTGCACTGCTGCGGCGAGAAGCCGTACATCCAGGGCGAGGCCTACCTGAAGTTCCCCTTCGATGTGGAAAAGCGCGACTACCGCTGGTGGGACAACACCCTCGGCAGGGCTGTGACCCTCCACTTCCGGGGGGAGAAGAAGGTCCAGGGGTACGGGGGCTACCGGTTCACCGGCACCGTGCCCGCCACGAGGAACGGCACCCGGCTGGTGCCGGGCGCGCTCGTCGGCCGGCCGAGCCGCCCGCAGGTGGTCGCCGAGGAGTGGTACGCCAACCACGGCATCGAGTTGGTCGTCGACCAGGCCACCGGGCGCGTGCTCCACGCGCAGACCGGACCGCGCCAGACGCTGCGGGCGCCGGGCGGGAAGAAGGACGCGGCCGTGCTCCTCGACAGCCGGAAGATCGCGTTCACCCCCGGCACCCAGAAGTTCGCGGTCGACCAGGCCAGGAAGGACAGCGGACAACTGCGCCTGGTGGGCCGGACGTTGCCCGTGGGGGCCGCTGTACTCGGTTTCGTCCTCGCCGCGGTGGGTGCCGTTTTGGTGGTGCGCGGACGCCCGCATCCCGAAACGTCCGAGTCGTCCCAGGACCCGCTCACAACATGATGAGACGTCAGGTACAACAAGCCCGGAATTTGTCACCCCGGTGAGTAGCAGCTTCCAACGTCCCGGCGAAAACTATCCACCCCCACCCGAGCACAGACCACCCACAGTCCCGTCACACCCCCCACGGATCGACCTTTCGTTCCCCCCACGGATCCCCCCACTGCGTGACTCTCCCCCACGAGAGTTCCGCACCCTGAGACGAGTTGGAGCACCCATGCCCCAGCACGTGCCGTTCTCGCTGCTGGAGTCGCTTCCGCGCTCCGGGCGGCACACTCCGGCGCACCCCCCACAACCGCGCCGCATCGCTTTCCTCGCCCGCCGTGACCTCGGCAATCCGGCGGCGGGCGGTTCCGAACTCCTCGTCGACCGGCTGGCCGACGGACTGACCCGGCTCGGTCACCAGGTCACCCTGCTGTGCGGCGGGCCGGCCGCGTTCCGGGACTACCGGGTCGTGTCGGCCGGCGGCGACCTGAGCCACTATCTGCGCGCCAAGCCCTCGTTCGCCCGCCAGGTCGGCGACTGCGACCTGCTGGTCGAGGTGTGCAACGGCATGCCGTACCTGGCTCCGCTGTGGCACGACGGCCCGACGCTGTGCCTGGTCAACCATGTGCACACGGAGTTGTGGAGCATGCGGTTCGACGGCCTGCTCGCGCCCGCGGCGCGTCTGGGCCGAAGACTCGAACACTGGGCGCTGGCGGGCGCGCAGCGCGAGAAGCACGGGAAGCGGCAGCGGAAGAACCTGCTCGTCGCCGTCTCGTCGTCCACGGCCCACGCGCTGCGGGACATCGGCGTGGAGCGCGAGCGGATCAGAGTGGTGCACAACGGCGTCGAGGAACCGGGACCCCTCGCGGAACGCTCCCCCGAGCCGCTGTTCGTGGCGGTCGGCCGGCTCGTCGAGTACAAGCGGATCGACCTGCTGCTGCGGCTGTGGGAGCGGGTGCGGCCGGTGACGGGCGGGCGCCTGGTGATCGTGGGCGACGGTCCCGAGCGCGCGTACCTGGAGCAACTGGCGGGACCCGGCGTGGAGTTCACCGGTTATGTCTCCGATGCCGAGAAGCACCGACTGCTCTGCGAGGCCTGGCTGCTGCTGCATCCCTCGGCGGTCGAGGGCTGGGGGCTGGTGGTCACGGAGGCCGCGGCGCGCGAGACCCCCGCGATCGCCTTCGACGTGCCCGGGCTGCGTGACTCCGTCGTGGACGGTGAGACGGGTGTGCTGGCCCGGGGTGAGTCGTCGTTCGCCGCGGCGTGGTGCGCACTCACGCTGTCCGCGGAGCGGCGGGTTCTCATGGGCAAGGCCGCGCGGGAGCGGGCGGCGCGCTATCGCTGGGATCACACGGTTCGGCAGTTCAGAGCGGTGGCCAGTGAGGCGGTGAGGGGCCGTGCCGCCTCCGGCTAGGGTGAGCCGTTTCGCGCTCCTCGCCGGAAATGCCGTCCGTGAGCTGCGGGTTGTTCGTGGCTGGTCGCGCCCCGCGGCAGAGCCGCAAGACGACACGGCCCCGCGCCCCCTTCGGGGCACTGTCCCTCACCGGAGTCGTACGAAGGACCCCTCTCTCCGGCGTTCCCTGACCCTCTTCCGTGCCTTCCTGCGGGAGCAGGACGATCCCGAGTACTGCTACTCCCTCCTCGCACGCGACGCCGCCGACCAGGTCGAGGCATACGGAGGTCCCGTCCGCGGGCGGACCGTCGTGGATGTCGGCGGGGGTGGCGGGTACTTCACGCGGGAGTTCCGGCGGCGAGGGGCGGACGCGTACCTGTTCGAGCCCGACGTACGGGAGTTGGGGCCGAAACCGCCCGAGGGCGCGGTCGTCGCGGACGGGTATCTGCTGCCGCTGGGCAGCGGGGTCGCGGACGTCACCTTCTCCTCCAACGTGCTGGAGCACGTGGCCGATCCGCAGACGTTCCTCAGCGAGCTCGTGCGGGTCACCCGGCCCGGCGGGCTGATCTACGTGTCGTTCACCAACTGGTTCTCCCCCTGGGGCGGTCACGAGTGGGCGCCCTGGCACTACCTCGGGGCCGAGCGGGCGCGGGCCCGCTACCGGCGCCGTACCGGAAGGGAAGCCAAGCACACCCTCGGCGAGAACCTCTTCGCCGTGCACATCGGCCCCACCCTGCGGCAGGTGCGCGCCCGTGGTGACGTCACGGTCGTCTCGGCGCGTTCCCGCTACTGGCCGTTCCTCGCGGAGACCGTCGTGAAGGCGCCGGGCATCCGCGAGTTCGCCACCTGGAACCTCCTCCTCATCCTCCGGCGGTGTCCACCATGACGAGCACGGTCCAGGCCCCTCCTCCCGCTCCGGTACGACCCGACGGGCCGGCGCGCAGGCCCCCCGAGGGTCCGCGCTCGCGGCGCTGGCTGCTGGGGTTCTGGGCCGTGGTGTTCGTGCTGTTCCTGGCCGTGGACCCGGGGCGGACGACGTTCGAGACCAAGCTGGGTGTCGCGCTCGATCCGTGGCAGTTCCTGTCCGATCTCGGCCAGTTGTGGCACGACCGGGGCGGCTTCGGCGGGATTCTGGACCAGTACGCCGGCTACGCGTGGCCGATGCTGCCGTACTACGCGCTGTGCGACCTGGTGCGGTTGCCGGTGTGGCTCGCGGAGCGGCTGTGGCTGTCGATCGTGGTGTCGGTGGCCTTCTGGGGTGCGCTGCGGCTGATGGAGCGGTTGCGGATCGGGGCTCCGGGCAGCCGGTTGCTCGGTGCCGTGGCGTACGCGCTGTGGCCGGTGTTCACGACCGTCGTCGGCTCGACGTCGGCCGCCGCGCTGCCGGGCGCGTTCCTGCCGTGGGTGCTGCTGCCGCTGACGAGCGAGCGGTACAGCGCGCGGATCGCCGCCCTGCGCTCGGCGCTGGTCATCCCGTTCATGGGCGGGGTGAACGCCGCGGCCACGCTGGCCTCGCTGCTGCCGGTCGGGCTGTATCTGCTGTCGCGCCCGCGCGGCCCCCGGCAGCGCAAGCTGATCGCCTGGTGGGTGCCGGGTGTGCTCCTGGCGACGGCGTGGTGGGTGATCCCGCTGCTGCTGCTCGGCGCGTACGGCGAGAACTTCCTGCCGTACGTGGAGACGTCACAGACGACGACGGCCACCATGTCGGCGACCGAGATGCTGCGCGGCGCCGGGAACTGGGTGGCGTACCTGCACTTCGGCGAGGCCTGGCTGCCCGCCGGCTGGACGGTCGCGTCGTCGGTGGTGGTGGTCGTGTGCTCGGCGCTCGCGGCCGGGCTGGGGCTGGCGGGGCTGGCCCGGCGGGATCTGCCGGAGCGGCGGTGGCTGGTGCTGACGGTGCTGTCCGTGGCGCTGATCACGCTCGCCGGGTACGGCGGCACGTTCGGCGGGCCGTTCCACGGGCCGGTGCAGGACTGGCTGAACGGCGCGCTCGGCCCGTTCCGGAACATCTACAAGTTCCAGGCGGGGCTCGCGCTGGCGCTGGTCCTCGGTCTTGCGCACCTGGTGGGTGTGGCGGCGCGGGAGCGCGGGGCGCGGCGGGTGCGCGGGCGGCGGTACGTGGCGGTCGTCGCCGCGGTGCTGGTACTGCCCGGGCTGGCGTGGCCGTACCTCAACGGGTCGATCCTGCAGCCCGGTTCGTTCCAGGAGCTGCCCAAGTACTGGAGCGCGACGGCGGGCTGGCTGGAGAAGAACTCGCCCGACTCGCGCGCCCTCGTCGTGCCCGCCACCGCGCACGGCATCTACACCTGGGGCTCGCCCATCGACCAGCCCCTCGACGTGCTCGCCGAGTCGCGCTGGGCGCAACGGGACTACGTGCCCTTCGGCACGCCGGGCAACCGGCGTGCGATGGACGCGGTCGAGCAGGCGCTGATGACGGGTGGTGAAGTCCCGGGTCTGGCCGACTACTTGAGCCGCGCCGGGCTGTACTACGTGGTCGTCCGCAATGACCTGGACCCGGACCAGGTCGGCTACGTCCCGACGACGACCGTCAAGCGGACCCTGGAACAGTCGGGCTACGAGCGGGAGACCGGCTTCGGTCCGCTGATGACGGGCGGACGGATCGCGAACGACACGCCTCTGCAGGTGGAGGGGCTGTACCCGCGTCAGCGGGCCGTGGAGATCTACCGGCCTCCCGCGGACGCGCCGCGCCCCGGGCAGGCCGGGCTGAAGCCGATCGCGGACACCGCCGTCGTGTCCGGCGGCCCCGAGGCGCTGCTGCCGCTGGCCGCCGACCCGGCGATGCGGGGCCGCGCCACGGTACTGATCGGCGACAACCACCCCGGTCTCGGCACACCCGAGGTGCAGGTCGTCGGGGACGGACTGCGGCGCGCGGACACCCGGTTCGGCCTGGTCAACGCCAACACGTCGTACACGTACACCGCGTCCGAACGCAATCACAGCGGCAACGTCCAGGACCCCGGCGACCCGCCGCACCAGATCCTGCCGGTGAGGGGAACCGCCCACCAGACGGTGGCCGAGCTGCGCGGTGCGCGTTCGGTGACGGCGTCGTCGTCCGGCAACTGGCTGTTCTACCTGCCCCAGTACGACCCGGTGAACGCCTTCGACGGCGACCCGGGCACCGCGTGGGCGGAGGGGGCGGCCGGTTCGGCGGACGGACAGTGGCTGCGGATCGCGTTCGACGAGACCGAGGACGTCCCTTCGTCCTTCAAGGTGACGCCACTGCCGCAGGACCAGGTGCGGTCGGCGCCGACACGGGTACGGGTGGAGACGGAGCGGGGTTCCGTCACGAGCTATCTGCAACCCGACGGCTCCCCTCAGACGGTCCGGGCGCGCCCCGGGCCGACCGACTGGCTGAAGATCACGATCCTCGACGCGGTGGAACGGCACGCCGGGCTCACGGGCGCCGGTTTCTCCGAGATCGACATCCCGGGCGTACCGCAGGTCACCCGCATGCTGCGGCTGCCCACCGACGCCGACCGCTCCGGCGCCTCCGCCGAGATCGTCTCGCTGCACCGCGCCGCCGACCCCACCGGGCTCTCCCCGACCGGCACGGAGAACGGCCTGCACCGCCGCTTCTCGGTGACCAGGTCCGGGACCTACGACGTGAGGGCGAGCGCCGTGCCCGTGCCGAGCGCCGAGCTCGACGAGCTGCTGTACGAGGTCGCGCCCGGCGAGAGGAACCGGGTCACCGCGACGGCGGACTCGACGGCGCGCCTCGGCACCGGACTGTCGCCGCGCAACCTCACCGACGGCGACCTGACGACGGCGTGGATCGCGGGCGACAAGCCGGTGATCCATCTGACGTGGCCGGACCGGCAGAAGGTCGGCTCGGTCGTACTCGCCCCCGCGGGCGGCCTGTCCACCCGCCCGACGCAGGTGTCGATCAGCTCCCCGGACGGCGCGGCGATCGCCGCGGTCGACGAGAACGGCTGGGCCCGCTTCGAGCCGATCACCACGAACCGCCTCGACATCACGATCACCGAGACCGCCCCGCTGACCGTCCACAACCCCGTCGCCGACGACGACCTGCAACTCCCGGTCGGCCTCACGGAGGCGTACCTCCCCGCCCTCGACGACCAGCGGGCCAAGCAGCCGTCGGATGCCAGGGACTTCTCGCTCCCGTGTGGCAGGGGCCCGGTGCTCGCGATCGACGGCGAGCTGTACGGGACGAGCGCGAAGGGGACGGTACGGGACCTGCGGGAGCGGCGCGCCATCGACCTGACCTTGTGTCAGCGGGGGAAGGCGAACGGGAAGTTGGACCTGGGTTCCGGGCCCCACCGGGTCGAGGCCGGGGACGGCGGGCCGCTCGCCGTTACGGACGTGACGCTCACGCGCGGCACGGTGACCGAACCCTCCGGCACGACCGCCCGCGAGCTGCGGGTACGGGACTGGCTCGGCGACCTGCGCGAGGTGTCGGTCGGCTCGGGCGCGGCCTCGTACCTGACGACGTACGAGAACTTCAACGACGGCTGGAAGGCCACACTGGACGGACGCGAGCTCAGCCCCGTCCGGCTCGACGGCTGGCAGCAGGGGTGGCGGATACCCGGCGGCGCGGGCGGCACGGTCGAGCTGACGTACGCGCCGTCCACGACGTACGAGGCCGGACTGGTCGGCGCGGGGGCCGGGGTCGCCGTACTGGTCGGCCTGGTGCTGTGGCGGCGGCGCTCGCCCAACCCCGACGAGGCGCAGCCGGTGCCGCCGGACCCCGGTTTCTGGCTCGGCACGGTGGCGCTCACGCTCGTGGGAGTCGTGATCGCGGGCGTCTTCGCGCTGCTGGTGCCGGTGCTGGCGCTGGTGGCGTGGAAGCGGCACACCCTGCTGGTGCCCCTCGCGTTGCTCGCGCTGGCCGGGGCCGGCATCGCCGCCGCCCTGGGCGCGGGGGAGCCGGCGGCTGCCGGCGAGGGGGCGTTCGGGCCGGTGGCCCAGGTGCTGGCGCTGGCCGGGCTGTTCGCGGGGCTGGTGAGCGTGCGGGAGCCGGCGGGGGTGGTGGCGGGGAGGCCGGGCGGCAGTGGTGGCCCTGAGCCCCCTGTGGGTTCCGGTGACCCCCGTGGCCCTGGCGCGACGCTCACGTACGGGGCGCCGCCCCCGCCACCGGGCCCGGACGCCCCGGCCGCGCCGTTGCCCAGGCGGAAGCGGGGGGCGAGCGGCCCGGGCCGGGAACCCGGAGGCGCCGGGGAGGGCCCGCGGGGGCCGGTGGCCGGGCCGACCGTGTCGGCGAGGGGACCGGACATCGACAGCACCGGAAGGGGCGAGGCCGTATGACCGCAGTGGAGCACCCGGCGCGGAACGGAACGGGCGGCCCCGTACGGCCTCCGGTACGCGTCCCGTTCCCGGTGGTGGACGAGGTCGCCCGGCACTGCCTCCAGGAGGAGGAGCCCGAGACGGTCCACATCGAGGTCCACCTCCCGGGCCCTGTTGACCCGTCCCGCCTGCGCACCGCCTTCACCGAGGCCCTGCACCGCCACCCGCGCATCCTGATGCGGGAGGCGACGGGGCCCTGGTACCGGCGCCGCTACGAGTGGGAGCTGACCGCGGATCCGGATGTGGAGGTGCTGAGCTTCCCGCCACCGGGCCCGAACGCCTTGCGGGACGCGCGGGTGAGGGCCCTGACGAACGCGCCACCACTGACGGCGTCGCCGCCGATCCGGCTGGAGGTGGTCGTAGCCGCCGGCAGTCGTGCGGCTGGGGCGGCACGGGCGGGCGCGGCGGCACCGCGCACAGCGCGGGCAAGCGCCTCCACCCCCGGCTCAGCCCCCGCCCACGGGCGCCCAGAACGCGACGGCACCGTCCTCTTCCTCACCATCAACCACACCGCCCTGGACGGCCCGGCCTGCCTCCGCGTCCTCGCCACCGCGGCGGAGCTGTACGGCGGCCGGGACAACTCCCCCGCCGCACCTCCCGTACGGACCCCCGAACCAGCCCGGGAGCTGCCGGCGACGCCGTCGCCCTGGACCCCACCCGCCCGAGTCGCCCCCGGCACCCCCGCCCCCTCCCCCGGCAACGGCATGCTCGTCACCGAGCTCGGCCTCCCCCACCGCCCCAAGGGCTCCCCCTACACGGTGAACGACCAGCTCATGGTCGCCACGGCCCTGATGCTCGCCCACTGGAACCGGGAACACGGCGTCCGCCCCCGCCCGATGCGCATCACCATGCCGGTGGACGACCGCCCCCGGGACGCCACGATGCCCATCGGCAACGGCACCCGGCTCGTCGAAGTCCCGTTCTCCCCCGAGGAGTTGGGCTCCGTCGACATGCCCGCCCTGCTGCGCCGCACGGCGACCCGTACCCGCGCCCTCAGATCCCTCCCCCGCCCCCAGCTGGGGCGCGGCGCCGCCCTGCTCACCGCCCCCTGGGCCCCGGTCGGCGTGCGGGCCGCGCTCACCCGGGGCCTGCGCAGGGCGGCCGCCCCCTGGACGTCCACGACGCTGCTCAGCAACATCGGCCGCGTCCCGTACCCGCTGGACTTCGGCGACGAGGCGGGCCGCGCCCACGCCGTGTGGTTCTCGGCGCCGGCCCGTATGCCGCGCGGCCTCACCGTCACCACGGCCTCCACGGCGGGCCGCCTCCACCTCGCCCTGCGCTGGTCGCGCGCCCTCCTCGGCCACGGCGACGGCGCCCGCCTCCGTGACCTCTTCGAGCACTACCTGCGCACCACGGAGGTGACACCGTGACGTCCCCGGCGACCACCGCGCCCCCGCGACGAGGCCTGCGCGACTTCTACGAGAACCCGGCCGTCCCGGTCGCCTCCGGCACCCCCCGCAGCGTCCGCCAGGCCCGCATGCTGGCCGCCGCCCTCGGGCCGGCCGGCGCCGGGGGCCAGAAGACCGTCCTGGACATCGGCTGCGGAGACGGCACGGCCGCCGCCACCGCCGCGCCCTTCCTCGCCGGCCACCGGATCGTCGGCGTCGACTGGTCCCAGGACGCCCTCAGGCGCGCCCACGCCCGGCTGCCGTACGTGGTGCGCGGTGAACTCACCGACGGCGGCCTGCCGTTCGCCTCCGCCTCCGCCGACGCCGTCCTGTTCAGCGAGGTGATCGAGCACCTCGTCGACCCGGACGGCGCCCTCGACGAGATCCGCCGCGTGCTGCGCCCCGGAGGCCACCTGATGCTCTCCACCCCGAACCTCGCCGCCTGGTACAACCGCGCCCTGCTCCTCGCCGGAGTGCAGCCCGTGTTCTCCGAGGTGAGCCTGCGCGCGATCCACGGCCGCCCGGGGCGAGAGGTCGTGGGGCATCTGCGGCTCTGCACCGCACGCGCGCTACGGGAGTTCGTGGGCGCGTCCGGCTTCGAGGTCGTGGAGGTGCGCGGGGCGCCCTTCCACGGCGTACCCCGTCCGCTGCGGCCGCTGGACCGGCTGGCCTGTGCCGTGCCGTCGGCCGCGTCGATCCTGCTGCTGCACGCGCGAAGGACGTAGGGCGATGTGGTGGGGAGTGGGCGCGGCCCTTCTGGCCAACGTCCTCTACAGCACCGGATTCGTCCTGGAGAAGCGGGCGCTGGGATCGCTGCCCCAGGTGACGATCCGTCAACCGGCCCGGCTGCTGCGGCTGGTGCTCGGCAGCCCCCTGTGGATCGGCGGATCACTGGCCCTGGCCGCCGGCTTCGCCGCCCAGCTCGCCGTCTACCGCACCCTGCCGATCGCCGCCGCGCAGGGCATCTTCGTCTCCGGGCTTGTGCTGCTGGTCCTGCTGTCCGCGCGGCTGCTCGGCGAGGAGACGACGGGCCGCGAGAAGTACATGATCGGCGCCATTCTCCTCGCGCTGCTGATGGTGGTGCTGTCGCTGGACGAGGCCTCCGACACGGTGAGCCGCGGCGCGCCGTACGCCCTGGTGCTGACCGTCTGCCTGCCGTCGCTCGCCCTCGGCGTGTGGCTGTACGCCTCGGCGGAGCGGCGCGCCCGGCACCGCCACCGGCTGCCGACGACGGGCGTCGACTACGGCGTGGCGGTGGGCCTGCTGTACGGGGTGAGCTCGCTGGCCATCAAGGGCGTGTCGAGCCACCTGACGACGAGCGGCTTCGGCGAGGCACTCCTCACCCTGCCGCGCTCCCCGTACCCGTACCTCCTGCTCTTCACCGGCGCGTTCGGTCTCGTCATGTCGCAGGCGGCGCTGCAGCGCTCCCGCGCCTCACTGATCGTGCCGGTGTGCACCACGGTGACGTGCCTGTTCACGGCGGTGCTCGGCACGCTGGCGTTCGGCGAGGCACTGCCCGACGAGCCACTGCGGCTGGCGCTGCGCGTGGCGGGCACGGCGCTCGCGGTGACCGTACTGCTGTCGATGCCGAAGCACGACGCACCCCGACCCGCACCCGAACCTCCTGTGGGTGCCAAGGAGTTGACGCCACCATGACCCCCGAGGACCCGCTCCTGCAGATCCTGGCGTGCCCGCTGGACAAGGGCCCGCTGCACCTGGTGACCGAGACCGGGGCCACCGAAGCCGCGGACGCTCCTGCGGCGCTGTACAACCCCCGGCTGCACCGCCGTTACCCGATCGTCGACGGCATCCCGCAGCTGCTGCCGTCCTCGGGCGAACAGGTCACCGAGGACGAGCACGAGGAACTGGTCAAACTGATCGGACCGACCAACCGGATGTCGCCATGACCCTCGCCGCCCGCCTCGCCCCCTTCCTGCCCACCCGGCTGATCGCCGCGGCGGCCGGCCTCGTCTACCCGCGCTTCGAGCCGGAGCTCGCGCGCCTCGGCGACCTCTGTCCACCCGGCTGCGGCACGGCGGTCGACGTCGGCGGCTGGTACGGCCCCTGGACGCGCCGCCTCGCCGGGCGGGCCCGTCAGGTGGTGACCGTCGAGCCGGTCCCCCATCTGGCCCGCCTGCTGACCTCGACGGCCCCCGCGAACGTCCGCGTGGTCCAGGCCGCCGCCTCGGACCACCCCGGTACGGCCCGCCTGTGGCTGCCGTCGGGCGACGAGGGCGAGCGGGGCGTGTCGTCGCTGGTCCGCCGGGACATCCACGCCCGCGCGCTGGACGTCCCCTGTGTCACCCTGGACGGTCTGGGCCTGCGGGACGTCGGCTTCGTCAAGATCGATGTGGACGGCAGCGAACTGGCCGTCCTGCGCGGCGCGCGCGGCATCCTGACCCAGGACCGGCCGGCTCTCTTCGTCGAACTGGAGTCACGGATCCAGCCGATCGCCCCGGTCGTGGACCTCCTCGCCGGGCTCGGCTACGCGGGCTGGGTCCTCCCCGGCCGCAGTTGGCTCCCCCTGGACCCGGTGGCACTGGAGGCCCACCAGGCGAAGGCGTCGTACGTCGTCTCGCAGGGCCTGATGCGCCGGGTGCTGCCCTTCCTCCGGGGCCCGCGCTACGTGAACTCCGTCCTCTTCCTCCCCGACGGACGCCGCCCGGGCGCGGGGGCGGAAGACCTACGCGACCATGGGGCGCATGCCCTCCGCGAAACGCCCGGCTGAGCCGTTCACCCCGCTCCACTTCCAGCTGGTCCTGCTGCGCCGCATGGCCGACCACAACGGCGACCTCGTCGAGAACGCCCGCCATGAGCTGGGCGTCTCGATCGCCGACATGCGCGAGGCCAACAAGCGCTGGCAGGCGATGCTCCGCTCGCCCCGTTCCCGCTCGGCCGTCTCCCGGTACCGCTCGGTCCTCGGGGAACCCGAGTCGGTCATCTCCCGGAGGATCGGCGACCTGGAGTGCGAGGCGCTGTGCTGGCCCGTCCCCCTCTGGCCGGACCTGCGCTTCGAGGTGATGGTGGCCCCGAACGGCGTGGTGTGGAACGAGTGGCTGGTCCGCGCCCCGGACGCCGCCGCGCCCGAGCTGCGCGCACTGGAGGACCTGACCCCCTGGTCCTGCACGGTCGACGAGGCGGCCCGCGCCTTCGCCCCCGCCCGCCCCCTGGAGGGCACGGCGCCGACGCGCTTCGGCCTCGCCTTCACGGCCCCCGACGCGCGGGGCGTACGCCGGGAGTGCGTGGCGGAGTTCACGTGGGGGTTGTTGCAGCGGGTGGACACGGGCGAGGGTGAGTGAGTGCCCGTGCCGGGGCACCGGCCTCGTGCGCGAGCCCTCTCCGCTACCGGCCGGCCGCCGCCAGGATCGCCCCGGCCACCACCGGCACCGAGTCCGGATGCAGGTCGAGGAAGAGGTTCGGCTCCACCAACTCCAGCTCCATGAGCCGGGGTTCGCCGTCGTCCCCGAGTACCAGGTCGACCCGGGCGTACAGCAGGTCGGGGTCGCCCGGTACGGCCGCGAGGGCACTCTCGGCGACGGAGAGCTCGGCCGGAGTGGGGGTCCAGGGCTCCAGGCCGGGGTGGGCCACCTTGTCCGCGTCGTACGCCGTGCCGGGGGCGAGCACCGCTCCCTTGCGGCTGGCGTGCAGCAGCCGCCCGCCGAAGAACTGCAGGGCCCGCTCACCGGTGGCGTCGATGCCCCGCATGTACGGCTGCACCATCGCGGTGAAGCCCTCCGTGTGCATCCGCGCCAGGTGCCGCAGGGCCGTCTCCCGGTCGGCGGGCGTGTACCGCGCCGCGTACCGGGCGCCCGCCCCGGACGTCGGCTTCACCACGTACTCGTGGTCGTCCGGGAGGCCGGCGGTGTCGCCGGGCGCGAGATACCGGGTGGGCACGACGGGCACCCCGGCCGCCGCCAGTTCCCCGAGGTAGCGCTTGTCGGTGTTCCAGCGCACGACGTCCGCCGGGTTCACGAGCCGTGTGGCCTTCCCGCACCGCGTCACCCAGGCCGCGAACTCCTCCGCCCGCCAGCTGTAGTCCCAGGTGGAGCGGATGACCACGAGGTCGTAACCGGCCCAGTCGACCTCCGGATCGTCCCAGTACACGGCCCTCGCCTCGGCCCCGGCCGCCGTCAGCTCCCGCACCAGCACCGGCAGATCGCGGTCCTTGCTCACCTCGGGACCGGGGTCGTAGGTGGCGAGCGCTATGCGGGGGGCGGGCGTGTGGGTCACGGGGCTCCATCCTCGTACGACCGTGTGGTACCGACTCCAGCCGTGAGGCTAACAACGGGCTCCGCAACCGCGGCAACCCGTTTGACCTTCCCCATTGGTGAAGCCCCAGCATCGGGAACGGAACGGGGAACGGCCAGGACCAGGGGGAACCGTGGGCTTGCTGACGATCGGCGCCTTCGCGAAGGCGTGCCGCCTCTCGCCGAAGGCACTGCGGCTGTACGACGAGCTGGAGCTGCTGCGGCCCGCCCGGGTGGACCCGGAGACCGGCTACCGCTACTACGCGGTGGAGCAGCTGGAGCGGGCGCGGCTGGTGGCGTGGCTCAGGCGGCTGGGGATGCCGCTGGCGCGCATCCGGCAGGTGTGCGCGCTGGACGGGCCCGCCGCGGGCCGGGAGATCCGGGCGTACTGGGCGCGTGTCGAGGCCGAGACGGCTCACCGCCGGGACCTGGCGGCGTTCCTCGTGGACCACCTCACCGGCACCTCAGGGAAGGACACCACCATGCTGGAACTCCGTTACGCCGCCCTCTCCGACACCGGGCTGGTCCGTCCGGCCAACCAGGACACCGCCTACGCGGGCACCCGCGTCCTCGCCGTCGCCGACGGCTTCGGCTCCGGCGGGGCGCACGCGTCCACGGCCGCCGTGGAGGCGCTGAAGGCACTGGACCGAGAGACGCTCCCGGCGGGCAGCGTGCTGAACCTGCTGGACGAGGCGGTGCAGGGCGCGACCCGGGCCGTACGGGACGTCGCGGCGGCCGACAAGGAGGAGGTGGGGACGACCCTCACCGCGATGCTCTGGACCGGCTCCCAGCTCGCCCTGGTCCACATCGGCGACTCGCGCGCGTACCTGCTGCGCGCCGGCGAGCTCTTCCGGATCACCCACGACCACACGCTCGTCCAGTCGATGGTCGACGAGGGCCGGCTGACGGTGGAGGAGGCCGCGGCGCACCCCCAGCGGACCCTGCTCCTCAAAGGCCTGAGCGGCGGCGACTCCGTCCCGTCCCCGGACCTCCGCCTGCAGGACGCCCTGCCCGGCGACCGGTACCTGCTGTGCTCCGACGGCCTGTCACGGGTCCTGGCGGACACGGACATCCAGCGGACCCTGTCGACGGCCGGCGACCCCGAGGAGACCGTACGCGCGCTCGTCGCCGGGGCGAACGACGCGGGCGGTCCGGACAACGTGAGCTGCGTGGTGGCCGACGTGGTGGAGGCCGGGTAGTCGGGGCTTCTTCAGCCGGTGCGCCCGTCAGTCGGTGCGCCCGTCAGTCGGTGCGCCCGTCGTCGAGTTCGCGGACGAGGCCGCGCAGGACGGGGCCGTACTCGGGATGGGCGAGGGCGGAGGCCATCTGGGCGACGAGGTAGTCGGCCGGGTTGCCGGTGTCGTACCAGCGGCCCTGGATGGCCTGCCCGTACACCGCGCGGGTGCCGGCGTAGGCGTTGATGGCGTCGGTCAGGTAGATCTCGCCCTCACGGTGCTCGTACCAGCGCCGGGTCTGCTCCCGCAGCTCGTCGATGATTCCGGGGGTGATGACGTAGCCGCCGATGGCCGCGTACGAGGAGGGCGCGTCGGCGGGGGCGGGCTTCTCGACGAGGCCGGTGATCCGCAGCAGGCCGTCTCCCAGGTCCTCCTTGACGATGGGCACGCCGTAGCGCTGGGAGTCGCCCGGGTCCATCGGCATGAGGGCGAGCACCGGGCAGGCGGTCTGCTCGTAGGCGCGGATCAGCTGCTGGGCCCGCGGCACCTCGGCCACGAACACGTCGTCCGGCCAGAGCACCAGCACCGGCTCGTCGCCGATGTTGCGGGCGGCGTTGAGCACCGGGGTGCCGTTGCCGTACGGGCCGTGCTGGTCGAGGTACGTGATGTGCCCCCGGCGGGCCAGCTCGGCCACCTCCTCCACCGCGTCCGCGTAGGCCGTCTTGCCGTCCTCGCGCAGCTGTGCGACCAGGGCGGGGTTGGGCCGGAAGTGGTCCTGGATGAGGGACTTCCCGCCCGAGACCACGATGGTGATGTCGGTGATGCCGGAGTCCACCAGTTCGCGCACGGTGTGCTCGATGACGGGCTTGTCGCCGACCGGGAGCATTTCCTTCGGCGTGGCCTTGGTCAGGGGCAGCAGGCGTGAGCCGAGCCCGGCGGCGGGGATCACGGCCCTGCGGATCGTCGGGGACATCATGTCTCTCTCGGTCGGGCGGCACGCCGTGCCGGTCGCACGGTGTACGCCGACGCTACCAACGCACCGGCGGGACCGACGCGGTGAGACGTACGCACTGCGGGATCAACGCACTACGGGACCATCGCACTGCGGGACCATCGCGCGACGAGGCCCCGGTCACCTCTCCCCTTCCGGGTCCCAGTCCAGCAACCGCACCTTCGCGACCGTCCGCACGTGGGTGCGCATCGCGGTGGCCGCCTGCCGGGGCCGCCGGTCGGCGATGGCGTCGAGGATGGCCTGGTGCTGGGCCAGGGAGCGGGTCGGGCGGCCGGGCTGGCGCAGCGACTCGGTGCGGCTTTCGGCGATCTGCTCGGCGATGGAGCGCATGAACTCCGCGAGGATGCTGCTGTGGGCGGCGGCGGTCACGGCCGCGTGGAACAGGCGGTCGCCCTCCACACCGTGCCCGTCCTCCTCGATCTCGCGGGTCATGTGGGCGAGCGCGGACCGCATCGCGGCCAGGTCCTCCTCCGTGCGGCGCTCGGCGGCCAGTTCGGCGAGCTTCGTCTCCAGGGCCTCGCGGGCCTCCAGGACGTCGGGGAGGCGCCTGCGGCGTTCGACCATGTCCTCGACGGGCTCGACGTCCAGGCTGTCGCGGACCAGGTACGTGCCCCCGCCGTGCCGTGCCTCCACCAGGCCCTGGACCTCGAGGACCACGATCGCCTGCTTCACGGAGGCGCGGCTGACGCCCAGCCGCTGGGCGAGGTCGCGCTCGGGCGGCAGCCGGTCACCGGCCCGCAGGCCGCCCTCGGCGACGTACTGGCGCAGCCGGTCGAGCACCTGCTGGTAGAGCGGCGTCCTTGTCATGGGACGCAGGGCGTCGGTCACGGGATCCCCCTCTCGCCGGGAGGGTAACACCGCTCCCACAGTGGACAAGTGGCTGAGCCAATTTGGGCGCGACCCCTTGACGTGGGTCCCGGGCGAGGCCCACGCTGACCGACCAGCACCCCCCTTAAGCAAGTGGCTCAGCCACTCAGCCATTCCGGCACGCATACGCGATCTCCGGGGCCCAAAGACGGGAGCCCGTATGTCCCCCGAACTCATCTCGATCCTCGTCCTCGTCGTGGTGTTCGTCATCGCCACCACCCGCTCCGTCAACATGGGCGCCCTCGCCTTCGCCGCCGCCTTCGGAGTGGGCGAACTCGTCGCCGGTCTCGACGCGGACGGCATCTTCGCCGGCTTCCCCGGTGACCTCTTCGTCGTCCTCGTCGGCATCACCTACCTGTTCGCCATCGCCCGCGCCAACGGCACCACCGACTGGCTGGTGCACGCCGCCATCCGGCTGGTGCGCGGGCGGGTGGCGCTGATCCCCTGGGTGATGTTCGCCCTCACCGGCGCGCTCACGGCGATCGGCGCGGTCAGCCCCGCCGCCGTCGCGATCGTCGCGCCGCTGGCGCTCAGCTTCGCCGTCCGGTACGGGATCAGTCCGCTGCTCATGGGCACGATGGTGGTGCACGGCGCGCAGGCCGGCGGCTTCTCGCCGATCAGCATCTACGGCACGATCGTCAACGGCATCGTCGAGCGCGAGAAGCTCCCGGGCAGCGAGATCACGCTGTTCCTGTCCTCCCTCGCCGTCAACCTCGTCATCGCCGGCATCGTCTTCGTCCTCTTCGGCGGGCTCAAGCTGTGGGCCCAGGGGTCCGTGCCGGTGGACGGGGAAGCGGCCTCCGGGGAGTCCGGGGGCGTGGCCGACGGCACGGGCGCGTCCGGCGGCACCGCGCCCCGCGGAGAGACGAACGGTACGGCACCCGGCGGCACCAGCCCCACCACCGCCGTCGCCACGACCGCCCCCGCCCGCCCCGGCGGAACCGGGACCGGGACCGGGACCGCAGGGACCACGACCGGGACCACAGGGACCACGACCGGGACCAAAGAGACCGGGAACGGGACCGGAACCGACACCGTCCGCCTCACCCCCGCCCGCGCCGCCACCCTCACCGGGCTCGTCGCCCTCGTGGTCGCCGTGCTCGCCTTCGACCTCGATGCGGGGCTCACCGCGATCACCCTCGCCGTGCTGCTGAGCGCCGCCTGGCCGGCGGACAGCCGTGTGGCGGTCGGGCAGATCGCGTGGCCCACCGTGCTGCTCATCTGCGGTGTCCTCACGTACGTGGGCGTGCTCGACGAGATGGGCACGATCACCTGGGCCGGCGAGGGCGTCAGCGGCATCGGCGTCCCACTGCTGGCCGCGGTGCTGCTCTGCTACATCGGCGCGCTCGTGTCGGCGTTCGCCTCGTCCGTGGGCATCATGGGCGCGCTGATCCCGCTGGCGGTGCCGTTCCTCGCGCAGGGCGAGATCGGGGCGATCGGCATGGTGTCGGCGCTCGCGGTGTCGGCGACGGTCGTGGACGTGAGCCCCTTCTCGACGAACGGCGCGCTGGTGCTGGCCGCGGCGCCGGACGTCGACCGGGAACGTTTCTTCCGGCAGCTGATGGTGTACGGAGGGATCGTGGTGGCAGTGGTGCCCGCGGTGGTGTGGCTGGTGATGGTCGTGCCCGGCTGGGGGTAGCCCCAAGGGCGGCAGCTGATCGTGAACGGTAATGCGTAATGCAGCCAGTACTGAAGGAGTACGACGCGTGTCCTCACTCTTCCCGGCCCTGACCGACTCCCCGGCCGAGCGGCCCGCCCTGCGGTTCGGCGAGCGCTCCCTGACGTACGCGGAACTCGCCGCGGCGGCGGGCGCGCTCGCCGGGCGGATCCAGGGGGCGGGCCGGGTCGCCGTCTGGGCGACTCCCACGCTGGAGACGGCCGTCGGCGTGGTGGCCGCCCTGCTGGCCGGGGTGCCCGCCGTACCGCTCAACCCGAAGTCGGGCGACGGCGAGCTCGGGCACATCGTCAGGGACAGCGCGCCCGCCCTCGTCCTCACCGCGCCGGGCGCCGAACTCCCGCCCGCCCTGGGGGACCTGGAGCGCGTCGACGTCGATGTACAGGGACGGGGACAGGGACAGGGAAGGGGACCGTACGTCCCCGGCGACGTCACCCCCGACTCCCCCGCCCTCGTCGTCTACACCTCCGGCACCACCGGCCCGCCCAAGGGCGCCGTCCTCCCCCGCCGGGCCATCGCCACCACCCTGGACGCGCTGGCCGACGCCTGGCAGTGGACCGGCGACGACGTCCTCGTGCACGCCCTCCCCCTCTTCCACGTCCACGGCCTGATCCTGGGCATCCTCGGCCCGCTGCGGCGCGGGGGCTCCGTACGGCACCTGGGGCGGTTCACCGCCGAGGGGGTCGCCCACGAGCTGAACGAGGGCGCCACCATGCTGTTCGGCGTGCCGACGATGTACCACCGGCTCGCGGAGGCGCTCCCCGGCGACCCCGCGCTCGCGACGGCGCTGGGCCGGGCGCGGCTGCTCGTGTCCGGTTCGGCGGCACTGCCGGTGCACGACCACGAGCGGATCGCGGCGGCGACCGGGCGGCGGGTCATCGAGCGGTACGGCATGACCGAGACGCTCATGAACACGAGCGTGCGCGCGGACGGCGAGCCGCGTGCCGGGACGGTCGGGGTGCCGCTGCCGGGCGTGGAGCTCCGGCTGGTGGAGGAGGACGGCTCGGCCGTCACCGCGTACGACGGCGAGACCGTCGGCGAGATCCAGGTGCGCGGCCCGAACCTCTTCACGGAGTACCTGAACCGGCCGGACGCGACCGCCGCCGCGTTCACCGGGGACGGCTGGTTCCGCACGGGCGACATGGCGGTCCGGGACGCCGACGGGTACGTACGGATCGTCGGCCGCAAGGCCACCGACCTGATCAAGAGCGGCGGCTACAAGATCGGCGCGGGTGAGATCGAGAACGCGCTGCTCGAACACCCGGCCGTGCGCGAGGCCGCGGTCACGGGCGAGCCGGACGACGACCTCGGCGAGCGCGTGGTCGCCTGGATCGTCCCGGCCGACCCCAAGGCCCCGCCCGGCGCCGCCGAACTGGCCGACCATGTCGCCGGGCGCCTCGCCCCGCACAAGCGCCCCCGTGTCGTGCACTTCCTCGACGCTCTGCCCCGCAACGACATGGGCAAGATCATGAAGCGGGCGCTGAAGCATGACTGAGCCGGCCGCCCGGTACGCCGCCCGCCTCTCCGCCCGCGAGATCATCGCCCTGGTCGCGGACGACTTCACCCGACTGCCCGGCCCGGCGAAGGAGTACGAGCCCGACGGCCCCCTCGCCTGGCAGGGGTACGACGCCTCCCGCACCCGCGCCGCCGAGCGCACCGGCGAGGAGGAATCAGTGGTCTGGGGCCGCGCGACGATCGGCGGCGCGGGGGCCGGTACGGAGGCCGGTACGGCGGCCGGTACGGCGGCCGGTACGGAGGCCGGTACCGAGCCAGACCCGGAGACCGGCACCGAGACCGACCCGAAGGCCGGTACCGGGGCCGACCCGGAAACCGGCACGAAAACCGACCCGGAGGTCGGCACGGCGGCCGACCCCGACTCCCGCACGAAAACCGACCCGGAGGTCGGCACGGCGGCCGACCCCGACTCCCGCACGAAGACCGACCCGGAGGTCGGCACGGCGGCCGACCCCGACTCCCGCACGAAGACCGACCCCCACGCCAGCACCGGGGCCGACCCCGACTCCCGCCCGAAGGCCGGTACCGGAGTCGTGGTGGTGGCCTTCGAGTTCGGTTTTCTCGGCGGCTCGCTCGGGGAGCGGACCGGGGACCTGCTGGAGGCGGCGTACACGTACGCGCGCGAGCACCGGCTGCCCGTCGTGGCGCTGGTCGCGACGGGTGGCAGCCGGATGCAGGAGGGCATGCGCGCGCTCACCCAACTCCAGCGCGTGGCCCGGCAGTCGGCGCTGACGCGGGAGGCGGGGCTGCCCCAGATCGCCGTGCTGCGGGACCCGACGACCGGCGGCGGCTGGGCCACCCTCGGCGCGGGCGCCGACGTCGTCCTCGCGCTGCCCGGTGTCCAGGTGGGCTTCGCCGGCTCCCGGGTGCGCCCGCCGGACGCCGATCCGGCGGCGTACACGGCCGAGGCCCAGGTGGCGGCGGGCACGGCCGACGCGATCGTGCAGCCGGAGGACCTGCGCGGAACGCTGACGACGTGGCTGGAGCTGCTCACCAGCCCCTCCCGGCATCCCGCGCCCCCGCCGGCCGCCCTCGGCCCCTCCACGGACCTCCCCGCCACCGGCTGGGCCGCCGTCCAGCGCGCCCGCTCCCCCGAACGCCCCCGCGCCGAGGCCTATCTGGACGCGTACTTCACGCGCCGCGTGACCATCGGCGGCGACCGCTGCGGCGGCACCGACCCCGGCATGCTGTGCGGCTTCGGCGAGCACGAGGGGCGGACCGTCGCGTACGCGGCCCAGTGCGGCACGGCGACCCGGCCCGCCGGATACCGCACGGCGGCCCGGCTGATCCGCCTCGCGGGTCGGCTCGGTGTGCCCGTGCTCACGCTGGTGGACACCCCGGGCGCCGCCAACGACGCCGAGGCGGAGCGGCAGGGCGCCGGAGCGGCCATCGCGGACGCGTTCGACGCGGTGGCCACCGCCCGGACTCCGGTCACCACGCTGGTCATCGGCGAGGGCGGCTCCGGCGGGGCGCTGGCGCTGGCCGCGCCCGGCAGCACCTGGGCCACCCCGGACAGCTACTTCTCGGTCATCGCACCGGAGTCGGCCGCCGCGATCCTCAAGCGCCCGGAGGACCAGGTGCGGGCCACGGCCGACGAACTGCGGGTACGGCCGCAGGACTTGGTGGCGCTGGGGGTCGTCCGCGGTGTCACATGACGGCGGTCACGCACACCGGTCCGGAGTGTGGGCAGGGCATGGGGAAGGGGAGACAGCGCGCGTACCGTCCGTGACAATGGTCTGATCGGGCGTCACGAGCGACAGGATGAACAGGACGAGCAGGACGGGGGCGTGGTGGAAGGCTTGGTGGAGTTCACGACCGACGACGGTGCCGTGGTCACCGTCGAGGCCGTAGAGGACGGAGCCGGTTCGGGCTCCCGTCTCGTGGCCCGCGGGGACGGCGGCGCGCTGCAGGCGACACGGACCTTCGAGGGCTCCCTGGAGGGCGTGCGCTCGGCGGCCGCGTCCGCGCTGCGGGTCTTCCGGGACGGTTCGCTGCGACCCGACGGGGTGGAGATCGAGTTCGGTGTGAAGCTCACCGCCGAGGCCGGCGCGCTGATCGCGAAGAGCGCGGTCGAGGGGCATCTCGTGGTCAGGCTCTCCTGGTCGCCCGAGCGCTCCGGCACCTCCCCCGAGACCCCGCCGACGTCATGACGGGTGCGGCTCCTCCGCGCGCGATCGGGCACGGCCGCGCCCGTGGCGCCCGGCGGCGGGAGAGAGGAAACATGAACCGCTGGGCCTCCTGCGCCCCCGCGCACACCACCGTCCGGCACCCGGACTGAGCCAGGCGCTGGACCGGGATCGAACAGCGGAACCCCGGAGCCGCCGTACCGGCGTCCGTCGCGGGCCCCCTGGTCCACGCGCTCGCCGGCCGGGGCCCGGGCGTCGACGTCGCCGTCGCCGTCACGGACCACTCGTCCGACGCCGTCGCCGCCCACCTGTCCCGGCGGGGGCTCACCGGGCCGACGTCCGGCGGAGCTCACCGGGCCGACGTCCGGCGGTGTCCACGGCTGCGCCGACGACGCCGCCCACCTCCCGCCGCACCCGACTCTTCCTGTCGATCACAGACCTCGCGCGACCGCGGCCTGCTGCCCGAGGCCGCCCGCGAAAGCCGCACACGCCGAGCGCCGCCCAGCCAGGCACCCGCACCCCCACTACCCGCACCCCACTACCCGCACCCCGACCGCCCGCACCCCGACTGCGAGTTCCGCGCGCTGGAGCCCCCGCACACCGCGCCGGAGGACGCCGTCCTCACGGCTCCTCCGTCGACGAGCTCACCGCCGCCTCCGCGCTCGGTCCGCCCGCCCGTCGGAGGTCACCGGCCAGGAGGACGAGCGGCGGCCGCGGGACGCGGGCGCCGGTGCGCCGTCACCCGCGTGGAACCGCCCCTCAAGGCGGTCAGCCCCGCCTGACTCCACGTCAGCAGCAGCCGCCCTCACCCGTCCGGCCGCCCCCCACCCGGCCCATCCCGAAGGGCGCCGCACTCCTCCCGCCGCGCAGGATGCAAGAAGACCGCCGCCCAGGACCACGCGGTCCGTGCCACCGGGAGGATCCCATGACCGCCAGGCTGGACCAGCTGCGCCGCTGCCACTTCGCCGTCGATCTGGGGGCGTCCCGGACCCGTGTGTACGTCAAGGGCGCCGGCCTGGTCGTCGACCAGCCGAGCGTGGCCGCCGTGAACACCCGGACCGGCGCCCTGATCGCGGTCGGGGAGCTCGCGGAGAGGATGACGGGACGTACGCCCCACTACATCCGGGTCGTGCGCCCCGTGTCGGGCGGCAGCGTCGTCGACATCGAGATGGCCCAGCGCATGCTGCGCCAGCTGCTCGGTGACAAGGTACGCCGCGCGCTGCGCCGCAAGCCGTTCCTGCGCGCCGCCGCCTGCACCCCGAACGACGCGGACCCGCTGGGCCGGCGCGCGGCGGTCGAGACGCTGGTGGGTCTCGGTGCCCGGCGTGTGGAACTCGTCGACACGATCGTCGCCGCCGGGGTCGGCTGCGGGCTGCCGGTCGAGCGCCCGGAGGCCACGATGATCATGGTGTGCGGTGCCGCCGCGACCCAGCTGGCCGTGCTGTCGCTCGGGGCGATCGTGACCTCCGAGCGCATCCCGGTGGGCGGGGAGGCCGTGGACAACGCGATCGTGCAGCACCTGCGCCTCCAGCACGAGCTGATCCTGCCCAGCCAGTCCGTACGGCCGCTTCAGCTCGCCCTGGCCGGCAACGGGCTGACCCCGCACGGCCCCGCCTCCACGGAGATCCACGGACTGGACGTCGCCACCGGGCTCGCACGGTCCGTCAAGGTGGACACCGCCGCCGTGCGCGACGCCATCCAGACCCCGCTCACGGCCGTGCTCGACGGCATCGGCAAGGTGCTGCGGGACTGCCCGCCCGACCTCGTGGCCGACCTCGCGGACCGCGGGATCACGATGGTCGGCGGCAGCGCGCTGCTGCCGGGCCTCGACGAGATGCTGCGGCAGGCCACGGGCATGCCGGTGAGCATCGCCGAGCGTCCCGAACTGTGCGCCATCGAGGGCCTCGGCGCCATGCTGGAGGGCCGCGTCGAACCGCTGGAGCTGAACCTCGAACCGGATGAGTGAACCGGGCCCCGCGCGCCATGTCCCCGGCAGCCACTGACATCTCTCGCATCGAACCGGGCATCACCGCTACCAGGAAGACGTCCTCGTCAACAGGAAGACGTCCTCGTCGAGCGGAGTTTTCGGCGTACTCCCTTGACTTCACAAGGTCCCCGCGTCACATTCCTGACTCCGTATCAGGAACCCGGAAGACGGGGGCTGTCCGCCATGTCCACGAGCACGGGCCCCGCGAGACGTACGCCTGTCGCCGGTACCGCACGCCTCCCCTCCCCCGGCCCCTCCCGCCGGCGCGTGCTCGGCGCGGCGGGCGCCGGTGCGGCTCTCGGCGCCGGACTGCCGAACCGCGCCCAGGCGGCCGCGCCACCCCTCCTCGGGACGTACGACGTCGTGGTCGTCGGCTCCGGAGCCGCCGGCATGACGGCCGCGCTCACCGCCGCCAGGCAGGGGCTGAGCTGTGTCGTCGTGGAGAAGGCGGCGACGTTCGGCGGCTCGGCGGCCCGTTCCGGGGCGGGCATCTGGATACCGAACAACTCCGTCATCCTGGGCGCCGGGGTGCCCGACACCCCGGCCAAGGCGGCCACCTACCTCGCGGCCGTGGTCGGCGACGACGTCCCCGCCGACCGGCAGAAGGCCTTCCTCGACCACGGGCCCGCCATGCTGTCCTTCGTCATGGCCCACAGCCCACTGCGTTTCCGCTGGATGGAGGGCTACAGCGACTACTACCCGGAGCTGCCGGGCGGGCTGGCGCAGGGCCGGTCCGTCGAGCCCGACCAGCTCGACGGGAACATCCTCGGTGCGGAGCTGGCCCGGCTGAACCCGTCGTACATGACCGTCCCGGCCGGGATGGTCGTCTTCAGCGCCGACTACAAGTGGCTCGTCCTGTCCGCGGTCAGCGCGAAGGGGCTCTCCGTGGCCGCCGAGTGCCTGGCCCGGGGCACGAAGGCGGCGCTGCTCGGCCAGAAGCCGCTCACCATGGGGCAGTCGCTGGCGGCGGGCCTGCGGGCGGGGCTGCTCGCGGCCGGTGTGCCGGTGTGGCTCGGTACGCCCCTGACCGACCTGCTCACGGAGAACGGGGCCGTCACCGGGGCGGTCGTCACCAGGAACGGCGCTCCCGGCCTGCTGCGCGCCCGCCGGGGCGTCATCGTCGGCTCGGGCGGCTTCGAGCACAACGCGGCCATGCGCGAGCAGTACCAGGAGCAGCCCATCGGCACCGCGTGGACGGTCGGCGCGAAGGAGAACACCGGCGACGGCATCCGGGCGGGCAGGCGTGCGGGCGCCGCACTGGACCTGATGGACGACGCCTGGTGGGGCCCGGCGATCCCGCTGCCCGACCAGCCGTACTTCTGCCTCGCCGAACGCACGCTCCCCGGCGGGCTCCTCGTCAACGCCGCCGGGTCGCGCTTCGTCAACGAGGCCGCGCCGTACAGCGACGTCGTCCACACCATGTACGAGCGGGACAGGCCCGGGGCACCGCACATCCCGGCCTGGCTGATCGTCGACCAGAACTACCGCAACCGGTACCTGTTCAAGGACGTCGCGCCGACCTTCGTGTTCCCGGACGCGTGGTACGAGTCGGGCGCCGTACACAAGGCGTGGACACTCGACGCGCTGGCCGCCTCGACCGGCGTGCCCGCGGCCGCCC
Source organism: Streptomyces sp. NPDC030840 (assembly GCF_055572015.1). Lineage (NCBI taxonomy): Bacteria > Bacillati > Actinomycetota > Actinomycetes > Kitasatosporales > Streptomycetaceae > Streptomyces > Streptomyces sp. NPDC030840. The sequence goes on along the minus strand of NZ_JBVIEE010000001.1, from coordinate 735,799 downwards.
TGCGCACCACCGTCGACCGCTTCAACTCCTTTGCCCGCGGCGGCGACGACACCGACTTCGGGCGCGGCGACAGCGCGTACGACCACTACTACACGGACCCCTCCGTCCGCCCCAACTCCTGCCTGGCGCCGCTCTGGTTGCCCCCGTACTACGCCTTCCGGATCGTCCCCGGCGACCTCGGCACCAAGGGCGGCCTGCTCACGGACGCCCGGGCCCGTGTCCTGCGCCCGGACGGCTCGGTGATCCCGGGCCTGTACGCGGCGGGCAACGCCAGCGCCGCCGTCATGGGCCGCAGTTACGCGGGCGCGGGGTCGACGATCGGCCCCGCGATGACGTTCGGGTACGTTGCGGCGCGGGACGCGGCGGGCCTGTCGTGACGCCTTCCCGGCACCTTCTCAGCGACCTCTCAACGCCTCTCAGCGCCTTCTCAGCGCCCTCTCAACGCCTCTCAGCGCCTTCTCAGCGCCTTCTCACCTCAGCCGCAGGTCGATCCACGGGATCGTGTCGCCCTCCAGCAGATAGCGCTCGACCTCCACGAACCCGTGCCGCAGCGCGAACCGCAGTCCGTCCGTGTTGGACTCCAGGACGACCGTCTCGATCACCCGGGCGCCCAGCTCCCGGGCACGCTCCAGCCCGCGCGCGTACAACCGCTCGCCGAAGCCCTGCCGCCGGTGCCCTTCGAGCACACGGGCGATCACCGTGGCCGTGCCGTCCTCGGGTGGCCTGACCGTCGAGTTGCCGACGAGGACGCCGTCGGCGTAGGCGAGTTCGAGGTGGTTGCGTCCGGCACGCCCGCGAACGTCGTCGAGGGAGAGCAAGTGCGTGGGAATGATCGTGTTGTGGACGCGCTGCCAGTCCTCGAGGTCCTCGACCGGTGCGTCGCCGTCCACGTGCTTGATGTGAAGATCGGTCACCGCGGCAGCAAACCCGTACGCCCCACGGAGCGTCAACCACATTCCGGTGGCGCCCCTTTTGCCTCCCCTTTTACCTCCCCTTCCGACGGTCGGTTCCAGTGAGCGGTGAGAGCGGGACGAGAGCAGTCAGTAGGGAAGGACGCGCCCAGAGGGGGTGCGCCGGTCGATCGTGAGGTCACGCGGAGCGGAGGGTCGACGGCTGGTACGGATGCGGATGTGGCGGTTCATGACGGCCTCCTCATGCCTGTGCCCGGTCGTCGGGGACCCGATGTCCCGGGGTGTTACCGTGCCCGATGCGACCAGCCTCCTCGCCGCCGCAGCCGCGTACATCGTGCCCACGGTGACACCGGTCATGCCTCCGGAGGAGGAGTGATCGGAACCGCCGTCCGCCCGCGGAAGCACCCACACCCCTGAGAAGGCCCCTGAAAAGGCCCCCGAAAACACCCCGGTGAACGCGGAACACCCCCAAGCGGGAACCGACATCGTCGGCGGTCACGGCGCCGGCCGCGTCCGCCGGTCCGCCCGCGCCGGACACCGCCGAGGTCTCGGAACAGCCGGATGAAGCCTCAGTGGCGGCAGTCACAGCCGGGGCCGCAGCCGCACGCGTCGGCCCGGGTACTGGCGGACGGCACTGCCGCCGCGGCAGGGGCCGCGCAGCACCCCTTGCCCTGCCACGCGTCCCGGCCTTCCTTGACGGCGACGACGGCGATGACGAGAGCTGCGATCGGATCGGCCCAGGACCAGCCGAGCAGGGCGTTGAGGACCAGACCCGCCAGCAGCACCGCCGACAGGTAGGTGCACAGCAGGGTCTGCCTGGAGTCGGCCACCGCCGAGGCGGAGCCGAGTTCGCGGCCCGCACGACGCTGGGCGGCGGACAGGAACGGCATCACCGCGAGGGACACTGCGGCGATGACGATGCCGGGGACGGAGCGTTCGGCCTCCCCGGTGCCGCTCAGCGCACGGGCGGCGTCAACGGCGACATAGGCGGCGAGCGCGAAGAACGAGACCGCGATGACCCGCAGGGCCGTCCTCTCACGGGCTTCGCGGACCTGGTGGTCCCGGGCGGAGAACTGCCAGGCGACCGCCGCGGCGGAGGAGACCTCGATGACGGAGTCCAGCCCGAAGCCGATCAGCGCGGTGGAGGAGGCCAGCGTGCCGGCGGTGAGGGCGACGATCGCCTCGATGACGTTGTAGGTGATGGTCGCGGCGACCAGCAGCCGTATCCGGCGGGCGAGCGCCTCACGCCGGGCCGGGCCGGGGCCGAGGGACAGGAACGCCCCAGCGGTCATCAGCAGCAGCCCTTCTCGCCGGCGTCCGGGCAGATGCGGTCGCTCTCCACGGCGACCACGGCGGTACGCAGGTCGTCCAACGCGTGGCCCAGACGTTCGTCGGCGAGCTCGTAACGGGTACGGCGGCCGTCCGGAAGGGCGACAACCAGACCGCAGTCGCGCAGGCAGGCCAAGTGGTTCGACAGCCGGGTCCGCGAGATGCCGAGGGCGTCCGCCAGGTCAGCCGGGTAGGCCGGTGCCTGGCGCAGCGCCAGCAGGATGCGGCAGCGGATCGGGTCGGCGAGCGCACGGCCGAACCGGGCCAGCACGTCGATGTCGGAAGCGAGTGTCAGCACGCTCCGAGAGTACAGGAATCTCTGAATTCAGGAAGTCATGGATCAAGGGGCGGCGGTGGGTCCGGGGATGCGCCTCCTGCGCTTCCCCTACCTGATCCCGGGCCATCCGGCACACGTGCTGCCGGCGGGCCGACGAGGCCGCCCAGGAACGCCGTGGCCGCGCCAGGCGCCCGAGCAAGCTCAGGAGGGCTCCAGGACCGTCGTCTCCAGCAGATCGGCGGCCACGCGGCGGGCGGGCTCCCCGGTCTGCTCCGCGATACGCCGGAAGATCTCTTCCGCCGAGCGAGCGGGCCAGTTGGGCGGCAGGTGCCGGGCGGGCAGCCGGGGATCCGCGCGGATGGTGCCCAGCCACTCGGCGACCAGGCACAGGTGGGTGGCCAGCGGGTCGCCGGAGTGATCGCCGACGTGGGTGATCCAGCGCTTCTCGAAGGCGGCGTAGCGGGCGGCGACGGTTTCGAGGTTCCAGGTGTCGCGGATCATCACATCGATGTCGGTGGCCTCGTCGGCGCGCGCGTGGAAGATCTTGACATGGGCGGCGATGCCGAGTTCCGCGACGATCTCGGAGATGTCGACGTCACCCGGGGCGATCCACAGTCCGCTGTAGAGGGGGCCGAAGCCGGCCCAGGTGAGCCGGGAGCGCAGGTCGTGGCGCCGGTGCCGCCAGGCTTCGGGCAGCGAGAATCCGAGCAGGGTCCAGGTGCCGTCCCAGTCGTCGTTGACCGCGCTGGTGTGCCAGACGCGTTCCCGCCCCTTGTCCAGGATCTGCGTCGCGTGCGGGGTCAGGCCGAAGTACATGCGGCGCCCCTGCCGCCGGCGCTGCAGCAGGCCCCGGGCCACCATGCGCGTGAGGGTGGAGCGTACGGCCTGCTCCCCGACTCCCACGCGTCCGAGGACATCGATGATGCTGCCCGAGTACACGCACAGCGGGCCCTCTTCCAGGACGTGGTCTCCGAAGAAGGCGAGCAGCAGCGACTGCGGGCGCAGTTGCGGGCCGGCCGGGGAGCCCGGGGCGGCGGCACCGGACTCCCCTTCCCGAGGGTCGGAGGAGTTCATCTCGGAGAGTCTCACGTCGGCAAGGGTAAGGCCGCCCGCCGCGGGCAGTACGGGCGGCGTGGGCTGAGGGCCGGTACCGGCCGGCGGCCTCGACGGAGGCGAGTACCGCTGCCGTGGCGAGGGCGAGCGCGCAGAAGACGCGAAGGCGTCCGGCCGTGGTTCCCTGCGGTTCCCCTACGGGGCGCACACCCTCGATAGATCGGATCTCTGAAGAGACGTCAGAGCATGATGCCGGATCACCGGCCGGAGGAGAAGAGCGCCGACCCCCCTTTCCGGAGTGGCTGTTCCGTTGGCCGCGTTCAGGGGACAGGCCGTTCGAGACGGCGACGTCGCCCCTCTTGGCGCCCCGTCAGCTGTTGGGTACTGTGCGGGCCTGTTGAGTCTGGAGTGATTTCGTGCCCCCAGAAGGGTGGAACCCCGGATGCCCCCACTCCGCCGAACCTTACGAGGATTCCGAGGGCTCGCCGTGCTGGCCCTGTCCGCAGCGCTGGTGACGCCCCTTCCGTCCGCCGCGGCCGACGACACCCCCACGCGCCCATCGGATGTCTACTCCCTGCTGGAGGACCCGGAGGCGACCGCGGTCGGGCAGGAGCCGGCGCACGCCGAGCTGACTCCCTACGCCGACACCCGAAGCGCCCTCGCGGGAGAGCCGGACGGCCCGTGGACCAGGTCGCTCGACGGCACCTGGAAACTCCACATGTCGGACCGCCCCGAGGACGTACCGAAGGACTTCTTCGCGGAGGGGTACGACACTGGCGGGAGCGGCTGGCGCGGCGTACGCGTCCCGCACACCTGGCAGACGGACGGCCTCGACCACCCGATGTTCCGCAACATCCCCACCGAGATGTACCCGGACGACCCGCCGAAGGTGCCGCGCGACATCAACCCCACCGGGGCGTACGTACGCACCGTCGAGCTGCCGCGGAGCTGGAAGGACCGCGAGACCTTCCTCCGCTTCGAGGGGGTGACCAGCGGTTATCTCGTCTGGGTCAACGGCTCGTACGTGGGCTACGACCAGGGTGGCTACACCCCGGCCGAGTTCGACATCAGCGAGAAGCTGCACCCGGGCAAGAACACCATCGCCGTCCAGGTCCACCGCTGGGGCTCCGGAGCCCACCTGGAGGACTACGACCAGTGGCGGTTCGCCGGCATCTTCCGCTCGGTCGAGCTGTATTCGACCCCCAGGACGTACCTGCGGGACGTCACCATCCGCACCGACCTGGACGCCGGGTACCGCGACGCCCGGCTCAGCGCGGACGTGGAGGTCGCCGCCAAGGGCGCCACCGGCAGCGGCCCGCGCAAGGTCACCGGCACCCTCTACGACCAGCGCGGACGCAAGGTGACAACGATGTCCGGCACCGTGGACCCGAAGGACGGGGCCGCGTCCACCACCCTCAGGGCCGAGGTCACCGACCCCGCCAAGTGGACCGACGAGACCCCGGCCCTCTACACGCTCCTCGTCCAACTCGCCGGACCCGACGGCCGAGTCACCCACACCACCACCCAACCGGTCGGCTTCCGGGACATCGAGATCAAGGACAAACAGCTCCTCGTCAACGGAAAGCGCATCCTGGTCAAGGGCACCAACCGCGCCGAGACCGACCCCCGAACCGGCCGCTACGCCACCCGTGAGCGCACCGCCTCCGACGTCGCCCTGATGAAGCGGCTCAACATCAACGCGGTACGCACCTCGCACTATCCGTCGGACCCGTACTTCTACGAGCAGGCCGACACCCGGGGGCTGTGGATCGCCGACGAGGTGGACATCGAGACCCACCACCACGACGGCTGCCCGGACAACTGCCTGGCCGAACGGCCCGAGTGGCAGAAGGCGTTCATGGACCGCCTCACCGCGATGTACGAGCGGGACAAGAACCACCCCAGCGTGCTGATGTGGGACACCGGCAACGAGGCCGGGCTCGGCAAGGCCCACTACGCCATGGCCGACTTCCTGAAGGACAACGACCCGGACCGGCCCCTCTACCACCAGCCCAACTCACCCGACGGCGACGCCCCGTTCGCCGACATCTGGGGCCCCCGCTACCCCTCGCCCTCGGGCCTTGAGGACAAGGCGAAGTCCACCACCAAACCGGTCATCATGGGCGAGTACGCGCACGCCATGGGCAACTCGCTCGGCAACTTCCGCGAGTTCTGGGACGTCGTCCGCAAGTACCCCCAGGTGCAGGGCGGCTTCATCTGGGACTGGGCCGAGCAGAACATCACCCAGCCCCTGATCACCACCCCCGACTCCTCCGGCAACGACATCCTGGCGTACCCCAGCGGCAAGCCCGCCCACGTCCCCGGCAAGAAGGGCAAGGCGCTCTCGCTCTCCGGTCTCGACGACTTCGTGGAGGTCTACCGCGACAGGAAACTCGACGAGGCGTCCGGTGCGCTCACGCTGGACGCCTGGGTCAGACCCGCCGACTGGACGGGTGACTTCACCGTGATCGCCAAGGGCAACCACAGCTACGCCCTCAAGATGCGCGACAAGGACACCCTGGAGTTCTTCGTGTACGGCGAGGACGGCGAATGGCACACGGCCTCGGCCGGCGTGCCCGCCGACTGGTACGGCACCTGGCACCGGGTCTCGGGAACCTTCGACGGCGCGCGGCTCAAGCTGTTCGTCGACGGGAAGGAGGCGGCGTCCACCGAGTGGACCGGAACGGTCGCCTACTCCGCCCAGCCGGTGAACATCGGCCGGGACCCGGAGACCGGCCAGGAGAACATCACCACCCGCATGGCCCACGGCACCATCGACCAGGTGCGCGTCTACCACAAGGCGCTCACCCCGCGGCGACTCGACGCCGACCCCGCCTCCGAGGCCGTCCTGGCCCTCGACTTCGACACGCTGAAGAAGGAGGGCGAGTACGACTCGTACGGCGCGGGCACCGGCGGCGTCGACGGGGTGGTCTCCGCCGACCGCACCCTTCAGCCCGAGGCCCACGCCCTGGCCGCCGTCCACGCGCCCATCCGGATCAGCGACGCGAACGCCGGGGCCGGGAAGGTCACCGTGCTCAACGAGCGCTCCTTCACCGGCACCGGCGACCTGCGGCTGCGGTGGAGGATCACCGAGGGTGCGCGGGTCCTCGCCCAGGGGACCCGGCCGTTCTCCCTCGCCCCCGGCGCCGAGGCCGACGTCCGGCTCACCACACCTCCCGCCAACCCCAAGGACGCCGACCGCCGGCTGACGGTGGAGGCCGTGCAGGCGAAGGACACCGCCTGGGCCGAGGCCGGGCACACCGTCGCCGTCGAGCAGTTCGGCGTCGGCGGACGGCAACTCGCCGGAGTCCTCAGCCCCGAACCGCCGGGCAAGGTGACGGCCACCGAGACCAGGGACCGCATCACCCTCTCCGGCAAGGGCTTCGCTTACACCTTCGGCCGCGAGAGCGGCGAGCTGATCTCCATGAAGGCCGGCGGGCGCGAACTGCTCAGCGGCGGACCCGAGTTGGACGTATGGCGCGCTCCCGTCAGCAACGAGATCGGCTCCGAGGACGGATCGTGGCGCGCGGCGGGGCTCGACCGGCTGCGGACCGAGCCGGGGAAGGTCACGGTCGCCGAACGGGACGGAGCGGTCACGGTGACCGTCCCCAGCACCGTCGCCGCACCGGGGGTCGAGGACTCCTCCTTCACCCAGACCCTCCGCTACACCGTGACCGGCACCGGGGAGCTGCGCATCGACCACCGTGCCGAGGCGCGCGGCAGGGCACGCACCGTGCCGTACCTGCCGCGCATCGGTCTCTCCCTCCGACTCCCGGACCGCTACGACCGGTTCACCTGGTACGGCCGCGGCCCGCAGGAGAACTACAACGACCGCGAGGACGGCTCTCCCGTCGGCGTGTACTCCACCGACGTCGACGACCAGTTCTCCGGCTACACCCGGCCGCAGGACTACGGAAACCACGAGGACGTCCGCTGGGCGTCCCTCTCCGACGGCCGGAGCGGGCTCCTGGTCTCCGGCTCCCAGGACTTCTCCGCCGGCGTCACTCCGTACCAGGATCTCGACCGCGCCGCCTACCCGTTCGCCCTGCAGCGCGACCCGCGGGGCAACACGCTGCGGCTGGACCACGCGGTCAGCGGAGTGAGCGAGACCTTCCACACCGTGCTGCCCGAGTACCAGGTGAGGCCCGACCAGGAGTACGCGTACACCCTCCGCCTGCGGCCCCTCACCGGCACCGAGGCGCGCACGGGGACCCCGCGAGGTCCGGTGGTCTGCGTACCCGGGGCCGAGTTGACCGCCGACGACACCGGCATCGGCGCGGGGGAGTCGACGCCGGGGAAGCTGACCGTCACCAACCCCTGCAACGGCCGGCTGACCGACGTCTCCGCGTCCTTCGAGGCGCCGTCCGGCTGGAGCGTGACGCCGGGTTCGTCGGAGGCCGGTGACCTGGCACCCGGCGAGTCCGCGACCGTGGACGTCGTGATCAGCCGCGGGGCCGGCAGTCCGGACGGCCGGCGGACCGCCGTCGCCGCGGTCTCCGCGACCTCCACGGGTGGTGCGCGGGTGCGGGGCGAGGCCCCCCTCGTCCTCGACGGCACGCCACCCCCGCCCCGCGGAGACGTCCCCGTGTCCGATCAGGACTTCATCACGGCGGACAACGGCTGGGGGCCGGTGGAACGGGACATGAGCAACGGAGAGTCGGCGCCCGGCGACGGCAGGCCTCTCACCATCGGCGGCAGGACCTACGACAAGGGGATCGGCGTGCACGCCGAGTCGACGGTGACGACCTACCTCGGCGGGGCGTGCTCGACGTTCACCGCGGAGGTGGGCGTGGACGACGAAGCGGACGCGAACGGAAGCGTCGTCTTCGAGGTCTACGCCGACGGAGAGAAGGTCTACGGCAGCGAGGTCCTCACCGGTGAGGACAGCGCCACGCAGGTCCGGGCTCCGATCGGTGGCGCCGAGCGTCTCACCCTGCGTGTCCGCGACGGCGGCGACGGCAACGCGTGGGACCACGGGGACTGGGGGGCGGCGACGGTGCACTGCGGAACCGGCCGGGTCGGTTCATGACGACGGCTCTCTCCCGCGGTGAACCTCGCGGGAAGGACCCCTGAGGCACCCCGTACCGTTCGCGCAACCCCTCCGAGCCGGTGACCGCTCGGAGGGGTCCAGGGGGCGGAAGGTATGTTCAGCGGGGCAGACGGACGTCGAGGGAGTACAGGCGCGTGGTCTGGGTCTCCCGTTCGTTGTCGTCGCTGACCAGCAGGACGCGCAGGCGTCCGCCGGCGGTGTGGCCGGTCACCGCGAGTCCCTCGATGTTGTCAAGGAGCGGGTTGGGCTGGGGCTGTTCGGCCGTGGCGCCGAGGGCCGGGCAGTCGACGAGGTCGGCCAGCAGCGTCTTGGAGGCCAGGCGGACGGCATCTCCCGCGGCGATCCTCTCGGCTCCGCTCACGTCCTCGGCGCGGCTCAGGTCGGCCAGATACAGGCGGACCGTGTTGCCGACGCCCGCCTTGAAGCCGCGTTCGAGGACGAGAAGCCGACCGTCCCCGGCGGCTGCCAACTCCACCACTCCGAGGCCCGCGTCGACCCGGTAACCGTACTGGGCGCCGATCGCGAAGGGCTTGACGAGGCCCGCACGGCGCCAGGTCTGGAAGCGGACCACATCGGCTTCGTCTCCGGAGAGGGCGCCTTCCATGGAGGCGATCAGGGTTCCTCCGCCGCGCTGGAGGGTCAGTCCTTCGAAGGTCTGGTTGCGTACGGCGCGGCCTGCCGGGGCCACGGCGAGGGCGCCCGGCACGGGCAGTGTCTCGACGGGCGTGCCGTCGCGGTCGTAGCGGGTGACGGAAGGTTCGGTCTCCGAGCTGATCAACCGGGTGCCGTCCTGGTCGACGGCCAGCCCCTCGGAGTCCGGCGCCGCGCCGTTCAGGTCGGTGAGGCCCGTCACGGCCACCGCCTCGGCGGTCAGTGAACGGGCGCGTTCTCGCACGTCGAGCGAGAACAGGTACGACTCGTCGGACACCGCGGTGATCCGGCCGCCCCGGTCCACGGCGAGGGCGGAGAGGTTGCCGACGTAGACGCCGTCCAGGGTCTCCTTGTCCAAGTCGTCGGAGAAGGCCCGGATGCGGACCAGGTCGGAGCAGTCACGCGTCGGCGTGGACGGAACGTGGAGGGACGACGGGGGCAGCTCGGACGCCTGGGCGGCGCTCTGGGCGAAAGTGAGACATCCGGTCATGCTCAGGACCAGTGCGGCGGTGACCGACCCACGTAGGCGCATGCGCGTACTCCTTTGGCACGAAGAGTGAGGGAAGTCCGCCCGGGGCTCCGCGTGTTGGGCATCCTCGGCCAACATCCACGACGACGCGTTCGCCCGTGGCGTCAAGGGAGGGCGCACTGGGCGGGAAGCACTCCGCACGGGCATGACGAACGGCCGAGCACCAAACGGGCTCAACAAAATGTCAACCTACAAGTCCGGCGGCCGAATGTCTCTACCCGCGTAGCAGGTACACGTGGAGCAAGGAGCACCGCCTGCGCCTGCCAGACCTCCGCATCCGCACCGAGAAGCCCAGGTGAGCCACCCTTTCGCAGCCCCTGGAGGCGGCGCTCCACCGGCTTCGAAGAGACCTCCTCGACTCCCCTCGGTTCCGCTTGGCGGTCCAAGTGATCCACCCGATCCCACTTTTCACCTCCGGAATCTTGCCGATGCCCGATGCGCCGCGTAGTTTCACTGCCGCAGGCCGGACCATTTGAACCACGCTGCGGACCAAAGGTGCGCTGTAGTGGTGAGCACGTCACACAGCCGAGAGGTCTGCCCAGCGGCTGCCCGTCCTCAACGCACCCCAGGCCCTCGCTCCACCACCGGCCTTTCACCCCGCACGTCATCACGGAGGTTGGCATGAGTCGCGCATCCAGATCCGGCCCGGGCGCGGGGGCGGCCATCGCCAGTTTCGTCGGGGCCGTGGCCGACTGGTACGACTTCTTCCTCTACGGGATCGTCGCCGGCCTGCTGTTCGACGAGTTGTTCTTCCCCGACGTCAGTCCCGCCCTCGCGACCCTCGCCGCCTGGTCCACCTTTGGCGTCGGCTTCCTCTTCCGTCCTCTCGGTGGCATCGTCTTCGGCCACTTCGGGGACCGCGTGGGCCGCAGGAGGATGCTCATCCTGACCATGCTCATCATGGGCCTCGCCTCAACTCTGATAGGAGTCCTGCCCACTTACGAGGAGGCCGGCGTCCTGGCCCCGGTCCTCCTGGTCGTCCTGCGTGCCGCGCAGGGCTTCGCGGTCGGCGGCGAGTGGGGCGGTGCCGCGCTGATGGCGGTGGAGAACGCGCCCCGCAGATGGCGCTCCCTCTACAGCAGCGGCGTACAGGTGGGCGCCTCCGTCGGACTGCTCCTGGCCACCGCGGCCGTCCAGTTCACGTCCACCCATCTGCCCGAGCAGGACTTCCGCGCATGGGGATGGCGGATCCCCTTCCTCGCCAGCGGCGCCATCGTCGTCATCGGCCTGGTCGTACGAGCCGCCGTTCCCGAATCCCGCGCGTTCACCGAGCACGTCGCCGCACGCTCCACACGCCGACGGCTGCCACTGCTCGCCGCCGTCAAGGCCAACCCGTCCGGCTTCCTGGCCATCATCGGTCTGCGCCTGGTCGAACTGCTCAGCTTCTACTGCGTGACCACGTTCGGTCTGAGTTACGGTGCCGAGGAATTCGGCCTGAGCCGCGACACGCTGCTCGACACCAACCTCGTGCTCGGTTCGCTGGCCCTTGTCACCATTCCCGTCTTCGCCTACCTCGCGGACCGCTACAACCCCCGCTCGGTCTACCTCTGGGGCGCGGGTCTCGGCATCCTCGGTGCCCTGCCGTTCTTCACCGCCCTGCACTTCGGCTCGGAGATCCTGATCCTGGTGACCGCGATCCTGCTCGTCAACGGTGCCCACGACCTGTCCGTCGCGGTCCAGCAACCTCTGTTCACCGACATGTTCAGCACCGAGTTCCGCTACAGCGGCGCAGGCGTCGGCTACCAGCTCGCCAGCGTCGTCGGCGGGGGCTTCACCCCCTTGATCGCCGGAACCCTCGTGCTGTGGGCCGAGGGCAGCTGGGTCCCGGTCGCCCTGTATCTCCTGATCGGATGCGGCGTCTCCTTCACGGTCGCCCTCAACCTGCACACCGGTCGCCCCAGCCGGCCGGGCACGCCCGATGCTCCTCCGGACTCCTCGACCCGCCGCCTTCAACCGCGCTGAGCGGCGAGGCGGACGTAGGCGTTGGCGGCGCCGTACCCGTCGTAGCCTCCGGTGCGCTGGACCACTTCGAAGAAGACCCGTCCGACGGTCGTGCTGTAGAAGTGGCGGAACTCGCCGCCTTGTTCGTCGCGGTCGTAGAGGATGCCCAGTTCCCGGTAGGCGGCCAGCTCCGCCGGATCGAGGTCGTAGCGGGCATCGAGATCGTCGTGGTAGTTGGCGGGGATCGCCAGCGGCTCGGCCCCCGCGTCCCGGAACCGGCGGGCTGCGGCGAGGATGTCGTCCGTGACGAACGCGATGTGCTGCGCCGGGTGGTCGTCGCCTTCCGACGCGAGCGCCAGGTTGAGTACGAGACGCAGGCTGCCGTCGTCGCTGGACAGCGCCCGGCTGCGCAGCAGCCCGTAGGGGTCGGCGACCTCCACGCTCTCCTCGGGTCGCAGCCCGAGCACGCTGCGGTGGAAGAGGACCGCCTGGTCGAACTGGGCGCCGGGCTGGGTGAGCGCCACATGGTCGATTCCGAGAAGTGCGCCGGTCGTTGCCGCGGAAGCCCTGCTCGCGCGGTCGTCGGTGGCGCACAGGAACAGCTCCGTGCCGTCCGGGGCGCTGATGGTGTGCGGTGAGACGTCCGGCTCACCGCGCCGCCGGGCCGGCGCGGGTACCAGCAGCGACGCGGCGCGGTCGGCGAGCGCGGCGGGCTCGGGGGCGCACACCCCGACTCCGGCCAGCCGAGCGCCGTCGCGCCGGGTGGCGGAGCCGCTGTCGACCAGGACACGGGCGTCGTTCCGCTCCCACAGCTCCGGCCGGTTTCCCGCCGCCTGCTTCTCGGTGCGTACGAACCCGAGGGCGCCCAGCAGTGCCGTCACGGGCTGTGGGTCGGTACTGGCGATCTTGGCGAAGGCGATACCGGAGGGCTGCGCGACCGGGGCCGGTGCCGGGCAGATGCCGGCGTCCTTCTCCAGCGCGATCAGGGAGCGCAGGGCGTCGGTGGCGGTGGGGCCCGCCTCGGACTGGCGGAAGACGTCGTTGAAGACCTCCAGGGACAGCGGGCCCCGGTAACCGGCGTCGACCACGTGACGGACCAGGCGGGCCACGTCGAGCCCGCCCTGGCCGGGGAAGCAGCGGTGGTGGCGGCTCCACTGCAGCACGTCCATGGCCATGACAGGAGCATCCGCGAGTTGCAGGAAGAAGATCTTCTCCGCGGGAATCCGCTCGATGCCGGCGGGGTCCGAGCCGCGGGAGAGGATGTGGAAGCTGTCCAGGCAGACGCCGAGGGCCGGATGGTCCGCCTTCTCGACGATGCGCCAGGCGTGGTCGTAGGTGCTGACGTGCCGTCCCCAGGCGAGCGCCTCGTAGGCGACGCGGATGCCGTGTTCGTGGGCGCGTTCGGCCAGGAGGCGCAACTGCGCGGCGGCGAGGGCGTCGTCGTCCACGGCGTGCCCGGAGACCTGTGAGCACACCAGCAGCAGATCGGCACCGAGTCGGCGCATGACCTCGAACTTGTGCTCCGCGCGGCGGAGATTGCGGGTGAACCGCTCGTCGGAGACGGCCTCGATGTCGCGCATCGGCTGGTAGAGCTCGATGGCCAGCCCCAGGTCGGCCGCGCGTTCGCGAACCTGTTCGGGGCTCAGCCGGCTGGCGAGCAGGTCGTTCTCGAAGATCTCCACACCGTGGAAGCCCGCGCGGGCGGCGGCGGTGAGCTTCTCGCTCAGCGTGCCGCTCAGGCAGACGGTGGCGATGGACTTACGCATCGGCCCCTCCGAGCCCTCCGACGCTGATCCAGGTCTTGCCGGCCCGCCGGCCCGCTCCGGTGAAGGCTTCCTGGGCCTGCTCCAGCGGGTACCGGCATTCGACGGCCCGTCCGGGACGGGCACTGTCGAGCTCGGCCATGGCGTCGGCGAAGTCATGGGGGTGGTCGTAGATCATCGAGCCTTTGATCACGAACTGGCGGCGGACCACGTCGTCGACGGTGAGAGGGAGGGGGGCGGAACTGAGGCCGACCAGGACGACGGTGGCGCCGGGCGCCGCCCGGTCCAGGGCGGGGCGCAGCGCGGGTGCGTGGCCGGACGTCTCGAAGACGAAGGTGAATCCGCTGCGCCCGTCGTCGGCGAGCGCGCCGAGGCGCTGGGCCCGGGCCGCGCGCCGCGGGTGCGGCTCGACGACCACCGGCCGGGCGCCCAGACGGGCGAGGACGACGCAGACCAGCAGGCCCTGTGCGCCGGCTCCGACGACCAGGCAGCGGTCCCCCGCGGTGACCCCGCTGCGCCGTACGGCGGTCCGGGCGACGGTGTACGGCTCGGCGCTGGCGAGGTCGGCGCCGGACAGGGCGTCGGGGACAGGGTGGGCGAACTGCGCGGGGAGCGCGATCCGTTCGGCGAGGACGCCGGGGGCGTTGAGGCCGACGATGGTGCGGTGGGGACAGGCGGAGGTGAGGCCGCGCAGACAGTCTACGCACTTCAGGCAGGCGTAGTTGGGCTCGACGACCACTGTCTGCCCGACTGTGCGGTCCCGTACCTCGGCCCCTGTGGTGACGATGCGTCCGAATCCCTCGTGGCCCATGACCCACGGCACTTCGGGGGGACGGCGCTTGCCGTGGAAGACGGCGAGGTCGGTACCGCAGAGTCCGACCCCGCCCACCTCCACTACCACGTCGTGCGGTCCGCAGGAAGGCTCCGGCCAGTCCTCGACCGTCTCTATGCGGCAGGTGTCTGTGAGAACCGCTGCTCTCATCTTCTTCTCCCTGGATCTTCCCGTGGTCCGCTTAATGGACCATATGATCCGGCCAGTGGTTTCGCCAGTGGTCTGTGGGAAGTTTCTCCGGCCGGCCCCGGGAAAAGCAGAGCCGCCGCACGTCCGGATGAGACGTACGGCGGCTGTGCGGGCTCCCGAGGCCTAGACGGCCCTGCTGACGGGTTCCGCCGGGACAGCGGCGGGAACACGGTCCCGTCCGCCGCCCATCCGCAGGGCGACGAGGAGGGAGATGAGGCAGCCGAGCGTGAAGTAGCCGGCGACCAGGTACCAGCCTCCGTCCGCCCAGAGGACCAGGGAGCTGAGGACGAAGGGCGTGAAGCCGCCGCCGACGACACTGGCGAGCTGGTAGCCGACCCCGGCGCCGCTGTAGCGGTACTCGGGGCCGAACATCTCCGTGAACAGGGACTGCTGCACGGCGACCGCCATGTCGTGGGCGCCGTTCACCAGCAGCACCGCGCACACGATGATCAGCACCATCGAACCCGACTCCATGGCCCAGAAGAACGGGACCGAACCGGCGATGCCCAGGACGGAGCCCCACACGTAGACCGAGCGGCGGCTGTAGCGGTCGGCGAGGTAGGCGAAGGCCGGGATGGTGACGATCGCCAGCGCGCCCACCGCGAGGTTGACGTTGAGGAGGCTGTCGCGGTCCAGCCCGAACTCGGCCGTGCCGTAGCTGAGGGCGAAGTTGGTCACCCCGTAGAAGGTGAACAGCTCGACCATGCGCAGACCGATGATGGCGAAGAAGCCCTTGGGGTTGGACCTGATGGCGGCGACCAGGGGCATGCTCGGCTTCTTGGCCTGGTCGAGCGTGGCGACCTCCTTGGTGAAGACCTCGGACTCCTCGACCTTGGCCCTGATGACCAGACCGATGATCACGATGACCGCGCTGACCAGGAAGGGAACGCGCCAGCCCCAGGTCCTGAAGGCGGCGTCCGACATCCCGCCGGAGGTGACCTTGGTGATCAGCGTGGCGAGCAGCAGGCCGACCGACGCACCGACCTGGACGCCACTGCTGTAGAGGCTGCGCCACTTGGCGGGCGCGTTCTCCACGGCCATCAGCGCCGCGCCGCCCCACTCGCCGCCGACGGCGAAGCCCTGGGCCGCGCGCAGGACGACCAGCAGGAAGGGCGCCCACAGACCGGCCTGGGCGTGGGTGGGCAGGACGCCTATCAGGGTGGACGCCAGGCCCATGATCAGCATGGTGAGGACCAGCATCCTCTTGCGGCCCAGACGGTCGCCGAAGTGACCGAAGACGATGCCGCCCAGGGGACGGAACAGGAAGCCGACACCGAACGTGGCCCAGGCCGCCAGGGTGCCCACGGCCGGGCTGACGTCGGGGAAGAACAGTTCGTTGAAGAGGAGGCCGGCGACGATGCCGTAGAGGAAGAAGTCGTACCAGTCGACGACCGCTCCCATGAAGCTGGCTACGGCCGCTCTCTTCGCCGCGCCGGGATTCGCGGTCCCGGCGCCTGCTGCCGGGCTGGGGATGCTGCTCAACTCACACACTCCATTGGATGCTGTGCTTCACCGGCCGGCCGGGAGGCGCGGCTCGCGAGAGACGGGTGGACATCAGGACAGGCGACTGCCGTGGGAACGGGTGCCGGGTGCGGCGGCGCGTGCTCCGGGGTGGGGAGCCTGCCGTCGGGCGGCACCAGGGGGCTCGCCTGGCGTAAGACGAGCCCGAGCGCTCCGGTCCGTGTAGTGGATCGAATGGACCGATTGGCGGGAAGATACGGTCCCCAGTCGGGGGCGGGCAAGGGTTACCGCAAGATTTCCCCCACGCTTCGGCTTCCTGCGGTCCGCAGAACGGACTACCGTCGGGGACGGGGAGCCCGTCACACGAGCGGCACCGGGTACGCTCCTGTGGGCACCGGACAGGGGAGGCAGAAGAGTGGCGAGCAGCGGCGCGGGGGCCGACCCGGACAAGGAGCCGAACGGCACCGGAGTCCGCAGTGTGCGACGCGCCGTGGACATCCTCGGCCTGCTCAGCGAGGAACGGCCGCTCATCACGCTGCGCGAGATCGTCGAGACCACCGGTCTGCCGAAGACCACGGTGCTGCGCCTCGTCCAGACGCTGGAGGAGAGCGGCCTGCTGTGGTCGGACGGCGGCGGTTACATCGCCGGACCCGGCCTGTGGCGCTGGGCGTACCTCGCTCGCGGCCAGTGGGAGATCCCCCGCGCCACCCGCAAGGTGATGCGCGACCTGGCGGACCGGCTGGGCGAGACGGTCAACATCTTCGTCCCCCGTGACCTCCACCGCGTCTGCGTGGCCCACGAGGAGAGCCCCCACCCACTGCGCCACGTCGTCGACGTGGGCGACGAGCAGCCGCTGTGGGCCGGCGCGTCCTCGAAGATCCTGCTCCGCGACGCCCCTGACACCCTGCTGCGTCGGCTCGCCCTCGCCTCCTCCCACGACGAGACGTACGCGGAGCGGCTGCGCGTCTCGGCGCAGGAAGCGGCGCGCCGGGGCTACGCGGTCAGCAGCAGCGAGTGGGACGAGGGTCTCACCGCTGTCGCCGTCCCGATCACCGGCGCCACCGGCGCCGTCATCGCCTCCCTGTCCGTGAGCGGCCCCGACCACCGCTTCCCCTACGAGGCCGTCGAGCGTTTCGCCACCGAGTTGACGGAGGCGGCACGCCTGATCTCCGACCAGGGCTTCACACGCCCGCTCGGCGGCGGGCACCAGGGCAAAGCCCCCTGACCGGTCCCGACATCACCTGCGGCAGTCCCGCCGCCCACGACGGTTCCCGCACGACCCGTGAGGCATCCCCGGGACACCGCCATCAGGCCCGCCTCCGTACCCGACCTCCGCGTGCGGGCCCTTCATGACATGGCGAACCTGCCCGCCATGACGTGAGCTGGCTCACACGCTGTCACAGCCAGCGCTCCCCCGGTGTCTTGAGGCCGACACCGGAAGAACGGAGGAGCCACCCATGACCGAGAACACCGATGTCGTCGTGATCGGCGGCGGATACGCGGGTGTCATGGCAGCCAATCGCCTCACGCGGCGCGACGACGTGACCGTGACCGTGATCAACCCGCGCCCGGTCTTCGTCCCGCGCCTGCGCCTGCATCAGCTGGTGGGCGGGTCCCACGACGCGGTCGTCGAGTACCGCGAGGTCCTGGCCGAGGGCGTACGGCTGGTGGTCGACAGCGTGGCCCGGATCGACGGGGCCGAGCGCCGCGTGACACTGGCGAGCGGCGGCACCGTCGGCTACGACTACCTGGTCTACGCGGCGGGCAGTGCCAGTGCCGCCCCGGACGTGCCCGGGGCGGCCGAGTTCGCCCACCCGGTCGCCACGCTGGAGGCGGCGCAGCGGCTGCGGTCGGTCCTCGACGCCACGCCCGCGACGGGTGCCGTGACGGTCGTCGGCGGTGGTCCGACCGGCATCGAGACGTCCGCCGAGCTGGCGGAGCAGGGCCGTCGGGTGACGCTGGTCTGCAAAGGCGCGCTCGGCCCGTACCTGCACCCCCGGGCCCGGCGCACGGCTGCCAAGCGGCTCGCCCGGCTCGGGGTGACCGTGCTCGACGGGCCCGGCGCGTCAGTCACAGCGGTGACCGGCCACTCCGTGCGCCTCGGTGACGGTCGCGAGCTGCCGAGCGAGGTCACCGTCTGGACGGCCGGGTTCGGTGTGCCCGATCTGGCCGCGCGCAGCGGGCTGAGCACCGACGCGGTGGGGCGCCTGCTCACGGACGAGACGCTGACCAGCGTGGACGACGAGCGCATCGTCGCCGCCGGGGACTCGGCCGCGCCGTCGGACCTGCCGTTCCGGATGAGTGCCTACGCCGCGGGCTGCCTGGGCGCGCACGCCGCCGACACGGTGCTCGGCCGCATCGCGGGTGAGCGACCCGCGCCCATCGACCTGTCGTTCCCCGCCATGTGCGTCAGCCTGGGGCGCCGAGCCGCCGTCTTCCAGCTCGCGCGCAAGGACGACACCGCGATGAGGCTCTACGTCGGCGGCCGCGCGGGCGCCGGGCTCAAGGAACTGTCCTGCCGGTTCAGCGTCAAGCACCTGGTGGAGGAGGCGCGCAGGCCCGGTTCGCACACCTGGCCGGGGGCGGGTGACCACCGCCGGCGACTGCTGCAGGACAGGCGCGGCGAGACGACGGCCGTCCCAGGACGGACAGTCTGACCAGGCATACGAGGGTACGAGGGAGAGGGACCCGAGAGATGACCGACCGGAACACGGACCTGGCGACCGAGGCTTTCGTCGCCCACCGCAACCTGCTCTTCACCGTCGCCTACGAGATGCTCGGATCGGCGGCCGACGCCGAGGACGTCCTCCAGGAAACGTGGCTGCGGTGGGTCAGGGCCGACCTGGGGCAGGTGAACGACCAGCGGGCGTACCTGGTGCGGATCACGACCCGGCAGGCGCTCAACCGGCTGCGCACGGTGAAGCGCCGCAGGGAGGCGTACGTCGGCCAGTGGCTGCCCGAACCGCTGCTCACCACGCCGGACGTGGCCGAGGACGCGGAACTCGCCGAGAGCATGTCGATGGCGATGATGCTCGTACTCGAAACCCTCTCCCCGACCGAGCGGGCGGTGTTCGTGCTGCGTGAGGTCTTCGAGGTCGACTACGACGAGATCGCCGAGGCCGTCGGCAAGAGCCCCGCGGCCGTCCGCCAGATCGCCCATCGCGCCCGCCGGCACGTCGATGCCCGCCGTCCCCGCCGGACGGCTTCCCCGAGCCAGACCCGGGCGGCGCTGGAGTCCTTCCAGCGCGCCCTGGAGACCGGCAACCCGCAGGACCTCCTCGACGTACTCGCCCCCGACGTCGTCCTGATCAGCGACGGCGGCGGCGTCAAGCGCGCCGCGCTCAGGCCCGTCGTCGGCGCCGAGAAGATCGTCCGCTTCTACCTCGGAGCCACCGCCAAGAACCCGGCCGTGATCACCTGCGAGCCCACCGTGGTCAACGGCAGCCCGGCACTCGCCGTACACAGGGACGGCGCGTTCGACGGCGTCATGGCCGTCCGTGTCGAGGACGCCCGCATCACCGGCCTCTACTTCGTCCGCAACCCCGAGAAGCTGACCCGGGTCACCTCCGGGACCCCGCTCAGCCTGCGCTGACGCGGTCGGCTCGGGCAGCACCCGCGACGGCCCTGCAGACGCTGACCCTCTGTCCTCCAGGCGGTCACCGCCGGCATGCCGCTGTGGGCCGGCCGGCCGCCGAGTGCCTGACCGGGCCACGCGGCGGCGGCGACGAACCGTGACTCAGGTCACTGGGCCTCCTTGTGTCCCAGCTGGATGTCGACACCCTCCTGGCTGCCGTTCAGGGTGACCTGCGTGGCCACCGGCGGGTAGCCGCTGGCGATCACGGTGTACTGCTCGTCGGAGAGGTCGGTGAAGGCGTAGCTGCCGTCGAGGCTCGTGCTGCGCGTCCCGACGACGTTGCCGGCGGCGTCGATCAGCGTGACCCGGGCGTCGTCCAGCGCACGCCCGTCCTGGGTGTGCACCGTGCCCCGCAGGGTCGCCGCGACGGAGAGTTGGATGTCGGAGCGGGTGGTCTCGGCGGTGACGGTGGCCGGCACGGCGGCCGGGCGGTGGCCGGCCGCGCTGACGCTGAGCGTGTAGTCGCCGGGGACCAGGTCACCGATCCGGTAGCCGCCGTCCGTCCCCGTGGTCACGGAGGCTGCCACGTCACCGCTCCGGTAGGTGGCCACCACCAGCGCGCCGGGCAGCACCTCGCCCTCCCCGCCGCGCACGGTGCCGGCCAGGCCGCCAGGGCTGGGCAGGACAACGAGGTCGTGGGAGACGGACGCGCCGTTCAGTGTCAGCGTCACGACCTGCGGCTGGTAACCGGGTGCCGAGCCGATGAGGACGAAGCTGCCGTGCTCGGCGGTCTCCACCGCGTACGAGCCGTCCGCACGGGAGGTGGCGCGTGCGAGCTGCCGCCCCGAACTGTCCAGCAGGGTGATCGCGGTACGGGGTACGGGCGCGCCGGCACCGTCCCGCACCTGTCCCCGGATGGCGGGCACCTCGCGCGCGCCTGCTTCGAGGGCGCCGACGACCGCGGGCGTGGCCGGGGCCTCGACCGGGGCCTCGGCCTGCGCCTCCGGCACCCCCGCGGACTCCTCCGCGGGCGCACCGGCCCTCCTCTTCCTGCGGAACAGCAGCGCCGTGACGATCAGCGCGAAGACGAAGAAGCCGGCCGACCACCAGTACGCGACCTCGTAGCTGTGCAGGGCGGCTTTCGCCTTGACCAGCGGATCGGACATGTGGTGTTGCGCGTAGTCGGTGGCGGCGCTGGCGGCCAGGGTGTTCAGCAGCGCGGTGCTGATCGAACCGCCCACCTGCTGGGTGGTGTTGACGGCCGCCGACGCCACGCCCTGGTCCTGGGCGTCCACTCCCAGGGTGGCGTAGCTCATCGCGACGGGCATCGTCAGGCCGAGGCCCACGCCGAGCAGCAGCAGCGGGGGCAGCACATGCGCCGCGTAGCTGCTGTCCAGGTCGAGGCCGGTGAGCAGGACCATGCCGACCGTGGCCAGCAGCATGCCCACGGGCACGACGATCCTGGGGCCGAGCTTCGGCACCAGCCAGGTGGTCGCCAGCTGCGCCGCCACCATCAGCGCGCCCACCATCGGCAGGAAGGCCACGCCGTTCTTCACCGGCGAGTAGCCCAGGGTCGACTGCAGGTAGTAGGTGAGGAAGAGGAAGACGCCGAACATCCCGGCCGACGAGATGAGCACGGCGGACAGGGCGCCGGCGCGGTCCCGGTCGGCCAGGACGCGCAGCGGAAGCACGGGGTGCTCGGCACGGGTCTGCCAGAGGAAGAACGCCATCAGCAGGACGGCGCCCGCGGCCAGGAAGCCCCAGGTCATCCAGTTGTCCCAGTCGTGCGTCTCCGCGTTGGCGAAACCGTAGACGATGCCGAACAGACCGCCGGAGACCAGGACGACACCGAGGACGTCCAGCTTCGGCCGCTCGGCCGGGACGGAGCGGCCGATGAGGAAGATCGCACCGATCAGCGCCGGAACCGCGATGACGTCGTTGACGTACAGCGTCCAGCGCCAGTCCAGGTACTCGGTGAGCAGGCCGCCGAGGACCAGGCCGACGGCCGCGCCCGAGCCGGCGATGGCACCGAAGATGCCGAACGCCCTGGCGCGCTCCTTGGCCTCGGTGAAGGTCGTGGTGAGCAGGGAGAGCGCGGCCGGCGCGAGCAGCGCGCCGAACAGGCCCTGCACCGCGCGCGCGACGACCAGCATGGTGAAGCCGTTCGCCGCGCCGCCGATCGCGGAGGCGGCGGCGAAGCCGACGAGGCCGACGATGAAGGTCGTCTTGCGGCCGAAGAGGTCGGCGAGCCGGCCGCCGAGCAGCAGCAGGCTGCCGAAGGCCAGGGAGTAGGCGGTGACGATCCACTGCCGGCCGTTGTTGTCGAAGCCCAGGTCCTGCTGGGCGGACGGCAGCGCGATGTTCACGATGGTGGCGTCGAGGACGACCATGAGCTGGGCGAGGCCGATCACGGCCAGCGCCCACCATCGGTGCTTCGCTGGGGCCTGGGTGTGACCGGGCGGCCCGGCCTGGGCGGTGAGGGCCGGGATGGCTTCCACGATGGTGCTCCCCTCATGGGGCTCGGGATTACTCGGATCGGACGACACTCATCAGTCCGAAACCGTTTCGTACGCCTAACGTAGAAACTCGCGCAGCGAAACTCAAACGTTTCGATAGCCCGCCACCCGAAGTGTGGGACGGCTCACAACCACGGGCTCACCGCCCCTACACCCCCTCCACAACCTTCGCGAAATCCCACGTCGCCACCGGCCTTGGCCCCAGGGGGCAGAGCGGGGCCGGGCGCGTCGAAGGCTCACCGCGCTCGCGTGCGGGGGGGGGGCGTCGCGTCGGCCGGGAGCGGCGGGGAGTCCGCGTGATGTGTCATGCCCCTGAGGCTGGAGACCGGACCGGTCATGGTCTGTCCGGCAGACGGCTGTGAGGTCCCTGCCGACTGGTGGGTGCCACCCCGCCGGGTGGCTGGAGCTGCCGCCCGCCGGGCCGCAAGGGCTCCGCGTGGCTCTATGGTCGAGGTGGCATGGGCCAGGGGGCAGGAACGAAGGTGAGGCGGGGCGCGTGATCCGGGTAGTGGTGGTGGACGACGAGGCACTGGTCCGCTCGGGCTTCGAACTCATTCTGGGCGCGTCCGAGGACATCGAGGTCGTCGCGACCGCGAGCGGGGGCGACGCCGCCGAGGCCGTCCGGCGGGAGCGGCCGGACGTGGTGCTGCTGGACATCCGGATGCCGGACGTCGACGGGCTCACCGTCCTGCGCGAGTTGCGGACGATGCCGGACGCTCCGGTGGTGGCGATGCTGACGACGTTCGACGCCGACGAGTACATCCTGACCGCCCTGCACTCCGGCGCGGCCGGTTTCCTCCTCAAGGACACCGAGCCGGAGCAGCTCGCCCACCTGGTGCGCACCCTGGCCGCGGGCGGTGTGGTGCTCTCCCCCAAGGCGTCGCGGACCCTGCTGCACAGTCACCCCGGCACCGGGGTGGCCGTCGACGAGGACGCGGCACGGGTCCGGCTGCTCACCCCCCGCGAGCGTGACGTCCTCGTCCTGGTGGCGGAGGGGCTGTCGAACGCCGACATCGGGGCGCGCGTCCACCTGGGGGCGGGCACGGTCAAGGACCACGTCAGCGCGATCCTCACGAAGCTGCGGGTGACGAGCCGGGTGCAGGCCGCGCTGCTGGCGCAGCGGGCCGGACTGCTCGACGAACACCCGCGGTCGAGGACCGGGCGGTGAATCGCGCCCGCGCGCTGTGGGAGCGTGTGCCCGCGCCGGTCGTCGACGTCGTGCTGGTCATCGCGGCGGCGGTGGACGTGCGGCTGAACCTGTTGGACGACACGCGCCTCGGCATCGCGCTGGCCACGCTCGGCTGCGCCGCGCTGGCCTTCCGGCGGCGGTTCCCGCTCGGCGTGTTCCTGCTCACCCTGCCCATCTCGCTGACGCAGCCCGTCGCCGTTGCTCCGCTCGCGGCGCTGTTCACCCTGGCCGAACGCTCCCGCAACCGCCCTCTCCTCGCGGTCTGCGTCGCCCTGACCGCGGTCGCGAACAGCGTTCCGTGGCCCCTGGCCGGTCTCACCGAGGTCGGCCGGACCATGACGCTGCTCACCTTCGTCTACGGCCTGGCGACCGCCGCCGCACCGGTCCTCATCGGACAGCTTCTCCAGACGCACAGGGACTTGGCGCGGCGGCTTGTCGAGATCGAGGAGGCCAGGGAGCACGAGAGGGCCCTGCACGCACAGGCCGTGCTCGCCCGCGAACGCGCCCAGCTGGCCCGCGAGATGCACGACGTGGTCTCCCACCAGGTCAGTCTGATCGCCGTACGGGCCGGAGCGTTGCAGGTCGCCACCAAGGACGCGGACGCCAAGGAGGCCGCCCGCACGATCCGTTCGCTGAGCGTCACGACCCTCGACGAACTGCGCACCATGGTCACACTGCTGCGTGCCTCCGGCGGCCACGCCACCGAGCTGACCCCGCAGCCCACCCTGGCCGACCTGCGCAAACTGGTGGAATCCAGCGGCACTCACACGGAGCTGACGGGTGAGCTGCCGCCCACCGTGGGCACACCCGCCCAACGCGCCCTCTACCGCACGGTCCAGGAGGCGCTGACCAACGTCCGCAAGCACGCCCCCGGCGCCAACGCCCGCGTCGAGCTGTGGCAGGACGGCGACGGCATCGGAGTGACCGTCACCAACACGCCTCCCACACGTCCCTCCCTGTCCCTGCCTGGTTCGCGGCAGGGCTTGGTCGGTCTGCGGGAACGGGCCGAGATCCTGCACGGCACTTTGGACGCGGGCCCGACCGCGGAGGGCGGCTACCGGGTGCGGCTGCGGATACCCGCCAGCGCGGACTGACCCACCCCTCATCCTGATCCGCCCCCTTTCGCGGGCGCAGGAGCTGGGTGGCCGCCAGCCGCGCGTACAGCCGGTCCTGGCCACCAGTTCCTCATGGGTGCCCACCGAGTGGACCGGCCGGATTCCATGACGACGATCCGGTCGGCGCCGGTCACCGTCGAGAGGCGGTGGGCCACCACCAGCACGGTGGTCTCGCGGGCCACCGCCTACGTCGGCCACTTCCTCGCCCAGTCCGCGCTGTCCCTGCCCGCCGGGACCAGCACCCAGCAGTCCTGGGTGCCGCTGCTCATGTTCGTCCTCGGGGCCACCCTGTTCGCCGCGATCTGGTCCCGCTTCTTCCGCCGCGGCCCCCTGGAGTACCTCCTCAACGCCGCCACCAAGCCGGCGAAGCACATCCGATGACACCAGGCCGGGGTGGGACGCCTCCACGTCCCGCCCCGGCCTGGACGGCTCACGGATCCAGTTGCCGGACAAGGCGCAGGAACCATCGTCGACGTCGTGGCCGGAGCTTCTCAGCTCTCCGGTTCGGCGGCGAGTACCCGCTCCAGCCAGGCCAGCAGGTCACCCTCGACTTCGGTGCGGTTGGTCTCGTTGAACAGTTCGTGCCGCGCTTCGGGGTAGACGCGGTAGGTGATGTCGGTGAGGCCGGCCTGCCGGTAGCGGTCGACGAGCAGGTCACTCAGCGCGAGCCCGGCGTTGAGCGGGTCCCGGTCGCCGACCAGGACACAGACAGGCAGGTGTGCCGGGATGCCCCGGGGCTGCGCGAGTGCCGCGGAGGCGACGGCGACCTGCCGCATTCCCTCGGCGTCGAGGCTGGCGCCGCAGAGCGGGTCCGCGAGGTAGGCGTCGACGGCCTCGGGGTCACGGCTGAGCCAGTCGAACAGCGTCCGAGCGGGCTCGAAGCCCTTGTTGAGGGCGACGAGCGGGTCCCCGGCGTCGGCCGCCTGATGGGCGATCATCACGTCGACCGCGGTGGTGCCTGCCAGAGCCAGTGCGTCGATCAGGTGGGAGTGGCGCAGTACGTACTGCTGCGCGGCGAAGGAGCCGAGGCTGTGACCGAGCAGCGCCAGGGGCAGACCGGGGTGCCGCTTCCGGACGGTCTCGGAGAGTGTCACCAGATCGCCGACGAGCCCGTTCCAGCCGTCCTCGCCGAGATGGCCGGGTGCGGCATGCCTGCTGAGCCCGTGTCCCCGGTGGTCGTTGGCGTACACGGCGAAGCCCCGGGCCGTCAGCGCCTCTGCGAGCGCGGCGTATCGGCCGGCGTGTTCGCCCATGCCGTGCGCGATCTGCACGACACCGCGCGGCGCGCCGGCGGGCTGCCACACGTGCACGTGGATGCGCACGCCGTCCTTGCCGCTGTCGAAAGTGAACATGGTTCTCCTGGGAGAGGGTGAGGGGAGAGGCGAGGTACGAGACAGTGGGGCGGTCAGGAACTCTCGCCCAGGTAGCCGGCCACGATCCGGGACCGGTCCGCTCTCAGTTCCCGGGCCGTGGCCCGCACGGTGAGTTCGCCGTGGGAGAGGACGCAGCCCCGGTCGGCGACTTCCAGGGCGAGGCCGACGTGCTGCTCGACGAGCAGCACCCCGCAGCCGGAGTCGTCGGCGAAGCGCCGGACGACGGGCAGCAGTTCCTCGACGATGACCGGGGCGAGGCCGAGACTGAGTTCGTCGAGCAGCAGCAGCTGGGGACGACGGGCCAGGGCACGTCCCAGAGCCAGCATCTGCTGTTCTCCGCCGGACAGGAGCCCGGCCTTGCGGTCCCGCAGACGGGTCAGGACCGGGAAGTAGGCGTACGCCGCCTCCTCGTCGAGCCGTTCTCCCCGGTGACGCAGCCGCAGGTGTTCCGCCACGGTCAGTCCGGAGAAGATGCCCCTGCCCTCCGGGACGTGTGCGATGCCCCGTCGCGCGCGGGCCGCCGCCGGCACCTGGTCGAGGGGGGTTCCGTTGAAGGTGATGGTGCCGGCGGAGGGACGCAGCAGCCCGGAGACGGCCTTGAGCGTGGTGGTCTTGCCCGCGCCGTTGGCTCCGAGCAGGGCGACGACCTCGCCCGCGCCGACGGTGATGCCGAGGTCGCGGACGACGGGGGCTCCGTCGTAGCCGGCGGTGAGTCCGGCCACTTCCAGGACGGGTGTGCTCATGTTGTCTCCGGTGCGCTGCTGAGGACCCCGGGCCGGCCGGTGGTGGTGGAGGAAGGAGTGCCGCCGTCCGGTACGGGTGCGTCGGCGGGCTGGACGACGGACGCGCCGAGATAGGCGGTGATGACGGCGGGGTCGTCGCGGACCCGGCTCGGGGGCCCCGCCGCGATCACCTTGCCGAACTCCAGGACGACCAGGTGGTCGCAGATGCCCATCACCAGGCCCATGTCGTGGTCGATGAGGAGCAGTGCGGTGCCGGCGTCGGCGACGGCGCGCAGGCGGCGGCCGAGTTCGGCGCTCTCCGCCGTGTCCAGGCCGGCGGCGGGCTCGTCGAGGCAGATGACGCGGGGGCGGGCGGCCAGGGCCCGGGCCACGCCGACGAGTTTGCGCTGTCCCTGGGACAGCTCGGCCGGGGACGCGTCGGCGAAGGCCTCCAGGCCCAGGGTGGTGAGGGCGTCGGCGACGGCGGAGGGCGGCGGTGTGCGGCGGCCGAAGGTCTCGCCGAACGCCCTGAGCCAGGCCGGGTGTTCCGCCGTCACGCGCAGGTTCTCCGTCACCGTGAGGTCTTCGAAGAGTTCGCTGCTCTGGAAGGTGCGGGCGAGGCCTCGGCGGGCCCGGGCGTGCGGTGGCATGCCGGTCAGGTCCTCGCCGTCCAGTTCCACCCGGCCCCGGGCGCCGACCAGTCCGCTGACCGCGTCCACGAAGGTGGTCTTGCCCGCGCCGTTGGGGCCGATCAGTCCCACCAGTTGGCCTTCGGCGACCTCCAGGGTGACGTCGCTGAGTGCGTGGACGCCGCCGTAACTGACGCCCAGTGAACGGACCTTGAGCATGCTCATCGTGCGACCTCCTTGGGGGTGGGCGCCGCCTCGGCCCCGGCGGTGTCGGGCGCGGCGTCCACGGCGAGGGTGGCCCGGGCGGCTTTCGCCGCGCGGGCGGCTTGCTTGGCCTTCCTGCGGCGGTGGCCCGCGCCCGCGATGCCGTCCGGGTTCGCGATCAGCGTCACGATCAGGGAGACGCCGGCGAAGAGCAGGGCCCAGGTCCCCTTGATGCCGAACCACTTGTCCAGGGCGTGCGGGATGAGTGCCTCGGTGGACATCAGGCCGGCGATGACGGCTCCGGAGACCATCGTGATGCCGCCGATGTAGGCGAAGCCGATGAGGCCGAGTGCGGCCAGCGCGGTGAACCGGACCGCGCTGACGGAGCCGAAGTTGTAGCCGTACAGGGTCCCCGCGGCGCTGGCGATGAAAGAGCTGATGGCGAACGCCGCGATCTTCACCGCCCGCACGTTGACGCCTGCCGCCGCGGCCGCGCGCTCGTTGGAGCGGACGGCGAGCATGCGCCGCCCCAGCCCGGTGCGTCTGAGGTTGGCCACGTACAGCCCCAGGGCGACGGCGACCGACAGGACGAGGAAGCCGAAGAGGGGGCTGGGTTCGTTGCCGTCCAGTCCGCGGAAGGACGCCCCTGGACCGAGATTCACCCCGAACAGGCGGGGAGGGGGCACGGTCACTCCGGCGGTGCCGCCGAAGGAGGTGTTGGTGAACAGGGCCTGTTCCATCGCGAGCGCGGCGGCCAGCGTGACGACGGCCAGGCTCACGCCGCGGACCCGCAGGGCGGAGATGCCGGCCGCCACCCCGAGCAGGGTGGCCAGCAGGGTCGCGCCGAGGGCGCTGAAGGGGAAGGGGATGTGCAGTTCGGTCGCCAGGTGGGACAGGACGAAACCGGCGGTGCCGGAGAGCGCGAGCTGCATCACGGAGATCTGGCCCACGTAGCCGGTGATGACGACGTACGAGAGGACGATGATCGCGCCGATCAGCGAGTTCGTCAGCGCCTGGCGGAAGTCGAACGGCAGCACGATCAGGGCGAGGGCGGCGGCCGCCGTGGCCAGTACGGCCGGTCGCAGCAGCCGGTCCGGCAGCGGTACGGCGGGCAGCCGCTGCTCGACGAGTTCACCACGGCGCGGCAGGCCCGCCCCCTTCACGTACAGGGCGATGATCATCAGGATGAAGATCAGCAGCTGCTGGAGTCCGGGCATGGCGTTGCCGTTGTCGGTCGGGAACCAGCTCTGGGTGGACAGGTAGTAGACGACCGACTGCATGACGCCGATGAGGATGCCGGCGCCGCAGGCGATCCACAGTGAGGTGAATCCGGCGAAGAGGGCCGCCGCCAGGGCCGGGACCACCTGCAGCGGGAGCGTGATGGAGTCGACCTGGACGATGGGTGCGGCCAGGACACCGAGCAGCCCCGCGATCAGCGCGGACAGCAGGGTGTTGGCGAGGGAGACGCTGTTGGGTGACAGACCGGCCAGCAGGGCCGCCTGTTCGTTCTCCGAGGCGGCGCGGGTGGCGAGCCCGAACCGGGTCCACCGGTACAGGGCCCCGAGGCCGAGCGCGACGGCGATCACCAGCCCCGTCAGGATGAAACGGTCGACGGGCGTGGTGACGCCCAGGACGGTGACGGAGTCCGAGGGCAGGATGCTGGGGGCCTGCTGTGGCTGGTTTCCGAACACCAGCAGCACGGTGGCCTGCAGGGTGAGCAGAATGCCGAGTGACGCGGCGAGCCTGGCCAGGGGTGAGACCGCGCGCAGGGGCTTGAACACCGCGACTTCGGTGAGCACACCGACCGCGAGCGCCGCCATGAGCGCCCCCGCCAAGGCGGCGGCGGTCGGAGTCGAGAAGCCGAAGAAGCCGGTGCTCAGGGCCCAGAAGGTGTAACCGGCGACCATCGCGACGGCGCCGGTCGACAGGTTGATGATGCCCGAACCCCGGTAGGTCGCCACGACGCCGAGTGCGATGCCGGCGATCAGTGCCCCCTGGCCCAGGCCGAGCACGGCGAAGAGCAGGATCTGTTCCATTTCTTACTCCTGGAGCGCCGTGCTCCTGAGGCCGTAGGGAAGGAGTCGGGCATCAGGAACACGGCACGGGAAGGTCTGCCGCGGGCGGTACGGGACCCGGGCGGACGGAGGGATGGCGGGTCACCGGGGCGGGCGGAGCCAGTCGGTCAGCGGCTTGAAGGCACCCTTGCCCTTGTACTGGTAGAACCGCGCCTGGTCGTTGCAGACCGCGGGAGCGTCCGGGTACTTGGCGCACTTGACCTCCGCGGCGCCCATGACGACCGGCCCGGTGAACTTCTTCAGCTGCGCGGAGACGGCCGCCGGGGTGATCTTGTCGGCTCCCACGGCGTTGAGCGCCTTGGCGTACGTCAGGATCGTGCTCCAGCCCAGGGGCGCGAAGACCTGGGACGCGGTGGCCTTGTCCAGCCCCACCTTGCCGGATGCCTCCAGGAACGCCTTGGAGTCGGCGGCCGAGGTGTCGGTCGGCAGCGTCTGGGCGACGCCGTACGTCCAGGTGGGCAGGTCACCGCCCAGGCCCTTGGCCACGTCCGGTGACATGCACAGGGGCGTGGACACCACGGGCTTGTCGATGCCGAGTTGCTTGAGTGCCTTGGCGACTCCGACACACCCGGAGCCGATCGTGATGGGCACGATGACATCGGCGGAGTTGGCGCCGGCCGCGGTGACCGGGCCGATCAGGTCCGTGGCCTGCGCGTCGAAGCCGACCGACTTGACGGTGAGACCGGCGGCCTTGAGTCCCTTGACCGCCGCGCTCGAAGCGATCTTGTCGCCGGGGGTGTTCGTGTGGATGACCGCCGCCGTCTTCGCCTTGAGGACGTCACGCGAGTACGTGCCCCAGGTGCCGAAGATGTGCGGCAGGTCGCCGAAGGTGCTGTAGGTGTTCTTCGCCGTGGGCAGGGTGGGCCCCGTCGCCACGCCGACCAGAACCGGCTTCTTGCCCGCCACCACGGAGTTGAAGGAGGCGTCGCCCAGGTACAGATTGCCGAGGCCGATGGCGGAGACGTCCTTGTCACCGAGCAGTTGCTGGCCGCACTTCTGTCCCTCCTCCTCGGCGGAGACCACCGTGCAGACGTTCAGCCGCAGCGGGTGGCCGCCGATGCCGCCCAGCTTCTCGTTGACGTACCGAACGGCCGCCTTGGCGCCCAGGGTCGCCTCGGGGCTGCCGCCGGGGCCGCCCTCGACGTTCACCCAGCCGAGCGTGATCGGGGACAGGCCGGAGTCGGCCTTGCCTGCCTTGCCTCCCACGTAACTCTGATAGTCGGTCACCACGGCGGCCGACGGGCGGTTGTCCGCGGCGGCTGACGAGTCGGCCGCGGCACCGCCGGCCGAGGCCGAGCCCGGGCTCTGCGCGCCACTGCAGGCGGTGAGGCCCAGGGCGGGCACCAGGAGGGAGGCGATGAGGCCCAGTCTTCGGACACGCGGATGGGTAGGCATACGAGACCTCCGTGGGCGGAGCGAAGGGGAGCGCATGCCGGAGGGCATGCGGAACGGGGAGTTGTGACGGGCCGGCCGGGACCTGGAGCGCACGGAGCGACCAGCGCGAAGGGCGGCTCAGAGCACCCGGAAAGGCCTGTTCAGACGGCCTTCCCGAGGTTTCGTAACTTTCTTACGAACCGGGAATCTAGGTGTACTCTTACCCCCTGTCAACGCCTCGGTTCACTTCGATTTAACGATCACGCAGGGAAGGGGGAGGGTGTGACGACGCAAGCCGGAAGGCGCAGACTGCCTCGGCGCTCACTCGAGGAGACCCGGGGCCTCATGCTGGAAGCGGCGACCAAACTCGTCTGCGCGGGAACCGCCGACACCAGCGAGGCCGCGGTCTCCGCCGCACTGGCCCACGTGCGGGTCAAGCAGGTGACGGAAGAGGCCACCCGCATCATCCGGGACCGGCTCGGCGACGAGTCGGCGCCGGCGGTCACCACGGGATCGATCTACCAGATCTGGCCGGCCCAGGCCGACTTCCAGGCCGAGCTGTTGTTCCACCTCACCTCCCGGCAGGCGGAACTGGTACCGAATCTGCCCGACAGCATCCGGCGCTTCGAGGAAGCCGTCGATAAGGGCATCACCTGGCAGGAAGCCCTCAACGACGTACTGACCGACAACCACAGGAACCACCGGGTGGACCCGATCTACCGGGTGATGCTCGGCTTCTACGCCAGTGCCGCGAACCCCCGCGTGCGCGAGGCCCTCGGGCACTACGGCGAATCGTTCACGACGGTGGCCTGCGAGGCGTACCAGGCCCTGCTCGACACCTACGGACTGCGCATGCGCGCGCCCTACCGGGTGGATCAACTCGCCACCAGCATCGCGTCCCTGCTGGACGGCTTCCACATGCGGTGGATCGCCGGCTTCGGGGACCTGGCGGACCCGCACGGGGACGAGAACTGGTCCCTCGTCACACGGGTCGCCGTCATGCTGTTCGACCAGTTCACCGAACCCGTACCCGTGGAACCCGTACCCGTGGACGGCACTTCCTGAGCACAGGGTGTGCCACAGCCTGGTATACCACTGCCATTCAGGGTCAGGTCCAGGGCGCCACGAGGACGAAGGAGCGGCTGGCCCGGTACGCGGCCGTGTTCTCCGAAGGGTCGAGCCACAGCTGGAGGTTGTCCCGGTGGCGGAGGTAGCGGCCGGGGTAGTTGTACGACTCCAGCGAGACCGAACCGGCCGTGGAGCCGGAACGGAGGCAGAAGGTGGCGTCCTTCTGGAAGATGACGGATCCGTCGTCGGTGTCCAGCCGGATGCGGAAGGCGTAGTGCCGCAGATACCTGCCCGTGGCGTCCCTGAGTGAGTAGCAGCGGGGGTCGGCCAGGCCGGGAACGAAGGTGAAGGTGGCCGCCTCCCGGGTGGCCGCGGAGCTGCCGGCGCCGACCGGGTCCAGGATGCCGAGTCGACCGGACTGGCTCACGTAGTCGCCGGAGCTGTCGACCGACCGTAGGGCATGCTGCCCCGAGAACCGCGCCTCAGCGGTCGTCGCCGGGGACGCTGTCGGCGTCGGTGTCGGTGTGGGTGTCGGTGTCCCCCTGGCGGATGTTCTCGGGGACGGCTGCACGGACGGGGCGGCCGGCTCCTGGGCGAGCGGGGCGGCGACGGCGGGCCGCGGAGCCGGCTCGGGCGATCCCATGACGGTGTACCAGGCCACTCCGGCAGCCGCGAGCGTGACGGCACCTGCGGCCGCGATCACCGCGGGCTTGGCGGCCGGCCTGCCGATCGTCCGCACCGTGCGGCTTGCACCGCTCGCCATACCCGTGCCCGTGCCCGTGCCCGTGCCGACGGCCGCCCCGGCCGAGTCCGCCCCCAGCGCCCTGGCCAGCACCAGGCCGGTCAGGCCGACCGGCACCGGCACCAGCGCGAGGTCGGCCAGCAGCCCCTCGGCCGGTATCAGGTCGGACGAGCTCAACAGGCACTGCGGACAGTCGCGGACGTGGCGCGCCAGCCGCTTGCGCCACAGCCCGGACGGCCGCCCGTCCCACGAGGCGAGCACGGCGGCCAGGTCCGGGCAGCGCGGCGAGGCCGTTACGGCTCTCACGACCCTGCGTGCCGTCTCCAGCCGTTCCTTGACCCGCTGGATCCGGACCGCGGCATGCTGCGGTGCGAGGCCGCAGGCCGCCGACAGCTCGCCGCGGGTCAGTTCACCGGCGCTCTCCATCCACCACAGCGCGAGCACCTCGCGTTCCTCGTCCTCCAGCCAGCGGGTCGCCTCCACCGCTTCCCGCCGCTGGCCCGACAGCGCAAGCCGAAGAATGGTCAGGTCGGAGAAGTCGGCCTGCGGGTCTGTTTCGTGAACGTTCTCCGCCAAGGGTTCGGCAGTGAGCCAGGTGCGCCCCCTGCGCCACCGGTCACGGATCTGTCGCACGGTGATGGCGACGAGCCAGGACCGGAACCGATCCGGTTGCTCCAGTCCGGGCAGCCCCTCCAGGACCCGCATCATCGTCTCCTGGACCACGTCGTCGACGTCGCTGTGCCCGTCCAGCGCCCGCCCGACGATGTTGTAGACCAACGGCAGACTGTCCCGTACCAGCTGTTCCGAGGCCTGCCGGTCCCCGGCCCGCGCCGCCATGACGACGGCGACGTCCGGCTGTCGTTGCGTGTCCCGCGAGCGCACCCCGCCCCACCTGTCCCGTGGCCGTGCCGATGTGTCGAGGGCGACAGTGTGCCAGAGCGAAGTCGGCGGATTTGCGTGGGTCGCTTCTCAGGTGCCGCCCCGCACCTTCGCCCGTTCCCTGTTTTCCGTTATGCGAGACGAGCTGGTGCGTCTCCTGTGCGCACGGTCCCGTCCCGAGGACAGACCGAGGCAACGCTGCTTCAGCTGTCTTCACCTCTCTTGACACGCGCTTTACCTCGCTCTAACTTTTCGCCGAATTCGCGAACAATGTCCGGCATATCGAACACCAGGCCTGCCTGCCGGGCCTGTTCGGCTCGTCTCCACTTCCGCTCCGCGACATGAAACAAGGGTGTCTCTGTCATGAGCATTGCTCCCGCCTCTGCGGTGTGGAACAGATCGTCCGCCGGCCGTTCGCCGCGGCGGCGGCGCTCGCCGTCCTCGCCGACGGCGCGACGGCCGGGACGGGGCCGGGCGCCCCCGTCGCGCAGGCGGCCACCACGACGCCCCCGAACCCGCTCGTCAGTTCCGCCAACGGCACAGGCATCGATCCGGTACCCCTGCTCCTTCGGCACGACCAGCGGTCCGTGTGGGTCACGGCCAACGGCTGTCACCGGCTCAGAGCCCGCCACAGCGGCAGGTGCGTCAACGTCGTCGGCGCCCCGACCGCGGACCTGGCCACGCTCGAACAGCACACCTGCCGCACAGCCGCCGGCTTCCAGTGGCCACGCGCCTGACACTCCGCTTTCCGCCCGTCCCGGCACCCGCAGAAAGACAGGAAACGCACATGCCAAGGGTTCTCACCCGAGTCGCGGCGATACTGGTCGCCGCCTGCCTGCTCTTCGCCTCCCAGGCACTGGCCGCACCCGAGCGGGCGGCCGCCGCCGACCCCGGCTACCTGATGACGCACTTCATCGGGGAGGGGTCGACCGGGCAGCAGATCTACTTCTCGCACAGCGCGGACGGCCTGCACTGGAATGACCTCAACGGCGGGGGAATGGCCCTGCGCTCCACGGTCGGCACGCGCGGGGTGCGCGACCCCGCACTGGTCCGCTCCCCGAACGGCGACAAGTACTGGATCATCGCGACCGACCTGTGCATCGGCTGCGGGCAGACGTGGAGTCAGTCCATCAACGACGGCAGCCGCAACCTTGTGGTGTGGGAGTCCACGGACCTGGTCACCTGGTCGCAGCCGTGGCTGCTGAACGTCGCCGGCGCGATCCCCGACGGGCGCAACGCCTGGGCGCCGGAGGCGATCTGGAACCCGGCGACCAACGACTACGTCCTGTACTGGGCGACGAACGTGCCCCTCAACGGCGCGACGAAGCACCGTATCTTCTACGCCCGCACCAGCGACTTCCGCACCATCACCACCCCGCAGATCTACATCGACCGCCCCGGCACCCAGGAGCTCATCGACACCCAGATCGTCGAGGTGCCGGCCGGTGTGGGCAACTACCGCTACGTGCGGGCCTCCGGCGACGGCCAGATCACCCTCGAAGGCAGCAACTCGATCCTCGGCACCTGGACCAACCTCGGCAACCTCTCCGGCATCGGCCTGACCGGTGCCCAGGTGGAAGGCCCGATGTGGATGAAGTTCCGGGACCGCAACGAGTGGACCCTCTACCTCGACCAGTACGCCTCGGGGCGCGGGTACCTGCCGGTCACGACGGCCAACCCCTCCGCCCCCGGCACCTACCGGATTCCGGCGTCGGGCAGCTACAACATGGGCGGGACGAAGAAGCGTCACGGTTCGATCCTGAACCTGACGGCCGCCGAGGAGTCCCGCGTGCTCGCCCGCTGGCCCAACACCCCGGCCCAGCGACTCCAGTCGTACAACTTCCAGGACCGCTACGTGCGGCACGCCAACTTCGACGTGCGCATCGACCAGAACATCACCAGCGAGGACGCCAAGTTCCGGCTGCGGCCCGGCCTGGCGGGTTCGGGAACCGTCTCCTTCGAGTCCGTGAACTACCCCGGCTACTTCCTGCGGCACTCCAACTACGACTTCCAGCTCGCCTACAACGACGGCAGCAGCCAGTTCGCCGCGGACGCCACCTTCCGCCAGGTCGCCGGGCTCGCCGACTCCACCTGGTCCTCCTTCCAGTCCTACAACCACCCCGACCGCTACATCCGCCACTACGCCTACCAACTGCGCCTCGACCCCATCACCACCGCGACAGGACGCAGCGACGCCACCTTCCGCGTGACGAACTGACCCGACACCGACAGGGATTCCGGCGCCTCCGCGGGAGCGCCGGCATCCCCTTGCGTGGGCGCCGTGTCCCACTGCGCCGTGACGACCATGGCGCAACCTGCGGAAAGCCTGAACCGGACTTGGAGGCGCTGGTCAACGACGCAGAGGACCGGGGTGACGTGCTCACGACCAGGGGGGTGCTGTGCTTTCGGGGTGCTGTGCTTTCGGGGTTCTGGGCGCCCGGTGAGGCGTGGCACGGCGGGGCGCCTGGCAAACGGCCGGTTCGGCGCAGCGGCCATGCCCGCGAGGGCGCCCGCGACGCGCATCGCCGCGCGCCCAGCGCGTCCGCGGCTGACTTGTTCAGATGACTTGATCGTGGGACTAAGTCGTTATGATGCGGTCATGGCTCACGTTCCCGCGGCCGAGCGCCGCCCTCAACTGATCAAAGCGGCCATCGACTTCATGACCAGGGAAGGAGTCGCGGCCGGAAGCACCCGTGCCATCGCCGCCGAGCTGGGGGTTGCTCAGGCCACGGTGCATTACATCTTCGGCACGAAGGAAGGGCTGTACCGCGCCGTCATGGAACAGCTCACGCAGGATTTGATCACTCAGGTCGAGCAGGCCGCACCGGCCGACGCCGGCTTCGAGGAAACGGCCGGCACACTTGCAGCCGCCCTGTGGCGTACGGTGCGCGAGCAGCCCGCCAATCATCAGCTGCTCATGGAACTGACCATGTTCGCGCTCCGCTCCCCCGCCCTGAGCGACGCCCTGGAGAGCCACTGTCGGGGCGTGACCGAGGTGACGGCGAGGCTGGTGACCGAAGCGGCCGAGCGCACCGGCCTGGCCCTTGCCCAGCCTGCGGAAACGATTGCGCGGTTCTTCCTCGCCGGCTTCGACGGGCTCACGATGCAACACCTCTCCCACCCCGACGAGGAGGCCGAGCACACCTGCCTGCAGGCCTTCGTATCCGCCGTGGTGGCCATGGCCGGCGGTCGGCTGGACCTGGTGTCCGTTCCTTCGAGCTGACATGGTTCGCGAGCCGGTGAACCCTGCCGGTCACAGCACTGGTCGCGCGCGCTGGGCGTCTCGGGCGGGGTCAGGGGGTTCAGGTCGGCCATCGAGGTACGCATGTTCGCGCGCATGCCCGGCTGCTGTATCCAGTCGAGTACGAGCCCCAGGGGGCCGAGGCCGATGACGTATTCCACCTTGTAGGTCGTCCGCGTGGCCTCCCTGCCGGCCGCGCCGGGGCCGGCTGGAACCGGAGCGGGCCGCGCCGTCCATGAAGCCGTTCCAGCAAGGGGAGAACTCGGACCCCGCCCAGTGCACGCGACCGAACTTCCGCCCCATCCACTCCCCGTACTCGGTACGCACCCCGGGGGCGGCGACGGACGTCGGGCCGCCCCGGGTCCATTGCCCGGCGGTCCAGCCCTGCTCGACGTAGTCGACGGCGCCGAAGGCCCGCTCGCCGACGACCTGGGCGAAGGAGTGCAGCACCGCGCCGCGGCGCTCGCCCACCGGGCGGGTGCGCCCACTTGCGCCATTGCCCGCCGCCGAGGAAACCCATGAGCAGCCGCTGGAACAGCTGGTCCTGCGGCGGCAGTGGGTCCCAGACGATCCGGGAAGCCAGGTGTGGTGACTCCTCGGCTCACAGCGGGGAAGCGGTCGGTGAAACACCATACCGTGCGACCTGATCAGTTGACAATGTCAGGCGTTCCAATCGCACGACAACGCCATTGAGCCGACGCCATGGCAATGGTGACGCAGGCGGCAGTCGGATGACTCGGTCGGACGACTTGAGCAAGTGATAAAGTCGGTCGCACCGAACGAGGCACCCATCGGCTCCGACCGGTCGCGCGGCTGCCGCCACGCGGCCGGAGTCCGACCCTGTGCCCTCCGCTTCCCCCGCCCACGTCCGCTGCCCGGGTGCGGGGATCCCCGCCGTCGTAGGGAGTTCGTCATGGCCGTCCTGCTCCACCGTCTGGGTCACAGCGCCTACCGGCACCGAAAGCTCGTCCTGGGCCTGTGGCTCTTCGTCCTGGCCGCGCTCATCACCTGCGTCAGCGTCTTCAGCGGCAAGCTCGACCACCGCTTCTCGGTGCCCGGCACCGAGTCGCAGCGTGCGCTGGACAGCCTGAGCAAGACCCTCCCGGAAGCCTCGGGTGCCAGCGCGCAGATCGTCTTCACGGCCCCCAGGGACCACCAGGTCACCGAAGCCCCCTACGCCGCGGCCATCGCCCGGACCGTGGCGGAGGCCAAGAAGGCTCCCCAGGTCAGCGAGGTCGTCGACCCCCGTGCCTCCGGCGCCGTCTCGGCCGACCGGACCACGGCGATCGTCCAGGTCCAGTACCCCGTCCAGAACGCTCAGGTCCGCACCTCATCCGTGAACGCGATCGAGAAGACGGCCGAGGCAGCGGAGAAGGACGGGCTGAAGACCTCGGTGGGCGGCTCCGTCTACAGCAGCAACGGCGTCCACGTCGGCCCGTCGGAGATCATCGGCGTGGCCGTGGCACTGCTGGTCCTCGTCGTGACGTTCGGCTCGCTGCTGGCCGCGGGCATGGCACTGGTGCCCGCGCTCATCGGTGTGGCAGTCGGACTGGCCGGGGTACTCGCCCTGGCACCCGTGGTCAGCATCTCCTCGACCGCCGTCACACTCGCCCTCATGCTGGGCCTGGCCGTCGGCATCGACTACGTGCTGTTCATCCTGTCGCGCCACCGACAGCAACTGGCCCGCGGAACCGACCCGAAGGAATCCATCGCGCTGGCCACCGGCACGGCCGGAAGCGCCGTGGTCTTCGCCGGCGCCACCGTGATCATCGCGCTCGCCGCGCTGAGCATCATCGGCATCCCGTTCCTGACCACGATGGGTCTCGGGGCCGCCGGAGCCGTACTCATCGCCGTACTGGCGGCGATCACCCTCGTCCCCGCCGTCGCGGGATTCGCCGGCTCCCGGCTCACCCCCAAGCCCGGTAGCCGCGCCGCCCGGCGGGCCGCCGGCACCGAGGGGTCCACCGGCCACACCACCATGGGCACCCGCTGGACCAAGTGGGTCATCGCCAAGCCGCTGCTGACGGTGCTCGCGGTGGCGGGCATCCTTGCGACCCTCACCTTGCCCGCCATGGACATGCGCCTGTCCCTTCCCGACAACGGCTCCGCCCCGCACTCCTCCACCGAGCGCAAGGCCTACGACACGATCAGCGACAAGTTCGGTTCCGGCTTCAACGGCCCGCTCCTCGTCCTGGCCGAGACCCAGAACGGCACGCCTGCCGCGAGCGCACGGGCCGGCGCGCAGGTGGCCCAGAAGCTCCAGACCCTCGAGAACGTCAAGGCCGTCCTGCCACCCCAGCCCACCAACGACCCGGCACAGAGCGTCATCACCGTCCTGCCCGCCTCCGGTCCGGACAGCGTCCGCACCGACCAACTCGTCCGCGACATCCGCGAGGCCGCGCCCGACATCCGTGACACGACCGGCGCCTCCGTCGCGGTCACCGGTACCACCGCCGTCAACATCGACGTCTCCAACCGGCTCAGCGACTCCCTGCTGCCCTTCGTCGCCATCGTCGTCGGCCTCAGCCTGCTCCTGCTGATGATCGTCTTCCGGTCGCTGGTCATCCCCGTCAAGGCCGCCGTCGGCTTCCTGCTCTCGGTCGGCGCCTCGCTCGGTCTGGTCGTCGCCGTCTTCCAGTGGGGCTGGCTGGCCGACGTCCTCGGGGTGCCCCACAGCGGCCCCGTCGTCAGCTTCCTGCCGATCATCCTGATCGGTGTGCTGTTCGGACTGGCCATGGACTACGAGGTGTTCCTCGTGTCCGGCATGCGCGAGGAATGGGCTCACACGGGCAGAGCACGCCAATCGGTCGTCGACGGCGCACGCCACAGCGTGCGGGTCGTCACCGCCGCCGCCCTGATCATGTTCACCGTCTTCGCCGGGTTCTTCCCTCTGGACGACTCCCTGATCAAACCCATCGCGTTCGCCCTCGCCGTGGGCGTGGCCATCGACGCCTTCGCCGTCCGCATGACGCTCGTACCGGCAGTACTCGCTCTCGCCGGCCGGGGCGCCTGGTGGCTACCGGGCTGGCTGGACAGGGTGCTGCCCGACCTCGATGTCGAAGGGACCAGCCTCCAGAAGGCTCCGGTTCATGCTTCGGCGACAGACCACAAGGAACCCCAGAGCGTCGCGTGACCCGGCGGACGGATCCTCGTCCGGCAGCTCCGGCTCACTGCCCCCCCCGACAGCGGGCAGGTGCCCCTGGACAGCGGGGCGTTCCCCGACATGCCGGCGTCGTCGCTCCTGACGGCCGGGCCGCACAGCGGCACCACGTAGGCGCCAGGTTGACCAGTGCAGGATGTGGTCGACCGGGGCCGACCGGCGGTGGGTGAGGCGAGTGATCAGTCGTCGGATCTCAGCGAGGCTGAGGTGGATGAGCTGGGAGGATCCGTTTCTGCTTTCTCCGTGTCCAGTTGGCGGGCCCGTAGGACGGTCAGGCAGGCGTGGGCGGCGATGGCGAGGGTCATGTGGCGGTGCCGGCCCGGGTAGCGGCGGACCTGGTAGTCGTCCAGGCCGCATTCCTGCTTGGCGGTCTGGAAGCACTCCTCGACAGCCCAGCGGCTGCCCGCGATGCGGATGAGTTCGTCCAGCGTGGTGTCGGCGGAACAGTAGGCGATGTAGTAGGAGACCTCCTCGGGCCGGCTGACGCTGCGGCGGGCGAGGACCCAGTGCCGGCGGTCCTCGCGGTGCCAGGGGCGGACCTCGACGCGAGCCCAGTCATAGATCAACCGGCCATGGGCTCCCTCGCCGCAGGAACGGCGCTTCCACTTCTGCCGCGGCAGACCGGGGAACAGGTCGTGGACCGGATGGTCCATGGCCCAGCGGGTGACGGCGGTGTCGTGCCGGGTGGTGGCCATGACATGGAAGACGTCCGCCTGCTCCAGTTCGAACCGCCAACCCTTGCTGAAACCGTAGGCGGCGTCCGCGGTCACCCAGCCGAACGGGATCCGGTCCGCGATGGCCCTGCGGACCATCGCCCGGCCTCCTTCGTCTCGAACGCGACCTCGTCGCCGATGCCGGCCCGACGGCAGCGTTCCCGGTCGTCCGTCCACGACGTGGGCAGATACAGCCGGCGGTCGATCAGCGTGCGGCCGCGATCGGTGGCGTAGGCGAGGAACACACCGATCTGGGAGTTCTCGGTGCGGCTTGCGGTTCCGGAGTACTGCCTCTGCACCCCGGCCGACCGCAGGCCCTTCTACAGAAAGCCGGTGTCGTCGACGATCAGCACGGCTCCCGGTCGCCGAGGTGTTCCACGACG
The DNA here is from genome assembly GCF_055572015.1 of Streptomyces sp. NPDC030840. Taxonomy (NCBI): domain Bacteria; kingdom Bacillati; phylum Actinomycetota; class Actinomycetes; order Kitasatosporales; family Streptomycetaceae; genus Streptomyces; species Streptomyces sp. NPDC030840. The sequence goes on along the minus strand of NZ_JBVIEE010000001.1, from coordinate 694,856 downwards.
TAGTCGCGGACGTCGTCCAGGACCTCATCAGCGTCCCACTCGATCCGGTTCAGCATCCGCTGGATCCGGTCCGGGCCGTCGTGACCGGCCTCCTCGGCCAGCGTCCAGCCGTGCACGAACCGCTCATGCAGAGCGCTCGGTTCACCCGCCCACAACCTGACATCAGCAAGGTCCCCACCCATAACCACACCAACGACCGACCTGGCCAGCAGTCATGACAGACACCGTTGCAGCACTAGGGCAAGCACCGACCGCTACTCGTGCTCGGACAAGCGGATCTCGCTACTCCGAGGCGTCTGCCAGGTCGACGGAGGGCTCTGGTCCACGCTGGAAGGCACGGCCGAAGTGCTGGCCGGAGCTACCGACGGGCAGGAGGTCCGGGCGTTTGGCCACGCGACCGTCTCCGGAGGAACGCCCACGCGCGCGCCTGCCGATCCACGGACCGAGGAATCCGGCGATCCAGCGCACCTCGGCTGACGCGGTACGCAAGAATCGTGCCCGACCGACAGGCAGGACGGGCAACGGGTGCGTCCAGGAGTCGTCGGTGTCCGGCAGGTTGAGCGAGTGAGCGAGCGCCGCCGCGATCCGCTGGTGGCCGAGTGGGCTCGAGTGGAGGCGGTCCTGACTCCACAGGCGTGGATCTGTGGCCACCGGATACGGGGTGACGTCGGCGACGACGACACCATGCCGGTGCGCCGCCGCGCGAACGCGGTGGTTCAGCGCCTCAAGACGTGGCCGGAGCGGACGGGCCAGTGGAGTAACGCGCGTGATGTCGGGAATGGTGAGCGTCGCCACGCGCGCCCCCTGGCCGGTGAGCGCGGCGAACATCGCCTCCAGATGCGCGGCCACCTCATCCGGATCGAAGCGGGGGCGCAGCATGTCGTTGACTCCGGCCACGACCGTCGCGAAGTCCGGCCGCAGCGCAAGCGCCGCGGGCAACTGCTCCGCGTGGACCTGCCCGGCCAGACGGCCCCGTACGGCGAGATTGGCGTACTGGAGCTGCGGGCTGTGGCGAGCCAGGTGCTCGGCGAGCCGGTCGGCCCACCCGCGCAGGCCTGTCAGATCGTCGCCGTCGCCGACCCCTTCTGTGTGACTGTCGCCCAGGGCCACGAAGCGCAGATAGCGGGTCTCAGTGCCTGACATGAGCGGCTGGCTCCTTATTGCGATGACCGGAAGAGCCACCACTCTAGTCAATTTTTTGAGTAATGGTCTGGGTGCGCTGGTCGAGCCTGCGCAACGCCATGTCGCCCCACTGGAGGTTCTCCCGCTCGAACGACATCCCGCGCAGCACAGTGAGGTACGGGCCGATGCGCTCGGCCTCGGCGAAGTACGCCTCCTCTGAGCGGCCGCCCAGCAGTCGTTGACGGATTCTCTCGTAGCGGGCCAGCTTGGCCGTGGCCCATTCCATGCGTTCGAGGAGGGCGGCGCGCACCGCCTCGACGTCGCCGGCGTCCGCGCACTGCACCTTGACCAGCAGCTCGTCCCTGATGACCGCGGGCCGACCCGGCGGCTCGGCCGTGTATGCGCGCACCGCCTCCCGTCCAGCCTCCGTCAGGGAGAACATACCTACTCAACTTATTGGATATGGAGGTCAATCATGCACCCCTTCCGCAAGGCCGTCGAGAACGGTGACCTGGACGCCGTGGCCGCCCTTCTGGCCGACGACGTCGTATTCACCAGCCCGGTCGCCTTCAAGCCGTACCCGGGCAAGGCGATCACCTGGCGGCGAAGGCGGCAACACCAAGCCCGCATCAGCCACTGCAAGCGACGCGGGCACAGTCCCTGAAGAGCTGCCCAGCAATCAGAACAAGCACCGTTGCAGTACTTGACTGCTCGCCAGGTCCGTCGTTGGTCCGGTCATGGGTGGGGACCTTGCTGATGTCAGGTTGTGGGCGGGTGAACTGGACGCTCTGCATGAGCGGTTCGTGCACCGGTTCAACCGGTCGGAGCCGGGGGAGTCGGCGCTGGCCTATATGCGGGGTCTGATCGCTCCGCTGCAGCGCAAGAACGGCTGGACGCTGGCGGAGGAGGCCGGGCATGCGGGCCCGGACCGTATCCACCGGATGCTGAACCGGATCGAGTGGGACGCCGATGAGGTTCTCGACGACGTGCGCCGGTACGTGGTCGACAACCTCGGCGACCGGGATGCCGTCCTGATCGTGGACGACACCGGCTTCCTGAAGAAGGGGATGCGCTCGGCCGGGGTTCAGCGGCAGTACTCCGGCACAGCCGGGCGAACGGAGAACTGCCAGGTGGGCGTGTTCCTCGGTTACGCAACCGCCCGTGGCAGAACGCTGATCGACCGGCGGTTGTATCTGCCCACCTCCTGGGCTCACGGCACCGCCGACTCACCTCCCCGCATCCACGCCCGGGTTCCGAACGATGTACAGGCCCGGGAGGCCACTGCCGCCGCACCACGCAGGGCCTCGACGAAGCCCTGCGATGTCAAGCAGCCGTGGGTCGCGAGGCGATGGGCGAGGGCCCCGTGCAGGACGTCACCCGCGCCAAGGGTGTCCGCCACCCGTACGGCAGGGACGCCCACCGTGCCCCCGCCGTCGGGGCCCGTCCACACGATGGATTGCCCTCCTCGACTGACCGCCGACCAGCCGACCCCGTGTTCCTGCAGGAACCGCAGGGTGTCCGTCGGGGTGCTCGTGCCAGGAGGGTGGAAGTCGTCCGAGCAGACAGCCACGTCGATCGATGGCAGCAGCTTCTCCGTGCCGTCCTTCCAACTGCCCCCGTCCAGGAGGGTCAGACGCCCGGCGGCACGCGCGGCGTGGGCGGCGGCCACGGCCAGTTCCATGTGATGTCCGTCGAATTCCACGATGTCGCAGGTCACCATCAACGCGTGGAGATCATCGGGTGGGGCGGCCCGGTACCCCGTCGCATTGGTCGAAGCGACGGCGCGGTCCCCGCTGGACGCAGTCACGAGGATGGACGACACAGCGGGCGGCTCTGTCGAGTCGGCCGCCAGGTCCACCACGGTCACACCCAGTCGGTCCAGGTCCGCCGCGACAGCGCTCCCCAGTGGATGGGAGCCGATCGCGGTGAGCAGCGTTGCCGCGCCGCCCAAGTGCGCGAAGGTCGCGGCAGCGTTCGCGGCCGGACCGCCTGCGGCGACGACCTGCCCATGAGCCGTCAGTTTCTCGTTGGTACCCGGCACATGGTCGACGAGCTGGATGACGTCCAGCGTGGACAAACCGACGAACCAACCTTCAGGGCGCTTCCGCGTCACCGCCGCCACAGGCCCTCGCACCGATTCCGTCAAGGTCGCCTCTTTCTCCTGTCGCCCGGTCGAATTCATGCGGCTTCCCGAGATGCCGCTGCCCGATCCGTTCGTCGTCGCCGGCTGCCACAGACTGCTGCCGGTGCCCCACCCGGCCGATGGGGCACACCGTCTCCCTCATGGCAAAGGGGCTGACGACCGGCGAGGTCCAGGTCCACAGCGCCGAACGGCCCGCCGGCCGGCATGAGCCGGCGGGCGGGCTGGAAGCCGCAAGCGTCCGATTCACATCTTGACGGGCTCGTCGTTGAGACGGAACCTCGGGTCGCCCGGGACGGACGCGAGGAGTTGAGCGGTGTACGGGTGGCTCGGCCTGGCGAACGTTGCTCCGGTCGGGCCGAGCTCGACGAGGTCCCCGTGCAGCAGGACCGCGACCGTGTCGCTGACGTGCCGGACGACGGCCAGGTCGTGCGAGATGAACAGCATCGTCAGCGAGAGCCGGCGGCGCAGATCGGCGAGCAGGTTGAGGATCTCGGCCTGGGTCGTCAGGTCGAGGGCCGAGGTGATCTCGTCGGCGATGACGAACCGGGGACGCGGTGCGAGGGCCCGTGCGATCGCCAGCCGCTGCCGTTGGCCGCCGGAGAACTCGTGCGGGTAGCGGTCCATGCTGTCCGGGTCGAGGCTCACCTGGCTGAGCAGCTCGGCGATCCGGGTCCGGACCGGTTTGACCCTGGCCCGGATCGGATCGAGTGCCTCGGCGAGCGACTGCGCGACGGTGCGCCGCGGGTCGAACGAGGAGTACGGGTCCTGCGGGATCATCTGGACCGTCGCGGCTCCCGCCCGTCCGCGCGAGGTGCGCAGCGGGGCGCCGTCCACGAGGATCCGGCCGCTCGACGGCCTGTGGACGCCGACGAGTGTCCGCGCGAGCGTCGTCTTGCCCGATCCGGACTCTCCGACGAGTGCGAGGGTGGTGCCCCGCGGGATGTCGAACGAGACTCCCTTGAGCACCCTGCGGGCCGCGACGCCGTGGCCGAGCTCGACGGTGAGACCCTCGACGCGCAGCAGCGGGGCGGCCGCCTGCGGGTCCGGTGCGGTGGCGGTGGCGGACATCAGCGGCTCCCTTCCGCGGCCGGTGGGCGGTCCGCGGCTTTGTCGGAAAGGTCGTGCGGGCCGTCCACGGCTTCTTCGGCGGAAAGGCCGTGGGGGCGGCCTTCGGTGTCCGACGGCGCCCCACTCGGCTGCGCCGCATGCGCGTCGGCCGTCCACCGGACCGCGCTGAGGGTTCCGCCGGCCTCGACCGCGGCGGGCGTCGCCGCGAGCAGCGCGCGGGTGTACGGGTGGGTGACCGTCCCCCGGCGCAGGTCTTCGCCCGTCGTCCGGTCGACGACCCGGCCGCCGTGGAGCACCAGGACGGTGTCACAGAGCACGCCGACCACGCCGATGTCGTGCGAGATGAACAGCATCGCCGTACCGTGCTCGCGGTTGATGCGCCGGAACTGGCGCAGCACCTCCGCCTGGACGGTGACATCGAGGGCCGTCGTCGGCTCGTCCGCGATGAGCAGCCGCGGGTTCGTCGTCATCGCCGAGGCGATTGAGGCGCGCTGCAGCATGCCGCCGCTCAGCTCGTGCGGGTGCTGGCGCAGTCGCCGGTCCGGCTCGGTGACGTGGATGTCGGCCAGGGCGCGGACCATGTCCCGCGCGGCCTGACGCCGGGGCGTCCCCAGATGCACCCTGGCCACCTCGGTGAGCTGGGTGCCGAGCCTGAGCGCGGGGTTGAACGTGCCGATCGGGTCCTGGTAGACGATGCCGATCTCGGTCGCGAGGCGTCGCTCCGGCGGTGTTCCGAGCAGGTCGAGGTCGCCGAGGGCGAGGCGCGACGCGTTCGCCCGCACGCCCTCGGGAAGCAGGCCCGCGACCGCCATGGCGATGGTGGACTTGCCCGAGCCCGACTCCCCGACGAGGCCGACGATCTGGCCGGCCCCGATGGTGAACGACACGTCGTCGACGAGTGTCCGGTCGCCGGCCCGCACGGTCAGCCCGGCGACGGTCAGCAGGCCGTCCGGCTCCGTGCCGGCCACTGCCCCCGGACCGCCCGACGGCGAAGACGCCTGCGCCGCGCCGTCCTGTGCCGGGGCGGCCGGTCCCGCCGCGTCCGCCGTCCCGGCCGGTGCGGGCGCTGTGCCGCGGGTTCTCGGGTCGACGAGTGAGGCCACGCCGTCTCCGAGGAGCATGGCGCCCACACCGGTGACGATGAGCATGATCGATGGAGCGAGGACGACCGACGGCTGGGCGAAGATCGACGGCAGCGCCTCGTTGAGCAGCCGGCCCCAGTCGTACTGCGGGCTCTGCACACCGAGACCGACGAACGACAGACTGCTGATGTCGAGCAGGGACAGGGTGAAGCTGGAACTGAGGAGGACCAGCAGCGGCCCGCTGATGTTCGGCAGGACATGCCGGCCCAGGATGCGCGGGCCGGGCACGCCGAGCAGGCGCGCGGTGAGGACGTAGTCCTTGTCCGCGACGGTCGCTGCGAGATTCGCCGTCAGCCGCGCGAACCCGGGGACGCCGGCGACGGCGATGGCGACGATCGCGGACACCGTGCCCGGTCCCAGCACCGCCGCGACGACGAGGGCGAGCACGAGCGAGGGGAAGGCCACCGCCGAGTCGATGAGCCGCAGACAGGTCTCGCGCAGCCACCCGGGTGCCAGGTGGACCAGCGCGCCGATCGCGACGCCGACGACGAACGAGGCGGCGGTGGCGGCGACGGCCATGAGCAGGGTGAGCCGGGTCGCGACGAGCGCCCGGGCGAGGACGTCACGGCCGAACGCGTCGGTGCCGAGGAGATGCCCGGCGCCGGGCCCCAGCCGGGCGTCGTCGGTGAGGGTCTCGGCGGAGCCGCTCAGCAGCGGCGGGGCCACGAGGGCCACCACGAGGAGCAGTCCGAGGATCACGGCGCCGGACAGCAGCGAGGGGTTGCGGCGCCATCGACGCACGGTCGCTTCAGTGGCCACGACGACCTCCCTCGAGCGTGCGCGGGTCGACGATCCCGAGGACGACGTCGACGAGGAGGTTGACGAGCAGGGCGAGCATGCCGACGACGAGGATGATGCCCTGGATCACCGGATAGTCCTTGTAGATGATCGCCTGGACGACCTCGGTGCCGAGCCCTGGGTAGGTGAAGACGTTCTCCAGGATGATCGTCCCGCCGAGCAGGGACGTGAGGACCAGACCGGTCAGGGTGAGGACACTCGTCACGAGGTTGGGCAGCGCGTGGCGGAGGTGGAGACGCACCGATCCCAGGCGGTGGCCGCGAGCGGTCCTCATGTAGTCCTGGGCGAGCACCGAGGCCGTCTCCTGCCGGACGACCCGGGCGATGGCGAAGGCCGGGCCGATGCAGAGCGCGGCGATCGGCAGGACGAGCGCGCTCGGTGTCGTGGCGCCGCCGGACGGCAGCAGCCCGAGGCTGATCGAGAACAGGACGATGAGGAGGGTCGCGACGACGTAGACCGGCGCCGAGGCGAGGAGCCCGGCGACCGTGCCGAAGCCGACGCCGAGCCGGCGCCGGCGTCCGTCACGGGTGAGGACGCCGACGGTCATGCCCAGCGGGACGGCGATGACCAGGGAGAGCAGGACGGCCGGGATGACGAGCTGGACGGTGTACGGCAGCCGGGTCGCGACGATGTCCGCGACCGGGGTGTCGAACCGGAACGAGGTGCCGAGCCGTCCGGACGCGATGTCGCCGAGGTAGTGCACGAAGCGCGTCGCCAGGGGCTCGTCGAGGCCCAGTCGTTCGCGTATCGCCGCGAGCGTGGCCGGGGACGAGTTGGTGCCCGCGATCGCGCGGGCCGGGTCCCCGGGCAGCAGGGGCACGATGAGGAACGTCACGAGAACGAGCAGCAGCATGGACATCAGCAGCCCGCCCGCCCGGCGGACGGCGAACCCGGCCCAGCCACCGCCCAGCCGCAGCCGGGGAGCGCGCCGGACGGGTGCGGCCGGCAGCGGCCCGGTCGGGACCGCGGCCCCGGCGCTCACAGCGCCGCCGCCACGAGCGCCGCGTCGTCGGGGCGCCGCTCGTGCCAGCGGAACCGCGGTTCGAGCTGGGCCGAGAGCCGCAGCAGCGTCGCCTCGTCGTAGGGAGCGCCGACGAGTTGCGCACCGACCGGCAGGCCGTCCGCGGTCGTGTGGACGGGCAGCGAGATGGCGGGCAGCCCGGCGATGTTGACGAACGCGGTGAACGAGACCATCCGGGTCTCGGTTTCCCGCGGGCCGTCCGGGTCGGAGTTCGCCTCGTCGTACACGGGGCCGACCGGTGGCGCCACGACCGCCGTGGTCGGGGTGAGGAGGACGTCGAAGTCCCGGCCCCACTGGGCGACCACCTCGCGTGACTCGGCCTGCAGGCGTGCCGCCGTCCGGGCGTAGTCGCCCGCGGTGATCTCGAGGGCGGTTTCCCGGCGGCGCCGGATGTAGGGGTCCACCGCGTCGGGATCGTCGACCTCGATGGCGTAGGTGGAGGCACTGATGATCGTCCAGGTGAAGCCCATGATCGCCTCGTACGAGAACATCTTCGGACGGGCCTCGACGACGTCGTGCCCCAGGTCGCGCAGTGCCTGCGCGGCCGTCAGCGCCGCCGTGCGGCACTCCTCGTCGACCGGCAGCCCGGTCGGCGGCTCGAGGAGCAGGCCGATCCGCAGCCGCCCGGGATCGGCACCGACCTCCTCGATGTACGGGCGCTCCGGCTCGGGCGCGCTGTACCAGGCGAGCCGGTCGGCACGGCCCATGACGTCGAGCATGAGGGCCGCGTCGTGCACGGTGCGGGTGATCGCGCCTTCGGTGGTCGAGTGTTCCCAGGCCCGGACGAACGCGGGCACGCGTCCCCGGCTCGGTTTGAGGCCCACGAGTCCGGTGACGGACGCCGGGACCCGGATCGATCCGCCGCCGTCGCCGGCGTGTGCCACCGGGGCGAGCCCGGCCGCGACGGCCGCCGACGCGCCGCCGCTCGACCCGCCGGAGGTGTGCGCCGGGTTCCACGGGTTGCGCGTCTTGCCGTGCCGGGCGTTCTCGGAGACGGTCAGAGCACCGAACTCCGGCGAGTTGGTCCGGCCGAGGGGGATCGCGCCGGCGTCGAGGAGGAGCTGGACGTCGGGGTCCGTGGTGGTCTGCGGGGTGTCCCGGATGGCCAGTGAGGACATCGTGTTGGGTTGCCCCGCGAGGGAGCTGAGGTCCTTGATGGGGACGGGGACGCCGTGCAGCGGGCCGAGCGGTTCGCCGCGGAGCACCGCCCGCTCGGCCTCGACGGCCGCCGCGCGCACGGTTTCGGTGTCGAGCCAGACGACGGCGTTGACCACGGGGTTGATCCGCTCGATGCGGTCGAGATAGGTCTCGGCCACCTCCACGGGGCTGACCTCTTTCGTGCGCACGAGGTCGGCGATCTGCTGGGCGGTGCTGAAGGGGTCGATCACCAGGGGGCTCCTGTCGGAAAGGTGCGAGGGTCTCGGGTGCGGGGTGCCGGAACCGCGCGGGGAATCTCCGTGCCGGACCGTCGGGTCCGGCCGCGTGGGTCTCCGCCGCGTGCGGACGGCCTGTCCGTCAGCCGGTGATGCGCAGGATCGGGTCGTCGAGCGAGCCGCCGAGCATCTGCGCGCTGAACCCCTTGCGCAGTGCGTAGATGAACGGGTCGTTGACCAGCGGCACCGCGTCCACCTGCGAGATCAGGGCCTTGGCGGCCTTCTGGTATGCGGCGCAGCGGGCCTCTTCGGTCGTCGCCTCGGCGCCCTGGGCGAAGGCCTTGTTCACCACGGGGTTCTTCACCGCGCCGAGGTTGCCGCCGCCTTCGGGGACGGTCGGGCCCACGAAGTGGGAGAGCGGGTTGGCGAGGCTGCCGAGGAAATTGAGGTCGGCGAAGACCGTGAGGTCCCAGGCGTCGGGCTTGCCGAACACGGTCCCGACCCAGGCCCCGACGTCGACGTTGGAGAGGGTGACGTCCGCGCCCGCGGCCCGCAGCGCCTCCTGGACGTACTGGTTTCCGGCGCCGGCCGGCCCGACGACCTGGGGGCCGACGAGACGGATCTTCTTGCCCTTGAGCACGGACGCCGCCGCGGCCTTTTCCTTCGGTACGAGGAAGGAGGTGCCCGGGTCGTTGCAGGGGATGCCCTTCTGCACGAACATCGTCGACGGCTCACCGGTGTCCTTCGAGACGACCTTGGTGAAGGCGGCGCGGTCGACGGCCTGGGCGACGGCCCGGCGGGTGGCGACGTCCGCGAAGACCGTGCCGGGTCGTTCGTTGAAGAGCAGGTAGAAGTCGGAGAACCGGCTGATGCTCACGCTGCGGCCGTCCACGCCGTCGAAGCGCGGGATGCCGGAGGCGTCGATCTTGCCGATGTCGAGCTGGCCGCTCGTGACGAGATTGCCGGTCGCGGTCGGGTCGGGCGAGACCAGGTACTCCATCGTCTTGGCGACCTTGCCGGGGATCTTCGTGCGCCAGGCCGGCCATGCCTTGTAGCCCGGTCGGAGCGTGTACGTGTACGAGACGCCGGACTGGGACTTCTTGAGAAGGTACGGGCCGGACTGCGAGCCCATGGCCTTACCGGCGGCGAGGGCCTTGAGGTCCTTGAGTCCCGCCGGGCAGACGATGCCCGTGCTCGCGACCGACAGGCCGGTGACCATGTCGCCCCACGGCCTGGCGAGTGTGATCTTCACCGTCCGCGCCGCGTCGTCGGCGCTCACTTTCACCTTGTTGCCGGGGCCGAAGACCGTGGGGAGATCGGGCGCCGCCGTCTTCGGGTCGACGTAGCGGTCGAGGGACGCCTTGACGACCTTCGGCGTGATCGGCGTCCCGTCGGCGCAGGTCGCGTCGGTGCGCAGGGTGAACGTGGCCGAGGTCGGCGTGTTCTTCCACTTGGTGGCGAGCCCGCCGACGAGCCCGCCGTCGTCCTTGCGCACGAGGGTGTCGTAACTGATCCGGGCGAGCTGGTAGTCCGGCAGGGACAGAGCCTTGGCCGGGTCGAAGCCGGCCGGCACGTCGATCGTCGTCCGGATCTTCGTCGCGGTTGCGGAACCGCCGCTGTTCGGGTCTCCGGACGTCGATCCCGTGGTGGTACAGCCGGCGAGTACGGCCGTCATGGCGACGGCTGCGGTCACAGGGACCGCGCGGGTACGGGTCTGGCGCATGGGTGCTCCTGCAGAAGGATGTCGGGCTCTGCGCAGGTCGCACGGGGTCGGGCGGGACGAGCGCGAGCAGTTCGGTGCGGAGGCGGTGCGCGCGGCCCTCGGTGGGCGCCGCGTAGAAGCGAGCCGTGGAGCACTCGGTGTGGAGAGGATGCAGCCAAGTGAATGACGTAGTCAATAGCGTTAACTAACTTTCCGCGCGCCTCGCACGCCTCCGTTTTCGGCCGTGGGACGTTGCTGGGCGGTGGCCGTGAAGCCTGACGCAGGTCGCGCGTCAGTCGTGCGGGAGCGTCTCCGCCTCCGCCTCGAGGGCCGCGAGGAGGATGTCCGTCTGCCGGCGGAAGACGTCGGTCATGTCGAGGCTGCGCAGGTGCTCCTTCGCCGCCTCGGCGTAGGGGTACGCGTCAGGATCCGCCGGCTGGTACTCCTGCACCCAGTTCACCTCGGCGCCGAACCGCTGGTTGACGAGCCGCCAGGCGTTGTTGCTCGCCATGGCGAGGATGAAGTTCGAGAACGCCTGGTAGTGCAGGACGGCCTCCCGGCCGCGCCAGCCGCCGCGGTGGAACGCTTCCAGGACGGCGTCGACGGCGCGCAACTCGTGGACGCCTCGGGTGACTCTCCCCATGCAGAGCGCGGCGGCCGCCGGGTGGTCCAGCGCGGTGTTCCAGGCACGGATCGCCAGGTCCCGCAGCGACTCGGCCCACGACTCGTGCGGCTCGTACCCCTCGAGGGAGATCCTGTCGAGCTCCTCCGCGACGGCGATCATGATGTGGTCGCGACTCGCGAAGTGCCGGTACATCGCGGTCGCGGAGGCGGACAGCTCCTTGCCGAGTCGCTGGAAGGTCAGCGCGTCCGGCCCGTCTTCGTCGAGGATCCGCAGCGCGGTCCCCACGATCAGCCCCTGGGAAAGAGTTCCCCGTTGGAGCCGCTTCGTCGACCGGCCCCCAGCCGCTGCCACTCGAACGCCTCCCTCGGACGGACGGCGAGCGCACGCTTGCCGCAGCCTGCGCCTCTTGACCGGCGACAATGAGACCAGCCTATGCGACTGGTGGTGAGCGGATCATCCTGGGCCCGGTCCCCGGGGTGGCCATGCCCCCCAACCATCCCTCCAGTCACGGTCTCCACAGTGGAAATGGGGAAGCTCAGAGTCATCTGCCACACGGACCGCGGTGCGCATTCGTCGGATCAGCCACATGTGACCCCGATCAGGGGCGATCACGGCATGCGCACGGGTTGATGGAGACCGAGGCCGCCGATCCAGCGACGTTTGCGCGCCAGTAGCACCGGCTGACGCTTCGACACAGTGATGCGCACGCCGACCAGGTGCGTATGATCACGCCGCACCAAGAGGGGGTTGAGGCACGTGGGGGAACAGGCCGACAAGCGATGGCCACGGACCTTGGCGGGAGCCATGGCGGTAGGCATGCTCCTTGCCGGGTGTGGATCAGAGGACGGCGCCACTGCGCAGCGGTCTTCCGCATCGGCAGGTGGTTTCCGCGGCGCGGCACCGACTGCGACAGCTACGGCCTACACCGTGCCCGTGCTGCGTTCACGCCACGTGAAAGAAGTGCCAAGGCGTGTTCTCCAACGGCTGCCGCGGCACCGTGGCGCTGGGCACATCAGATTTCACCCGCGGACGCAAGACACCGCAAGAGTGGGCCAGGCTCAGTTTCAGCCTCTACTCCGGCAGCAGCGAGCGAGCAGCGCACGCCCTCTATGCGTCACTGAACCTGGGCGGCACCAAGCTCGCGCTCGCGGGCTCTTTGGGCGATGAACGCCTCGCCACACGCGAGAAAGTCGGTGAGGCGACGGTGCTGTCCACGAAGGTCCGCTCAGGCACCACCGTGTTGTGGGTATTCGTCATGGGCTCGGAGCAGACCGCCACCAACGAACGTGTCGAAAGGGCACTGCAACTGCTGTACGACCGCACACTCCAAGCCAAGACCGGCGCCGAGCCCACCGCCAGCGACTCCATCGCATAACCGTTGAGCAGCACGTGCACGCGTTTGGATCCACGCCATGCGGCATCGGCAGCCCAGGCACGGGACGCGGCTGGAGTCCACCTCGGCACACATCCCACAGATCACAGGCGAGGTGTGCTCTTACCCGGCCCGTGCGGGTTCAGTCGCAAGACCACCGCCTGGCCGGATCCCCGTATCGGCGAGGTCTGCGGCCTGGTCCGAGACCCACCTCAACGCCCACGCCTGACCATCTCCAACCCAGACCCTCGTCACCGGCGACTGGACCCTGAAGAACTCCCCGCCCAAGACCCACCACGACCACTGCACCCTGACCCTGAGGACCACGCGGACTGACGGACACCCAGGCTGCGGTCTCCGAAGCGCTGAAGCCGAGCCCACGGCTGGGACAGGCGGGAAGAGACGGCCCCGCCGACCTCACCGGGCCCGCTCCTCGCCCAGTGGCTCGGTGACGATGACGAAGCTGCCGACGTTGATCAGCCGCTTGCGGAACCAGGGCATGGCCTTGTCGGTGTAGGCGTCGGTGGCCGCCATCACCTGCTTGGCACGGATGGTGCCGTGCAGGGTCTCGACGAGGAAACCGCCCTCCGGGAGGCGGTGCAGCGCATGGCGGCGTTGCGTTCGTGGGTCTCAGCCCCGGCGCGTTCGGCGGCCTCGGCGAGGCCATGGACGCACTTGCCGACGTGAAGGTGCGCGCTGAGCGGGTCGAGCAGGGCTCCGTGGTAGTAGTCGGAGCCCAGCTCGGCACGTAGATCGCTCTTGCTCAGCAGCGTGGTGTCGTGGCCGAAGTTGTCGGCCAGGTCGCGCTGCTTGGCCCGCACGCTCTCGAAGTGCTGCGGCTTGAACGCGACGCCCAGACGCCCTACGCGGTGGAAGTCGCAGTCGATCTGCTCCTTGACCGTCAGCTCCTCCACCAGGTCCACCGCCTCGCGGAAGGCGTCGTACAGTTCCCGGACCCGCGGCTGCCCGTAGCGCTTGCGCGCCTCGGCGGGGCTGATGGTGATGCCCTGGGTGCACATGCTGCCGTTGCGCCCGGAGGCGCCGGAGCCGACCTTGTCCTTCTCCACGAGGACGACGTGGGCGCCCTTGAGCAGGGGATCTGCTTCATGACGTACGCCCTCGGGTCTTCCTGGGTAGTCCAGGAGTGTGTTGTCCGGGTCCCGGCTTCAGCAGCCGAGCAGGGCCGGCAGGCCGGACAGGTCGGGCAGTTCGTCGAAGGGCTGGTAGTCGGCGCTGCCGCGGGCGCCGATGGAGCCGTTGTGGCCGTAGCGGTTGATCCACACGCGGCGAGCAAGGCCGAGGTCGCGGGTGGGGATGAGGTCGTACTCCCAGCCCTGGGCGACGTGGATGACCTGGGCGGGGTCGATGTCCATGGCCTGGAAGGCGTACTCGAAGGTCTGCCGGGACGGCTTGTACGCCTTGGCCTGCTGGGCGGTGATGACGTGGTCGAACTCGACGCCCATGTTGGCCAGGTTCTGGGCGATGAGGTCGTCGTCCGTGTTGGAGATGATGGCGATCTCGTACCGGGACTTCAGCGCCCGCAGGGCGGCCGGGACCTCGGGGTGGGGGCCGAAGGTGGGCACGGCCGCGACCAGGGCCTCGCCGTCGGACTGCCGGTACTCCAGGCCGTGCAGACGCATCGCTATCTCCAGGCTGGCGGGCAGCAGCTCGCGGAAGGGGCGGTACGCCTCCAGGACGGCGTGGAACCGCATGATGCGGAAGTCGTCGAGGAACTCGTCGACGTTCAGACGGTCCAGGTCCAGCCGGTCGGCCAGGACCTTCAGGGTGGTGGGGCCGAGCTGGAAGTCGACCAGGGTGCCGTAGGCATCGAAGGTGACGATCTGACGCATGTGTTCAACCTCTTTCCTGGCATATGGGACACCGGGTTCAGGAGGCTGCCGAGGCGTTGGGGCAGCGACCTGTTCAGGGGGATGGGGGCTGAGGGGTGCCCGAGGGGCCGCCGCTGGAGGACGAGCCCCCGGGCAGGGCAGGGGACGACGAATGCTGATCAGGTAGTCGGCGGCAGCATCGTTACTGCGCCGATGCGATGAGCCTCTCTCCGGCTCGAGGTGATGCGTCAGTGAAGCACTGTGGAGAATCCGGCAACAAGGGACGTGAGGCCGCGAGATCGACCGCGTATTTTGTGCCTGTGCACAATTTCTGACAGGCACCGCGAGTGGCTCCGGCGCGAACTGCGGCCGCTCGGCGCCGCTGCCCGGCCGGCGTGACCGGGCTGTCGGCCGCCAAGGCTGCCGTCCTCATGAAGGGCATGCGGCCTCTGACCGCCGCGCTTTGGCTCCAGCTCTCCCGGTCGCGGCCCCGGCCGGTTGCCTCACCGCGTCCAGCGATCGGTGGATCAGGACATCGTCGCCCGGAAGCGGGCGCCCGCGTCCGTCTCCAGCCAAGCCAGGGCGAGGACCAGCCGGGCGGCGTCGTTCGGTCGGGACAGCTTCAGCCCGGTCGCCTCTTCCGCGGCCTGCAGGCGATTGCCCACCGTGTTCCGGTGACGGTAGGTGCGTGCGGCCACCTCGGCGACCGAGCCCAGGTCGAAGTACCAGCGCAGGGTCTCGACGATGCTGTCGCTGTCGCGCAGCTCGAGCAGTGGGCGCAGCACGCCGGTGGCCATCGCACCGGTGAGCTCCTCCTGCGCCGACATGATCGCCCCGATCCAGTGGCCCTCCACGTGCCGCACTCCGGGCTGCGCGGAGCTGCGGATCGCGGCGCGTGCGAACCGGATGCCCCGCGCCGTCAGCGCCAGGCCGGGGACTTCCGCGACGCCGCAGCGCCACGGGGCGAACGGCCGGAGCATGGCAAGCATGGCCTCTTCATCGCGCCGTCCGTGACCGATGATGCCGAGGAGTTCGTCGCCCATCCATCCGAAGTGACGTACCAGGCCACCCCGACGCAGCGCGTCGTCGACCTGGGACACAGCCGGGTCGCCGGTAGGAACGGATTCGACCACGACCACGGTCAGGGCGACGTTCTCGGAGAAGCCCAGCAACGTCGAGGCCTCGGCGACGGTGGAGGGGTCCTGCTCCCCTTCCAGGACCAGGCGGCTGAAGGCGCGGTTGCGCACCTCCGTACGACGGCTCGCCAGGTCGCGCTCGGTGCGGCGGTAGGCGTCGACGACCTCGACGCTGTTGGCGTCCGTCGCCTCCCAGACGCGGATCAACCCGTCGAGGAAGTCGGGATCGGCGCTGATGCCGCGTGCTCGCCCCTCTGCGAGCACGGCCTCCCACAGGGTCCTGAGGTCCAGCTGGAAGGAGTGCATCAGAGCGGTCAGGGGGAACGCCTGCTCCGCTCGCTCGCGTCCCACGTCCTCGGTGGCGCGCGAGACCTCCGGGGGCACGGGACCGCCGGCCAGCCGGGTCAGTGCGAGTTCGAGGGTTCGTCGCATCCCCTGCCGTTTCTGGACCGGGTCCCAGTCCGCCGACGCGTAGGCGGCCTCCTCGGCTTCCAGTTGTTCGAGAGCACGAGAGGTCAGTTCGTCGAGCCGTTCCTCGAGGAGCCGGCGCGCGATCGCCTGCACGGCGTCGTGGCGGGCCCCGCCCTGACGGCGTCCCGGGCCGCTCATGAGGACCGCCTCTCCCGACGACAGCCGTCACCGGACGGATCCGGGGCCGTCTCCGGGCGATGCCGCTGACATGCCGCTGGGGCTCCCTGACAGAAATTGTGCACAGGCACAAAATACGGGGTCGATGTCGCGGCCTCGCGTCCCTTGTTGCCCGTTTCTCCGCGGTGTTTCATCTGACGCATCACCTCGGGCTGGAGAGAGCTCGTGACATGACCACGCGTTTGGAGCAGCTATGTCGCTTCCGTTAGGCGCCTGATCCCCAGTCCGTCACCTTGAGCAGGCGCTGCTGAGGGCGCCGCGTTCCTCGGGTCGGTGTCAGCGGTTCGCCAGGCAGAGCGGAGTCGAGGTCACCCAGGCCCCCCAGAGACTACGCCGAGCTCAAGGCGAGGGTCGAGGACCATGAGGACACCGGTGGACCCCGCCGAGGCGCTGCGCGGGTTGCTCGCCGCCAACGTAACCCGGGATGCCATGACCGCCGCCGCGTGAGCTGATGACCGGTCTCGTGAGCGCTCCGCCCTTGACGGACGACCCGCCTCGGACCTGATCGCCGACCAGGTGTCGGAGAGCGTCCTGACCCGGGTCCCTCGCCGTCGGAGTGGGGCATCGAGAGAAGTGCCAAACGAGGTTCGCCCTGGACCTGTCGCTCGTCGACTCGGTCGAGGTCTGCGCAGTCCGTGAAGCGATCGAGACACAGCCGCGGCAGCCCGCCCGCCGCCCCCGGGACCGCAATGTGAGCGACCCGACGACGAGAGAGAGAACGCACCGATGACCTCAGCGACCACCACCGGCCAGGACGGAACGGCCATCTCCCGTCACACCGGCCCACTGCCGGGCCCGCTCCTCGATCACGTGCTGCGGCAGTCCTTCGGACTCGAGGGATACGTCCAGCACCCACTGGGCGGGGAGATCGACCAGAACGTCCGGATCACCGGCGACGACGGCATGCGCTACTTCGTACGGGTCACCCGCGCGGAGCCGGACTCGGCCGACGTTCTCTGGCAGAACTCGCTCTTCCAGCATCTGGCCGCCACCGTTCCCGACCTTCCGGTGCCACGGCTGGTCCCGACACGCGAGGGGAAGTTCCTCGCCGCCGTCGTCCATGAGGGCCGAACGCACGTGGTTCGCGTGATGAGCTGGCTCGAGGGCCGGGTCCTGGCGGATCTCGACGACCACCCCGCGGCGCTTCTGCGTCAGCTGGGAGAAGCCGCCGGGCGGTTGAGCCTCGGACTCTCCAGCGTGGAGCCACCGGTGGGCTTGGAACCGCACGACTGGGACATGCGCCGGGCCGCTGAGATCGTCGAGGCGTCGCTGCACGCTGTTCAGGACGCGGACCGGCGGGACTCGGTGCGCACGATCATGGGCTGGTACAACGATCTCCTGCCGGCCTGGGACCGACTGCCGCGGAGCGTCGTACACCAGGATCTCAATGACGCCAACGTCCTCGCCGACGCCGACGAGGACGGGGTGCTGCGGATCTCGGGCATCGTCGACCTGGGCGACTCGCTCCACAGTGTGCGCGCGGCGGAGGTGGCGATCGCGGCGGGCTACGCCATGGTCCGCAAGGCCGACCCGCTCGCCGCTGCGGCCGAAGTCGTGGCCGGCTTCCACTCGGTGCTCCCCCTCACGGCTGAGGAACTGGCGGCTGTCTATCCGTTGGCGGCCGCCCGGCTGTGCATGAACGCCGTGACGTGGACGCGCCGGGTCGCCGAGAGCGACACACCGTACGGGCGGACCCGCATGCGACACACCTGGCCGGCGATCGCGCAGGTGGCCGAAGTCTGCCCCGACGTCGCCGAGGCGACGTTCCGGGTCGCGTGCGGGCTCCCCCCGACGCGGGAGCAGCGGGGTCTGGAAGAGGTCCTGGCAGAGGCGGCCCGAGACGGTGCCCCGTACGCACCGGCCCCGCAGCTGCTCGACCTGCGACCCGCAAGTGATCTCTACGACGAAGTCGCCTGGCACGACGCGAGGGCGGTGCGCGCGAGCATCGATGACGTCCTCGACGGACGACGGCGACGGGGCTACGTGCCCCACCTCAGCGCATCGCTGCTCCTGGGGGGCCGGCGCCGCCCGGGAGCCGACGAGCCCGCGACGGTTCAGGTCGGCGGCTCGCTGATCGTGGCCGACGCCGAGGAGGTTGCCAGCCCGTTGTCCGGCGTCGTCGAAGCCCGCGGTGGCGCCGGTATGCCGTTGGTGCTGCGACACGCGGTCGAGGGGCTGGAGTTCTGGACGTGCTGGTGGGGACTCGACGACACGCCGCCCGTCGCGGCGACGGTCCCGGCCGGGGCGCTGTTGGGACGCGCCGCCGCGAGCGAGGAGAAGGACCCGCTCGGGCCCTGCGTCCAGGTGCAGGTCCACCGCACCGCGCGGATGGCCACGTGGCCGCCGCCTCGTGTCGTGCCGCCTTCTGCACGGGAGGTGTGGAGCCACCTGTCACCCGACCCCGCCCGGCTCCTCGGGTTCACCGAATCCCCCGCCGCGGTCCCCACCATCGACGACGTCGTCTCAGTGCGCCGTCGCCACATCGCTCGCTCCCAGCGCAACTACTACCGCACCCCGATGAACCTTGTGCGTGGGCGGGGCGTGTGGTTCCACGACGAGGACGGCCTGGCCTATCTGGACTCGCTGAACAACGTCACCCACGTCGGCCATGCCGAGCCACGCGTGACGGCCGCCGCCACCCGACAGATGCGCAAGCTCAACACCAACAGCCGTTTCGTCTACCCGCAGATCGCCAGTTACGTGCAGAAGCTGGTAGCCACCCTGCCCGACCCGCTCGAGGTCGTCTTCCTCGTGTGCACGGGCAGCGAGGCGAACGACCTGGCGCTGCGGATCGCCCGCCAGGTGACAGGCCGTCAGCACATCGTCAACATCGACGGCGCGTACCACGGAAACACCGGCGTGGTGACCGGGATCAGCCCGAACCGTTACAAGGGCCCCGGCGGCGCCGGTGCACCAGCGACCACCCACGAGGTCGTCATCCCGGACCGCTACCGCAGTACCTACGGGTACGACGACGCGGACGCCGGAGTCAAGTACGCGCGCGACGCCGCGGCTGTCATCGAGCGGATCACGGCCGACGGCCGACCCCCGGCCGCCTTCATCGCCGAGTCCCTGATGGGATCGGGTGGGAACATCGTGTTCCCCGACGGTTACCTCGACGGCGTGTTCACCGCTGCCAGGCGGGCGGGCGCCCTGTGCATCTCCGACGAGGTCCAGGTCGGCGTCGGACGACTCGGGCCCTGGTGGGGTTTCGAGCTCCAGGGGGTGGTCCCGGACATCGTCACGATGGGCAAGCCGCTCGGGAACGGGCATCCCCTCGCGGCGGTGGTCACGACTCGGGAGATCGCCGACGCGTTCGACACGGGCATGAAGTACTTCAACACCTTCGGCGGCAACCCGGTCTCCTGCGCGATCGGCGAGGCCGTGCTCGACATCGTCGAACAGGACGGGCTGAGGGAGAACGCCGTGAGCGTGGGCGGGTACTTCGCCCAGTCGCTGCGCGAGCTCCAGCAGCGCCAACCGCTCATCGGTGACGTGCGGGCGGAAGGGCTCTACCTCGGCGTCGAACTGGTCCGTAACCGCACCACCAAGACGCCGGCCACTGAGCAGGCCTTCATGGTCACCGAATTCATGAAGGAGCGAGGTGTCATCGTCTTCCCCAATGGCGTGCACGACAACGTACTGAAGATCAAACCGCCCATGACCTTCCGACGCGAGCACGTGGATCTCTACGTCGACGTGCTGGACGAGGTCCTCTCCCTGCCCGAGCTGCGCTCGGCCGTTCAGTCCTGAGACGGGCAACCGCCTGCTGGGGCAGTGAACGAGAGTGGCCCGCGAGAGCGAGAAGTGCCCCGCGGGCCGGCTTCTCCGGCCCGGACTTCAAGGTCTCGCCCGCCATGGGTGACATAGCCGCGGGCCTCGCCCCGGAGCGCCGCGCCTCCCAGTCGATCGACTTCATCACCACAAACGGCCGTTCCACGGCCTGAGTCAGAATGAGGAAACACATGACTCTGACCATCGGCGCGCTGAGGGCTGAGCCCGGCCGGAAGACCCGCGGGAGCCTGCCCGCCGACCTGGGCACCACGACGGTGGACGTTCCCCTGATCCTCGTCAACGGCTCCCGCCCGGGCCCCAGGGTCGTGATCACCGGCGGTGTCCACGGCGGCGAGTTCATCCCCGTCGACGCCACCACCCGCCTGGCCGGGCTGCTGGAACCGGACGAGATCGCCGGCCAGCTGGTGATCTGCCCCGTGGCCAACCCCCCGGCCGTCTACGGCGGACGGCTCAACATCTCCCCGCTGGACGGCGTCAACATCAACCGCGTCTTCCCCGGCGACAAGGACGGCGGCCCCACCGACCGCATGGCGGCCTGGCTGTTCGAGAACCTGATCGACGGCGCCGACGCCTACATCGACCTGCACAGCGGCGGCATCGACCAGCACCTGCTCGACTTCGTCGGCTACCGACTGACCGGCGACGACGAACTGGACGCGAAGAACAGGGGAATGGCCCACGCCGTCGGATACGAGCTGGTCATCTTCGGCACCAGCGCCGACGGCGGCAACAGCCACGCCGCGGCGAACCGGCAGGGCATCCCCGCGATCCTCGTCGAGACCGGCCAACTCGGCGACCGCGACCCCGCCACCGTGCGCAGGCTGCTCGACGCCCTGTACCGGATCCTGCACCACCTCGGTGCCATCGAGGCGTCGGAGCACATCAAGCAGCCGACCGTGCAACCACGCGACTGGATCTGGACGGGCGACGTCGAGTCTCCGGCCGCAGGCCTCTGGTACCCGGACGCGGTCACCGGCGACGAGGTCACCGAGGGGCAGACCATCGGCCGCATCATCGACCCGGCCGACGGCACCGAGCACAAGATCACCGCCATCGCCACCGGAAAGATCATCTACAACATGAACGGACTCTCCGTCCGCCCCGGCACGCATCTCGCCGCCATCGCCGCCCCGCACCACTGACGGGCCGCACGCCCGCACACTGATCCCATCCCGCTACCCCACCGAGATGGCCCCATTTCACTCCTTCCAGGAGAACCGTGCGTCTTCGGCGACGAGACCACTCCCGCACTTGCCGAAACAGCCGCAGAACTGTGCCGGCGGTGCGGCGCGCACTACCGGCTTCCGGATCAGGACTGACACGCGGTGTCCCGGGACGCCCGCAAGCAACGCCCTCGCCAGCGGCCCCGGCCACTGCCTGTGGACCGGCATCGTCGGGGATGTCGGCGACAGCTTCGGCGGCGGTGTCGCGGGCTTTGTTCACCTGCAGCCATTTCAGGTGGTGGTGGGGCAA
This sequence comes from Streptomyces sp. NPDC030840, assembly GCF_055572015.1. Lineage (NCBI taxonomy): Bacteria > Bacillati > Actinomycetota > Actinomycetes > Kitasatosporales > Streptomycetaceae > Streptomyces > Streptomyces sp. NPDC030840. Next base: position 673,609 of record NZ_JBVIEE010000001.1, on the reverse strand, counting down.
CGCGCGCTTCGTGAGGTAGGCCGATGCCGTTCAGACCTGGGTGTGCAGGGGGCCGGAGTTGTAGGTGATCGCGTCGGTGAATGCCTGGGGCAGGTCGAAGGGCTGGCCGGTGGTGTCGGCGTAGGCGCGGTGCAGGTTGAGGACGATGCGTTCCGCGTCGGGCAGGTCGGCGAATGGGCCGAGGTGGCAGGCGCGTGCCGCTTGCAGGGGTGTGAGGCCGTCGCGCAGGCCGGCCTGGGCGGTGGTGTGTACGAGTCGGTAGTACGCGCGGTGCTGGTCGAGGACCGCCGGCAGGGTGTGTGCGTCGATGACGGGGCCGTGGCCCGGTACCACGTGTTCGGGTGCGAAGGAGGCGATCCAGTCCAGGGAGCGGAGAGCACCGTCCAGGGAGCCCATGAACACCAGTGGGGTGACGCGGTGGAAGAGCAGGTCTCCGGCGAACAGCACGCGTTGTTCGGGGAGCCAGGCGATCAGGTCGCCGCTGGTGTGCGCGGGGTGGCCGGGGTGGTGGAGTTCGATGGGATGACTGTCGCTGTGCAGGGTGAGTGCTGTGCGGATGGTGAGGTCCGGGGCGCGCCGGGTGACCGCGCCCCAGTCGGGCACGGGCTGCCAGATCGGCGGGCAGCCGTCGATGACGGTGTCGGTCAGGATGCCTTCGCGGGTGGCTTCGTGCGCGATGACCACCGTCGTGCGGGGCAGCAGGCTGTTGCCGTGGGTGTGGTCGCCGTGCAGGTGGGTGTTGACCAGGTAGCGGATCGGTGTGCCCGGCGCCGCCCGGCCGACGGCGCCCAGCAGGTCCCGGGTGCGGTTCTCGGTGGCGCAGGTGTCGATGAGGACGATGTGGTCGTCGGTGGTGACGAACCCGGCGTTGTTGATCCACCAGGAGCCGTCCTGCTGGATCCAGGCGTACACGCCGGGAGCCACGGCGCGGGCGGTGCCTGCCGCGTCCGGTGCCGGGCTCTGGGCGGAGATCATCAGTGGCCTCCGTGGGGTGCGAGGGCGTGCGGGTGCGAGGTGGCCCGCAGATCGCCGACGGGACGCTCGGCACGCTCGGTCACGCGGCAGGTCTGCGTGCCCAGGTGCTCGACGCTGAGGGTGACGGTGTCCCCCGGGGCCAGGGAAGGGTGGGCGTCGAGCCCACGTCGTCCCCACAGTTCGGCCAGGCAGCCGCCGCCGCAGGTCCCGGAACCGAGGATGTCACCGGTGCGGACCTCGGTGCCCCGCGATGCGTAGGCGATCATCTGGGCGTAGCTGAAGGCCATGTTGCTCCACATGTCCTGGCCGACGACGGTGCCGTTGACGGCCGCCGTCATCCGCAGACCGTAGGCGTTGCCCGCTCGGTAGGGCTCCAGTTCGTCGGGGTGACGAACACCGGGCCGAGCGTGGTGGCGCTGTCCTTGCCCTTGGCGGGGCCGAGGCGGACCTGCATCTCCGTGAACTGCAGGTCGCGCGCGGACCAGTCGTTCATCAGCACGTATCCGGCGATGTGGGACTCGGCCTCGTCGACGCTCAGGTTCCGGCCGCCTCGCCCGATCACGGCGGCGACCTCCAGTTCGAAGTCGAAGCGCGTGCAGCCCGGCGGGATGCGCACGTCGTCCTGCGGGCCCTGGACGGCGTAGGGATTGGTGAAGTAGAAGGCCGGCGCCTCGTACCACTGCTCGGGCGGGCCTGTCTGCGGTCCGCCCAGTCTGGCCACGCCCTCGACGTGGCTCTCGAAGGTCATGAAGTCGCGCACGGTCGGCGGCTGGGGAATCGGCGCCCGCAGCCTGAGCGAGGCGTAGGGGTGCACGGCACGGGGATCGCGCAGCGCGTTGTCCGCGGCGTCGCGCAACCGCTGCGCGTCGTCGAGCAGGTCGATGAGACGGATACCGGGTGGCAGCGCGTGGACGAGGTCGTCGGCGTCGAGCACGCCGACGCGGTCGTCGCCGTCGTTTTCGGTGTAGGTGACGAAGCGCATGACTACTTTCCGGGCTGCTGGTGTTCCGGAGCCGCCTGGAGTTCCGGCGACATGCTGGCGATGAAGCCCCATGCTTCCAGCGGGGTGCCGGGCAGGGGGCGCCCGGCGCCGGCGAGCCGGGCGAGGACGGTTTCGGCCGAGGCGTCCGCCCGTGCGAGCAGGGCCGGAAGATCAGTGCCGGTGAGGTGGCCGTCGCGCTTGGCGAAGCGACCGGCGACCAGGACGTGGCGGACGTCGGCGGGGGTGCTCTGGAAGACGAGGGTGCCGGCCGGGTCGAGATGCGGGTGCTGGGACATGCCGGGCCCGCCGGTCACGATGATGTCGGCCTGCTTGCCGGGGGTGAGGCTGCCGATGCGGTGATCGAGTCCGATCGCCTCGGCCGCGTTGACGGTGGTCCAGGCCAGCGCCTCCTGCGCGGTGACGGTCACCGCGGTGGGGTCCCCGCCGGCGAGGTTGAGGTCCTCGGTGTCGGCCCAGCGTTGGAAGGCCAGGCCCATGCGGGTCTGGGTGAACAGGTCGCCGGTGTTGAGGGAGACGACGTCGCAGGACAGAGTCGGTTTGATGCCGTGTCGGCGGGCGGCTGCGAAGGCGGGGCGGCCCATGCCCATGTTGAGTTCGGTCTCCACCGAGATCGACAGCTTGGCGCCGTGGTCGGCCAGCAGACGCCACTCCTCGTCGGTGAGGGTGTTGCAGTGCACGTGGACCTGGTCCGGTCCGAGCAGGCCCGCCGCGGCGAAATCGCGCACGCCGCTCGGCAGTGACCACACGCAGCCGGTGTGTGTGACGATCAGCGCGTCGTGTTCGCGGGCGGCGGCGATCTCGGCGCGGGTGGTGTCGAACGGCCGCGTGCCGTACTCGGTGAGCGCCACGCCGAGGGTCAGCAGCGCGTCCCGGCTGGAAAAGTGTGCGTCGGCGACGCGCCGGAAGTCCGCCAGGCGCAAGGCGTGATCGGTGAAGTGCGGCGGCTGGAGCGGGTTCGACTCGAAGAAGCCGTAGCCGAACACCGCGCGGATCCCCGCGTCCCGCAGCCCGGTGATCGCGGCGTCGGCGTGCTCGGGCGTGTTGTTGCAGTGCGAGAAGTCCAGGATCGTGGTGACGCCGGAGTTCAGGGCGTCCAGGGCGCCGAGGTGATTGCCCAGGTGGACGTCTTCGGCGAGGTAGGCCGGCGAGACGCCGAGCCGGATGCCGAACAGGTAGTCCGCCAGGGTCCAGTCGGCGCACAGGGCGCGCAGCTGCGTCTGCCAGGTGTGCCGGTGTGTGTCGATCATGCCGGGCGCCACGATGTGCCCCGTGACGTCCACCGTCTCCGCCTCGTCGACGGAGAGGTCCGGTGCCACCGCGGCGATCACACCGTCCTCGATCAGCACGTCTCCGCGGGGCAGGTTCCCCAGACGCGGATCCATGGTGAGGACGGTGCCGCCGCGCAGCACAACGCGATGCCGAGCCATGATGATGACTCCTTCGTCATCCGAGTCACAGAGGCAGTGCCTCCCGTGGACTCACCTCACCAGAGGAGGAAGCCGGGGATCATCAGCCGAAATGGTTGTGAACCGGCCGTGACCGAGGGATTGACGGCTCGACGTCCTCTGACGTAAACGGAAGCACCGGCTGTACGGGCGGTAGCGAGCGGGAGGCACGAGGATGGACATCCGGGCGCTCCGCTACGCGGTGACACTGGCGGAGGAACTGCACTTCGGCAGGGCCGCGCAGCGGCACTACATCAGCCCCCAGCCCTTCGGCCGCCACATCCAGCGGCTGGAACGGGAACTGGGCACCCAGCTCTTCGAACGCACCAGCCGCCGGGTGACCCTCACCCCTGAGGGCGAGCGGCTGATCACCGAGGCCCGGACTCTGCTCGACACCGTGGACTCCCTCACCGAACACCACCACCGCCGCCGCGCCGCCGACGAAAAGCTCCTCACGCTGGGCGTCCTGGGATTCGGACTCGCCGAACGCTGGACGGACCTGACTGCGGCGGTGCACGGACACGATCCCGGGATCGCCTTCTCCTACGCCGAACTGGACCTGGCCGACCAGTACGAAGCGGTCCGCAGCCACCGGGTCGACGTGGGCATCGTCCAGTACGTCGGCCCCGTCGACGGGCTCGTCTTCGAGCACGCCCTGACCATGCCCCGGGTCGTGGTCGTCCCCGCGCGCTCCCCTCTCGCCGACGCCGACCGTCTGACCGAGGCCGACCTCAGTGACAGCCCGTGGCTGCCTACCGCCCTCGCCCATCCCGCGCTCGAAGCATGGTCCGGCCCCGCCTCCGACGGGTCCCACAGCCGCGGCGCCCTGCGCCACCCCGCCGCCATACCGGGAGCCGTGGCGACAACCGGCCGCATAGCCCTGCACGCCGAGGCCGCCGGCCGCTTCTACCCTCACCCGGACGTCCGGTTCGTCCCGCTCGACGGACCGCCCGTGGAGATCGCCGTCGCCACCCGCGCAACCGACGACCGCCACGCCATCGCCGCCGTCCGCCATGCCACGCGCCTTCTCGACAGGGTTCCGTGAGTCAGCCAGGGGAATCCGCGGTGGTGTTCCGCCGGCGCATCCCGGCGCGGGCTTTCGGCGCTGCCGCTCGCCTCGCTGACGCCACAGGCGAAGAACAGGCGGTCGCGCCTTCCCTGGTCTGCCTGCCGCCCGCTCAAAGAGTCCGGCGATGTCCACCGGCACATCGGCGGAGCCCCTTGAAGGTCGTCTGCAGCCCTGCGCGAGGTGAGTCGAACGATGTCGTCGAGGGCCCCGGTGGCCCGATGGCGATCGCTTGTGTCGGGGCTCCCATCGCCATGACCAGCGAGGCCGGTCTCGCGGTTCAGATCCCCCGAGCAAGCGTATTCGTCACTGTGCCCAGCGCCGGCTGTCGCGAAGCGTTGAGCGGCCCGTGGGGAAGTCGTGGTGCCGTGTGCGAACGACGACGTGTCGCTAGCTCCCGCAGCAGCCCTGGAGTGATCGACCTTCCGCTGTCCGTTCCTGATCCCTGTGTCCCATCAGCGTCCCAACTCGGGAGCTCACCAGCCGGACAAACAGTCCGCCACTTATGCACGAACCCATGGACTCATCCATCGGTGCGGGTCAGAAGGGTGTCAACCATCGCGCAGAGAACCGTCGTTGAAGTCGCGACCAGCGGATTCAGTCCGTTCACGCAAAGTCCTGAATCCACACGCCGGAAGAGACGTTTCCGCAGGTCAGCGATCCAGCGCACCTGTGGTGCGCGCCGGGGGCGTGGTAAATGCCCTGGCGTGCGCCGAGGTGCTTCTTGTGTGCCCTGATGTGGGCTGGTGGCGGTCCGGGACGCTGGTGGAGTTCGTTCCGGCCGATGCCTCTGTGATGCCGGTGAGCTCGCAGGTCAGCGTCGCACTGGGAGCCGTCCACGGGAACCGTGGAGTGTTGCTGCGAAGCACGTGCGTCAGAATTCCTGATTCGCCCTGGCCCTCCCGGAACGGCGTACCGCTTGTCCAAGGGAGGGAAGAGGGCCGTGGACGTGCTGCACGAACGCTGCGCCGGTCTGGATATCAGCAAGAAGGACGCCAAGGTATGCGTCCGCACTCCGAGTACGAAGCGCCGTGGCTTGTTCACCAACGAGACCACGACCTGGGGCTCGACGACGAACGCGGTGCTCGCCTTGCGGGACCACCTGCTCGCCGCCGAGGTCACGCTCGTCGTGATCGAGGCGACCTCGGACTCTGGAAGCCCTTCTACTACCTGCTGGCCGAAGACCTGAACGTGATCCTGGTCAACGCCCGGCAGGTCAAGAACCTGCCCGGCCGCAAGACGGACGTCTCCGACGCCCCTTTGCTGGCCCAGCTCGGCGCGCACAGCCTGGTCCGCCCCTCGTTCGTGCCACCGGCACCGGTGCGCGAACTGCGGGATCTGACCCGGGCCCGCACCCAGATGACCCGTGAGCGCGGGCAGATGTTGCAGCGGCTGGAGAAGCTGCTGGAGGACACCGGGATCAAGCTGGCCGCGGTCGCCTCCGACATCATGGGCGTCTCGGGCCGGGCCATGCTGGAGGCCCTCATCCGCGGCGAACGCGACCCGCAGGCACTCGCGGAGATGGCCAAACGCAAGCTCCGCAAGGTCCGGGTATGGGGGCATCGGTGCAGGAAGCACCGCTTCACCTGCTGCCCCCGGCGAGCCCGCCCTCAGGCCCTCGATGAGCAGGCCGAGCCCGAACTCGAAGGGGCGGGTGAAGTCCGTGCTGGTGAGCGTAGGCAGGGTGGCGCTGAGGTGAGGGTACGTGCCCGCCGTCACGGCGTCGCGTAGGACTCCCGGATCCGCCGGTACCCCGCTTCCCCGCTGGAGGACGGCCTGTTCCTCCAAGGTGGGGCCCACGGTGAAGTTGGCCACGGCGAAGAGCGCCGTCGCCGCATCGTCGTCGTGCGTCGCGCAGGGTGCCCATGAACACGTCGGCGAAGCCGGGGGTGTTGGACCCGGTTGAGTGCGAACCGGCGAAGACCCGCGCACCGTCGCGGTGGGTCACCGCGCTGACCCGGTCGGCGGACCTGCTGCGTGAGGGTCGTGGGCTCCTGCTCGACCTCGTCCGACCGCGCGGAGGTCCGCGACGCCGCGGCCACGTGAACCGGACGGGTCAACACCGTCACCGCCCGCACGGACCGGGTGGACGTCGACACGTTGCTCATCCGGCCCGACGGCTGTGTCGCCTGGGCCTTGCCTACCGGGCGGGACCTCGACGCCACCACGCTGGTGCGTGCGCTGGCACATGGTTCGGCCAACCGGCCTGAGCACCGCTTTAACAGTCGTCCAAGGTTCGCTCGGTACGAAGTAGGCGTCCAGACAAGCGATGCAACCCGTATGTAGGAGGCTAGTGATGGCAGTCAACGCAGCGCCGTCCGGGGAAGCGCCGGCCGGTCGGTTGGCAGGCCGGTGGGTGCCGTGGTTGGTGATCGGCTTGTGGCTGGTGCTGGCGGCGGCCATGGTGCCGCTGAGCGGAAAGCTGAGCTCGGTCACCACCGACAGCGCCGTAGACACCCTGCCGGCCGGTGCCGAGTCCACCAAGGTGGCGGTGCTGGAGGACAGTCTCCCCGATGGTGACGACAACACGTTCGTCTTCGTGTACCACCGCGCCGGCGGCATGACCGACGCCGACCGCGCGACGGTCGAGCGCCACTACAACACCCTTGCCAAGCGCTACCCGCCGAAGGCGACGGCTGCGGCCGGCGAGGACGACGAGGGCTCACCGACGAGACCCTCCACCGACCGCAAGGCGATGATGTTCACCCTCGATGTGAGCACGACCTACGGCGCACCGGAGGACATCGTCGGCCCGTTGCGTGACGCCGCGAAGGACCGCCCCGCTGGCCTGGAACTCGACGTGACCGGCCCGGGCGCGATCGACGGCGACATGGACGCCGTCTTCGACGGCATCGACGTGAAGGTCCTCCTCACCACCATCGCCGTCGTCACGCTCCTGCTCATCCTCACCTACCGCAGCCCGGTGTTGTGGATCATCCCGCTGGTGGCCGTCGGCGCGGCCGCACTGACCGCGATGGGGACCGTCTACCTGCTCGTCAAGGGCTTCGGCATCGTGGTCAACGACCAGAACTCGGCGCTGCTGACGATCCTGGTGTTCGGCGTCGGCACGGACTACGCGCTGTTGCTCATCGCTCGATATCGGGAGGCACTGCACCACCATGAGAACGTCCGGGTCGCGATGGTCCACGCGCTACGTGGCGCGGCGCCGGCCATCGTCGCGTCCGCGGCCACCGTGGTCGCCGGCCTGCTCTGCCTGCTCGTCGCGGACCTGAACAGCACCAGCGGGTTGGGCCCGATCGGTGCGGCCGGCATCCTGTGCGCGCTGGTGGCCATGCTGACGCTGTTCCCGGCGGTGCTCGTGGTACTCGGCAGGCGGATCTTCTGGCCGGCCATCCCGAGGTTCAGCACGGCCGTGGAGGAGAAGCCGGGGCTGTGGGGACGGCTCGGCACCGCCATCAGCCGCCGCCGGTGGGTGGCGACGCTCGGCTCGCTCGGAGTCCTCGGCGTGCTCGCCATCGGGCTTGCGGGCAACACCGGCGCCCTGCGGGAGCAGGACCAGTTCCTGTCCGCGCCGGAGTCGGTCACCGGCTTCACCGTTCTGCGCCAGCACTTCCCGGAGCTCGGCGGCCAGCCGATGACGATCTTCACGCGGCCGGCGCACCAGGAGCGGGTGCTCGACATCGTCAAGGACACTCGCGGTGTGGCCCTGGCCGTCCCGGAGCAGACCAGCGGTGGCTGGGCCAACATCTCCGTGTTCCCGAAGGACGCGCCGGACACCGTCGCAGAGTACGACACGATCAAGCGGGTGCGCACCGCCGTGCACGCGGTGAGCGGGGCGGAGGCGATCGTCGGCGGGCCGAGTGCGGAGAACCTCGACACCGAGGTGACCACCAGCCGCGACGAGAAGCTGGTGATCCCGCTGGTGCTCGCCGTCGTCCTGATCGTCCTCGGGCTGCTGCTGCGCGCGATCCTGGCCCCGCTGGTCCTGATGGCCACCGTGATCGTCTCGTTCGCCGCAGCCTTCGGCGGCAGCGTGTTCGTCTTCGACACGATCCTCGGGTTCGAGGGTGTCGACTATTCGGTGCCGCTGCTGGCATTCCTGTTCCTGGTGGCGCTCGGCGTCGACTACAACATCTTCCTGGCCAGCCGGGCCCGGGAGGAGACCGTGCGTCTCGGCACCAGAGAGGGCATGCTCAAAGCCCTCTCGGCCACCGGCGGCGTCATCACCTCGGCAGGCCTGGTCCTGGCGGCCACGTTCGCGGTCCTCGCCACACTTCCGCTGGTGATGCTGATCGAGGTCGGGTTCCTGGTGGCCTTCGGCGTGCTGCTCGACGCCCTGCTGGTGCGGTCGGTCCTGGTGCCCGCCCTCACCTTGCTGATCGGCCGGCGGATGTGGTGGCCGAGCCGGCTGTCCCGGCCGGCGGCGGAGCTGCCGGACGGTCAACAGCCGCTCGCCGACGACGAGGAGCCCGCGCTGCAACGGTGAGCGCGGCGGCACGGACGAGATCCGGGACGGGCCCCAGGCCCGTCCCGGATCTTTTTCATGGGCCCGGCGGTCGCCGCCCTCTGGTCCTGCGCCACACGCCGGGGCTGGGGTCGGCGCATCGCGGTGTCCTGCCCCGACGGTGAGCCGCGCGGGGCCATGCCCGACGGCCGCCGCCCTTTGGTCCTGCGCCGTGCGGCCGGGGCTGGGGTCAGGGCACCGCGGTGTCCTCACCGGCGGTGCGCCGCGCGATCGGGGCGGGCGGGGCCGCGGCCGGAAGGTCGACCCGAAGCAGCGCGCCACCGCGTGCGGAGCGGGCGACGGTGGCCCGGCCGCCGTGGGCGTCGACGACCCGCTGCACGATCGACAGCCCCAGACCGGATCCCGGCAACGCCCGGGCGCTGTCGGCACGGTAGAACCGGTCGAACACCCGCGGTACGTCGGCGGCGTCGATGCCCGGCCCGGCGTCGTCGACCTCGAGCACCGCCGACGCGCTCTCGGCACGGAGCCGGACCTGGACCGGCTGGTCCGCGGGGGACCACTTGCCGGCGTTGTCGATGAGGTTGAGCACCGCCCGCTGGAGCGCAGCGGGACGCCCGCTCACCCACACGGAGGTCACGTCGAGCGCGACCTCGATGTCGGGCACGCGGGAACGTGCCCGGGTCGCGGCGGCCACCACCACGTCGGCGAGGTCGAGCACCTCGGTGTTCTCGTCACTGACGTCACCGCGCGCCAGGTCGGTCAGCTCGGCGGCAAGGGTACTCAACTCGGCCACCTGGGCGCCGAGATCGTTGAGCAGCCGGGTCCGGCTCTCCGCCGGCAGTGCGCTGTCCAGGGTGCCGCGCCGATCGAGCCGGATCAGCAGCTCGACGTTGAGGCGCAGGCTGGTGAGCGGGGTCTTGAGCTCGTGGGCGGCGTCCTCGGCGAGCAGTCGCTGGGCCCGCCGGGAGTCCCGGAGCGCGGCGAGCATGTCGTTGATCGACTGGATCAGCCGCCGGATCTCCCCGCCGCCCTCATCCGGGATGTCGGCGTCGAGATCCCGGGTGTGCGCGACACGTACCGCGGCGGCGGTGAGCCGGTCGATCGGTGCCAGCCCGGTCCGCGCCACGGTCCGCCCGACAAGGGTGCCGCCGACCACGCAGAGCAGCCCGATCAGCAGCATGCCGAACCCGAACTGGTTGATCGGGCTGTCGTCGGTGACCTGGGCCACCTGGACCGCGCCGTCGCCTGCCCGCAGCGTGTAGATGAGGTAGCCGTCCTCGTCGCTGTCGTTGGACTCCATCAGGTCGGCCGACGCGCCCCGCGCCACGCGCCCGGCGTACTCGCTGACGGGTGGCAGCGCGGGTTGGCCGGCCGGCGTCCGGGTCGAGCCGTCGGGCAGGATGACCCGCACCAGCCGACCGGATCCGGGATACGGCGGTAGCTGGACCCGCGCCAGACCGGCGCGCTGCGCGTTCGTCGCCAGGACGCGGGAGTCGGCGCGCAGCTGATTCTCGGCGGTGTCCCGCAGCTCCCAGCCCAGTAGTTCGCTGGCCACCTGGAAGGCCACGAACACGCTGACCGCGATGGCCGTCGCCGCGATCACCGTCAGCCTGGCCCGCAGGGACCGCCTGCGCCACCATCGGGTCAGCCGGCGCGGTTCCCGGCCGGCGGGCCTGCTCACGGAGGAGTCTCCCGCAGCACGTAACCCAGGCCGCGCAGCGTGTAGATCAATCGCGGCTCATCCTCGGCCTCCATCTTGCGGCGCAGGTAGCTCACGTACACCTGGAGGTTGTTGGCGGTGGCGCTCATGTCGAAGCCCCAGATCGCCTCGAACAGCGCGTCGCGGGTCAGGACCCGGGTCGCGTTGCTCATGAGGACCTGCAGGAGGGAGAACTCGGTCCGGGTCAGGCGCAGTGGCCGCCCGCCCCGCCACGCCTCGAACCTGTCGGGATCGAGCCGGACGTCTGCGAACGACAGGATCTGCGACTCCCCGTCGGTCGGCGTGCGCCGGCGCAGCAGGGCCCGCACCCGGGCCAGTAACTCCTCGGTGGCGAACGGCTTGGGCAGGTAGTCGTCGGCGCCCGCGTCCAGCCCCGTGACCCGGTCGGAGACCTGGTCACGGGCGGTCAGCATCAGCACGGGCAGATCCCGACCCGCGGCCCGCAACCGCCGGCAGGTCTCCAACCCGCCGAGGCGGGGCATCATCACGTCGAGGATCAGCAGATCCAGCGTGTCACCGTCGGCCCCACCGACCCCGTCGAGCACGGCGAGACCGTTGGCGACGGTGCTGGTGTCGTAACCCTCGACCTGGAGCACCCGCTCCAGCGACTCACGGATGGCCGCTTCATCATCCGCGATCATGATCCGCACGCCGGCCCGCCCCCTTCCAGTCGGTGTTTTTGCCGCTCATTGTCCCCGATCAACCTGAGGCCAGGATTAGAGCGTCGCTGGGGGCCGCGCTCCTACGGATACCTAAGAGGGCGGTATGAGATCCGGTAGGTGATGTGTCGTCGCCTGAACGTGTGGGACTGCGGCATCTCAGCCGGTCGGCGGGCTCGGGCGTGCTGGGCTGGACACCTGAGTGAGCGCAAGCCCTAAAAGACCGACCTCTCCGACGGGCAGTGGGCGCTGATCAAGTCGGTGATCAGCGCATGGAAGGCCGCACACCCCTCGATCGGCGGCCACCAGGGCCGGTACGAGATGCGGGAGATCGTCAACGCGCTCCGGCAGTTCGGCGATGTGCTGCACGTTTCCTCACCATTGAGTCGCCCGTGACGGAGGTAGTGAGGAAAAGGTAGGAACGGCGCACCCGGCCGACCATGGACCGTCGTCCCAGCTCGGAAGGGCGGCTTTGTGCCGCCGTCACAAAGGCACAGGGTGCTGGGTACCGGGCGGGCGGGAACGAAACGAAGGGGAACATGGAGACGAGTCCTGTCGCGGACACCGGGCATCCGGTTACCGTCAGCCATGAGCACCGACATGGACGGGACCGTGCGGGATGTCGCCAAGTACATCCAGGCCGATCTGGAGAGCCTCACCACCGAGATGACTTCAATGTTCGTCCACGTCATCCCCGAGTTCCGGCACGACGACGCGGTACGGCGGCTCATGGTCGCCAGCACCGCGTCGAACCTGGCGGCCATCCTCGACATGCTGAGGCTGAGCATCTCGTTCGACGACATCACCGTGCCGCCGGCCGCCGCGGAGTACGCACGCCGTTTCGCCCAGCACGACCTGTCGCTGGAGGCACTGCTGCGCGCCTACCGCCTCGGCGAACACATGTTCGTGCAGTGGGTCATGACCTATCTGCGCCGCCTGGAGCTTTCCACCGACGAGGCGCTGGCCACGACCAGCCGGATGGCGCTCCTGGTCAACAGCTACATCGACCAGGTCATCGAAGGCCTGATCGACATCTACGAGAACGAACGCAGACGGTGGGACACCCGCTCCGACGCCGCCCGCGCCGCCCAGGTCCGCGCCGTGCTCGACACGGAAGGGCTCGACCTCGTCTCGGCCGAGAAGATGCTCTCGACGTCGCTGCGCGGATGGCATCTGGCCGCCATCATCTGGGCCGAGCCCGGTACACCCGCCCCGGCCGCGGCCGGGCTGCGGGCAAGCGCGGCGATACTGGGCGCGGCAACCGGCAAGGCCCCACTGACGATCTCCACGGACGAACAGACATGCTGGGCGTGGATCTCCTCCGCCGGAAAGCCGGTCCTCGACGTCCACCGGCTCGAAGAGGAACTGGGCAGGCACCCGGTCCTGCGCGTCGCCGTCGGTGACCCGTCTCCCGGACTCGACGGATTCCGGCAGACGTTCCGTGACGCGCAGCGTGCCCGTGACGTCGCCGCCACCGGGGCCGCCCCCGGTCGTGCGCTCTTCCTTCATGCCCAGGTCGGGCTGGCCGGCCTCCTCGTCGACCATCTCACCGATGTCAGAGCCTGGGCCGGACGCGTGCTCGGTGACCTCATGCGCGACGACGAGGCCACAGTCCGCCTGCGCGAAACCGTGCAGGTCTTCCTCGACGCACGAGGCAGCTTCACCGACGCCGCCGCAAGGATGCACGTCCACAAGAACACCGTCCACTACCGCGTGCGCAAGGCCGAGGAGATACTCGGCCACCCTCTCACCGAACACCGTCTGGACATCGAGGTGGCGCTCCTGGCCTGCGCGCAGCTCGGGCTCACGTACACGCGGGGCGCATAACCGCACGGTCATCGGGCGGGGAGCCGGATCAGGGGCTCGACCAGCCACCCACAGGTCATTGCCCCGGACCTCATCCGGGAGTCGGTCTTTTCCGATACTCGGCCCGCTCCGTCACACGACCGTACCCGCTTGAAGGCGGCCTTCGACGCCCACTACGCCTGGCGCCCCATGCCCGACGGCGTCTACCGCCGTTCCCGCATCATCCAAGAACAACTGACCACCAAGAGGAGAACACCGTAGTGCTGGCCCCGTCGACCTCCTGGTGGCCGCAGCCGCGGAAGAAGCGGGAACCATCCTCCTCCACTACGGCCGCGGCTTCGAAACCATCGCCCGCACGACAGGCCAGCCGGTCCGCACGATCGACCTCAAGCAGCAGAACTCGCGCGGCACCGACGAGCACCGAGCTTCTGACCGACCCGACCCCTGGCGGTCACTCCGAGCGACCCGGGCCGTCTCCCGGTTTCCGGATCCTCGTGTCCAGCCGGCGTCCAGAACGCGTCCCAGATGTGCACGCGCACCCGGTTCACGGACCCTCTCCCCAGCTGAGGAGAGGGTCTCGAAGCCATGCGCAGCGGATTACCTTTCCAACGCGCAGCGACTCAAGGGCAGGTGGATCGCCCCCAAGTACGCGGGATAGCTCAGTCGGGCTGTACCGGGTGGCGGCACCAGCGGAGCATCTATGCCGTCGGCGCCCAGAAGGGGCCGCATCGTCCTCATGCCCCAGCGCGAACAGAAGCCGAGCACGGGAACGTCCCAGCTGTGTGATGACGCTCCAGGTAGGCGACATGGCCGGCGCTGTGCGGGCCGGCGCATGAAGTGAGCGTGGGGCAGGAGCCGGTCAACAGCGGCGGTGGCGAGTGTCTTGGGCATGATCGAATCGAAGCCTGAGAGAGGGAGGTTGCTGGCCACGATCCGGCCCGCTGCGCCAGCAGCGCGGCCTGCACCCGGCTCGTCACCCGTAGCTTCGCCAGGATCGCGCTGACGTGGTCCTTGACCGTGCCCGCCCCCAAGTGGACGCGCGCCCCGATGTCGGCGTTCGACAGCCCCTCCGCCACCAGGACGAGGACGTCACGCTCCCGCGCGGTGAGCAGCCGGACCCGGGCTGCCTCTGCGTCGACAGCCGCCTCGGTGCCGGGGTGACTGTGCAGCAGCGTCCGCGACGCCTTGGGGGACAACACCACACCGCCCGCGACCAGGGTCCGCACCAGGTGGGCGAGCTGCTCCGGCTCGGTGTCCTTGAGGAGGAAACCGGCCGCGCCGGAGTGCAGGGCGGTCAGGATGTACTCGTCGGCGTCGAACGTCGTCAGCATCGCCACCACCGGAGCGTCCGGCATCGTCCGCAGCTCGCGCAGGACGGTGAGCCCGTCGACGTCCGGCATCCGGATGTCCAGCAGCACCACGTCGGGCCGCTCCCGCCGGACGGCCTCGGCGGCGTCGCCCCCGCTCGCGGTCGCGACGACCTCGATGTCCTCGGACGCGCCCAGAATGAGTTCGAAGCCCGAGCGGACCAGTGCCTCGTCGTCCACCACCACCACCACCACCCGGATCACACGCCCCGCCTCACCTTCATTCATGCCGTCCGGCCCATGCCGACTCGACCCTGAAGCCACGCGGAGCCCTTGCGGCCCGGCGGGCGGCAGCTCCAGCCACCCGGCGGGGTGGCACCCACCAGTCGGCAGGGACATCACTGCCGCCTGCCGGATAGTCCGTGATCGGCCCGGTCTCCAGCCTGAGGGGCATGACCCATCACCCGGACTCCCCACCGTTCCCGGCCGACGCACCGTCCCCCGCACGCGAGCGCGGTGAGCCCTCGACGGGCGCGCCGGGCGTGGGCCGACTGTTAGGGCTGGACCTGGCCCGCGGCCTGGCCGTCTTCGGCATGTACGCGGTCCACGTGGGCCCCGCCCCGAGCCAAGGCGGTGTCATCGGCTTCCTGATGGAGCTGGCGCAAGGCCGCTCCTCCGCCCTGTTCGCCGTCCTGGCCGGCTTCGCGGTCGTCCTCATCACCGGGCGCCGCACACCGAAGACCGGCCTGGCCGGCCGCCAGGCCGTCGCCAAGGTCGTCATACGAGCCGTGATCCTGCTGGCGCTCGGCACCGCCCTGACCATGACCGGCACCCCGGTCGTGCCGATCCTCGCCTTCTACGGACTGTTCTTCCTGCTCGTGCTGCCGCTGTACCGGCTGGGCGCCAAGCCACTGGCATTGATCGCCGCAGGATGGGCCCTGGTGGGCCCGCAGCTGCTGTACCTGCTGAAGCCGGTGGTCGGCGGCCGCGTGTTCCTCTCCTACGGCCAGGCGGACGGGCCCGTCTCGCTGTTCTTCACCGGCGGTTATCCGGCCGTGACCTGGGTTCCGTTCGTGATCGCCGGTATGGCTGTCGCCCGCTGCGACCTGACTGCCACGGCCGCCCGTGTACGCCTCGCCCTCACCGGCGTCGGCCTCGCCGTCACCGGGTACGGCGGCTCCTGGCTGGCGGTGCGTCTCGTACCCGGTGCCGCCGAAGCCGTCCGGAAAGCCGAACAGGGGCCGGGCATGTCGTCGGTGTCGTCCGTATCACCCGACAGCATCGGCATCTTCGGCGACACCCCCGCCGGGATGCTGGCCTCAGCCCCGCACAGCGAGGCGACCCTGTCCATCATGGCCGCCACGGGTGTGGCAATCCTGGTGATCATCGCGTGCCTGGCCGCCATGGACGCTTTCCCCAGACTGCGCCGCCTGGCCAAGCCCGTCATCGCGGTCGGCTCGATGTCACTGACGGCGTACGTCTACCACATCGTCGCCATCTGGCTCCTGGACACCGAGACATCGGCAGTCCGGCCGCTGCACATCCTGCTCGGCTTCATCGCCTCCGTCACCGTCCTCGCCACCCTCTGGTCCCGCTTCTTCCAGCGAGGGCCGCTCGAATGGCTGATGGGCAGGGCGACCGGACTGGCCCACCGCATCCGATGAGACGCATCGGGGTGGGTCACCTCCCACGGATGCCGTTCCGACGCGAGTTCGGACGTCACCCCGCCTCGCCTCCGTGATCAATATCGATGAGAAGTGACGCCGCTCGGCCTTCAGGCGGAGCGGAAGAACTGCCGCCTCGTGGTGAGCCTGCCGACCCGCGGCATCGCGGCGACCAGCTTGATCACCACAGGCGTGCCTGTACGACCGAGACCGGGACCCCGCCGATCGGAGGGGGCCCGGCCGGCCGACCGGCGGGGGGCCTCCTGAAGCCCGGCGGATGGTCGACCGCCCCCGCCTCGGCAAGGTTGTCCCGGTGACCGAGATCGAAAGCGCCAAGAAGGCGCCTGCCCAGCCCTTACCCGCACCCGAGTCCGCCACGGCGACGAAACGCCCTTCGTCGACCGCACGGCTGGTCGGAGTGGACCTCGCCCGTGCCGTGGCCGTGTTCGGAATGTTCGCCGTGCACGTCGGCCCCTTCAATCCCTTCCCCACCTCCGGCGACGGCGCGGGCACCTGGTTCGTCTGGCTGGCGAGCGGCCGGGCCTCGGCTCTGTTCGCCACCCTCGCCGGATTCTCGCTGGTGCTGATCGCCGGCCGCATGGAGCCGAAGACCGGACTGGCCGGCCGGCAGGCGAAGGCCAGGATCGTGATCCGGGCCGTGATCCTGCTCGTGGTGGGCACCGCGCTGGCGATGACCGACTTCGGCGGCGGCGTCATCATCAACTTCTACGCGGTGTACTTCCTGCTGGCCCTGCCCCTGCTGCGGCTGCGGGCCAGGACGCTCGCGACCATCGCTGTGGCACTCGCGGTCATCGCGCCGCAGGTGGCGTACTGCCTGCGGGCGCTGCTCAGCGAATCGATCGTGAACACCATCGACTCCTACGACCCGATCGCGCGCCTCTCCGGCGTGGGCGTGCTCGACTTCCTGCTCACCGGCTTCTACCCGGCGATCACCTGGATGACGTTCGTGGTCACCGGCATGGCGCTGGGCCGGCTTGATCTGTCCTCAGGCGCGGTGCGGCGGCGGCTGGCCGTGGTAGGGCCCGCGCTGATCGCGTTCGGATACGGCGTCTCGTGGTTGGCGCTCCGGTTGACCGGCGGCGCCAAGGAGATCATGGCCGGGATGCCTGGCATGAAGGACTTCGACGTCCTCAAGGACCGCAGTGCCATGCAGGATCCCGGCATGGCGGAGGGAGGCTTCGACCTGCCGGTCGGCAGTGGGCTGTGGGGCCCCGACGCTTGGGGGCTGCTGGCGGCGGAGCCGCACAGCGGTTCCACGTTCGACCTCGTCGGCTGCCTGGGTGTCGCGATCACCGTGATCCTGTGCCTGACGGTGGCCGTGGACCGGCTGCCGGTGCTGCGCCGACTGGCAGCGCCAGTCATCGCCGTCGGAACCATGTCCCTGACCCTGTACGTGAGCCACATCCTGGTGATCCTCGCCCTGCCCGGCGAAGCGGTGACCCCACCGCAGTCCGCCTCCTTCGAGCTGCTGCTCTGCTTCGTCGTCGCAGCGACCCTGTTCGCGGCGATCTGGTCCCGCTTCTTCCACCGCGGACCGCTGGAGTACCTCCTCAACACCACCACCAAACTGGCGAACCGCGTCCGCTGAGCCTCGGGCGGGCACCCCGGAAAGTCCGTACACCGGAAGTGACTGCTGCTCAAGATCACAACCCTGAAAGGGCAGGGCCCGGCGGCGGGCGGGCATACCTCTGTTGAGGGGTGTGCGGCCGCCGCCGAGCCCTGCCGGTTCGGGTGCCAGGTCCCGTCGGTAAGAACCAAGCCCGCCCGCGCCTGCACACCGGGTCACGTCACGCTTGAGCAGTGGCCATCGATGCCTCTCGATGGCCGGGATGAGCAGGAACACCGGTGCGGCTGAAGTGGGGCGGGACCCGCCCGGTCCGGCCCGCCCCGCCATGTCTGTCGGTCGTTTCCGGGCCGTTTCCAGTACGGGCCGTTTTCGCGTCCCAACTCGGACCGCACCCCGTTCGGGCTGCCTCCGTGCCCACCCGCCGGGCCCGGCAGAGCCGCCAACCCGAAGGTCCCCGGGCAGCACGTCCGAATCCTCGTGTCCAGCCAGCGTCCAGAATCCGGCGCCAAGGCCTCGTACACGCCACCCGCAGAAACCTGCACCAGCACCGGAACACAACATCTGCGCAGGTCAAAGCGATGTGAACCAACACCGACCGCAGCGGAGCCGAACTCACGCGCAGCGAATTCAGTCCTCGTTCAGGCAAAGTTGACGATCCGACAGGACAAAATGAACGTTTCCGCAGGTCAGAGACCTGCTGAAGTGGGGCGGGTGGGACTTGAACCCACGGCCGACGGATCATGAGTCTGTTGGGGATCTTGGCGGTCCTTGCGCTTCTTCGCTCGTTCTTGACGTTTTGGCAGGTCAGCGTTGTGAACCTCTGCTGATGCTTCGCAGCCCTTGCCAGTCTGTTCCTGTCCTTGTGGCCTCAACGCGGCCTCAATGAGGCCCCTGTCGCCCGGAGCGAGGGCAAGGGCGGGCGGTCGCTCCAGCTCACGAGCGGGTCTCGAACCTGTCCGCAGCGGATTCCCCTTCCCGCACGCAGAGGCTCCGCCCTCGGCGTCAGGGCGGAGCCTGTGTGGCCGTAATGGCAGGCCAAGGTCTGCGGCGCTGGTCATCGCTCAGACCGCGAGCGGCAGCCAGTGATCTCCGAGGTGCGTCCGGGGCCGGGCCGCCAAGACCCAGAGCCGTCGGCCCCGGTCGAGACGACCTTCACCGTGGACACCCGCCGACGACCGGCATGAGTGTCCCGCTCACCCCTCACACCAGACTCTTGCCCGGCGCGCTGGTGGTGGCCACCTACCAGAGCGGTGACGTGGGAGCCTCGGTCACCACCGGAGCACGATTGTCCCGACGCTCGCGCGCGGGGACGGGGTGAGGAACAGGGCGGATGCGCGGGACCGGAGCCTTTCAGTGACGCCCTCGTGCTTGTCGTCGGGGCTGGCCATCAGGGATTCCAGCGCGATGACGTAGTCCATGTGCACCCTGATCGGTGATGAGCCGCACGAGGTGGTTGGCGGGGGTCCTGGCGCCGAGGTTCGACAGCACGGCGGCCTCGTCGGTGACGTCGGCGTCCTTGTTGCACGAGTCGTTGTTCATCCGGCGTGCCGACCGGGCCGGTCGTCTCGCAGAACCACCGGTCATCCAGCGCATCCCCATACGCCTCGGGCCGGCCACCTCCACGGCGATCGCAACGTCCTCGGGCACACGGCTCGCCGAGGGTGCTGATTGCTGGAATTCCTGAGGGGAAGGCTCATTCTCCTCGCCCTCGCCCGTGTCCTCGTCAGGCCGCCACGGCAGCCAGGTAAAGGGATCGTCGGTGGCGAGCGGTCCGGACAGGTCACGTCCGGACGTGATGCGGCGTGAGGTAGTGACGATTGCCTGCGGCATCGCCAAGGCATCGTTGATTTTCTGCGCGCCCTGTTCGGATCTCTTGAACAAAGGCGATTCACCGCCCATTCCTGTCTCCCATCGAGGGTCCGAACGAAGGTATGCGCCACGCATTTCAGTGGGCTGACTTCGCGCCACCTCGCCGTGCCGGATTCGGCTCGATAAATCATTTAGCAGTAATGAACAGGTTAAGGCAGCCTCTAGGTCGAGACAAGTGACAGCTGCAGGAGAGGAATGATTGACCAGAATCGGTCGAGTTCCAGTGACCGCTGCCGGGCATCTTTCCGTGCATTGCCCGCAGGTTGAAGACGCAGGGTATTCGCCGGTTTGTGGTGCTGTCTGTTCGGACGGTCACTCCTCCCTGGGGTACCGGGGTGCCCGTTTGGGGTGATGTGGCGGACCGGTTCAGGTCCGTTTCGGCTCCTGGCGGGTCACCGACGGCGATATCCACTCCGCCTGGTGTCGGGGTGCAGCGCAGGAGCCGCGGGCGGTGCCCGCACAGTGGACATCCGCACCGCTCGCCGGCTCCGGCGGCCACGGGCCACGGCGGGCCTGGCCGGACTCAGCGGGACCGGGAAGGCGTGTCCGCCGTAACGCGGCCGACCGGGGACAGACTGCAGTTCACGGCCCGCGCCGCCCGGATGGTGACACCCACCTCCAGGGGGACGTGCGGCGGTGCCTCGGTGAAGCGGTACCGCTGAAGCAGCGTCGCCACGGCGAGTTTCATCTGCAGCATGGCGAAGTGGTTGCCGATGCAGGAGCGCGGGCCGCCGCCGAGCGGGAACCACGCGTAGCGCGGCCTGCTGCTCTCCTCCTCCGGGTGGAAGCGGTCGGGGGCGAAACGCTCGGGGTCCGGCCAGTAAGAGGGATGGCGGTGCGTCACCCAGGGCGACACGTACACGTAGGCGCCGGCCGGTATCGCGTACCCGTCGATGACCGTCGACCGCACCGCCCGGCGGATGAGGACCGGTGCCGCCGGATAGAGACGCATGGCCTCCTTGACTACCCGCTCCACGGAGGGCAGGGCGTCCAGGTCGGCCGGGGCGGGCCGACGCCCGCCGAGGACGGAACGCACCTCGTTGCGGACGGAGTCCTGGACGTCCTGGTGCTGCGCCAGCAGGTACATGGTGAACGTGAGTGACGTGGCCGTCGTGTCCGAACCTGCCAGCAGGAAGACCAGCACCTGGTCGCGCAGCTCCTCGTCGGTGAGCGGAGTGTCCTCCGCGCTGCGCGCGTTGATGAGCAGGGTCAGCAGATCGGTCCCCGCCGCGTTGCCCGAGGTTCCGCTGCGCCGACGTTGTTCGATCAGGCGGTCACACAGTGCGTGCAGATCCCCCTGAGCCGCACGTGCCCGGCGGTTGGCGGGTGTGGGGCAGGACCGGGGCAGGTTCACGGGCATGAGGCCGCGCCGGAGGGTGTACGTGCTGAGGACGGGCATGCAGCGCCGCACCACCTCCGCCGCCTGCTCGGCATCCGAGCCGAACAGGATGCGGGTGATCATCCTTACGGTGAGTCGGCTCATGTCCTCGTTCAGATCGGGACGCCCGCTGTGATCGGCCTCCCACTCCGCGCACAGGATGTCGGCCTCGTCGCACACGGCCGTGGCGTAGTCCGCCACCCGCTTCTTGGTGAACAGTGGGGAGAGAAGTCGGCGTTGCCTGATGTGGTCGTCGTCGAGGCTGCTGAGCAGGCCGTTCCCGAAGGTCTGCCGCATCTCCTGCGAGAAGCGGTCGTCCTTGCGGAAGTTGGCCGACTGGCCCGCCAGCACCTGCTGGGCGCCGGCGGCAGAGAAGACGAAGTGGATCGTCGTACGCAGCCCGGGTGGCCCGGACACGATCCGCACCACGTCACCGTGCTCCCCGCGGGCCCGCTCGTACGTGCCCAACGGGTCTCGCCGCAGGTCCAGCAGAGAGCCCAGAAGGGGCAGTCCGCCGACAGTGGGCACCTCGGCCGGGTTCGTCTCCATCCCTGGCATCCCTTTCCGTGATTCGGCGTGGCAGGCGGCGACCGGCCTGGCCCCGCGGGGCGTCGGCCCGCCGACCTCTCCTTCCATTGCATGCGGACCGCTCGTCGTCCGGCAGGGGTGCCCGGCTCGTAGGTGTCCTCCGCGGCTCACGCTTGTGACCTTGTGTGCCGTGACGCGGTCGGGACAGATGGCGACGGTGCCGCACGTGCCCGTCCGTCACTGGGTCGTCGGGGCGCCGTTCATGCCGCGAGGCGCTCAGGGGAGCTCTGGTAGGTGGTGTAGTCGCTCAAGCGGCCGAGGATCGACCGTACCGACGGCCGCCGTGCGTAGGGCAGCAACCGTGCGCGCAGATCCTCGAGCCGGTCGGCGGTGCGCGGGCAGCGGATCCGCCCGTAGTGGTCGAGCAGCTGGTCGGTGACGGCGCAGGCCTGGTCCAGCCGTCCCTCCAGCAGATGGATCTCTCCGAGCCTGGCGAGCGTCAGCGCGCGGGCGCGGTGTGCGCGCGGCGGCCGGTGCCGCAGGGACGCGGCGAGCGCCTGAGCGGCCCGGCCGTAGTCGCCGAGGCTCTGGTGCACATGGCCCCGCTGGTAGTGCAGGGCGGCCACGGGATAGCCGCTGAAGGGGGAGGAGGGGTCGTCCTGCCCGCCGTGCAGCGTCATCGCGTCCGAGAGCTCCGAAAGCGACCGGTGTTCTTCCCCCGCCGTCGCGTGCACCACGGCGAGATGACTCATCAGGTACGCCCGGATGGGCGGCGGGGCGTCCTCGGGCGCGGCCGACCACGCCGAGCCGGCGAGCACCGTGTCCCGATGCCCGAGCTGACTCGACAGCGCACTTATCGCCCGCAGGGTCACGGCGTACTGGGTGCGGTCCCCGGCCTCGATCGCCAGCTGCGCGGCCACGTGGAAATACTGCTGGGCCACCCCGCTCTGACGGCAGTCCGCGCACATACGGGCCAGCAGGTGGGTCAGCCGGGACAGCTTTCCGAGGAGCAGCGAGTGGGTCCGCCGGTCGGTTCGGGCAGCGAGGAAGGCGGCACCGTCCGTGGCCAGATAGGTGGCCAGCGCGGTGCGGCCGTGGGCGCCGCCGTAGGTGTCGATGGTCTCCGCGTAGTGCGTGATGGTGTGCGTCAAGGCTGCCAGGTCGCCCGGCCCCAATCGCCAGTCGCCCACGGTGGGACGTGGCTCGGTCTCGGTCCAGGCCGGCGGAGTGCTGCCCAGCCGAAAGGGAAGGGCGCGAAACGTCGCCCGGGTTTCCGAACCCGTGTCGGCCGTGGTCAGCATCGCCAGTGCTTCCCGGCCGCTGCCGCCGGTCGCGCGTAATGCGTCCGTCGGTTCGTCCGGCACCCGCGCCAGTCCGGTCTCCTGGACGCTGATGTGCCGGCCGAGCCGCCGGGTCAGGATCTCGGCCACCAGTACGGGTACCGGGGCAGGGGGGCGGGAGCCGGCCAGCCAGCCGGCCACCGCCTTGCGGTTGTACTGAAGCACCCGCTTGTTCTCAGCGGCGGCGAGATTGACGGCCCGGGCAAGAGCCTCGCCCGACAATCCCGCCTCCCCTATGAGCCGCTTCAGCTGCTGATTCGGATGGCTGCGTGCCACGAAAACTCCTTGAGCGTATTTCTGTGACAGAAACGGAAACCCGCCGTGCCGGTGGCTGCCGTCACGCTGTGACTGCCCGCTGGTCCCGTCTCGCGATCAGAACACCTTTATCGGTTGACCGCGTCAACCGAATGTGTAACGGGTGTTTCTGGCCACTTCCCGTGGGTGACGGCGGCCGCCGGAGCGGTGGCGGACAATACGTTCGATCACGAGTTCACAACTTCACAAGTAGGCGACCCGTGGGACACCGGCATGTCGGGAATCCCTTGGAATTGGGCAGGAGCCGCTGCTTGACTTCAGGTGTCGGCAGATCAGTGAATTCGGTTCCCGAATTGCGCGCCGTTTCTCGGTCAGGATCGCGCGGTGCGCCTCTCGGACCACCGGCACAGACAAGCACAGAGAAGAACGCGGCGCCCGCGAGGACCGGGTGCGCCGCCGGCACCGGAGCCGGGCCGAGCGCGCCGTGCGACCGCGCGAGCCGGTCCTGAGCGCGTCGGCGCCTGCGGTCATCGCACGACGCGCCCCCTCGATCGGCCCGGCGAGTCCGCGGGCCTCGCGGCGCACCGTCATGACCTGACCAGTGGGAGTGGAGACGACGTCCATGAACCAGACAGAGGTCCTCAGCGCCCCGGCTGCGGACACCGTCGGGAAGACGCTGGCCGAATGCAGGGCTGCCACGCTTCCCGCCCTGCGCACCGTCGTGGGGGGCCTGCATCCCCAGCTGGCTCGCATCAGCGCCTATCACCTGGGATGGTGCCGTCCCGACGGCACACCCACCGACGGCCACACGGGCAAGATGCTGCGCGCCGCCCTGGCCGTGCTCGCGGCGCGGGCGTTCGGCGGGAGCACCGCTTCCGCGGTGCCCGGCGCGGTCGCCGCCGAACTGGTGCACAACTTCTCCCTGTTGCACGACGACCTGATGGACGCCGACGAACTACGGCGGGGCCGCCCCACCGCCTGGGTGGTCTTCGGGCGGGGGCCCGCCGTACTGGCCGGCGACGCGCTGCTGGGCCAGGCGCTGCGGGTCGTCACCGAAGTCCGGGGGACCGCAGGGCAGCCGGCGACCGGGGTGATGACGTCGGCGGTGGACGCCATCATCCAGGGACAGGCCGCCGACCTGGAACTGGACGGCGGCCCGGTGGACGCAGTGGACACCGATGACTATCTGGCCGCGTGCGCCAAGACCAGCGGTCTCCTCAGCGGCTGCCTCGAAGTAGGAGCGGTTCTCGCCCACGCCCCCGCGACGGCGGCCCGCATGCTCCGCTCCGCCGCCTGGGACCTGGGCGTGGCGTGGCAGATCGCCGACGACATCGAGAGTCTGTGGGGTGATCCCGCCGCCAGCGGCAAGGACGCCTACGGCGACCTGCGCAGGGGCAAGAGGACCTACCCCGTCATTGCTGCGCTGCGCTCCGAAACCGCAGCCGGATCCCGGCTTGCCGCTCGGCTGAGCGCCACCGAGACCCCCGCGGAGGCCGAACTGGCCGCTCTGGCCCGCCTCGTCGAGGAGGCGGGTGGGCGCGCGGCGGCCGAGCGGACCGCCCGCCGCTACCTCGACCAGGCCCTGCACACGCTGAGCCGGGCGGGAGGAGAAGCCGGCCCTGTCGACACCCTGTCCGCCCTGTTCCGTCACGTGCTGGCCCGCCACGAACAGTGGACCACCCGGGTCCCGACCGCCCCCGCCCCGAAGGGAGCAGCCCTGTGAACGCGGCTGAGGCCACAGACACGAGCACCCGCACCGCCCCCGTCGGGGATGCCGGTCCCGAGGCATGGCTCCACCACGCCAGGGAGGTGACCGACCCGCTGCTGCGCGAAGCGGTCGACTCCCTGCACCCGCAGGCACGGATCGTCGTCGGCTACCACCTGGGATGGTGGGACGCGCACGGCCGGCCCGTCACCGACGGCTGGGGCAAGGCGGTACGCCCCGCTCTCGCCCTGCTCTCCGCACGGGCCCTCGGCGCCCTTCCCGGAACCGGCGCGCACTGCGCCGCGGCCGTGCAACTCGCCCACGACTCCTCGCTGGTGCACGACGACATCATCGACGGAGACGACACGCGCCGGCACCGGCCCGCCGCCTGGCGTGCCTTCGGCGTCGCCGGCGCACTGCTGGCCGGGGACGCCATGCTCGCCCTGGCGATCTCCCTGGTCCAGCACGACGGCCGGGGCGCATCGGCCACCACGGCGCTGAACGAGGCCGTGCAGCAGTTCATCGGCGGACAGTTCGAGGACATCGGGTTCGAGGAACGGGCCGACGTCTCCCTCGCCGAGTGCACCACCATGGCAACGCGGAAGACCGGCGCGCTCATGGGCGCCGCGTGCCGTCTGGGCGCCCTGGCCGGCGGGGCGGACGAGGGGCAGGCGGCGGAACTGGACGCCTTCGGCCGCTCCCTCGGCGTGGCCTTCCAGCACGTGGACGACCTGCTCGGCATCTGGGGCGACCCCCGCGCGACGGGCAAACCGGCCGGCGCCGACCTCCACGCACGCAAGAAGAGCCTGCCCGTGGTGGCCGCCCTCGGCTCGGACGCTCCCGAGACCGCCGAGCTGGCCGAGCTCTACGCCCGCGACCCCGCCCTGGACGACGCCGACACCCTCCGGCGTGCCGCTTCTCTCGTCGAGCGCGCGGGAGGACGGCAGCGGACCAGCGGCCTCGCGCACCGACACCTGACCGAAGCGCTGGACCATCTCGACGCCATCCGCTTGCCCGCCGGCGACACCCGGCCGCTGCGCACGCTCGCCGCGTGGCTGGCCCTCCGAGATCACTGACACGGATGCCCGGGTGCCTGGCCGCTTCGGCGGACCTTTGCACCGCACCACCTCAGCTGGGCACACGCGGACGCGTATCACCGCACGGCCACTCGGCGGTGCGCCGTGCGTCCCTCCGCCCGACAGGACCGGCCCCGGTCGTCCACCACGGTCTGGTCGACATCCCGACCGTTCTCCCAGTCCCCTGCCGCGCCCGCTCGCGGGCCGGCGCCCCGCCCGGCCGACGGCCGGGAAAGGAGAGACATCGTGCACAGCCCGGTCTCCGATCCGGTCCTCGACACCGTCCTGCCCCGCTGGCCCTTCCCTGCCGCACCCACCCGCGAACCCGGCGACATCGCCGCCGTCGAGACCGGCGGCGCGGAATGGGCCAGGCGCCTGGGGCTGATCGACTCCGGCGACCCCCGGCATCCGCTGCGCCGCCTGTGCGCGGGTGAGCTGGTCAGCCACGGCTATCCGCGGGCGGACACCGGTATCCGCGTACTGATCACCCAGTGGACGATGTGGTACTTCAACCTCGACGACCACTTCGAGGACGGAGCCGCCGGCGCCGGCGCCGCCGCAGCCGACCGGGCGGCGGCCCCGCTCAGGCGCCTGGTGGACGCCGCCAGGCGCCGCGAGCCGCTGCCCGTCCCCGAGGACGCCCTCCAGCGCGCGCTGGCGGACCTGCTGGAGCGGACCGCGCAGCACATGGCGCCGGTGCAGTTCGGGGAACTCCTCGCGCACCTGGACGACTACTTCACCTCCCTCGTCGTGGAGTCCGACTACCGGGCACGCGGTGTCCTGCCCGGTGTCGACTCCTACATCGCCCTGCGCCGTGACACCGGACCGGTGCTGCCCTTGCTGGACTTCGTGGAGCAGGCAGAGTCGGTACGGCTGCCGGCGCGCTTCTACGGCACCCCCGAGTACACCGAGATGATCGGCTGCGCGGCCGACATCGCCTCCTGGATCAACGACCTGTGCTCGGTGTCGAAGGAACTGGACCGGCCGGATGCCTACAACCTCGTGGTCCTGCTGCACCGCCTGGAGAACATGTCGCTGCAGGACGCCGCCGCCGAGACCCTGGACCGCATCAAGCAGCGGGTGAGGTCACTGAAACGGGCGCTCAAGCAGGCCGGCGGCCCCGCCGGAACAGGTGGCCCCTACACCGCCGGCGAGAAGGTGGCACTGGAGACCTGGGCCGACGGACTGCTCAGCTTCCAGAACCACGTCGAGTGGTATCTGCGGCACAGCCGCTACGACCGGGACGAGCCCCGCTCGGAGGTCCCCGCGTGACCGGCGGCCGGCCCGCACCGAACAGTCCGTCCTCCGCGGCGTCCCCAAAGGCCGGGCCCCAGCTCCCCGGACGCCCCCACGTCGTCGTGGTCGGCGCGGGCATCGCCGGACTCACCAGCGCATTCCTCCTGCAGCGGCGCGGCTGCCGGGTCACCGTGCTGGAAAGCTCCGGACCCGAGTACGTCGGCGGCCGGATGGGTTCGGTGCGGCGCGGCGGGTTCTTCATCGACACCGGTGCCTCCCTGCTGTCGCGGCGCTACCACGCGATGCTGCGGCTCGCGGAGCTGGCCGGCGTCGGCGACCGGCTGCTGCCGTCCTCCGACGTCATCGGACTCATGCGCGAGCGCCGGGTGCACCACGTACGGGTCGGCTCCCTGCCGCGTATGGCGGCCGGGCTGCTGCGGTTCGCGCCGTTCCCGTCCGACCTGCCCAAGCTGATGCTGGACCACCTGCGCGTCCGGCGCTCGCTGGACTGGTACGACATGTCCGCGGCGGCCCGCCACGACGGCGAGTCCGTCGCCGGCTACGCGGTCCGCCGCGGACTGAGGCCGGGCACGGTCGACCACCTGCTGGACCCCCTGTGCATGCTCGCCTCACTCCAGGACGTCGAACGCACCTCGTCCGTCGCACCGTTCATGCTGCTCAACTCCCTGCTGGGCGGCGGCGGCCTGTTCACCTTCCGTGACGGGGTCGGGGTGCTGCCCCGGCTCCTCGCCGCCCAACTGCCCGTCACCTACCACGCCACGGTGCGCCAGGTAGAGGAGAGCGCCGGCGGGGTCGCGGTCACCTGGCAGGCACAGGACGGCACGGGAGAGCACACCGAGCGGGCCGACGGCTGCGTGCTGGCCGTGCCCGCGTCCCGGGCACCGGATCTCTACGGCCAGATGCAGGGGCCGTTCAGCGAGTTCTTCCGGCGCGTCGAGTACACCGGCAGCGTCCACGTGGCCTTCGGCCTGGACCGGCCCACCGCTGAACAGGCCGTGATGGTCAACGTCCCGCGGTCCGAGCACCCCGCGCTGGTGGGCGTGATCCTGCCGCACAACACCGCTCCCGGCCGGGTGCCGGAGGGACGGGGGCTGGTGATGGCGCACTTCCGAGGCTCCTGGTCGGACCGCCATCGCGACCAGTCCGAGGAGCAGCTCGTCGATCACGCGCGGTCGGCTCTGCGGACCGTGGGGCTGACGCCCGAGACCGAGAACCACACCGTCATGACGCACGTCATGCGTCCCGGTCACTGCGTGGTCTTCCGCCGGCCAGGCGACTACCGGGAGATCGCACGCCTCAGCTCGGCATGGCCGGCCACCTCCCGGGTGCGGCTGGCCGGCGGTGACTTCTTCACCCAGTCCAGCACGCATCACAGCATCTGCTCGGCGGTGCGGGCGTCCCGCCAGCTGTGGGAGCGGCTGGAGGCAGTACCCCCGCCGGCCCCGTCCCACCTCCGCGTACCCGTCTCCGCTCGGACGAAAGGAACACAGTGAACGCCACGGGCATCAAGGAACCGATCATCGTTGTGGGGGCCGGCATCGCCGGTATGACCGCGGCCTTCCGCCTCCAGCAGGCCGGGCACCCGGTGCGCGTCCTGGAGGCCGAGGACCGTGCCGGCGGCCGGATGCGCACGGTGGAACGCCGTGGGTACCACATGGACCTGGCCGCGATCCTGCTGATCGAGAACTACACGCAGATGCGCGACCTCGTCCGCGACCTCGGCATCGAGGACACCACCCTGCGTACCAACAACGTCGTCGGGATCCGCCGCGAGGGCCGCGTCCACCGGTTGCGGGCGAACCGGCCCACCGATCTCAAGCGCTCGGGCCTGCTCCCCTGGACCTCGCTGCCCGCCATGGTGCGGCTGCAGTCAGACCTCAACAAGTACGCGAGCCGGTTGCGCTGGGACAGCGACATGGGCGAGGCGGCCGCCCTCGACACCGAGACGGCCGCCGCCTACGCGGAACGCCGGCTCGACACCCAGTTCCGTGACTGGGTCGTGGACCCGATGAGCGCCATGTTCTTCAACTCGCCCCCCGACCTGTCGGTGGTCAACTTCCTGTTCTCGATGCCCGCCGTGAACTCCACCTGGTTCAACTTCCACGACCGGGTGGACACCCTCACCACGACACTCGCCTCCCGGCTGGACGTGGAAACCCGCGCCGAGGTCACCCAGGTGGAGGAGACCTCGGACGGCGTCCGGGTGCACTGGCAGCGGGAGGGCGAACCCGAGCACACCGAGGAGGCCGCCGCCGCGGTGGTAGCCCTGCCGGGGCCGGTCGCCGCCCGGCTGTGCCCGGGACTGGCCCCGACGACACGGGACTACCTGGCGAACGTGCCGTACGTACCGGACATCCACGTGTACTTCGGTGTCGACCGCGTCCCGGACGAGACGGCCACCTGCGTGCTCTTCCCGCAACGCGAGCACCCCGACCTGGGGGTCATCACCTTCAACCACAACTTCGCCCCCGGCCGCGCCCCGCAGGGCCACGCGCTGCTGACCAGCTACTACCGCTATCCGTGGGCGATGCGGCACTGGGAGGCCGACGACGAGGAGATCGAGGCGCGCACCCACGAGGTGCACCGGCAGGCGTGGCCGGAGATGGCCCGGCACATCGAGGACCACCAGGACATGGCGTACGTGCAGCGGTGGAAGAACGCGGTCATCCTGCGCAAGCCCGGTGACTACGCACGGCTGCGTGACTTCAACCGTGGCCTCGACTCCCGCTCGCGCATTCAGCTCGCCGGGGACTACCTCGCCTTCAGCGCGACCAACTCCAGCCTCGTCACGGGCGAACGCGCTGCCGAGCGGGTGAGCGAGGTCGTCACGAGGGGCGCGGTCGCCGCCGGCCGCCCTTAGGGCTCGCCCGTCGACCACGGGCGAGCGGGAGAAGCGCGTCGCAGGCCTCGTCCATGGGCGGCCGAAGCGACAACACCGGCCGACCACACGGTGTGAGGGACCGCCGCCCCGACCAGTCGCCTGCCGGAAGAAAGGAATGCGGATCATGTCCACGCACTGCACGTCCACGACCGGCGTTCAGCGGGTCGCGACGGGCGAGGCGCACGGCAAGGCCATCCTGCTCGGCGAGCACGCGGTGGTCTACGGCGCCCCGGCACTGGCACTCCCGCTGCCGGCGCTGACATGCCGGGCCACCCTGCGCCGTACGCCAGGACCCGGCACCGGTGTCTCCCGCCTGCGACTCGTCGCACCCGGCCCGCACGGCACCCCCCAGGAGGCGGAAGGACCCAAGGACCTCCGGCTGCTCCTCGACGCCTTCGCCGAACGGGCGGGCCTGGCCGCACCCCCTGCGCTGGAGATACGCCTCCACAGCCGCGTCCCGCCGTCCCGCGGCCTGGGATCCAGCGCCGCGAACGCCCGCGCGCTGGTGCGCGCGCTCGACGCCTTCTTCGGGACCGGCCTGGACGAACAGGAGACCTTCGACCTCGTGCAGCTGTCCGAGCGGTCGACGCACGGTCTGGCCAGCGGCATCGACGCGCTGGCCACCGGCCGCGAGCGGCCCGTACTCCTCGAGGACGGGCGGCCCCGTACCCCGTCGGTCGGCGCCGGATTCCACGTCGTCGTGGCTGACAGCGGCAGCGGCGGAGGCACCGGGAAAGCCGTCAGGATGCTGCGGGAAGCCTTCGCGCGGAACCCTGACCACCGGACGCGGTTCGTCCACCGGTCGACCGGGTTCACCCGAGCCGCGCTCGACGACCTGGCGGCCGGTCGCCTCCCCGCGCTGGGCCGGCATCTCACCGACTGTCACCGGCTCCTCGCCGACCTCGGTCTGACCACCGGCCGTACCGACGCGCTGGTCCGTGCCGCCCTCGACGCGGGCGCGCTCGGAGCCAAGATGAGCGGCGGCGGACTCGGCGGCTGCATCGTGGCCCTGACCACGACCGTCGAGCACGCCGGGTCGGTGTCCACCGCACTCGCCGACCGTACGGGCGCCCGTACGTGGACCACCGCCATCGGGAAGGGAGAGGGACATGACAGCCCGTGAGACAGCGGTGGCTGTGGCGCATCCCAACATCGCCCTGATCAAGTACTGGGGCAAACGTGACGAACGCCTGGTCCTGCCCTTCACTGACAGTCTGTCGATGACGCTGGACGTGTTCCCCACGACGACCGCGGTCCGGCTCGCCCCGGACGCGGCGACGGATCACGTCGTCATGGACGGCGCGCCCGCCGAAGGCGAGGTACTGCGCCGCGCCACCACCTTCCTGGACCTGGTGCGCGAGCGTGCCGGGCGCCGGGAACGGGCCGTCGTCGACACCCGCAACACAGTGCCGGTGGGAGCCGGACTCGCCTCCTCCGCCGGCGGATTCGCCGCGCTGGCCCTGGCAGCCGCACGAGCCTACGGCCTGCCCGGCGACACCGAGCAGCTGTCCCGGCTGGCGCGCCGCGGATCCGGATCGGCCGCACGATCCGTCTTCGGCGGCTTCGTCGTCTGGCACGCCGGCGATCCCGACGCACCCGATCCCGACCGTGCCTCCTACGCGGAACCGGTCGCGGACGCCCGCCTGGACGCCGCGCTGGTCGCCGTCGTCCTGGAGGAGGGCCCGAAACCCGTGTCAAGCAGGGAGGCCATGCGGCGCACGGTCGCCACCTCGCCGCTGTACCGAGACTGGGTGACGGACAGCCGCGCCGACCTCGCCCGCATGTACACGGCGCTGCACGACGGCGACATGACAGCCGTCGGTACGATCACCGAGCGCAACGCCCTCGCCATGCACGCCACCATGGAGGCCGCGCGACCCGCCGTCCGCTACCGCACCACCGCCACGGACGCGGTCCTCGGCCACGTCCGCCGTCTGCGCGCGGAAGGCATCGGCGCCTGGGCGACGATGGACGCCGGGCCCAACGTCAAAGTTCTGTGCGCTCCCGCCGACGCGCAACGGATCGCCGACCGGATGCGCGAGGTCACCGACGCCCGGGTGGTCGTGGCGCACCGCGGCCCCGGTGCCCGGCTCCGGCAGGTGACGGCCTGATGGCGGCCCCGACCACTCGCCGCGCACCCGGAAAGCTCATGGTGGCGGGGGAATACGCGGTCCTCGAACCGGGACGGCCCGCCATCGTCGCCGCGATGGACCGGTACGTCACCGTCACCGCCTCGACAGCCGCCGAGGAAGCGGACGTCGTGATCGGCTCGGACCTGCTCGAGCACGAGGTGCGGCTCCGCCGCGGCCCACAAGGGCTCGAGGCGCTCCCGGGACAGGATCCGGCCCCCGTGCGCGGCGTGCTGGTCCACGTCGTGTCGGCCGTGGAGACGATCGAGCAACTGCGGACCGAACGAGGGCTCGGCCTCGCGCCGGTACGGCTCTCGGTGCGCAGCGACCTGCACCGCGCAGGCGTCAAGACCGGCCTGGGATCCAGCGCGGCGGTCACCGTCGCGTCCATCCGGGCCCTGGCGGACCACTACGGCCTGCGGCTGTCCACCGACGACCGCTTCCGGCTCGCGCTGCTGGCCGGCGTCCGGGTCGACGCGGGACCTTCCGGCGCCGATCTCGCGGCCTCGACCTGGCAGGGGTGGGTGTCCTACCGGTCACCCGACCGGCAGGCCCTGCTGAACGACCTGCACCGGCACGGCGTCACCCACACCCTGGGGCGGCCCTGGGCGCACGTCGCCGTCCGGCCGCTGCCGCCTCCCACCGAACTCGCCCTGCACGTGGGCTGGAGCGGCAGCCCGGCGTCCACCACCGCCCTCGTCGCCGACCTCGCCACCCGGCCGGAGTGGCACGGCGCTCCCCGTACCCGCTTCCTCGACGACAGCGAGCAGTGTGTCTCGGCCGCCGAGCGGGCTCTGCGAGGCGAAGAGACGGAAGCGCTCCTCGACGCCGTGCGCACCGCCCGGAGTCTGCTGACCCGGCTCGACGCGGAGACCTCCCTCGGCATCGTCACCGCACCCCTGCACCGCCTCTGCGAGGTGGCCGAATCCTGCGGCGCCGCCGCCAAGCCCTCCGGCGCGGGCGGCGGCGACTGCGGCATCGCCCTGCTTCCCGCCGGCCGCTCCGCCGAACTGCTGCGACGGCGCTGGACGGCGGCCGGCATCACCCCCCTGCCGCTGCGGGTGACCGCAGACGCCGCCGACGACGCCGGTCGCGAAGCACGCACCGCCCCAGACGTCCCCCCTTCCCCACGAGGACACACCCGATGACCGCACACCACCGCAAGGATGACCACGTACGGCTCGCCCACGCCCAGCACACCAGCGAGGGCGAGCCGCCACCCGGCGGGCCACCGAGGCCGAACCAGTTCGACGAGGTGTGCTTCGTCCACCACGCTCTCGCCGGCACCGACCGCGAGAAGGTCTCACTGGCGACCCACTTCGCCGGAGTGGGCTGGCCGGTACCGCTGTACATCAACGCCATGACCGGCGGCAGCCCGCGCACCGGTGAGATCAACCGCGATCTGGCCATCGCCGCCCGCGAGACCGGACTGCCCATCGCCACCGGCTCCATGAGCCCCTACCTCAAGGACCCCGGCACGGCGTCCACCTTCACCCCCGTGCGTCGCGAACACCCCGACGGCTTCGTCCTGGCCAACCTCAACGCCGAGGCCACCCCCGAGCAGGCCCGCCGGGCCGTCGGCCTGCTGGACGCCGACGCCTTGCAGATACACATCAACCCGGTGCAGGAGACCGTCATGCCCGAGGGCGACCGGTCCTTCGCGCACTGGGCCACCGGTATCCAACGCATCGCTGCCGCCGTCGACGTGCCCGTCGTCGTCAAGGAGGTCGGCTTCGGGCTGAGCGGGCGCACCGTGCGCGAACTGGCTTCGCTCGGAGTGCGTGCCGCCGACGTGGCCGGCAGTGGCGGAACCGACTTCGCCCGCATCGAGAACGGCCGCCGGGACCGGCCCGACTACGCCTATCTGGAGGGCTGGGGCCTGAGCACCCCGGCTGCGCTCCTCGACGCCCGTGACTGTGGCCTGCCACTGCTCGCCTCCGGAGGCGTACGCAACCCCCTGGACATCGCCCGGGCACTCGCTCTGGGCGCACGCGCGGTCGGTGCCTCCGGTCCCTTCCTCACCACACTCCTCGACGGTGGTGTGGACGCCCTCGTGCGGCACATCACCACCTGGCTGGACCACCTCACCGCCCTCATGACCCTGCTCGGCGCGCACAGCCCGGACGCCCTCGCCGACTGCGACGTGCTGCTGACCGGATCGCTGCGCACCTTCAGCCTCGACCGCGGCCTGACGACCGCGGAGAAAGGAGTCACCTCATGACCCTCACGGCAGAACCGTCCACCGACCTCACGGCGGCGGGCGTCCCCCTGCGCTGGGTCGGCCCCCTGCGCATCTCCGGCAACGTCACCGTCACCGAGGCCGAGGTGCCCCTGGCCACCTACGAATCGCCGCTGTGGCCGTCCGTCGGCCGTGGCGCGAAGATCTCCCGGCTGGTCGAGGGCGGCATCCGCACCACTCTCGTCGACGAGCGGATGACGCGGTCGGTCCTGGTGGAGGCCGACGACGCGGCCGCCGCGTACGCCGCCGCCCGCGCCGTCCAGGACGACCTTCCGCGGCTGCAGGAGATCACCCGCTCAAGCAGCCGCTTCGCCCGGCTCCTCGACGTTCGCCATGAGATCACCGGGCCGCTGCTGTTCATCCGCTTCGAGTTCGCCACGGGCGACGCTTCCGGCCACAACATGGCCACCCTCGCCTCCGACGCCCTGCTGGCGCATCTCCTCGCCACCGTCCCAGGCATCCGCTACGGCTCCATCTCCGCGAACTACTGCACCGACAAGAAGGCCACCGCCATCAACGGCATCCTCGGCCGCGGAAAGAACGTAGTCGCCGAGATCCTCGTGCCCCGGCACGTCGTGCAGGCGCGCCTGCACACCACCGCCGACCGGATCACCGCCCTCAACATCAACAAGAACCTCGTCGGCACCCTGCTGGCCGGCGGCATCCGCTCGGCCAACGCCCACTACGCCAACATGCTCCTCGCCTTCTACCTGGCCACCGGTCAGGACGCGGCGAACATCGTGGAGGGCTCTCAGGGCGTCACCTACACCCAGGACCGCGACGGGGATCTCTACTTCTCCTGCACCCTTCCCAACCTGATCCTCGGCACGGTCGGCAACGGCAAGGGCCTCGGCTTCGTCGACGCCCACCTCACCCGGCTCGGCTGCCGCGAGGACCGGCCCGCCGGCGAGAACGCGCGACAGCTCGCCGTACTCGCCGCCGCCACCGTCCTGTGCGGCGAACTGTCCCTCCTCGCCGCCCAGACCAACCCCGGCGAACTGATGAAGGCCCACAACCGATTCGAACGCGCCACGGGAGACGCCCATGTCCGCTGATACCGCCATCGGCATCCACGACCTGTCCTTCCGCACCACCAGCCTCGTCCTGAACCACACCGAACTGGCCCGCGCCAACGGCACCGACGTCGCCAAGTACCACAAGGGACTCGGCCAGCACGCGATGAGCGTTCCCACCGCCGACGAGGACATCGTCACCATGGCCGCAGCCGCCGCGCTGCCACTGGTGCAACGGCACGGCCCCGACCGCATCCGCACCGTCGTCCTCGCCACCGAGAGTTCCATCGACCAGTCCAAGGCGGCGGGCGTGTACGTCCACTCCCTGCTGGCCCTGCCGCCGCACGTCCGCGTCGTCGAGGTCAAGCAGGCCTGCTACGGCGCCACCGCCGCACTGCAGTTCGCGGCCGGCCTGGTCCAGCGGGACCCCGATCAGCAGGTCCTCGTCATCGCCAGTGACATCTCCCGCTACGACCTCGACAGCCCCGGCGAGGCCACCCAGGGCGCGGCGGCCGCCGCCATGCTCGTCTCGGCCGACCCCGCCCTGCTCGAACTTACCGGCTCCTCAGGCCTGTTCACCGCGGACGTGATGGACTTCTGGCGCCCCAACTACCGCGCCACCGCACTGGTCAACGGCAAGGAGTCGGTCACGGCCTACCTCGACGCGGTCGAGGGCGCCTGGCGCGACTACCGCGACCGCGGCGGCCTGCCGCTGGAGGAGTTCCGGGCCTTCTGCTACCACCAGCCCTACACAAGGCTGGCCTTCAAGGCGCACCGGGCGCTGCTGGAGACGTGCGGAGCGCGCACGGACGAGGAGACCCTCCACGCCACCGTGGCCCCCACCACCGTCTACAACGAGACCGTGGGCAACAGCTACACCGCCTCCGTGTACCTGGCCCTCACCGCCGCCCTGGAGAACTGCCCCGACCTGGAGGGCCGGGCACTGGGCCTGTTCAGCTACGGCTCCGGCAGCGTCGCCGAGTTCTTCGCCACCCGGGTGCGCCCCGGCTATCGGTCGCATCTGCGTGCCGACGCGCACCGGGAGGCCGTCGGCGCCCGGCAGGCCATCGACTACGAGACCTACCGCGGGCTGCGCCAGCAGAGCCTGCCCACCGACGGCAGCTGGTACGAACTGCCGCACCAGACCCGCGGCCCGTTCCGGCTGGCGGCCCTCCGCGACCACCAGCGCATCTACGAGGCCGCCTGACGGCAGCGGCTCTCCGGCACTGGCGGCGCGGGCTCCGGGACCGGCACCGGACGTGTGACGCGCCGCGGCACAGCCCGTCCCCCACCCATCCGGACCCGATCGGAAACGAGTCGACATGACACGTCCCTCAGCCGCTGTCCCCACCGCGGGAGCCATCGGAGTGCTCGGCACCGGTTCCTGCCTGCCCGGCAACGTCGTCACCAACGAGGAGGTGGGAGCGCCGGCCGGGGTGACGCCGGAGTGGATCGTGGAGCGGACCGGCATCCGGGCACGCCGCTGGGCCAAGCCCGACGACGTCACCTCCGGTCTCGCCGCGACCGCCGCCCGCAGCGCACTCACCGACGCCGGCATCGGCGTCGGTGACCTCTCCCTGATCGTCGTGGCGACCTCCACCCCGGACTCGCCGCAACCCCCCACCGCCGCCGCGGTCGCCGCCGAACTCGGCGCCCCGCCCGGCACGCCCGCCTACGACCTCAACGCCGTGTGCAGCGGCTTCGTGTTCGCCCTGACCACGGCTGAGCGGATGCTGCACGGCACCGCGGGACACGCCCTGGTCGTCGGCGCAGACATCTACTCCCGCATCCTCGACCCGGCCGACCGCCGCACCGCGGTCCTGTTCGGTGACGGCGCGGGCGCCGTCGTCCTGGGCCCCGTCCGCGGAAGGGGCGTGATCGCCACCCGCCTGGCCTCGTTCCCCGACCACCGTGACCTGATCCGCGTCCCAGCCGGCGGCAGCCGCATTCCGGCCACGCCGGAGTCCCTCGCGGACGGTCTGCACTACTTCACGATGGACGGCCGGGCCGTCCGTGCCTTCGTCGAGGACCACGTCGGACCGATGATCGACGGCTTCCTCCACGAGCACGGTGCTCCGGCGTCCGGCGAGCGCACACCCCGAGTCCACTTCGTGCCGCACCAGGCCAACGGCCGCATGCTCGAGAAACTCGTGGCCGACCTCGGCTTCCCGCCGGAACGAGCCCATACGACGGTACGCGAGTACGGCAACACCGGAGCGGCGTCGGTGCCCGTGACCCTTGACCACACGGCGAGCCGTCTGGCCCCGGGCGACCTCGTTCTCCTGGCCGGCTTCGGCGGAGGCATGGCCGCCGGACTCGCCCTGTTGGAATGGGAACCCCCGCGCCCACGCCACGCCTGACCCAGCTCGGCCTCGGCGAAGATGCCACTCCCGGACGGGGACGCGATCCCCCTTCCCACCCCGGCTGAACGAGGGTCGCTGTGGTGCGACGGCAGCCAGATGATCATTCGGAAGCCGACGCCCTGCCACGCCGACATCAGGATGATGGCGGGCATGGCGGTGGCCGGGTCGCCGAGCCAGGGGCTATGACAGTGTCCGCCGCGCCCGGATCTCCCGGGCGCGGCGGACACTGTGTGCGGGGCCCGCCCTGTCAGGCGCCGGGCGGCAGCTGCTCGCCCTGCACGGCCTGGATGTCGAGCTCCATGCGAAGGGTGGCGCCGATGGCCGCGATGCCGGCATCGTTTCCCAGAGTGCGTCGACCGCGCTCACCTTCCACCCGTCCGTCGTGCGGGACATCGTCATCCGCACGCCGTACGCGAGGTCATCCGAAGGGGCCTCGACCGGGGTCCACGGTTGAGTAGCCTGTTGGAGCAACGTTCCTCTCTTCATGGAGCGTTGGGGATTCGAGGCCGTCGAGCCGTGCAGGGCTCGACGGCCTCGCCGCGTCAGGAGGCGCGGAGAGTGGGCGCGGGCGGCTCGTCGTCGAGGAGCGTCACGCCGGAGCTGGGTTGCTTCCGGGGGATTGTCGGGGCCGTCAAGGTGGGTCGGTAGGGCGATCCCCGAAAGGTGGCTACACGCAACGCCGCGGCGACAGTCCGTCCAGCACCATGTCGACCGCCCTGTCTACGACAGCCCGGTCGCCCCGGGCGTTGGCCAGCGCCCTGATCAGCACGTAGATCTCGTCCACCGTTGCGTCCGCGCGCACCTCGCCGGCTTTCTGGCCCCGGGACAGCAACACCTCGACGGCGTCCTGCAACGCGGAGGCTGCAGCTTGCACCTCATCGGGGGCGCCCGCCGGAGCGGCGGACTCCTCCAGCAGCGCGAGGAGCGCGAGCTTGGCCGGTGCGCCTGAGACCATCTCCCGGAACGTCGTCCGGAAGGCAGCTCCTGCCTCGCTGTCCTCGCCTCGCGCACGCGCCGTGTCGGTGAGCAGGGTGAGGTGCCGCACGATTGTGGCCTCGATCAGCAGCTGCTTGGTCGGGAAGTGCCGGAACACGGTGCCGATTCCGACGCCGGCCCGGCGTGCGACCTCCTCGGTCGAGCCGGCTTTGCCGAACTCGCCGAAGACCTCTTCGGCTGCGGCCAGCACCCGGTCCCGATTCGCCTGCGCGTCGCTTCGCATCCGGCCATTCTCCCTTCCCGGATGGTCCCCTCGCTCCGGTGGGGATCCGCGATCCGCTTGCAACCGGAGTCTTCACTCCGTCCATTCCGGAGTGAAGACTCCGATTAGAAGGGCGACCATCATGCGAACCCCCGAAGAGACGTTCCGCGCCATGCTCGACGGCGCCTGCCGGCTGAACAACGGCGACCGCAGCCAGGTCGACAAGCTGGCCGAGTTCTACGCCGAGGAAACCTACGTGCGACATCCGATGGCCCCGCTCGGCGACACCCCGCTGCTCAGCCGCGAAGCACTCCGGCAGCACTTCGCCACGGCAGTGTTGGCCGGCCTGGCAGGCGTCCGGGTCGAGGACGTACGCGTCCACCAGACCGCTGACCCCGAGGTGGCCATCGGCGAGTTCACCTACCGCGGCGACGGGGGCTGGGCCGCGCCGGGCATCATCGTCTTCCGGATCCGCGACGGGCTGATCGTCGAGTCGCGAGACTACATCGATCACCTCGGGCTCGCCCGTGCCACCAACACGGTCGACGCCCTCTGCGCGCAGCTGACAGACGCATAGATGTGGCCGGTGATATGACGCGGGCACCGCGTTCCGCCTTGATGCAGGTTGTCGAAGCCAACTTCAGGAGTTCCGTGCCGGACATCAGTGACTCCGCGACCAAGCGGTGCTCGAAGGTCCCCCAGCCGACGACTTGACGGCTTAGAACCGTGAGGTGTCTACGCGCTGGAACTGTGCGAGACCGTCTGCGCCCGGGCATGGAGGACGCGGGCCTCCTCGACGCGGTCTTCCAGTCCGACCTCGCCGCCATCGAAGCGCAGAGCCCCGAGCTGGCGACGCGCTACCGCGCCGCATGAACCGGCACCGGCGCGGCGGACCTGATTCCGGGACTCGCCCGCATTGAATCCGTTCAATAGCGCCCGCAGCCCCAACAGTGGATCGGTGCACGGTGATTGACCCTCACCTCACGCGGCTTTAGGTTACCCGCATCTCTTCTGTTTTTGAATCGATTCACCCCTTCCGTGTGAGTGAGGAGTCGTAGTGATCAGCAGGAGGAACGTTCTCGCCGGAGCAGCAGCCACCGCAGCGGCTGTGACCCTCGACGGCGTACCGGCGGCGGCCGCGCCGGCGTCCGCACCGGCGCGCAGTGGGGTGCGGGTCGCGGAGCCCACTGTGGAGTACGTCCGGCGTCCGCTGGGGCTCGACGTGCAACGGCCCCGGCTGAGCTGGCCGTTGCTCGCCGAGCAGACGGGTGTGCGGCAGAGCGCCTACCAGGTCCGGGTGGCCACGACCCCGTCGCGACTGTCCCGCCCGGACGTCTGGGACAGCGGGAAGGTGGCCTCGGGGGACTCCGTGCTCGTGCCCTACGGTGGCCCCGCACTCAGGCCCCGGACCCGCTACCACTGGGCCGTGCGCGTGTGGGACGGCGACGGGCGGGTCTCCGGATGGAGCGCGCCCGAGTGGTGGGAGACCGGCCTCATGGACGCCGGACAGTGGGCGGCCGACTGGATCTCGGCTCCGGCGAGCCTCACGGACGCACCGTCCCTCGCGGGCAGTTCCTGGATCTGGTTCCCCGAGGGGGAGGCGACCAGCAGCGTTCCGGCAGGCACGCGCTGGTTCCGCCGCGCCGCGGACCTGCCCGCCGGGGTCACGGCGGCGACGCTCGCCATCACCGTGGACAACGTGTACACCGTCTCCGTCAACGGAGTCGAGGTGGCCCGCACCGACCTGGACAACGACAACGAGAACTGGCGCCGACCCGCCGTGATCGACGTGCTGGACTGGACACGCACCGGGGAAAACGTTGTCACCGTCTCCGCCACCAACGCCACCCAGGGCCCGGCGGGAGTCATCGCCGTCCTCATGGTCCGTACCGCCGACGGCGAACAGCGGATCGTCACCGACGGCTCCTGGAAGACGGTGAACCAGGAGCCCCCGGCCGGCTGGCGAGAGCCCGGATTCGACGACGCGGCCTGGCCCGCGGCGATGGTGGCGGCCGCATGGGGCGGCGGCCCATGGGGACGGCTCGTCCCGGTGTCATACGCCGTCACCCAGCTGCGACACGAATTCCGGCTCCAGCGCCGCAAGGTGGCACGGGCGCGCCTGTACGCCACGGCGCTCGGCCTGTACGAACCCCACGTCAACGGCAGCCGCGTGGGCCGCGACCAGCTCGCCCCCGGCTGGACCGACTACCGCACCCGCGTCCAGTACCAGACGTACGACGTCACCGCCCTGCTGAGGCCCGGCGTCAACGCCATCGGGGCTTATCTGGCACCCGGCTGGTACGCGGGCAACGTGGGCCCGTTCGGGCCCGGCCAGTACGGTCAGACCCCGGCGCTGCTGGCCCAGTTGGAAGTGGACTACGCGGACGGCACGAGCGAGCGCATCACCTCGGGAACCGACTGGCGGGCCGCGTCCGGGCCGATCGTCGCCGCCGACCTCCTGAACGGCGAGACGTACGACGCGCGCAAGGAGACCCCCGGCTGGACCTCACCCGGCTTCGACGACGGGAGCTGGCTCGGCGTGCGCGCCGCGGGCGATGTCGGCCCGGACCTCATCGTCGCGCAGGTGGACGGTCCGGTCCGGGTGGAGCAGGAGCTGACACCGAAGACGGTGACCCAGCCCAGGCCCGGTGTCTACGTGTTCGACCTCGGCCAGAACATGGTCGGCTCAGTACGACTGCGGGTGTCGGGCAAGGCGGGGACAACAGTCCGGCTCAGACACGCCGAGGTGCTCAATCCCGACGGAACCGTCTACACCGCGAACCTGCGGAGCGCGGCGGCGACGGACACGTACACCCTCAAGGGGCACGGGGAGGAGGTCTACGAGCCGCGCTTCACCTTCCACGGGTTCCGCTACGTCGAGGTAACCGGATTCCCCGGCACGCGCGCTCCCTCGGCGAAGGCCGTCACCGGGCGGGTCATGCATACGTCCGCCCCGTTCACCCTCGACTTCGAGACCGACGTACCGATGCTCAACCAGCTGCACCACAACATCACCTGGGGGCAGCGCGGCAACTTCCTCTCCATACCGACCGACACCCCCGCGCGCGACGAGCGCCTCGGATGGGCCGGAGACATCAACGTCTTCGCGCCCACCGCCGCCCGCACCATGGAGTCGGCCCGTTTCCTCTCCAAGTGGCTCGTCGACATGCGGGACTCCCAGACCGCGGCGGGCTCGTTCACGGACACGGCCCCGCTGGTCGGCAACGTCGGCAACGGCGCCGCCGGCTGGGGCGACGCCGGTGTCACCGTGCCCTGGGCGCTCTACCAGGCATACGGCGACCGCCGGGTCCTGGAGGAGGCCTGGCCGTCCGTGCAGGCCTGGCTGACCTACCTGGAGAAGGGCAGCAACCGTCTGCTGCGCCCCGCCGAGGGCTACGGCGACTGGCTGAACGTCGCCGACGAGACCCCCAAGGACGTCATCGCCACCGCGTACTTCGCGCACAGCACCGATCTCGCGGCCCGGACGGCCGAAGTGCTCGGCAAGGACGCCGCCCCGTACAGCGATCTCTTCGCACGGATCCGGACGGCCTTCCAGAACGCCTACGTCACCTCCGACGGCAAGGTGAAGGGTGATACGCAGACCGCCTATGTCCTGGCGCTGTCGATGAACCTGCTGCCGGACGCGCTGCGGGGGCCCGCGGCCGACCGGCTCGTCGCCCTGATCGAGGCCAGGGACTGGCATCTGTCCACGGGCTTCCTCGGCACACCCCGGCTGCTGCCCGTACTGACCGACACCGGGCACACCGATGTCGCCTACCGCCTGCTGCAGCAGCGTTCCTACCCCAGCTGGGGCTACCAGATCGACCGGGGCGCCACCACGATGTGGGAACGCTGGGACTCCATCCGGCCCGACGGCAGCTTCCAGGACGCGGGCATGAACTCCTTCAACCACTACGCCTACGGCTCGGTGGGGGAATGGATGTACACGAACATCGCCGGTATCTCGGTGGGCCGGCCCGGGTACCGTGAGATCGTCGTCCGCCCCCGTCCGGGCGGAGCCGTCACCTCCGCGCGCGCCACCTTCACCTCGGTCTACGGCCCGGTCTCCACCCGGTGGCGGCAGAAGGCCGGCCGCTTCAGCCTGACCTGCACGGTGCCGCCCAACACGACCGCCGAGGTGTGGGTCCCCGCGTCCGCTCCGGAAGCGGTCACGAGTACGCACGGGACGTTCCTGCGCCAGGAGGACGGCTGCGCGGTGTACCAGGTCGGCTCCGGCACACATCAGTTCACCGCATAACGAGGCTCCGCGGCGAGCGCCGGGTAACCGCACCCGGCGCTCCCGTACCGCGGAGGCAGCCTCTTCTCCCTGTCCCGTGACCGGAGGCCTGACGACCCGGGAGCGGTGATCGTTGGCAGGGGCGGCAGGAGTCGAACCTGCGGCATCCGGTCCGGCCTCGGACGGAAGGCCGATGTCTCGCAAGCGAATCGCGAGTCGGCTGCCGGTAAGTGCTCGCCCAGGCCTTTGAGCCGGGAAGAGCCTGGGTGCCGCCCTCATCGCAGTGTCAGGTCCGCACGTGCGTCGCTGGAGCTCCTCGAGTACCCCGGCGACCGTAGCGAAGTCGTTGTCCCCATGAAGTACGGTGTGCCCGTGGTGCACCGCGGTCGCGCACACCAGCAAATCGATCGCCCCAGCCACCCGATGCTGAGCCTGTTGCGTGAGTTTGTACTGGGCGGTCTCGACCCAGCGCCAGGCGTTCTTCGGAACCGGCGAGAGCAGGCAGAGATCGTCCAACTCCTCAGCAAGCTCATCGCGGTGAGCCGGACTGGTCGCCGAGTGGAGAAACTCCGTTCGCGTCGGCTCGCAGATGTGGAACACGCCGGCAGCGATGTGCCCCTCCCAGGGCCGCAACGCACCCGGGACGCGGAGCAGGTGCCACAGGGCAGAGGTGTCCAACAGGTTCGTGATCATTCGAAGGCCGCTCGCCGCCCACGCTTCTGCGCGTCACGCGCCGCCGCCGCCTGCTCGAACTCACCCCGCGCGCCCCGCGCAGCCAGCTTCTCGGCGGCCTCAAGCCGCTTGATCCGTGCCACGTAGTCCCGCAGAGCCGCGTTGACAGTCTCCTTCTTCGTCGTGGCACCCATGAGCCGCATGCGTCGGCGACGCCAGGCAGTCGCCCGGCGCTGCCATTACCAGCGGCGACGGCACACGTTCGAGGGGCGGCCTCCGTAAGACCACCTCTCACCACTCCATGACCCGCTACACTCCAGCCGCCCAGCGAAAACCTGTGCGGCGAGGTCGTGGGGTCGTTGACTTCTTCGTTCGCTGTCTCGTAGTGCATGGTTTGCGGC
Source organism: Streptomyces sp. NPDC030840 (assembly GCF_055572015.1). NCBI lineage: Bacteria > Bacillati > Actinomycetota > Actinomycetes > Kitasatosporales > Streptomycetaceae > Streptomyces > Streptomyces sp. NPDC030840. The sequence continues at coordinate 629,409 of NZ_JBVIEE010000001.1, read as the reverse complement.
ACAGGCGGGTCTCGGTCACGGTCGCCGCATCCGGAGCGTTCCAGGTGGCCGGGTCGCCGAAGACGAACTCGCCGCCGTGGCGGGGTGGGCGGCCGCGGGTGCCTGGCTCGCGGGGCGGTGCCGCCCGGCGCAGAACGCGGTCCGAGCACATCCGGCCCAGCACCTGCACCGGCAGATCTCCCAGCAGGTGGGACAGCCGAGGCACGTCGTATCCGGCGTCCACCACGATGAGGATCTCCGGGTCGCCTTCCCCTGACCGGCCTTGATCAGCCGCTCGGTCAGCTCTCGCATCTGCCGGGCGGTGACCGTGGCGGCGTCGTCTCCCGGCAGCAGACGCAGGGCGTCCAACGGTGCGGTCCACGAGCTGCGGCCTGCTTCCAATGCGCAGACGATCGAGTAGGCCCGGCCGGGGACGGGGATGTGCTGGTCCTTGCCGCGTCCGTAGGTGTGGCACAGGATCCGCTGCGGTGAGGTGTGGGCGTCGGGACGCAGCCAGCAGGTGATGTCGGCGGCCAGGACCAGCCGGCCATCCGCTGCTCGTGGCAGCGGCACCGCGGCCAGGGCCCGCCGCAGTCGGGCAATGTCCACCCGGCCCGCGGCCAGGGCGTCATACAGTCCGCCGTGTCCGCGGCGATGCTCGCCCACCAGCGACAGCTCCACCAGCGAGCGGACCGGTCCGTCCGCACACAGCACGGCGTCGGTCAGCTCGAACAGCGCATCCGAACGCCTGGCCAGGCAGGAGTAGAACTCGCCCCGGAAGCGTGACAGTTCCGCGAACGTCTCCTGCCGGACGGCAGGGTGCAACAGACTCATCCCACGGCCTTCGTGCCGGGTGTGTGCGTTCCTTGGTCGGAGCACATGGTCAGCCGAAGGCCGCCTGCACGTACGGCAGTTACCAACCCGAGTGATCAAGTACGAGACACCGTTCGATCCCCCAGGTTAAAGATCAAGCCAGCGCCCCGGCAGGCAACGTTCGCCCGTCAAGGAGCGGCGTTCGGTGCGTGCTCTCGGCGTGCCGGCCGGAAGCCCTCCTGCCTGGTTGGGGCACTAGCTCCTCACGATGCGCCACCGGTTGTCGGCGGTGCCGTCGTCCGAGTCCTGGACGGCGAACGCACCGACAGCGGTGGAGTTGTCCGCGATGGCGAGCAACTTGCCGCTGTTCTCGTTGCGGATCTTGTAGGTCCCGTCTCCCTGGTCGAGCAGTATCCATCTGTGGTCGGCGGTGCCGTTGTCCGTCCACTGCAGGACGGTCGCGCCGTCTGCCGTGGACATGTCCAAGACACCGAGCACCTTGCCGCTGTGGGCGTTGCGGAAGCGGACCTTGTCTCTGTCGGGGATCATTTCCCAGTCGTGGTCGGCGGTGCCCGAGTCACGCCACTGCAGAGCGCGGCCACCGTTGGCCGTGGACATGCTCTGGATGCCCAGCACGAGACCGCTGCCCACGTTGGCGAGACGGACGGTGCCGCTGGTGTTCCAGTAGACGGTGTAGTTGTGGCCGTGCGCGTCGTGGAACGGGCCCAGGTTGACGGTGGAGCCGTTGGCGGTGGCGGTGAAGGCGAGCGAACTGCTGCTGGTCCGCCTGATCGAGGACGTGGTCAGCGTCGGGAGGGAGCTGAGCGCGGAGTCGCCGTAGTTGCCGGACAGGACCACCGGGCCGTAGGTGACCGCGACGAGGTTCGGGTTGTCGTTGGCCGCTCGCATGACGATCCGCATGGGCAGGCGGACGGTGACCGTGTCGCCGGAGGCCCAGGAGCGGGTCAGGGTGGCGTAGCTGCCTGGTGTGGTGGTGATGTTCTGCGTGACGCCGTTGACGCTGATGGTGGCCCCGGTGGTCCAGCCCGGGATGCGGATGCGCATCGCCCAGGTTCCGCTGACGTTGCCGGTGACCTGCAGACTCGTGGTGTCGCTGGTCGGGTAGGACGTGGTCTGGGTGACCGTGATGCCGCGCTCCGACCAGTTGAGCACCGAGGGCACGAACAGGTTCACGATCAGGGTGTTGTCACTGCGGAAGTAGATGGAGTCCATCAGCCTGGTGTTCATCTCCAGGCCCGTGCCCTGGCAGCACCAGAAGGTGCCGTAGTCGGTGCTCCAGGTGCCGCCGCCCACCGCCGGGCCCACACCGCGTCGGGCTCCCGGGTTGAGCGGGGTGAAATAGGTGACGTGGCCGTGGTCGTCGGCCGGGTTCTGCTGGCCGATCATCTGGTTCAGCCACGCCCGCTCGTAGTAGTCGAACAACGCGACCCGGTCCGGGTCCAGCGCGAACAGTTCCCGGGTGAGGGTGAGCATGTTGAAGGTGTTGCAGCTCTCGCACGTGTCCTTGTTCAGGTAGCCGGCGATGGCGTTCGGGGCGCGGAAGTGCTCCGCCTGGCTGTTGCCACCGATGGCATAGGTGTGCGCGTTGACGGTGAAGTTCCAGGCGTTGGTGGCGATGTCCCGGTAGCGGGTGGTGCCGGTCGCCTTGAACTCCCGCGCGGCCCCGATCCACTTGGGCACCTGGGTGTTGGCGTGCAGTCCGCTCAGCCGGTCCTGGTTGGACGCCAGGGGGTCGAACACCGCGGCGTGGTCGAACCGCCGGGCGACGGTGAGCCATCGCGCGTCGCCTGTCTGCTGGTAGAGATCGGTCAGTACGGCGTTCATGCCGCCGAACTCGGTTCGCAGCGTGGCCTGCATCTGCTCACTGGTCAGCCGGCCGGTGCGCAGGTCGACCCAGCCGGCCAGGGCGAGCAGCACGTCCCGGGCTTGTGTGCTGCCGATGTGGCGCCATACGTCCAGCAGGCCCATGAGGGTCTTGTGGATGGTGTAGTACGGCACGCCCCGCGGGGTCCCCTGCTCGAGAGCGGTGAAGTCGGATTCGGGGAGGCCGGAGAGGTACCCGGCGTTGAAACCGGCGGCGCTGTTGTTGGCCTGGCATTTTGCCAACTCCGCGACCATGTGGGTGGCCTTGTCCCGGCAGGTGGTGTCCCCGGTCACGGCGTACAGCTGTGCCCATGCCGTGAGGAAGTGCCCTTGGATGTGGCTGCGGAAGGCGAAGTTCGGTGCCTCCCAGCCGCCGGTGGCAACCGCGCCGTTGGTGGACAGCCGGTGGTTGGCGCGGAAGTTGTACAGCAGCCGGTCGACATCGATGAACCGCAGGTAGTTCTGCGTGCGGTTCTGGTTGTCCAGCCACCGGCTCGCGGTGAGCCGGACCTGGCCGAGCTCGAAGGGGTGCGCCAGGGCCCCGATGTCAGCCCTTGCGGGAGGAACGGCCGCCGCCTGGGCGGGAGATGCGCCAATGAAGGACCCGGTGGCAGAGGCGGCTACGGTGGCCCCGGCCAGTTGCAGGAGGCGCCGTCTACTAACGGAGGAAGACATTGTGCACCTTTCGATACGGCAGAACCGCTGCTTGGACTTTTGATGTGCCGGCTCACACGTCCGACGGTCGGACGCGGCGCGTCACGGCCTTGTGTGCTGCCGACGTGGCGGCCTTACGGCCGACAGACCGACGACACCTTCCTCGCTGTTCGATATTTCAAACGTCGTCCGAAATATGGAACAAGGATCTTCGCTGACACATGGGATGGATTAACGGATATGAACGCTGCCTCTGTCTAGTCTTGCGGCACAAAATCCTTGCCCACCTCCGGATGAGCGTCCGACCGGCGCCGTGGCAGCCCAGCCATCCATGGGATGTACCGAGAAGGGGTGCGAGGATCACCGACACCACCGGAGCGCGCTTTGTGTGCGCCGGCGACCGGTGAGTCCGACTGCACCCAGGCCTGGGCCAACATGCCGACGTCATGGGGCCCGGCACCCGCGTCTGCCACGTTGTCGTCAGTGACCGACTCCCCCACGCTCGAACCACCCGACAGGCCAGGTCCGGGACCCGGGTCCGAGAGCGCGGCCGCCTGAGATCACAGCCATGAAACAGGGTGGGGTTGCTGCTTCGCGGCGGTCGGGCTCGTGGCCGCCCTCGGTAGCGAGAGCCGGATCCCGTCGGACGGACCGGCGAGTCTCCAGAGCCGCAAACTCTGCTGTCAGCACCGAGAGGCGGAGAATCGGTCGACCGCCACTGCAGGGCTCGTGCGTTCTCAGACAGTGAGATCGCTGACTGTCCTCGGCGAGCGGGCAGTTGAGGCCACCACTTGGGCCACGGTGCGGGGGATCCGCCCACCTGTCCGAAGAGGTCCGCAACCGGCTCAGTGTGCGGGCCCCCTCGCGGGCGAGCACGGGGCCGTCGCCCACCGCCGCCGATAGACCCACGCCGCCTTCTTGCCGGCGTGTTGGGAACGCGGTGACCGCACGAAGGAAGGCATGCTCGCGTTCACAAAGAGAAGAGGCTGAGCAGGTCTTGACCGGAATCCGGCGTTCATTGATAGTGATGGCGCAAGCGGAACGGTCAGTCAGGTGACGGCCGCGGCAAGGTTGTGAGCGTTAACAATTCGGGCGGCTCTGACAAGGAGTCTGGCTGCCCATACCTACCCGCGCCCCCGACAGCCCCACCGCTGACTCGGCCGGGCGCGTCTGGTGATCCACACCCATGGACAAGGGAGTTCATGTTGCCTGCGTTCCGCACTTCCCGCCGACTGAGAAACAGGCTGGTCGCCTCCTTGGGCACGGTGGCGTTGGCCTTCGCCGGCCTGGTCGTCTCCCCCGGCACCTCGCACGCCGCCACGCAAGGGCCCTGCGACATCTACCTCGCGGGCAGTACACCCTGCGTCGCGGCCCACAGCACCACCCGCGCCCTGTACGGGTCCTACAACGGCCCGCTGTACCAAGTCAGACGGTCGTCGGACAACACCACCCGCGACATCGGCGTACTGAGCGCCGGAGGCGTCGCGAACGCCGCCGCACAGGACTCGTTCTGCGCCGGCACGAGCTGCGTCATCACCGTCATCTACGACCAGTCCGGTCGGGGCAACCACCTCACCCAGGCGCCCGGCGGCCTCGCGGCGCCAGGCCCGGACAACCTCGCCGACGCGACCGCCGCGCCGGTCAAGGTCAACGGCAGCAAGGCCTACGGTGTCTTCATCGCTCCCGGCACCGGCTACCGCAACAACAACACCAACGGCATCGCGACCGGAGACCAGCCGGAGGGGATCTACGCCGTCCTCGACGGCACGCACTACAGCCCTGGCTGCTGCTTCGACTACGGCAACGCCGAGCCGGGCAACGCCTCCACCGGCAACGGCCACATGGAAGCCATCTACTTCGGGAACAGCAACCAGTGGGGCTGGGGCGCGGGCAACGGCCCCTGGGTCATGGCCGACCTCGAGGAGGGCGTGTTCTCCGGAGTCAACAGGGGTTTCAACGCGAACAACCCGAGCGTGAACCACCGTTTCCTGCACGCCATCGTGAAGGGCACAGCGAACCTCTGGGCCATCCGGTCGGGTGACGCGCAATCGGGCGGCCTGTCGACCAGTTACAGCGGACCGCGCCCCAGCGACCCGGGTTACAACCCGATGCACAAGGAGGGGGCCATCGTCCTCGGCATCGGCGGCGACAACAGCATCTGGGGCGCCGGTACCTTCTACGAAGGCGTGATGACCTCCGGTTACCCGTCGGACGCCACCGAGGACGCGGTCCAGGCCAACATCACCGCCGCCGGCTACGCGGAGGTCGGCCAGGAGGTCGTGGGCACCGGGTCCGGCCGGTGCATGGATGTGCCGGGCTTGAGCACCACCAACGGTACCCAGCTGCACCTGTGGGACTGCTGGGGTGGCTCGAACCAGCGGTGGACCTACACGCCCGGCAAGCAGTTGAGGGTGTACGGCAACAAGTGCCTGGAAGCCTCCAATTGGGGCACCACCAACGGCACTCCCGCCGCCATCTGGGACTGCACAGGGAATGTGAACCAGCAGTGGACCGTCAACGCCGACGGCACGATCACCAATGCCCTGTCAGGGTTGTGCCTGGAGGCCGCTGGTCTCGGTACCGCGAACGGCACGAAGCTCCAGCTGTGGGACTGCTGGGGCGGCTCCAGCCAGAAGTGGAGCCTGCGCAGCTAGCCTCGATCGCTCGTTGAGGGCCGTCAGCTTGCTGACGGCCTTCTTCGGCTCCGAGCAGGGCCGTCACAGAAGGGCTCGCCGAACCCGGGGTACCGACGCGGCGATGAGTCGGCCGAGACCGCGGCGGCACGACGCGGCCGGCCACGCTGCCCCGCAAGCGAGGCACGCTCCTGGACAGCGGCGGCAACAAGGTCCTCAAGGCATCCGGGGACCAGTGCTGGGGAGGCGACAACGCCACGATGTCCTTCGCCCCCATGCGGGGCGGCTGGTGCCCACCGCGTCCTTTGGCGCCCCGGGGCGGGTGGGACTCGAACCCACGACCGACGGATTATGAGTCCTTTGAGGATCTTGGTGACCCTTGTCGATCCATGCTCGTCCTGGTCGTTTTCCCAGGTCATACGAGGTCTGGCGCCTCAGCCCTTCTCGGCCCTTGCCAGTCTTTTCCGATCCTTGTGTCCAACCTGCGTCCAGCACGCGTCCCGGATGGACGAATTCAGCCGCGGCAGAGTCCGTCCTTGCAGCTGAGAGCCGGGCTCCGAAACTGCGAGCAGCGGGTTTCCATTCCAACCCGCCGCGACACCGGTGGTCGAAAAGGGCTACAACTCGACCCCACCGCGAAGAACTGCGCAAGCGCAGGATCCTGCCGGTCATCTCCCGCAAGGGCGGCCCGCACATCGAGGGCCTGGGCAAACTCCACGACGCCTTCGTCTCCCTCGCCTGCAGCCTCATCTGCTGGAGACGGCTTCCGGAAGCCCAAGAACGACTGACCGGTGTCAGGGCAGGCCAGGGCCCAGCGGGCTGCTTCAGAGCGTTGGTGCTCTCCGCATCCAGGCCGAGGCGGGAGAGATGATCGTGGAAGCAGAGCCGCCGAGTCCTCCGAACCGCTGGTTCAGCGGAATTGGCTTCGGTGTCCTCTTCAGTGGGCTGACCGCAGTGGTGACCGTCGCTGCGATCGGGAGGGCATGGGCTGCTTGTGACATCGGCAGCAGCGCAGGAGCCAACGGCATGACTTTGCTGTTCTTTGCGCCTCTCATACGGATCGCCGCTGCGGTTCCGTGGGTGATCCTGCATCGCGCCCTCGGAAGACGTCATCGCAGGACAGTCCTGTGCTGAGTGATGCCCCTGGCCGGCCCAGAGGTCATCCGATGCCCGGGCCCTGGGGCGCGGCTGGGGCCCGCTCGCGCACGGCCAGGTACACCGCGTGCACCGTGAGCACGTGCTCGATCTCGTCGATGATCGGCGCGAAGAACCGCTGTCGATGGTCCGCGTCCGTCATCGAAGTGACCGCGAAATACATGCTGCCGAACGCAGCCAAGAGCGTGGCGTTCCGCAACATCGCGACGGGGATCACGGGGAAAAGGGCAGACCTCTGTGCTTTCTCGCCGATCCACTGTTCCGCTGTCTCGGGCGTGACCACCAGCACGCCCAGGGCGAGGAAGAAGGTGAACAGCGCCAGGCCGACCACCGCCGCCTGCACGAGCTGGCGGCTGGCCAGCATCAGCAGCAGGTTGCGTTCCTGCCGTGGGGTCAACGGCATCGCAGGCAGTTGACCGTCGGGCGCCAGCCGCTCGACCGGCACATCGGCCAAGGGAGTGCCCCGGCACGCCGCCGCGAGCGTGGACCGGCTGAGGTCCTGCTCGACCCGGCCGATCTCGTCGCGCAGGCGGGCAGCGGCGGCAAGCACGGTGATCGCGGCGAACAGCACGACGACGAGCACGACCCGCCACCACGCCAGCCGGTTCATGGCCTGCCACAACTCGCCGGTGAAGAACAGGAAGAGCGTGACGAAGAGCAACGCGGGCAGCGCCCGGCCCAGCAGGTGCACGCTGTTGCGCAGGTCGAAGGCCGAGTGGCGGACCGCCCGGCGTAGCAGTGTGCCGAGACCGTACGTGGTGGCCAGAAGTGTGGCGACGAAGGCGGCGGCGAAGAAGATCACGAAACCCAGCAGCCCGACCACGTTGCCGCCCGGCGGTGTGACGGCTCCGTCGACGGCGAGCTGCAACAGAGGTACTGCGACGGGCATCGTGGCGTACGCGGCGAGGATCGCGATGGCGGTCCTGTGCGAGAAACGGGGAAGCCGCTGGACGAGGACGGTACTTGCGCCCCACGCGGCCAGCGTCATCACGGCGACGCCACCGAGGAGGATCCACCCGTGCGAGCCTGCGGATCTGAGCGGGACGAGCCAGGCCAGGCTGGCCAGCGCCACGACGGCCAGCGACGGCAGCATTCGGGGGAGCGCGTGATCGACGAAGCCGTACCCCTCGATCATCGTGGGTGCACCTCGCCGGACAAGCCAACGTTCGGTTCGGCGTATCACCGCCTGAGGCACCGTGAACGGCATGATTGATCTGCCCTTTGATCACTATGGATGAACGATCCGAACATCAACTCGACCGCACCTTATGCCAAGACTCGTGACCAACTGGGAGAGGCGCCGGTTCCGGCGCCTCTCGACGTCTCCGGCAACAAAGGCGTCCGCCGCGACGTTGCCGGGCGGCCTTCGGCGAGTTCATCGACGCATGGACGTGCGCGCCCACCTACACCGGTTCGTTGAACTGGTCGAACACCGTCAAGGCGGCCCGAGTGGCGAGGGAGGCCGCCAGCGAGGCGTACCAGACGCTGCTGGACGCCTACGGGCTACGCGGGCGCGCGCCCTACACGGTCGAACACCTCGCCACCACCATCACCGCCCTGCTCGACGGCTTCCACCTGCGTTGGATCGCCGGACATCCCCTCGGTGAACGACTCGCCATAGTGCCCCAGGGCGTCGCGGACGCGCGGGTTGGCGGCGACGGCGTAGAAGCCGAGCAGCACGCGGTAGATCGGATCTTGTCGACCGCCTCCTTGAAACGGCGGATTCTCTCCGGCAGCCCCGGGACCAGCTCGGCCTGGCGGGGTGGAAGAGGAGATCTGCCTGGAAGTCGGCCTGCGCGGTCCAGATTGAGCCCTTCGAGGAACTTGGCGGCCCTCGTCCCGAATGCGTCCTGGAGGGACAAGGGGACGGGGCTCCTGGTTCCAGCTCGGAGAGGAGCCTCGAACCCGTCCGCAGCGGATTCCCCTTCCACCGGCAGCAATACACAAAGGATCTTGTATATTGATACACTCTAATTGATACATCCGGGCGGAGGAGGTCATCGTGAGTCGGACGGTCATCGATCTCGACGACGAAGCACTGGAGGCGGCGGCCAAGGAGCTCGGCACCGCCACCAAGCGCGACACCATCAACACCGCGCTGCGAGAAGTCACGGCCCGCTATCGGCGGCTGCGCGCGCTCGAGGAAGCCCGTGAACTGGCGGCCGACGGCGCTCTCGACATGAATCTGCTGCTGGACAAGCGCGCGTACCGCCCCACGGGCTCGGCAACCGACGACCGCGACACCGGAGCGGGCGAGTGACCATCGCCGACTACCTCATCGACACATCCGCCCTCGCCCGCGTCCTGCTCCGCCAGAACACGGCCGAATGGGACGACAGGATCGGCGCCGGCCTCGTCGCGATCTGCGACCTCACCGAACTGGAAGTCCTCTACTCGGCCCGTTCGACCACGGACCGCGCCCGCTTGAAGGCGGCACTCGACGCCCACTACACGTGGTGCCCCATGCCGGACGGCGTCTACCGCCGCTCCCGCACTGTCCAGGAGCAACTGACCGCCAAAGGGGAGCATCGCAGCGCAGGCCCCGTCGATCTCCTGGTGGCCGCCGCCGCGGAAGAAGCCGGACTGACCCTGCTCCACTACGACCGCGACTTCGAGACCATCGCCCGTACGACAGGGCAGCCGGTCCGCACGATCGACGTCAGACAGTAGAGCCCGCCCGCTCGCACGGACGGGCGCCAAGCCGCTCACCAAACCACTCGCCCGGTGATGGTGTCGCGGCGACACCCCACCGACGAGCGGTCCACATTCCCTGCACGTGCACCCGCCCCCACGGATGGGCCGTTCCCAGAACGGGCCGTTTCCCGGCACCCGGCCCGGGCCCCTGCCCACCCAGGCAGCCCCCGCGCGCTCCGCCGGGCCGGTGGTCGGAGACGGAGAGCTGGGAACTCTGCTCGCTCCGTGGGTCGGGGGCAGGGCTCACTTGAAGGTGTAGCCCTTGCCGCTGGGGCCCTCGAAGGTCTTGCCCAGCTTGAGACCGCCCGGTGTGTCGGCGTCCGCTCGGGAGATGGAGACGGTGCGCGTCGGCGGCTGCGACGGGTCGGTGTAGTCGAGAGGCGTGGTGAGCAGGCCGTCCAGGTCGAGGTCGGAGGTCTTCCGCATCACCGGTCCGCCGGTCGCCGTCGATCCCCATCGGACGGGGGCCGGTGCCGGGCCGGAGCCGCGCTCCTGCTTGCCGCACCCCTCGCCCCGGCGGCCCAGGCGACCGAGACTGCTACGCGGCGGCAGTGGGCAGCAGGCCGCGCACCGGATCGATCTGTGCAGTCGTTCTGTACGAGCCTGGCCCGAGGCTCACCGAGCCTTCGCGGTCTTCGTCGTCCGACCGCGCTGAGGCCCATCTGGGCGAGCACCAGTCGCGCCGCGGCAAGATACCTCCGGAGACGCCGTCATCGGCCCTCACCGCCCGCCACGCTCTCGTGCACGGCTGCGGTCAGCCGGGCGAGGGTCGCCGGCGGGTGGATGATCAGCCGCTGCCGGGCGGGTAGGGCAGCGAGCAGAATCCGATCTCCAGTCTGCAGTCGGCAGGCGCGGCGCACCGCGACCGGCAACCGAACGAGGCCGTGCTCCCCTAGGTCCCGCTCCCCCACCGGGTCGGTCATGGCGACGATCAGGCCGTCGCGGATGGTGAACCGGATCTGGTCGCCAAGTGACCACTGCAGGCTTGCCACGGTCGACCGGGCCAGAATCCGGCCTCCGGCGTCAAGGCACGCCACTCCGAACACCACGTCCCGGGCGGTCGGCTCCGGCAGCCGTGGCAACGACAGCGGTGACTCGAGGGCGCATGTGTCGCAGAGAGCGTGCGCGTTGACGCAAGACGGAAACATTTGTGAAACGGCATCGTCAGGGCAGCTGCAACCAGGAGGTCCCGATGCCTGACCAGACCATCAATCACGACTATGTCGTTGTCGGAGCAGGATCGGCTGGGAGCGTGATCACCCGCAGGCTCCTCGACCAGGGCCGCTCGGTCCACGTCATCGAAGCCGGACCGGTCGACGAGGCCGCGGAGGTGCACAGCCCGCAGGGCTGGCCTGCACTGCTGGGCGGACCGCTGGACTGGGCGGTGATGACCACGCCGCAGCGGCATGCCAACAACCGCTCCTTGTTCTGGCCGCGCGGACGAGTTCTCGGCGGCTCCAGCTCGCTGAACGGGATGATCTACATCCGGGGCCATCGCAGCGACTACGACGGATACGCCGCGGCTGGTTGCGAGGGCTGGGACTGGGACAGTGTCCTGCCGCTGTTCCGCCGCTCCGAGGACCACGTCGACGGCGCCTCCCCATGGCACGGCGCAGGCGGCCCGCTGCCCGTGACCCGGATCGGCGCGCCGCACCCGGCGGCCGAAGCATTCGTCGCGGCCGCGCGTTCGCTGGGCCACCAGCCCACCGATGACTTCAACGCCGAGAATATGGTTGGGGTCGGCTACAACCACATGACTGTCCGGGACGGGCGGCGGATGAGCGCCTGGCAGTCGTTCGTGCTGCCGGTGCTGGACAACCCGTTGCTGACCGTGACGACCGGCGCGCTGGTACACCGGGTTCTGCTGGACGGCGATCGGGCCACCGGGGTCGAGTATTCCATCGGCGGGACCACCGAGATGGCGTCGGCGCGCGCCGAGGTCATCCTGTGCGCCGGCGCGATCGGGTCACCCAAGGTCCTGCTGCTCAGCGGCATCGGCCCCAAGACCCATCTGCGCGAGGTCGGCGTCGACGTCCGTGTCGATCTGCCGGGCGTGGGTGAGAACCTGCACGACCACCTGCTGGTCAGCAACGTGTACGAGTCCACCCGCGAACTGCCGGCCGGCCGCAACAATCTGCTCGAGGCGCAGCTGTACACCGACAGCAAACGCAACGACGGGCCCGGTCCGGACCTGCAGCCGCTCTTTCTGCACCTCGTGTATCCCGCCGAGGGCTACGAGATGCCCGAGCACGGCTATACCGTCGCGCCCGGCATCGTGCGTCCGCGCTCGCGCGGCACCCTGCGCCTGCAATCCGCCGATCCTGCCGCCGCGCCCCTGTGCGACCCGAACATCCTTTCCGACGAGTACGACCTGGAAGCCCTCGTCGACGCCGTCGAGATCTGCCGGGAGATTGGCGGGGACGCCGCGTTCGACGAGTGGCGCAAGGTTGAGGCCGCCCCCGGCCCGCAGGCCCGCACCCGCGATGACCTGCGCGAGTACGTACGCCGCTCGGTTGGCACCTACCACCACCAGGTCGGCACCTGCCGGATGGGAGTTGACGACGACGCGGTGGTCGACCCGGCGCTGCGGGTCCGCGGAGTGCGGGGCCTGCGCGTCGCCGACGCCTCGATCTTCCCGTTTGTTCCGTCGGGCAACACCAACGCCCCGACGATCATGGTCGGCGAGAAGGCTGCCGACTTGCTCTCGACCAGCTTGGAGGCCTGATCATGACCGCTACCGCCGACCCAGAGACCCTGCCGCTGACCACCGAACTGTTCATCGACGGCGCCTGGCGCAGCGGCGGCGCAGGCACGTTCGCCGACCTCAACCCGGCCACCGGGCGGCACCTGGCCGACATCGCCGCCGGCGACATCGAGGACATCGATTCGGGCGTACGGGCTGCGCGCGCTCAACTCGACGGGGAGTGGGGCGCGTTGCCGGGCGCTGCCCGCGGCCGCCTGTTGGGACGCCTCGCCGGCCTCATCGAACGAGACACCGATGTCTTCACCCGGCTGGAGGCTCTGGACATCGGCAAGCCGGTCGGGCAGCCCGGCATGCTGGACGTTCCGAACGCCGTCGCCACCTTCCGGCATTTCGCCGGCTGGGCCGACAAGATTACCGGTGATGTCATCCCCACTGCCGGGTACTTCGGCCGCCCGACGCTGTCCTACACGGTGCGGGAGCCGGTCGGTGTAGTCGGAGCGATCATCCCGTGGAACACCCCGTTGATGATCGCGGCCTGGAAGCTCGGACCGGCTCTGGCCGCCGGGAACACCGTCGTGGTCAAGCCTTCGGAAGACGCGCCGCTGTCGATCTTGCATCTGGCGAAACTCGTCGAGGAGGCGGGTTTCCCGGCCGGTGTGGTCAATGTCGTGCCGGGGCTGGGTGACATCGCTGGCGCGGCCCTCGTCGACCACCCCGGCGTCGACAAGATCAGCTTCACGGGTAGTCCCGAGGTCGGCAAGCAGATCCAGATCCGCGCCGCGCAGACGTTCAAACGCGTCACCCTGGAACTCGGCGGAAAGTCGCCACAGATCATCCTGGCCGACGCTGACATCGAGGCGGCCGTCGGTGGCACCGCCCTCGGGCTGTTCTTCAACCAGGGTGAGGTCTGCGCCGCCGGCAGTCGGATCCTGGTCCACCTGTCCCGGTACGACGAAGTGGTCGAGGCCCTCGCCTGCGCCGCCCGCTCTCAGGTGCTCGGCGACCCGTTCGACCCCAAGACCACGATGGGCGCGCTGGTCAACGCTGCGCAGAGGGACAGGGTGCTCGCCTACATCGACACTGGCCGTCGTGATGGAGCCCGTCTCGTGGCGGGTGGCGGACGCCCTGACCTGCCCGGCTTCTTCGTCGAGCCAACGATCTTTGCCGACGTGGGCAACGGCATGACCATCGCCCAGGACGAGATCTTCGGACCGGTCGGCGCCGTCATTCCGTTCGACGACCCTGCCGAGGCCGTCCGCCTGGCCAACGACACCCGGTACGGCCTGGCCGCGACGATCTGGACCCGCGACGTCGCCCACGCACACACCCTCGCGCGGGGCGTCCGCGCCGGTGCCGTCTGGGTCAACGGCTGGGCTGCGATCGATCCGGCACTGCCCTGGGGCGGGATGAAATCCAGCGGCATCGGCCGGGAGCTCGGCTGGAGCGGAATCCTGGCCAACACTGAGGAGAAGGTCGTCACCGTCGTCCTCTGAACGATGGCCGGAAAGGATATTGATGTGCTCGACCTGACTCCCCGCCCCGAGGACCTCGACCCGATCGAGACGGCCTCCCTCGATGAACTGCGTGCGCTGCAACTGCAACGGTTGCAGTGGACGCTGCGGCACGCGTACGAGAACGTCCCGTTCTATCGCCGCAAGTTCGACGCGGCCGGCGTGCACCCGGATGAGTGCCGCTCGCTGGAGAGTCTGGCGCGGTTCCCGTACACGACGAAACAGGACCTGCGGGAGAACTACCCGTTCGGCATGTTCGCCGTGCCTCGGGAGCGTATCGCCCGGATCCACGCCTCGAGCGGCACCACCGGCCGGCCCACCGTTGTCGGCTACACCCAGCGCGACATCGACATCTGGGCCGACGTGATGGCCCGATCCATTCGCGCAGCCGGCGGCCGTCCCGGTCACCGCGTGCACGTGGCGTACGGATATGGCCTGTTCACCGGCGGGCTCGGCGCGCACTACGGCGCCGAGCGGCTGGGCTGTGCCGTCATCCCGGTCTCCGGCGGCATGACCGAACGCCAGGTTCGTCTGATCGCCGACTTCGAGCCGGACATCATCATGGTCACCCCGTCCTACATGCTGACCATCCTCGACGAGTTCGAACGCCAGGGCATCGACCCGAAGAGCACCAGCCTCAAGATCGGCATCTTCGGTGCCGAGCCGTGGACCGAGGATATGCGCCAGGAGGCGGAGAAACGCCTGGACTTGCACGCCGTCGATATCTACGGCCTGTCCGAGGTGATCGGCCCTGGCGTCAGCCAGGAGTGCGTCGAGACCAAGGACGGCCTGCACATCTGGGAGGACCACTTCTACCCGGAGATCATCGATCCGTCGCTCGAGAGCGTCCTTGCCGACGGCGAGCCCGGTGAACTGGTGTTCACCTCGCTGACCAAGGAGGCCATGCCGGTAATCCGGTACCGCACGCGCGACCTGACCCGGCTCCTGCCCGGCACGGCGCGCACCATGCGGAGGATGGAGAAGGTCACCGGCCGCAGCGACGACATGATGATCTTGCGGGGGGTCAACGTGTTTCCGACCCAGATAGAGGAGCTGATCCTGCGCGTGCCCGGCCTGGCGCCACACTACCAGTGCGTGCTGGACCGGCCTGGCCGTCTCGACGAGATGACGGTCCGGGTCGAGTCACGCACCGAGGACCTCGCCGACACCGAGCGGGAAACTATCGAACGCCAGCTCGGAGAACTGGTCAAACACAACGTCGGCGTCTCTGTACGGGTCGAAGTCGTGCCACCGACCGGCCTCGAACGCTCGATCGGCAAGGCCCGGCGCATCGTCGACGACCGCCCCAAAGACAACTACGCATGATCGGTCGGTTGAGGGCTTGTGCCATGACCACCTGAGGGCGCAGTCTCGACGCCCGGCGGAGCCTGCGCCCACGACCGAGGGAGGACAATCATGGCCGACTTGACCCATCGCGACCGTGTACTCGCCGCCCAGCCGTTCGACTGCTGGCGCGACGCGGTCTCGTCGACCTTCGTCCCACTCGAGGCCAGCGCGCTCACCGACCGAGCCTTCGGCGGCGACCTGGTATCCCGCGACCTCGGGCAGGTGCAACTGAGTCAGGTCAGCGGCGGAGCCGTACGAGTCGACCGGACGACCCGTGCCATCCGCCGCGACGACCCTGAATACTACAAGCTCGGCATGCAGGTGCGCGGCTACTGCGTGGTCGATCAAGACGGGCGCGAGGCGGCGCTCACCCCGGGTGATTTCGCGATCTACGACACCACCCGGCCGTACTCACTCACCTTCGAGCAGGACTTCCAGATGCTCGTGGTGATGTTCCCGCGCGCCCTGCTGAGCCTCAAACCCTCCGATGTCGCGGGCCTGACGGCGCGCCGGGTCTCCGGCCGGCGCGGCACGGGCGCGCTGGTTTCACCGTTCCTCGTCGGTCTGGCCGGGCAAATGGAGGGCGACGACACCACTGCGACCGTGCACCTGGCCGATGCCGTGCTGCATCTGCTCGCCGCGACCTTCAGCGAACAGCTGGACTGCGAGGCGGTCGTGCCGGCAGAGGCGCACCGGCACGCGCTGATCCTGCGTGTCAAGGCTTTCATCGACGCGCGGCTGGACGACCCGGTTCTCTGCTCGGCGACGATAGCGTCAGCGCACCACATCTCCGTGCGTTACCTTCAGAAGATCTTTGAAAGTCAAGGCGACACCGTGGCAGGCTGGATCCGTAACCGGCGACTCGAACGCTGCCGCCTCGACCTGACTGACCCCAAATTCGGCACCATGGCAGTCAGCGCCATCGCCGCCCGCTGGGGCCTGCTGGACGCCTCGCACTTCGCCCGCACCTTCAAAGCCACCTATGGCCTGTCACCGCGCGACTATCGGATCTCTGCACGGCACGAGCAGATCGCGCTTCATTCCTAGAAGACCTCGTACTCGCGTAGCGCGTACAGCAGGTGCCGTTGGTTGAAGATCAAAGTGCGGTCGCGCCGTTCGCGGCGGCAGGTCCGCACCCACCGCTCCATCACCGCGTTCATCCGGGGCATCCGGACGCCGCTGAGCACAACGTTGATAGCGGCGTCGGCGAGGACCGCGTCGAACAGAGCCGGGTATTTTCCGTCCCGGTCGCGCATCAGGTACTTCACCCGGCATCCCGCCTCTCGAGGTCCATCACCAGGTTACGGGCGTCTGGGTCACCCACGCCGCGTTCGGATGCGCGGTCGCACCGAGGACCCGGATGCTGCGGCCGGCATGGTCGATGACCGTGAGGACGTACATGCGGGGTGCCGGTCAGCGTGATCGTTCCGAGGAAGTCCGCGGTCAGCAGCGCCTCGGCCTGCGAGCGCAGGAACCGCGCCCAGGCGGTGGCGCCCGCTCCGGGGCCGGATCGATCCCCGCCTCACGCAGGATCTCCCAAGACCGTCGACGCGGCGACCTTGACCCCGAGGGTGGGCAGTTCCCCGTGCACCCGCAGGTACCCCCACGACGGATTCTCCGCCACGAGGCGCAACACCAGCGCGCGGACCTTCCCGACCCTCCGGTCCCGGCGTGGGGGCCTACTCCAAGATCGCCGGAGAGCACTTTCCGAATCCTCGTGTCCAGCCAGCGTCCAGAATCCGGCGCCAAGGCCTCGTACACGCCACCCGCAGAAACCTGCACCAGCACCGGAACACAACATCTGCGCAGGTCAAAGCGATGTGAACCAACACCGACCGCAGCGGGGCCGAACTCACGCGCAGCGGATTCATTCTTCGTTCAGGCAAAGTTGACGATCCGACAGGACAAAATGAACGTTTCCGCAGGTCAGATACCTGCTGAAGTGGGGCGGGTGGGACTCGAACCCACGGCCGACGGATTATGAGTCTGTTGGAGATCTTGGCGGTCCTTGCGCTCCTTCGCTCGTTCTTGGCGTTTTTTCAGGTCAGGGCCGTGAACCTCTACTGATGCTTCGCAGCCCTTGTCAGTATGTGCCTGTCCTTGTGGCCTCAACGCGGCCTCAATGAGGCCCCAGGGGCCAGACCGATACCGTGCGGGACGATCTCGCCAGCTCGGAAGCGGGGGGGCCGAATGCGCGCGCAGCGGATCCCCTTTCCCACACGCAGAGGCTCCGCCCCTCACACTGGGGCGGAGCCTCTTTGGCCGTTATTGCAGGCCAGACGTTCTCCCTGATCTGCCTCGCACCCTGCCCTGGCACGGCGGACAACGACGCCTGACGCCCACCCCAACCAATTCCCAGGTCAGAGGCACCAATCAATGTCGGCCCGGTACGGTCCTCGTCGATCCGTGCCTGTCCTTGTGGCCCCTGTTCGACCCCTGAGCGTCATCCAGACGTACTCCAGACCTGCGGCAGCCTGCGTCCGTCCAGGTCGGCGCGAGGGTCGATCCGGCCGTCGCTCGTGAGACGGAGCCGGCGACCACGACCGCCCGCCGTACGTGGGTGGACGCGTTGACGACGAGAAGCCCGCCCCTGCCGGGGCGGGCTTGTCGTCGTAATGCCGTCACTCCTCGATGCCACCGATCTGGCGCCACTCGACGAAGTCGACGCCGCACGTGTTGGCGAGGCGCCCGCCGTCCACGCGCTCCAGGTCGAAGGCGAGCTGGTACGCGGTGGTGTGCGTGACGCGGTTGGACGCCTGGGTCGGCGACGCCGCGTTGGCCTTGCGCGGGCTCAGTTGCTGCCATGTGACCGAGGCGGACCCAGTGCCCAGCGGCTCGTCCTCGAGGTCGTACCAGTCGACCGTGCCGGTCTGCGCGCCGTCGCCCGAGACAGCCACCACCGCCCGCGCGTCGGGGGTGTCGACCAGCAGGAACGTGTCGTTTTCGATCGTCACGACATCGAGGAACCGGATCTCCTCGGTGCGGCACTCCGGCGAGAGGTTCCAGTAGGCGCCGGAGGCCACACCGCGATGCGGAGCGGTGAAGGAGGTGGTGCCCTCGCTGGCCCACGCGGTGCAGTCCAGGTTCCCGACCTGCCAGCCTCCGAGCTCCACGCTCGACCAGGTGAGGGAGTACGGGGTGAAGGAGTGCTCGGAGTGCCACTGGGTGTTGTTCGAGCGCCAGCGGTCCTTCGTCGTCACCGTTTCCCCGACGGTGTAGGTGCCGACGAAGCGAGCGGTCCCCACCGAATCGCCCGACGGGTCCACGAGCTCGAAGGCGGCGTCGACCTTGCCGTCGGCGAAGGTGGTTTCAAGGGGAACGCCCTTGGCCAGGTGCTCGCCCCAGCCGGCCTCGATGATCTGGAGGTAGCTCTCCGTCACCTGCCCCTCGGCGTTCGTCACGAGATGGAACTCGATCAGGGAGTCGTCCGTGGTGGTCCCGTCGCACGACGCCGTCGGCTCGGGATTCTCCACCACCACCTCGTGTGGGTCCGCGGTGGCCGAGGGGGCGGTGACCGCGAGCAGTGCGAGCGCCAGCGCGGCGCCGCAGGTCGTGACGGACGTTCTTCTCATGCCGGATCTCCTTGGTTCGGGCGGTGCGTGTAGTGCGGGTTGGTGAGGGGCCAGTCCGAGGCGATCCAGCGCGGTACGAGCTCGTCGAGGGCCGCCTCGATCGGTCCGCCCACGAGCCAGTCGACGACCCACCACGAGATCTCGGCGTCCGTCCCGTCGTGGATCGGCGGGTCGATGTAGACGCAGCCGAGCAACTCGGTCTCGCCGTTGTCGAAGAGCGCGTAGTTGAACGACTCGTGCCGCTCCGTCTCCGCCTCGTGCCGGGCCAGGTCCTCGCGGTCCTGCTCGGCGGTCATCGTCGCGGGAGGCCACCCCCAGGCCTCGCCGTACAGCGACCAGAGCCGCTCCTGTGAGCCCATCACCGCCTGCATGTCCAGATCGACGTCGGTGGCGCGAATCGGGCGCAGGTGGTGGCCTGTTTTCAGCGGCACCCGGAGGGGGTGGTCCCACCCCTCCGGGAGCCAAGCGGTTGCTGTCATGGCACCCAGCCTCATGGCCGCGCGCGCAACAGACCACGGGCAGCACTCGCACACTGCTCGCACAGTTGAGCGTCCGTGTAGGACACTTATGCGCCATCAGTTACGCGCCATCCGTGCCCGGGGGACGAGGAGAAGACCGATGCGGACCTTCGGCGGCCTCCTGCGCACCCTCCGCGAACGCGCCGGACTCACCCAGCAGGAGCTCGCCGAGCGCGCCGACCTGACCCCACACGCCATCAGTTCGCTGGAACGGGGAACCCGGACGCGCCCGTACCCGCACACCGTCCGCGCCCTTGCCGACGCCCTCGGCGCCTGTGAGGGCGACCGGGCCGCGCTCCTCGCCGCGGTCCCCCGCCGCCGGTCCGCCGCTGAACCCGTGACAAGCGTGGCGAGCGTGAGCAGGCCGTCGGGCCTGGTGATCCCGCCAACTCCCTTGTTCGGCCGCGACGACGACATCGCCGCCGTCGCCGACCTCGTACGCTCCGGAGCCCGCCTGGTCACGCTCACCGGACCCGGCGGGGTCGGCAAGACCCGGCTGGCCGCCGCGGTGTCGGACGTACTCGCCGGGGAATTCCCGGACGGTGTCCTGCAGGTCTCCCTCGCGCCCCTCGCCGACGCCTCCGCGCTCATGGCCACGATCGGGCGCGCGCTGGGACTCGCCGGTGTCGATGGCCCAGGCGCCTACGACCTGGTGGCCGCGCATCTGCGGACATCGCGACTCCTACTGCTGCTCGACAACTTCGAGCACCTGCTCAGCGCGGCCGTCCGGGTCGGGCAGCTCACCGCGCTGTGCCCGGAGCTCACCGTGCTGGTCTCGAGCCGCTCGCCACTGCGGGTGAGGGCCGAGTGCGAGTACGTCGTGGAGCCCCTCGGCCTGCCGGCCCGCGACGCCAGGACGGTCGACGAGCTCCGCGCCCACCCCGCCGGTGCCCTGGCACTGGACCGGGCACGGTCGGTCGGAGCACGACCGTCCGCGGACGACGTGCCGGCTACCGCCGAGCTCTGCCACCGCCTCGCCGGCCTGCCCCTGGCCATCGAACTCGCCACCGCACAGCTACGGTTGCTGTCTCCGACCGCCCTCCTCAACCGGCTGGAGGCGGCCGGCACGACGTCGGGAGCCCGCGATCTGCCCGAGCGGCAACGCACCATGCGGGCCACCCTCGACTGGAGCTACGGCCTGCTCGATCCCGGTCAGCAGCGCCTCTTCACGCTGCTCGGGGCGTTCCGCGGCGGTGCCACACTCGAAGCGATAGAGGCCGTGGCGGAGGCCGGCGACGAGATCGCCGCCGGAGACGCACTCGGAATCCTCCATGAGCTCGTCGAGCACTCCCTGGTGCGCGCCCGCAGCGACCGTTTCGACATGCTCGAACCCATCGCGCAGTACGCCCGCAGCCTCCTCGTCGGCGACCGCGCCGCCCGCATCGGGCGCACCCACGCCCGCGTCTACCTCGACCTCGCCGAGCAGGCGGCCACCGGCTACGAGCGCGCGGACCAGGTGGACTGGCTTGCCCGGATCGAAGAGGAGGAGGCCAACATCCTCGTCGCCGTCGACCGCTCCCTCGACGCCGGTGACCCCCGCACCGCCGCCCGTATCACCTGGTTCATGTGGCTCTACTGGTGGTTGCGCGGCCAGCTCAGCGTCGGCCGTCGCCTCGCCGACCGGTGCCTGACCACCGACCTCCCGCCCTGGGAACGCAGTCGTGTCCACCTGGCCGGTGCCACGATGTCGTACGCCGCCGGCGACCATGCCACGGCCGCCTCGTGCTGGGCCGAGGCCGACCGCATCGCAGCCGGTCAGGACGACCCCGAGGTCCGCAGCAAGGCCCGCGCCGGCACCGGCCTCTCCGCTCTCGCCGACGGCGACCTCGATGCCGCCGAGGACCGCTTCCACGCCGCCCTCGACTTCGCCCTCCAGGACCGCGGCTCGCCCTGGACCGCATCCCTCGCCCACGTCTGGCTCGGCACGGTGCACCTACTCCGCGGCGCACCCGCGACCGCCGTACCCGAGATCGAACGCGGCCTCCGCCTCGCCCGCGCCCGAGGCGACCGGCTGTCGACGTACGTCGCCCTCTACAACCTCTCTCAGGCCGCCCTCGCCCTCGGCGATCATCCCCTCGCCCGCCGGCACGTCGAGGAGGGCATCGCCCTCTCCCAGGAGACCCGCGACCTGGCCAACCTCGCCTATTTCGTCGAGACGCTGGCGGTCATCGAATCGCAGGAAGGCAACCACATCCGCGTCGCCACTCTGCTCGGGGCCGCGACAGGCCTCCGCGAGACGGTCGGCGCCGACGTCTACGCGTACTACCACCCCGACCAGAGCCTGCGGGCCGCGGCCGAGGGGTCGGCACGGGCCGTGCTGGGAGAAGACGCCCACGAGGAAGCGGTGGACGCCGGCCGGACACTCGACGCGCAGGCGGTCGCGGAGCTAGCCCTGCGCAACACCGACGCGTCATCGGCAGCCGACCGCCTCGGAGACTCTCGACGGGTCACCTCGTAGGCTCGATCGCATGGCTGCTGCACCCGAGAGCGGCGCGTTCCCGACCTCCAAGGACGACCGACACTCCGAGGACAGGTCGTGGCGGCTCCGTTGACGCCCATGGTGACAGCCCCCTGCCAGGGTGGCAGGTCTACGGCAGCAACCGCCAAGCGCAGCGCCGAGAACTTGGCGGCAGGCCAAGAGCTGCTGCAGCCTACTGCGGGCTGACTGCCGTCGCAGTGTCAGGTCCGCACGTCGCGTTGCTCGACCTCCTTGAGGACCCCGGCGACCGTTGCGAAGTCGTTGTCCACGTGGAGCACGGTGTGCCCGTAGTGCACCGCGGTCGCGCACACCAGCAGGTCGATCGCTCCCGCCGCCCGATGCTGACCTTGTTGCGTGAGCTTGTACTGGGCGGTCTCGACCCAGCGCCAGGCGTTCTTCGGAACCGGCGAGAGCAGGCAGAGAGCATCCAACTCCTCCGCAAGCTCATCCCGGTGAGCGGGACCGGTCGCCGAGTAGAGAAACTCGGTTCGCGTCGGCTCGCAGATGTGGAACACCCCCGCAGCAATGTGCCCTTCCCAGGGCCGCAACGCACCCGGGATGCGGAACAGATGCCAGAGGGCGGAGGTGTCCAGCAAGTAAGTGATCATTCGAAGGCCGCTCGCCGCACACGCTTCTGCGCCTCATGCGCCGCCGACGCCTGCTCGAACTCACCCCGTGCGCCCCGCGCGGCCAGCTTCTCGGCAGCCTCAAGCCGCTTGATCCGTGCCACGTAGTCCCGCAGAGCCGCGTTGACGGTCTCCTTCTTCGTCGTGGCACCCATGAGCCGCATGGCCTCGGCCAGCGCCTCGTCGTCGAGATCAATCTGCGTGACGGACACCGGACACCCTCCAACATCCACAATGTATGCATCCAAGATACATCGCCAACATCGAATACGGCCACCGATCGCAACGATCGCTCAAGGGTGCGCTGGGTGCCGAGGGGCTTCGATTGGGTTGCTTCCCGACGCAGGACGGATCAGCTGGGTCTGCTGCATCCCGACACGAATGACCCCATGGAGCCCATGGCCGACTTGACTGGAATCGGTGTTTCGAATCTGTCCTTTCGATCATGAAAACTCGCATCGAGACGCGCTACCAGCATGGCTCACACTCGCTGCCCTACCTGCATAGTTGCTGGTCAGATCGATTTTCCAGGCATAGCGAGTGGTAGGGCGGGTGGGACTCGAACCCACGGCCGACGGATTATGAGTCCTTTGAGGATCTTGGCGACCCTTGTCGATTCATGCTCATCCTGGCCGTTTCACCAGCTCAGACGCTGTTTGCTGTTGAATTCTATTCTCGGTCCTCGTCAGTCGTTTCCGATCCTTGTGTCCAACCTGCGTCCAGAACGCGTCCCGGATGGGATTTCAGCTGCCGCAGCTTCCGACCCCTCGAGACTCCATGCCTGTGGTCAAGCGCAGCATCTATGCCGTCAGCGCCCCAGCGGCGTCTCAGCCGACAGCGGCATAGACCTTTCGCAGGGGGGAGCGGACCTCCCACTCGGTCCGCTCCCCCGCCCGCAGGCGTACCAGGACGCCGGGGGTCAGCTCGATGCTGTCCCCGGTTTCGAATCGCACGGTCGCGTCGCCGGCGAATACGACGAAGACCTCGTCGGCCTCGACATCGCACACCGCACCGGTCGTCAATGTCCACACTCCGGCTTCGGTGCCCCCGAACTCGCCAAGAATCTTCGCGGCTGCCACCGGACATCCCGAGAGGATGTCGTGCGCTTCCGGTGGCTGCGGGGCGAGCTCAACCTCGTGTGCGTTGACGCAACGGTCCTTCACAGCACCCTCCTTGTAGTCCTTGGGCACGCGATCCGTCAGCTCTCGTCGACCATGAGATCGGCCGCCGGAACGGAGCAGCAGAGCAGAACCTGCTCGTCACGGGGTTCGAGGAGCGGGTCGACAAGGTAGGAGGTGGGGCCGTGGACCGCCGCATGAGCAGTGAGCGGACAGCTCAGGGATAGGAGACCACGGTGGACGGGATGGTCGATGTGCCTGATGTCGGGGCGCCGATGTCGTTGATGACGTGCTCGTACTGGCCGTTACCGCCGAGTGAGACGACCAGGAGGTGGTGGAATTTCACGCCCGGTGTGTTCGGGGCGACGAAACCGTTGTGCTGGACGATGGTCGGGTCGACGTTGTAGTTGCAATAGCTGCCGAGCCCCCATCCCTCGTGCGTGGTCACCGAGTCGGCCACCCTGTAGGCCGCGTAGCCGTTGGCGGAGCCGTTCTGGATGGCCGCCTGGTTCGGGGCGTCGTACGCCTTCTCGTTCTGGTAGAAGATGGTGCGGCCGCGTTCTCCGTTCCATTGCGTGTCGTACTTGTTGAAGTGCTCGACGAACAGGCCGGTGGCGAGGACGTCGTCGCCGTTCACGACGATGCCGTAGTCGCCGCGATTGGTCTCCCAGCCCACGCCGTCGCCGTGGTCGGCGCGCCAGAGCCAGGTGTGGTCGATGATGGTGTGACGGCTGTTGATCACCATGCTGGTGGTCGCCTTGCCGGGGCCGGTTCCGCCGATGCGGATGAACACGTCCTGCACGGTGATCGGGTTGTCGCTGTGGCCGGCTGAGCAGCCGCGTTCGCCGACTTCGAGCAGGGTCCGGGAGTTGACCGGCCCGGCGTCGATGAGAAAGCCGGCCAGGCGCACCCCGTCGACGTCGGCGACCTTGAGGGCGGTGACGCCGTTGGTCGGGATCAGGGTGGCGTAGCCGAGTCCGAGCACCACCGTGTTGGGCCGCCTGACGCAAACCGTCTCGTCGAGGTGATAGATCCCCGGCGTCAGCAGCAGGTGGAGTCCCTGGGAGAGCGCCCGATTGATGGTGGCCGCGCTGACACCGGGTTTGGCCACGTAGAAGCGCGACAGGGGCAGTGAGGTGCCTCGCGGCGTGCCGTTGCCCCAGCTGACTCCGCGGGCGTTGGTGCGCTTCGCGGGCAGGAAGACCCGGTACTCGCTTCCTCGCAGGTAGAGGAACGGCTTCTCCCGTGAGATGGGGGTGGTGTCGAGTGTGGTGTAGGGCGGGTTGGGGAAGCTCTGCGCGGGTGCGCCCTGGACGCCGGAGAACACCATGTTCCAGACGGCGTTGAGCCATCCGCCGATCACGCTGTCGCGGGTGTACCACTGCTGCTGGGAGTACGGTCCGACGTGGCCGTCGATGCGGCTGTCGGCGATGTAGCCACCGCTGGCCCAGCCATAGCTGGAGGGGGCGAGGTTGAGGTTCCCGCGGACGTGCATGCGCCGGAAGGGCGCCGCCTGGGAGACGGCCCAGCGGTTCGTGCCGTTGGCCGGTACCACCGCGAGGTTCTCGGCGGACCGCCAGAAGTTCGACGTGGCCTTGCCGCCGTTCCATTCGGCGTCGACGGTGATGTCCCCGTTGATGGTCGTCTCGTCTGGGGTCAGCCCGAGGCCGGCGATGGAGGTGTGGAAGCCGATCTGGGCGTTGAGCCCGTTGTAGGTGCCGGGCTTGAACAGGAACGCGTAGCGGCCGGTGCCGAACTCGTCCGCCTCCTGCTGTTCGAATACCTCGTCCAGCCTGGTCTGAATGCCAGGGGTGGACGGGTCGAAGACGATGACGTTCGGGCCGAGATCGCCGCCGCCGGTCAGGGGCCGCTGCCGCTTGGTCTGGGGGGCGGCTGACGCCGGCACGGGAAGGGTGACTGCCACGGCGGCGGCCGCGGCGCCTGCCGCTCCGAGAACGGTGCGGCGGGCGACGGTTGGACGTCCGGGCGAGGAGGAGTTCGAGGCAGGCGTCATGGGTCTTTCTCCCGGTTTGAGGATGTGGGCGAGCGAGGTGGTGGAGAGCGCGCTTTCAGGTCGAATGGTTCATTCGGGAACGGCAGGAAGGCGGCGTGGCGGGACTGGAGATCGTGGGGGTGTCGTCCTCTACGGCCGGGTTCTGCCGGATCTTGGGGTAATCGCACGCTGATCGAGGCGGCTACGCCGCGCGGCCTTTCGTGTTGGGCGTGTCGATGCCGGATTCTTTGATCTCGAGCGGCAGGAGCTGCCATGTGTCGATCGTGTAGCTGAGCTGGGCGCCGGGCGCGGCGTGAACCTGCAGGTGCCAGGGGCTTTCGCCCACGGGGTAGAAGCGGACGGTGAGGACCTGGCCGGTCGAGAGGAAGATCTCGGCGATGGAATGGTCGACGACGATACGGAGGTCGACCGGCCGGCCGCTGGGGCAGGGCATGGTGTAGGTGCCGCCGTGGGCGCGCGGGTCCAGTGAGGCACGGTCGCGGTCGACGATCAGCTGGCCTGCGTCGGCGTCGAGGAGGATGTCGAGGTATTCGGTCTCGTCGGGGGCGGTGACCAGGCGCAGGCCGGTCTTGCCGGTGGCTTCGAGACGGGCCGTGAGGTCGAAGCTGCGGCTGACTTCGCCCAGGTCCACGGGGGTGGAGTTCGAGGCCAGCCCGGCTGCGTGGAGGGTACGTTCACCGCGCAGCGCGAGCAGTTCCGCGGCGGGCCGTTGGTACGTGTGACCGTCCTCGGTCAGTTCTATCTCGCGGGGGAGCGTGAGCGTTCCGGCCCAGCCTTCGGCCTCGGACCACTCCTTGTCGCGGGCTTCCCAGGACCAGCCCCACAGCAGCCATCTGTGGCCGGGTGCGCGGAGCAGGGCGGGGGCGTAGAAGTCCGGGCCGTGGTCGAGGAGTTGGGGCGGGCCTGCTTCGAAGACGTCGCCGCGGTCCTCGCCGGCCAGGGCCAGCACGCCGTGCGGGCCGTCGCGCTCGTACCAGGCGGAGAGGATGAGGGCGCCTCGCCCGTCGGCCGCCGGCAGGTACTGAGGGCACTCCCAGCCTTCGCCGGTGAGCAGTCCCCTGTCGCCGAGGGGCTCTGGTTCGCCGGCGCAGAAGGGTCCCCGATAGGCCCAGGTCTGCAGGTCGGGCGATTCGTACAGCAGGGCCGCGGCGCGGCCGTCGGCGAGTGCGGCGCCGACCAGCATCCGCCAAATGTTCCCGTCCTGCCAGACGTAGGGGTCGCGGTACATGGTGGTGCCGTCGGGCGGCTCGGGTATGAGCAGGTCGCCGCGGGGATGGAAGGTCAGGCCGCCGTCACGGGAGGTGGCGGTGGTGATCAGCTGATGCTGCGGGCGCTCCTGGCGGTGCGCGGAGTAGAAGGCGACGATCCGGTCACCGTCGGAGACCGCGTTGCCGGAGAAGCAGCCGTCGGCGTCCTCGCCCCCGGGAGTGGGGGTCAGGGCGATCGGCAGCGGTTCCCATCTGATCAGGTCGGGGCTGCGGAAGTGGCCCCAGTGCATGTTGGCGTGGTCGGCTCCATACGGGTTGTACTGGTAGCAGACGTGGTAGTGGCCGTCGTGGTGGACCAGCCCGTTGGGGTCGTTGATCCAGTTACGAGGCGGGCGCAGGTGCGCGACAGGACGATGGGCGTCAAAGGGCGCGGTGGACACACGCGTGCCTTTCGGTATGTGGGAGAACGCCGGGGAAGTGAGAAGGCACGTCCCGCCGAGTGGTGTGGGCGGTCAGCCTTCGCGGCTTCGCAGGTCGCAGCGGTGATCGGCCTGGCACCCGGGCGCAGGGCGGCCCGTGCCGCCCCGACCGGCTCACGCAACGGCGCGGTCGTGCGGCCGCGTCGGCCGTCAACGGCGATGGGGACCGGCGCGGCCTGGATGGCTGCACCACTCGGCGGGAGGCCATCGGTGGGAAAGGCTCAGCGGAAGGAGCCGGCCACGATTCCCTCGACGAAGTACCGCTGTGCGGCAAGGAAGATCAGCACGCTGGGGATGAGGGCGATGATCACTCCGGCGAGCACGATGGAGATGCTGCCGGTGCCCAGGTTGCCCTGCAAGGTCACCAGGCCCAGGGGCAGGGTGAAGTTGTCGGTCGACTGCAGGAAGATCAGCGGGCGGAAGAATTCGTTCCAGTAGGCGGAGAAGGTCAGCACCGCCAGGGTGGCCATCGGGGCACGCGCCATGGGGGCGTAGATGCGGGCGAAGACCTGGAAGTGGGAGGCCCCGTCCACCCGTGCCGCCTCGCCGAGTTCGCGCGGCATCTGCAGGAAGTACTGCCGCATCAGGAAGGTGCCGAAGGCGCCTCCGACGGCGGGCAGGACGAGCGCCATGCGGCTGTCGGTCAGGCCCAGGTACTTGATGATCAGGAAGACCGGGATGATGGTCGTCTGGATCGGCACCATCAGGGTCGCCAGGATGATGGCGAACAGGGCCTTGTTGCCACGGAAGCGGACCATGGCGAAGGCGTAGCCGCTCATCGTGGAGGTGATGAGCTGGCCGACCACGATGAGCCCGGTGACGAACACGCTGTTGAGGAAGAACCCGGCCAGGGGGACCTTGTCGAAGACGGCCTGGTAGTTCGAGAAGACCGGATCCGTGGGGATCCACTGCGGCGGATTGTCGAACGAGGTGGCCGGGGTACGCAGCGAGGTGGCCAGGGCCCACACGAGCGGCGCCACCACCAGCACGGCCGTAACCGTCAGCACGGTGAGCGACAGCAGACGTCCGATCCGCACCCGTCGGTGCCGGCGCGGGGCGCGGGCGGTGGCTGCGGGCTGCTTGTCGAGGATGGCGGTCACGAGTAGAACACCCACTTTCGGCTCACCGTGAACTGCACGGCCGTGATGATCAGCAGGACGGCGAACAGCACCACGGAGATGGCCGAGGCATAGCCGAACTGGAGGTTCTGGAAAGCCGTCTGGTACACGAGCAGCACGGTGGTGTAGGTCGACTCGCCGGGGCCACCCTTGGTCATCACGTACGGCTGGTCGAACAGCTGCATCGTGTTGATCAGTCCGACGGTGGAGGCGAACAGCACGGTGGGGCTGATGAGGGGTAGCTTGATCCGCCAGAACATGCGGGCGGACGATGCGCCGTCGATCTGTGCGGCCTCCAGGACGTCGCCCGGCACGGAGCCGAGGGCGGCGACGAAGAGGATGAAGGTGAAGCCCAGCTGCTGCCACACGGCGACCAGCACGATGGTCGCCGTCGCTCCCCCGTTGGAGCTCAGCCACGAGACCTCGGGCAGATGAAGCAGGTTCAGGTAGTAGTTGATGACGCCGAACTGATCGTTGAACACATACGCCATCACGATCGAGATGGACGCCGCGGAGGCCAGCAACGGCAGGAAGAACGCCGCGCGGAAGAGGTTCTGCACGATCTTCGACGTCCGCTGGGCGACCAGCAGCGCCAGCCCCAGGCCGAGGGCGACCTGGAGGAAGACGATGATCACAGCGAGGCCGGAGGTCACCAGCAGCGAGTGGGTGACCGTCTTGTCGCTCAGCAGCGCGTCGAAGTTGTCCAGCCCGACGTACTGAGGGCTGGAGATGGCGTCCCACTTGAACAGGGCGAGGACGAACGAGGCGATGATCGGTGCCACGGTGAAGACGACGACCACGACCAGGGCGGAGGCCACCATGGCGTAGCCGAACAGCGCCTCGCGGCGGGCGCGCCTGTTCTGGGCGCGGCGACGCAGCGTCGTGCTCTGGGGGGCCTGGGGCTCAGGAGGGTGGCCGGACCGTGCGCCCGCCGGGACGGACGCACGGCCACGGTTGCGGACAACCTGTGACATCAACGCCTCACCCTGTCTTCATGGCGGTCTCGAGGTCGCCCTGCAGGCCGTCCAGGGCCGACTTCGCGTTGCCGCTGGACATGGCCTGGGTGGTGCGCTTGTTCAGCGCGATGGCCATCGCCTGGTAGTACGGCGGGGCCGGGATCGGCGCGGTCTCGGGGAACTTGGTGAGGGTGTCGTAGAAGACCTGCCAGTTCTTGGGACCGGTGGTGGAGTACCTCTCGGCCGTCATCATCGACTTGCGCGGGAAGGTGGTGGTGTTGCCCGGGATCAGCACTTCCAGGTTCTTCGCGGACACCAGCGACTTCACGAACTCCCAGGCGAGGTCCTTGTTCTTGGACGACTTGAGGATGCCGTAGCCGCCCGCGCCGAACAGATGGCGCTGGGAGCGCCACTTGGGGAAGTACTGCACGTCGAAGGAGCCGTCCGCCATGCCGGCGTTGTGCAGGCCGCCCGCCCAGAACCCGCCGCCGATCGACATGCCGATCTTGTTGCTGGCGAACAGGCCCTGCAGCGTGGCGCCGCCACCGACGTCAGGCTTGGCCGACAGACCCTCCTTCTGCAGCTGGATCATGTAGTCGAGGGACTCGACGACCGGAGCGGAGTCGGCGGTCGGATCCCCCCAGCGCCAGCCACCCTTGCGGCCCGAGGCGGCGGGGTCGTTCGGGTAGAAGGTCTTCCACATCCAATCGCCACCGTCCCACTTGCCCTCAGTCAGCAGGTTGCCGCCGTTGGCGTACATCCAGGACGTCCAGCTGCCCCACAGCCGGACCACCCAGTTGTAGGGGACCGCCGAACCGCCCTTGCGGGCGATCTTCCTGGCGATGTCGTAGAAGTCGTCCTTGGTCCAGTCGTCGGCCGGGCGTCCCACGCCGGCGCTTTCCAGCAGAGAGGTGCTGTAGAACATGTTGCCGGCGTTGAAATCGGTCGGCAGTTCGTACAGGTGGCCCTGATACATCATCGCTTCGACCAGCGCCGGGTGGACATCGGCGAAGTACGACTTGAGCTCGGCGGCGTCCCGCTTCACGTAGTCGTCCAGCGGTTCGGCCAGCCCCTTGGCCGCGAAGAGCTGCAGGCCCTCGGTGGCGACGGAGACGATGTCGGGGGCATTGCCGGCGGCGATCTGGGTGAGCAGCTTGCTGAAGAAGTCGTTCCAGTCCGTGCCCGTGATGCCGGTGAACTTCACCTTGAAGCCGGGGTGCGCCTTCTCGAACGGCGCGGCCGCCTTGCTCAGCTTGTTCGCGGACGCCTGGTCGGTGAAGACCAGCACGTTCAGCACCTTCGAGCCGGAGGAGCTGGACGAGCCGGAGGAACAGGCGGAGGCCAGCCCGCCCACGCCCGCCACCGCAGCGGATGCGACGCCGGCTCTTAGCACGCCACGGCGGCTGAACGGCTCCTTGATTATCCCAGAGGACATGCGTGTACCCTCACTGTGTTTCAAGTACTGACAGGGATGACGACCGGTTGCGACGGTCGCCTGTCGTTGTGCGAAATGCTTCGCCGTCCCGGGTTCAGAGCCGGGGCGGCGAAGTGACCGATGCCCGCGCCACCAGCGGGCAGTGCAGCATTTCCTGTGCGACCGGGCCTGATGGCGAACCCGGCGTTCCGGTGAGCGCGAGCAGCTGTGCGACGGCCCGCGCTCCCATCTCGTAGTGCGGGAGCTGGACCGTGGTCAGCTGGGGGTAGAGCGCCTCGGCGACCAGCTCCTGGTTGTCGAACCCCACGACCGACAGGTCGCGGGGGATGGACAGTCCCAACTCGGCGGCAGCCCGGTAAGCGCCGGCGGCCATCCGATCGGTGTAGCAGAACAGCGCCGTCGGGCGCGGCTGCGCTGACAGGAGCCGCCGGGCGGCCCGGTAACCCGAGTCCACATCACCGCCGACCGTGTCGAAGGGCACCGCCGACTCGGCGGCGACCATGGACGGGTCGTAGGGAATGCCGGCCTCGGCCAGCGCCTTGCGGTAGCCCTCCAAACGCCCCTGCCGGGCGGGAAGGTCGCGGGTCTGCACGGTCGCACCGATCCTGCGGTGACCATGGCCGATCAGCTCGCGCACCGCCGTGTAACCGCCCTGGACCTCGTCGGGCACCACGAAGGGGACAGCCGTGTCGTCGCAGCGCGCGTCCAGCAGCACGGTCGGCGTCGAGCGAAGGCTGTCCGGCAGGCGCACGACCTGGTGGTACATCGCCGCGTACAGCACGCCGTCCACCTGCCGCTGGAGAAGCATCTCGATGCTGGTGCTCTCCAGGTCGGCATCGCCGCTGGTGTTGACCAGCAGCAGCACCAGGCCCTTGGCCGCGGCGGCCTCCTGGGCACCCAGGATCATCCGGCCCGCGTGGGGGGTGGTGGCGATCTCGTCGCTAACGAAGCCGATGGTCTGCGACCGCTGCGTCTTCAACGCGCGCGCCAGACTGTTCGGCGCATACCCGAGTTCCTCGGCGACCCGCCAGATGCGCTGCTGGGTCTCCTGGCTGATCCGCTTGCCCTCGACCCGGTTCAGGACGTGCGACACCGTCGCGGTGGACACACCCGCCGCCGCAGCCACGTCCTTGATCCCGATCCGGCGCACCATCATCCCCGCCCATACTGGTTGAAACCGGGTTGCCTAACCGTTTAGCCAACCGTGTGGACATGAGAGTGCCTTCGGCCAAAGCTCCTGTCAATGGCTCGTTACAAACTCATGTCCACGCATGTGCGAGGTGCGCTGCGTACCCACGTCCCGGAACGCCGTCGGCCGGCCATCGAACAGGAGCCGGAGGGGCTCGCGGCGGTACGCGCAGCCGCTCGGATGCTGACGCCATGCGCTTGTGTCCCCGTTCGATGCCGTGCGGTGTCCTCATCCGCGGCCCCGGACAGCACGGGCACCTGCCCGCTCTCCGATACTCGCTCGCCTGCCGCCACCGCCACCTTCGGGCACCCAGGTCCACCCAGGCCCAGGAGTGCAGCGTGTCGTTGTCGGGGGACACGCCCTCCCGATCCGAGACGTCCCCGAGGCTGCTCCCGTGCCAGAAGTGGTTGACGGGTGCTAGAGGCGCCAATTTCCGTCATCTGGCGGGCCGGGTTTCGCAGCCGCGGGCCGTGCGGCGGTGGAGCATGAGCCAGCCATAGGTCCGCTCGGCCACCCACCGCTTCGGGATCGAGGTGAACCCCCTGGTCCCGGCCTTGCGCTGAGTGATCTCCATGTCGATGCCGAGGCCGAGGCCGACGGCATGCTCGACGAGGTGCCGGAGGGGGCACGTCTCTGCGGCCGTCGTTTCCTCTGCCGCCAGGTTCCCGGCGGTTGTCTGCGGCGGCGAAGGTGAGATCGTCGGCGCGCGGGTGGTCGCGGACGATGGCCATGCGTCATTCGGTCGACAAGGTAGGCGACCGAGCAAGGCCTTCGCCCGTGAGTTCCCCACGCTCGCGGAACCGGCCAGCTTGCCCGGCCCCCCTCTACGGGGTCACGCCATCGACACCACCCCGCTGCTGGCGACCGTCAAACGCACGGGCCGCACGGCTCCGCCGAAGTCGGCCTGAGTCCACCGACGCCTGGCAGCGGATCACGTCGCACCTGAGCGGCAGCCGTCACTTCCCCAGGAGGGACCGCACCCCATCGGCCGGCCCCCTACCCAGCCGCCGGCCCGGCAGAGCCGCCTCTCGAAGGCCCCCGGGCAGCACTTTTGAATCCTCGCGTCCAGCCAGCGTCCAGAATCCGGCGCCCAACGCCTCGCACACGCCACCCGCGGCAACCTGCTCCATCGCCGGTGCACGACATCTGTGCAGGCCAGAGCGGCGTGGACTAACGCCGACCACAACGGAGCCGAACTCACGCGCAGCGGATTTAGCCCGTTCAGGCGAAGTTGACGATCCGACAGGACAAAATGAACGTTTCCGCAGGTCAGAGACCTGCGAAAGTGGGGCGGGTGGGACTCGAACCCACGGCCGACGGATTATGAGTCCTTTGGGGATCTTGGCGGTCCTTGCCGATCAACGCCCATCCATGGCGTTTCTGCAGGTCAGGGCAGTGAACCTCTGCTGATGCTTCGCAACCCTTGTCAGTCTGTGCCTGTCCTTGCGGCCTCAACTCGGCCTCAATGAGGCCCTTAGCGTCCGGAACGAAGGCAAGGGTGGACGGTCGCTCCAGCTCGCGAGCGGGCCTCGAACCCTGTCCGCTGCGGATCGCCGTTCCAACGCGCAGAGGTTCCGCCCCCGGTGTCGGGGCGGAGCCTCTGTGGCCGTTTCAGCGGCCAACGTCTTCGGTGCTGGTTATCGCTCAGCGACGACCTACCTGTGATTTCCGCAGGTCAGGAGGTACCCGGTCGCAGCGGAACGTTTGCGGGTCACAGTGTCAGGTCCGCACGTCGCGTTGCTGGACCTCCTTGAGCACCCCGGCGACCGTTGCGAAGTCGTTGTCCACATGGAGCACGGTGTGCCCGTGATGCACCGCGGTCGCGCACAGCAGCAAATCGATCGCTCCAGCCGCCCGATGCTGGCCTTGTTGCGTGAGCTTGTACTGGGCAGTCTCGACCCAGCGCCAGGCGGTCTTCGAAACCGGCGAGAGCAGGCAGAGATCGTCCAACTCCTCAGCAAGCTCGTCCCGGTGAGCTGGACTGATCGCCGAGTAGAGAAACTCCGTTCGCGTCGGCTCGCAGATGTGGAACACCCCGGCAGCGATGTGCCCCTCCCAGGGCCGCAACGCACCCGGGATGCGGAACAAGTGCCACAGGGCAGAGGTGTCCAATAGGTACGTGATCATTCGAAGGCCGCTCGCCGCCCACGCTTCTGCGCGTCACGCGCCGCCGACGCCTGCTCGAACTCACCCCGCGCGCCCCGCGCAGCCAGCTTCTCCGCGGCCTCAAGCCGCTTGATCCGCGCCACGTAGTCTCGCAGAGCCGCGTTGACAGTCTCCTTCTTCGTTGTAGCACCCATGAGCCGCATGGCTTCCGCAAGCGCCTCGTCATCGAGATCAATCTGGGTCACCGACACCGGGCACCTCCACATCCACGATGTACATAGGTACGGTACATCACCAACATAGCCTGGGGCGCGGCGCCGCTTGGCCGCCACCGATCGCTCCGATCGATGTCTGGGTCGTGTGCCCGCACAGGGGCCTGGCCAGAGGTCCCACCGCTGCTCTCTGCCCGGCCACTGCGCGCCGGGCGGCCCTGAGGTCCCCGACTGCCTCACCCGCTCCCCCTGCTGGCCTCGGCCACCTCCGTCGAGGAAACCAAAGAGGCCCTTCTGGAGGCGTTCCCCGCAACGAGGGACGGCACCCTCGACGTTCAAAACGGCCACCTCTTTCCACAGACCCCGGCCCCTGACGAGGCCCAGGTGGCCGACAGCCCGGTCCGGGCCTGCTCCGACCCAAGAAGCCGACGCATTCACGACGGCTTCTTCGGGCTCTCCTCAGGCAGTATCTGGAAGCTGCTTTCTCCCGAGGTTCTGGAGCCCGTTCGCGGTCATGCCGTGGTCGGGTACAGAGCAGCACCTCGCGCCGTTCCCGACTCGGCTGCGTCGCCAGCGGCGGGGAAGTGGGAGGCGCGTACGACCGGGTTCAACCCCCGAACACCTCCGGCGGCACTCCGAGCTCCTTGGGCCCGACAAGCCCGAACGAAGGACCTCGGGTGAGCCAGAGCAGCATGGGCAGGGCACGGTCGGGATGCCGACGGCTCATCTCGCGGGCGATGTCGGCGACAGGTACCCGTGGTTTGGCCACCTCCTGGTAGTCCTCCAGCCAGGCGCGGGTGTCGTCGATCACCTCTTCCCCGCCCACCGGGCCATGGCCCGGGACCACGATCCGGTGTTCTCCCAGGGCCTGGACCTTGTCCAGTGCGGTAAGCCATGACGCGGGGTTGTTGGTGTCCGCCATATAGCAGTGCGAGTGGTGGTTGAGCAGGTCCCCGGCGATCAGGGCTTGCGCGTCGGGCACGTGGAAGGCGGTCGCGTGCACCGTCTCGGCCACCGGGAGGTCGACGAACACCACTTCGTGCCCCTCGAGGGAGTAACTGTCCCCGGTCAGCAGCTCGGGTACCGGCATGTCGTCGGGAATCTGGTCGCCGTAGGCTTCCTGCCAGTGCAGGCGCTTGGCCGGCCACTCCAGGATCCCGTCGATGACGCCCTGCCGGGCCAGGATCGGCGCGTCGGGGAAGGCGGCTGCGATCTCACCCATGCCGCCGTAGTGGTCCGGGTGCGCGTGGGTGATGAAGGCCGCCTTGAGCTGCTTGCCGCTTTCACGGACGCGGTCGGCGAGCTCACGTGCCTCATCGATGACGAACTGCACGTCGATCAGGATCGCGTCGTGCTCGCCGCTGACGAGGACGCAGTTCGGCGACAGAGCCGCTTCGGAGCCCGCGAACACATCGAAACGAAGTCCGCCTCGCTGCTCCGAGAAGATATCGGTGATCATGGAGCATTCCTCTCTGACCGGCCCTTTTCGTTCCACTCAGTGCGTGGCATCCTCTGGGCCGTGCGGTAACGCTAAGGAAACCTGGGAATCCGTGACATGACTGGGAGCGCGCCGTTTCTGGCACCGGAGCGCAGCGGCGACGCCGGCGCGGACGCCGAGCGGCGCTTCACCACGCTCGGCCTGGACCGTGACCAGTGGGACTACTGGAGCGAGGTGACCCGTACGGCGTTCGTCGCCATGCGCGCGGCCGCGCTGCCCGACGCGGCCCGCGTCTCCGGGAAGCGCGGCTTCGCCGCCTCCGCCGCCGCCCGGGTGACGGGCGGGTTGCCGCTCAGCACCATGCGGGCGGATCCGCACGAGGCCGCCCGTACGCCTGATCTGATCAAGCGAGCGGCAGGGGAGGACTTCTTCCTCACGCTGCTCACCGAAGGGTCGGCCAGACTCCGGCAGGGCGACCGCGCCGCGGAGGTGGGTCCCGGCGACTTCGCCCTCGTGGACAGCGCCCACCCCTACGTGTTCCGCTTCGACCGCCCGTTCCGCTCGGTGGTCCTGCAGATCCCCCGCGCGATGCTCACCTCCCGCTGCGCCGCCGCCGAGCACATCACCGCCGTACCGTTCCATACCGCGCACGGCACGGGCGCCTTCGTCAGTCCCGTCCTGCGCGCCCTGGCCCAGCAGGCCAATGACCTCGACGAGACGACCGCCGCATCGTTCATGAGCAACCTCCTCGATCTCCTGGCCACCGCCTGTAACGCGATCGGCTCGGACGTCTCCGGGAAGGCGAGTGCGGCCGTCCACCGGCGTGACCTTCGGCGCGCCAAGGCCTACCTCTCCGACCGGCTCCACAACCCCGACCTCACCCTCCTCGCCGCCAGCCACGACCTGGGCTTCTCACTGCGGTATCTGCACGAGCTCTTCCACGAGGCCGACACCACACCGCGCGCATGGCTCTACGCCCAGCGACTCGACCGCGCCCGCGCGATGTTGTCGGGGCCCGGAGGCGACGCTCAGAACATCAGCAGCATCGCCCTGCACGTCGGGTTCAAGGACGCTTCCCACTTCTCCCGGGCGTTCAAGTCCCGCTTCGGGACCAGCCCCGCCACCTACCGCAGGACGGCCGCCAGGACGGAGCGCCCCGCCATGTCCTGAACCCGGTGTTCGACAAGAAGTTTCAGGGAAGCCCTGACCCGACCGCAGCCGGGGCGCATGCCTGAACACTCCTGTTACCTGCGGCCTCAGGATGGCCTCAATTCATGGCGCTATCGCAGCACGGCCCAGCAGAACAGGTCTCCCCAGCTACGCGTCTGCCCGCATCCGTGCAGGTCACGCGCCCTCCAGCCGTCGCAGGCCGACCCGGACCCAATCTCACGAGCAGCGGATTCAGTCCGTTCGGGCGAAGTTGACGCTCCGACACCCAAAAATGAACGTTTCCGCAGGTCACAGCCCTGCACTGGTGGGGCGGGTGGGACTCGAACCCACGGCCGACGGATTACGAGTCCTTTGAGGATCTTGGCGGTCCTTGCGTGTCTTCACTCATTCTTGGCATTTTTGCAGGTCAGGGCTGCGAACCTCTGCTGATCCTTCGCAGCCCTTGTCAGTCTGTGCCTGTCCTTGTGGCCTCAACGCGGCCTCAATGAGGCCCTGGGCGCCCGGGACGAAGGCCAAGGGCGGACGGTCACTCCAGCTCGCGAGCGGGTCTCGCACCCTGTCCGCAGCGGATCCCCCTTCCAACGCGCAGAGGCTCCGCCCCCCGGTGTCAGGGCAGAGCCTCTGTGGCCGTTTCAGTAGGCCAACGTCTTCGGCACCGGTTATCGCTCAGCGGCGACCCACACCAGCGTGAGCCAGTGCGGCGAGGCTGGGGCGGTCCCGAGTCCGTGGAGACGATGACGATCGGGTCAGTGCACGCTGACCGCTACTTCGCCGCTGTAGGTCTAGCGGGTGTTGACGATGGGCGGGGGCAGTTGCCCGGCCGCTTCACGCATCGCGTTCATGCCATCGAGGAATACGTGCTGTGAGGTCCAGTGCTGAGTCACGACGACCGTCTCCTCATCAGGCTTCATTACGTCGAAGGAGATGAAGCCGCTCTGTTCGCGCAGCACCGCCGCGGTGGTCTCGGCGCGGCGCACCTCCTCGGCCACGTTGGCCGGGTCCAGCTTGAAGATCGCCACCACCTGGTACACCACCTGGCGATTCCTTTCGTAGGAAGGGACGGTGCGAATCCTTGTTGTGTGTGGCATGCGCGGCCCGGCCCGGCTCGAACGGTCCTGGGACGGGCCCCGTTTCGCCCGCGGGTCAGCTCGACGCGCCGGCGAACATGCCGGGCTCGTAGGAGCCGCCCGGGTTGTGCACGATCACGTTCATCCGGGTGGCCGCGTTGATCAGGGACACCAGGCAGACCAGCGCACCGACTTGGTCGTCGTCGTAGTGGTTGCGCACCTCGGTCCAGGTCTCGTCGGACACGCCGTGGTCGCCGAGCCGGGTGCCTTCCTCGGCGAGCGCCAGCGCGGCCCGCTCGGCCTCGGTGAACACGGTGCTGTGCCGCCAGGCGGCGACCAGGTTGAGCCGGAGCGCGGTTTCACCAGCGGCTGCAGCCTCCTTGGTGTGGACGTCGACGCAGAAGCCGCAGCCGTTGATCTGGCCGACCCGCAGCTCCACCAGTTCCCGCAGGGCCTTCGGCAGCGTCGACCCTTCCAGGGCCAACGAGGTGTTGTAGAACCGCTTGGCGACCTTCGCGGCGGTCGGGCTGTCGAACAGATTGAAGCGGGGTTCCATGACGTCATCCTCACTCGTGGTGTTGCGTGCTGCCGCACTGGACGAACACAAGATGCCGACGGCCCGACCCCTGTGACGGCGCAGTGATGTGGCGTGCGTCACCGGCCGCCGGTGTCACGAAGCGGTGGGGGCCGGCGTCTGGTGTACGGCGAAGTCGAGAGCGAACGGGCAGGAGCCGACGATGAACGATCGAACCATGAGCGACGGGACAAGGGACCCATCCGAGCCGGTCGCTCGTCGCGACCGCATGGACAGCGTCACCCAAGCGTTCGTCGCCCACCGCAACCTGCTGTTCACCGTCGCCTACGAGATGCTCGGCTCGGCCACCGACGCCGAGGACGTCCTACAGGAAACCTGGTTACGGTGGGCGGGCGTCGATCTCGACACCGTGCGGGATCAGCGTGCGTACCTGATCCGGATCACCACCCGGCAGGCCCTGAGCCATCTGCGCGCCCTCGGCCGACGCAAGGAGTCCTACGTCGGCCCCTGGCTGCCCGAGCCGCTGCTGACCTCGCCCGACGTGGCCGAGGACATCGAGTTGGCCGACAGCGTCTCGATAGCGATGATGCTGGTCCTGGAGACACTGGCCCCGACCGAGCGGGCGGTGTTCGTGCTGCGCGAGGTGTTCGATCTCGGGTACGACGAGATCGCGGAGGCGGTCGACAAGAGCCCGGCCGCGGTCCGCCAGATCGCCCACCGGGCACGGGCCCACGTCGCCGCGCGCCGGCCACGCGGGGTCGCTTCCGCCGCCGAGACCCGCCGCACCGTCGAGGCGTTCCGGCAGGCGGTCGAAACGGGCGACCTGCAACGCCTGCTCGACATCCTCGCGCCGGACGTCGTCCTGCTGACCGACGGCGGCGGAGTCGTGCAGGCCGCGCTGGCGCCCGTCGTGGGGGCCGACCAGGTGGCCCACGTGCTGGGCAGGATCGCCACCGCGACGTCGCTGCAGCCGACACGGGTCAATTGCGACCCGGCGCTGATCGTCCGGCTGGGCAGCGAGATCGACACTGTCATGGCGATGCGCATCGACGACGGCCTCGTCACCGGCCTCTACGCCGTGCGCAATCCCGAGAAGCTGTCGCATCTGGAGCGGAAGACCACCTTGCGCCGCTGAGCCAAAGGCCTCAGCAGCAGGAGATCAGCGTTTCGGCTCCCCCTGGCATCCGACTGCCGGTGATCGCTACGTTCGAGGGTCCGGGAGGCGGAGGACCGGGCGCGTAGGGCGGAGGATGACTGTTGCCCAGAGGGCGCCTACCAAAGGCCCTCCGCACGGCGAGTCGAGGCAGTCACCCACGCGCCCAGAACTTGACGGTGAACCAAGAGCAGCTGAAGCAAGTACAGCTGACCGCGGGTCACAGTGTCAGGTTCGCACGTCGCGCTGCTGGACCTCCTTGAGCACCCCGGCGACCGTTGCGAAGTCGTTGTCCACATGGAGCACGGTGCGCCCGTGGTGCAGCGCGGTCGCGCACACCAGCAAATCGATCGCTCCAGCCGCCCGATGCTGGCCTTGTTGCCTGAGCTTGTACTGGGCGGTCTCGACCCAGCGCCAGGCGTTCTTCGGGACCGGCGAGAGCATGCAGAGAGCGTGCAACTCCTCAGCAAGCTCGTCCCGGTGAGCCGGACTGGTCGTGCTTCTCGTAGCCGAGGTGATCGGTGATCTCGCCCTCCAGGGCGGACTCCAGCACCCGCTTGGTCAACATCTGCAACAGCCCGCCCTCCCACCGGTGAGTTGCAGGCCCTCGCTACGTGCCCGGTCAACCAGCATCGCGACGAGCTGCTCGTCCC
Source organism: Streptomyces sp. NPDC030840 (assembly GCF_055572015.1). Lineage (NCBI taxonomy): Bacteria > Bacillati > Actinomycetota > Actinomycetes > Kitasatosporales > Streptomycetaceae > Streptomyces > Streptomyces sp. NPDC030840. Next base: position 588,989 of record NZ_JBVIEE010000001.1, on the reverse strand, counting down.
ACGCGGTGACGGCATCGCACCACCAGCCGGCTCGTCCACGGACTCGTGCTCGATCGTCTCGCTCACTTGGCGTCTCTCCCTTGATCAGCAGATCCGCCGTTGATTAGACACTCCCGGCTCGGGTCGTGGATGAGATCCTGGCGCCGGTGCCTCAAGGCATCGATCAAGAGCTTCCGGCGACGGAGGTGACGGTCGCCGTCAACGCGATCAAGGTGGCGATCAATGAGATCGAGAGGTTGCTTGGCGAGTCTCTTGAGGCTGGCCCGCGAAGGGGGGATCTGTATCGGCACCTTGGTTTTGGGGAGCCTCACGATCTGCGGGACATTGCGATGATGGACTGGCCTGCGTTTCGGCCGCACGTCGAACTCGCCCTGTACGGGGACGAAGATCCCGTCTCGGTTGATGCTGACGAGTTGGTCAGCGTTGGCAGGTCCGCGAGCGCGCCTGTGCCCACGAAGGTCCATTGGGAACGTATCGATGCCGATGTTTTCGAGCGTCTCCTTACTCGTCTGTTGGAGCAGTCCGGCTCGTACCTTCGCATCTCGAGGCTGATGAATGTCAACGCGGCCGATGCTGGACGAGACATCGAGGGGTCCGGGTCAGCGACGGCCTTCTGGCAGAGCATCATGAACGAGTAATCGTGCAAGCGAAGCACTGGCCGACTCGGGGTATTGGTGCATCCGAGATCGGAGACCTTGTGCACACCAAACTTCCGCTATGGGAAGGGGAGCCTGTCCCAGTACTGATCGTGGCTACTACCGGGGCCTTTACTCAAGAGGCTGTTCGGTGGGTCGAGAAGCACAACGGAGCGGCACTCCGACCCAGTATCGACTTGTGGTCCTCCAGCGAGCTGGAGTCTTTGCTGCGCAGATTCCCTTCTGTTCTGGCTGAGTACGGACTCGTCGACTGAACGACTGGGTTGCCAGCAGTGCCCAACGGACAACCGCTCTCGGCTGTGCTTGCTCCCTGAGGTGTTTGAGGAAGTCCTTGGTGAACTTCTGAACCTCAACTGTGTTGGTGTCCTGATACGCCCAGACCAACGATGTGCTTGATCCCTGCATTGTGGGGGAGCCACCCCTGCCGGCGTCGTCCGAGTGGCGTCCCTTGTGCTCCAGGCTGCGATGAGCCACGGCACGAGCCTGTCCCGATTGGACTGCTGATCATGGACGGCTGATCGGCCTCAGTCCGCGGATGCCGAAAACGTAAGTCCTTCCGGCGAGCCGAGATAGGGGGCGATCGCTGCGGCGACCATGCCGCAGGACAGGTACATGCCCATGGTGTGACAGTCAACGTGTGCCATGTGTACGACTTCGTCCGTGTGCACGCCGTCGAACCGGTCCGACAGCGGACGCGGCACGGCAATGAGGTCGCCTACCTCCGCCAGGTTCACCCAGCACCTCACGCCGGGTGGTCTGGCGCCCCGTACGGTCAGCCCACCGTGGTCGAGCAAGTCGAAAACCCCTCCGGGCAGGGCCAGCGGTGACCCCAGGGTGACGAGAAGGTCCACTTCCGGGTACGGCTCGCGCCACAGACTTTCGTAGAGGACCACCGAGCCGAGCGAATGCCCGATCGCCACGGCCGGAGCATGCTCGGTCAGTGTGTCGCGCACCACCTCCTGCACCGCCTCCCGGCGGTCCCGCTGGTCCAGGTAGGTGCGGACTTCTCGCAAGGCCCTCGCGGCAAGGCCCGCCGTTCGTCTCCCCACGCCTCCGGAGGCGCGCAGGACCCAGCTCAGAGCGGGCTCAATGATCGCAGTGGGTAGTCCCTGAGCCGCTTCCTGCGGCATTCCATGCGCGAGCGCCCAATCCCATAGGAGACGCCGTTCAGCCGGCGTCAGACTCTCGGGGTCCAGAACACCCGCCTGCTCGCCTTCATCCCTCAGAAGGTGCGCGTAGTACGCGGCGGCGATACTCGGCTCGCGAAGGTGCCCGAGGCCCGCCTCGAGGTATCCGCAGCGGAGTTTCTCCTCCCACCCCCTGCCAAGATCCGTTGCAGCCTGCGCGGGTTTCCGATGCGACTGATGGTTCCAGATGCCGTGTACCGCGACGATGTCTGCCATCGCCCCCCCCTGTGCGCTGTTTCGATGTTCTCCGTTCCGAGCCCTGGCGGGCAGGCGCCGAGTCTATGCTGCTGAGGACGGGACGAGACCCCTGAGAAAGCGGTTTGCACCCGGCGCCGGGCGTGACACAAGGGGGAGTTGGCCATTACGCGAGCACTGGTGGCGGCGGTCGGTGACTTCTCCCGCACCTCACCTCCCGGCGAACCCGATCCCCATGCTCCCGAGCCGTACACCCGCCTGGAGTTCGCGGGCGGCCTGGCCGACGAAATGGCCTCGGTCCTCAGCGACCTGGGGCATGAGCTGCACGGTGGTGGCGCACTGCACGACCCCGACCGGGCGGCACTCTCGGACGCCCTGCTCGCGGCTCGGCGGGAAGGAGCAGAGGACGACGGGCTTGTCATCCATTTCATCGGCCACGGCGTGCGGGACTCACGCCTCGGTTCACTCCATCTCGTCGCTGGCGACACTGATCCCGATCGCATCGGCGACTCCGCCGTGGAAGTCGGCGCGCTCATCCGGAGCGTGGAGGCGAATGCAGCGGGCCCCCGTGTACTCCTTCTGCTCGATATCTGTCATGCCGGCCAGGCCGCGAGAATCCAAGGGGGGCTCGCGATCCCAGAACCTGCCCGAAAGTGCTGGATCATCGGGGCCTCCACCGACAGAGAATCGGCTTACTCGGGAAAGTTCACCAAGGCGGCTGTCTCCGTACTACGGAGACTCGCAGACGGCGCGCTCGACATCCATTTCTCCTACGAGTTCGTCCCTGTGGAGACGGTGGCCCGCGAAATACACCGCGCGATCGCGGCGATGGATCCGGAGGGGACCACAAACCGCCAGACGGTCTCCTTCACCGGACTGACCGAGGTCGCCAATCCCACAGAGCCGTTTTTCCGTAATCCCGCCTATGACCAAGCGCCCGCGGAGTGGTATCGCAAGAGGGCGGAGAGCGGTCTGCGTGGTTTTCTCGAGACGCTCGACCCAGGGTTGGACGCACCGCACTTCCTCGGCCGTGCCTTCGCCGCACCACGTGAATCACGAGGCAGCGGACGCTGTCTGTTCACGGGACGCCACGAGGAACTGCGCAGGCTGAGCGCCTGGCTGGGTTCGCCTGGCGACCAGGAACCCCTCGTAGTCGTCACCGGTAGCCCGGGCGTGGGCAAATCGGCGCTGCTCGGAGTGCTCGTATGCCTCGCGCATCCTTCTCTCGACGGCGTCGTCGACGCGCTGGAGAACCGGATTCCGCGAAAGGAGCGACCGGCCGGACGACGGGCGGGACTGGCCGCCGTGCATGCCCGCGGGCTGTCGCTGGAACAGGTCATGGCCTCGATCTCACGGCAGTTGGGCCTTCCCGTCCCCGCACCGGGCTCCCAGGAGGGCGGCATCGATCAATTCGTCGCACGGCTCAATGACACGGCTCGGACTCCTGTGCTCGTCATCGACGCCCTCGACGAGGCGGCACAGCCCGCGCTGTTGGCCGATCTCGTCCTACGACTGACCAAGGCACGCGCAAAGGACCCGGATGCCCAGGGCCGACCCCTGTGCCGGCTTCTCGTGGGCTGTCGCCCCTGGCAGGTCTTCGACAGACTCCTCAGATCGGCCGAGGATGACGGGACTCTCGTCGACCTGGACGCGGTCGACGCCGTGCAGCTGCGCGAGGAACTGTCGGATTACGTCGCGGAAGTGTTGGAAGACCCGGAGACCTCCTCGTACGCGCGTCTTGGACGTGAGGTGGTCGACGCGACCGCCCGAGTGATCGCCGACCGCCTCACCGACGCAGCCGAACACCAAGGTGCATTTCTCGTCGCCGGACTCTTCGCCCACTATCTGGCCACAGGAGGCCAAGAGGTCATCAGCCCTGTGGCCCTGAAGGCCGCCGTACCCACCACTCTCGCGGGCATGCTCGAACTGGACCTGCAAGGCCTCGGCCGGGGCAGACCCTGGCTGCGTCCCGTCCTGGCCGTCCTCGCGCACGCGGAAGGTGCGGGCCTGCCCCGATCCCTCTTGCGTGCCACCGCCGCTGCGCTGGCGCCGGGCAGTGACTCCGAGAGCCCGACGCAGGCGGATATCGAGGAGTGCCTGTCCATCGCTTCCTTCTACCTCCGTCGCTCTGTCGAGGAGGACGGCAGCACCCTTTACCGGCTCTTCCACCAAGCTCTCGCTGACCATCTGGTCCGCCACCCCATGGGCCCCGCCGAACCCACCAGTGATCCCCGGGCCGATGCGGAGCGCGTGCTCGCCCACCTTTTGCAGGGCACCGCCGGGAACATCCGACCTGAGGCGGAAGGCTGGCACTTCGCCCCGCCTTACCTGCTGCGCCACGCGGCGGCCCACGCTGTCAAGGCCGACAGGCTCGAGCGGCTGCTGTCCGATCCCGGCTTCCTGATGTACGCGGATCCCGCGTCGGTACTGCCGTACCTGGACAGGGCCGGATCGCCCGACGCGCGACTCCACGCCGCTGTCTACCGGACATCCGCCGAGGTGCACCGAAGCCTGAGCCCGCAGGACAGACTGCGCATCCTCGCACTGGACGCCTCGCGCTGGGGCGCCGTCACACTGTCCGAAAGCCTGTGGGCGCAGGCGGACTCCGGACTTCCCGGGCACACCGCCCTTCGGGGGGTCCGCTGGGCCACCGGCTCGCTGCTCAGTCGCAGTCTGCTCGGAACCATGTCGGGCCGGAGCGGACCGCTGACCGCAGTCGCCACCGTGTCAGGAGAGCGATCGGACGCCCTGGCAGTGGCCTTGGACGATGAAGGGGGCCTGTGGGTTTGGACGTTGCAGACCTTCGCCCCCGTGGGCCACGTACCCCCGGCCTCCGGCTACCGGGCCACCGCCGTCACCGCGATGACACGGGCCGACGGCACGCCGGTCGCCGTCACCGCGTGCGACGACCTGTGTGTCCGGCTGTGGGATCTGCGCACCATACAGCCTCTGGGCGAGGCAGTTCTCGCCCATGCCGCTCCCGTGACGTCGGTGGCCTCGGCGCGGCTCACTGACGGAACGGGGATATTCGCCACGGGGAGCCGGGACGGCACAGCCCAGCTCTGGGACCTGGAGTCCCGTCTGCCCCGGTCCACGCCCATGGGCGGTCACCGGGGCGCGGTGACGGCGATCATCGTGGTGCCCTGCTCCGCCGGCCCTGTCTCGGTCACGGTCGACCAAGCCGGGACCGCACGCCGCTGGGACCCCGACGGCTCCTCCTCGGAACTGCCGACGGAGGAACGAGTCACCGCCGTCGCGTCGTTCGCCCTCGGGGAGGAGCGGCTGGTGATCGCCACAGGACACCTCGACGGGAGCGTCCGGCTGTGGGACGCAGAGGTCCGTGGTCCGTCGCGCGCTCAGGTCCGCGGCGCCACGGGCAGCTCGGTCGTGTCGATCGCCGCCGTACCGTCTGCCGCCGGGCCCGTCGTGGTCATCGTGGATGAGACGGGCATGGTGAGTGTCCAGGACCTGGACGGGTCGTCGGAGGCGTCCGGCCGGGAACTGCACGGGCACACCAACGCGGTGGTCCAGGTCGCGGCCTGCGGGATTTCCGGCACTTCCCCGCGGGCGGTCACGGCTGCCCGAGACGGTACGGTCCGCTGCTGGAACCTGGCGTCGGCGCTCCCCGCGTTCGACGACAAGCAGGCCCAGCCGCTACCGGGATACCTCGAGCCCGTGGCCGCCGTTGTCACGGCGCACAAGAACGGGTCGCCGGTTCTGGTCAGCGCAGCCGAGAACGGTTCTGTGCAGGTACGGGACCTCGGGTCCGGGCAGCTGGTTCAGGAGCCGCTGAAGGCCGGCCATCCCTCCTCTTCGAACGCGTTCACGCTCGCCGGCTCCCCGGGGGGCGCCACACTGGCACTCGTTGTCGGTGAGCCGTCCCATGTGGAGGTCTGGGACCTGTACCGGCAGAGGATCCACGGAAAGCCCCTGCCGGCACCGCGCACCCGCAGCCGACACGGCTTCCCTCATGTCGGGTCCATCAGCAAGCTGACAGCCGTCGAGGTTCCTGTCGGTGGTGAGCCTCTGGTCGCCGGCGTGGACAGCCAGCGCATCTGCGTATGGAATCTACAGAGTCGGCAGCTGTGGCTAAGGCCTCTGGGACAGCACAGGGCCAGGATCAACGTCCTCCTCTCGTTTCCCCTCGCTGATGGTGGTCCCGGCCTGGTTTCCGGGGACGACAGCGGTGAGATCCGCTACTGGGACGTGGGCTCCCGGCGTCCTGCCGGAGTGCTACGCGGCCACACAGGAGCGGTGTTGGCACTGGCACCCATACCGGGTCCGAACGACCGCTCCGACCTTGTATCGGCAGATGAGGACGGCCGCATCCGCCTCTGGGACATGAGCGACGGGAGCCCTCGGCATGTACTGGCAGGTGCTGCCGGTCCCGTCCGCGCGCTGGCGGCGACCGCCGCCCCCGGAACCGCTCCTGTCATCGCCGCCGCTGGAAACGACCGCACCGTGCGTCTTTGGGCTCTCCATGAAACCGGGCCCACCCCGCTCGACTCGCTCTTCCTGCCGCGCGCGGCACAGAGCCTCGCGTTCGCCGACGTCCATAGCTTGTGTGTCGGCTTCGGCAATGACGTGGCCGTATTCGCCGTCGAAGAACGTCGGAAACGGTAATACGGATGGCCTTACCGCCGTAGCCCCGCGTAGTCCCCTGACCACACAGGCAGCCTGACAGGCGGCCTGGAGACCGCCAGTTCAGAGGGCGCGGACACCTCCTGGTGCCCCTTGCCGTGCCCCGGCTACGACGCCGTCCGCCGGGCGCAGCACCCGCTGCCGCAGGCTCTTCTGCCCTCATCCGACCGTTACTGCCGCCGGGACCCTCCGTCGCCGAGACTGGCCCACGGCTAGCGTCCCAGCTTGAGTCGACAGCGAGCAACTGGACCGACGTCTGGCGGCTCGACGTACTGACAACGGTATGTGCCGGTGCCTTGTGCGCCCCGTCATGCTCATCCTCCTCCGTAGGTCCGGGAGCATCGGCCACGGGCTATACGCCGCACTGACGGCGTCCTGCAGTCCTGAAACGGTGCTACCAACGCCTCGGGTCCCGACCAATCCACTGATCTCCACGGTTCGCTCGGTGCAGCGGATCGCACCCCACTTCTGGGGGTTCTCCCCGCCCTCCGGCCTCAGGCGGGCCTCAATAACTGTCGCTGCCGCAGCGAGACGGACCAGACCACGTCTAGCCCGCCACGGGGCCAGGCACATCCATGCAGGTCAGAGGGGCATCGACTGACGCAGGCCCATCCTGGCACCAATCTCACGAGCAGCGGATTCAGTCCGTTCGGGCGAAGTTGACGCTCCGACACCCAAAAAGGAACGTTTCCGCAGGTCACAGCACTGCACTGGTGGGGCGGGTGGGACTCGAACCCACGGCCGACGGATTATGAGTCCGCTGCTCTAACCGGCTGAGCTACCGCCCCGTCACGGCGCGTCGCGTACATGTGTGCGCGCCGTCTGCCGCAGCATAGCCGCTCATACGATCTCCTGCTTCGGATGGTCGGCTTCGCCTGCCCTCAAGGAGCCCGCCGGTGGCTCCACCGGTTCCGGCGGACATGAAAAAGGACCCCAACGGGGTCCCCTTCAGGCTGCTCCCCCGACTGGACTCGAACCAGTAACCTGCCGGTTAACAGCCGGCTGCTCTGCCAATTGAGCTACGGAGGACCGAGCTCCCCCGACTGGACTCGAACCAGTAACCTGCCGGTTAACAGCCGGCTGCTCTGCCAATTGAGCTACGGAGGAATGCCTCGTTGCATCGAACGTACCTTCCTGGGTATCCGCCAGGGGGCGCGCGCTCGCTGCGACACATACATTAGCGCAAGCAGGGGGGTGCTTCGCCAATCAGTACCCCGTGGCAGAGCAGAGCAGGACATGACAAGGGCAGGACACGTCCGACGCAGACGGAAGGGAAGGTGGCCGCCATGCGCTATCGGCTCACGTTCGTCGCCGGAATCGCTCTGGGCTACGTGCTGGGCACGCGGGCCGGGCGCGAGCGGTACGAGCAACTGAAGAAGTCCGCCCGCCAGGTCGCCGAGAACCCCGCGGTGCGCAACACCGCCGAATCGGCCGCCCAGCAGGGGCGCGCCTTCGCGGGCAAGGCGTACCACGTGGTGAGCGACAAGGTCGGGGATCACGTGCACGTGCCCGATTCGGTCGCCTCACGGGTCCGTTCGCTGCGTGACCGCAACACGAACGGGAGCGGTACGGACGACTGGGGGACCAGCACCACCTAGCCGGGGAGCCACGGCCGGTGCCCCGCGCACCGGTACGGCACCGGTACGCGGTATCCGCCGACGCCAAGGGCCGCGGCAGCGTGAAGGGCCTCTTCGGGCCGCGCCGCCGTGGCCCTTCGGCCATGCTGTCGCACACCGGCCGGGGTCCGTCCCGTGCGGCAGCCCCACCGGGTTCCGTACGGCAGAATTTCCGCCATGGGGATAGTCGCCGGGCTGGACAGTTCGCCCGATTTCACTCGCATCGTCGTCTGTGACACGGACACCGGGGCCGTGCTCAGGCAGGGGTATGCCCCGCATCCGCTGGAGAAGACGGAGAGCGGCGGCCGTCCCTCCGACGTCGACCCGCAGGCGTGGCTGCTCTCCCTCGGCGAGGCGGCCGGCGGCGGGCTGCTGGAGGGTGTGCAGGCGATCGGGGTCTCCGCGCAGCAGAACGGGCTGATCGCCCTGGACGCGCAGGGCAACACCGTGCGTCCGGCGATGGTCGGCGGGGACAAGCGGACGCAGGTCGCCGCCGCCGATCTGATCGACGCGCTCGGCGGGCGGCAGGCCTGGGCGGAGGCCGTGGGGTGCGTACCGCAGGCCGCGCAGCCGGTGACCAAGCTGCGCTGGCTCGCCCGGACCGATCCCGACGCCGCGCTGCGCTCGGCCGTGCTGATGCAGGCGCACGACTGGCTCGTGTGGCAGTTGCTCGGGCGGCCGGTCAGGAGAACGACCGACCGCGGTGGCGCTTCCGGTACCGGGTACTGGTCGGCGGCCACCGGCTCGTACCGCACCGACTTCGTCGAGCTCGCGCTCGGCCACCAGGCCATGCTGCCGGAGGTGCTCGGGCCGTCCGACGCGGCGGGTACGACACCGGAGGGGCTCCTCATCTCCGCCGGGACCGGCGAGACCATGGCCGCCGCCTTCGGGCTGGGCATCGGGCTGGGGGACGCGGTGGTGTCGCTGGGCGCTTCCGGGTCCGTCATGGCCGTGCATCCGGAGGCGCTGGTCGACTCCAGTGGAATGATCACCTCGCTCGCCGACGCCACCGGTATGCACCTGCCCGTGGTGACAACGCTGAACGCGGTGCGCACCCTGCGCGGTACCGCCGAGATGCTGGGCGTACCCGATCTGGAGGGGCTGTCCGACCTGGCGATGAAGTCGACGCCGGGGTCGCACGGGCTGGTGATGCTGCCGTATCTGGAGGGCGAGCGGACGCCGAACCTGCCGCACACCGCCGGGACCCTGACCGGGCTGCGGCGGGAGGCGATGAAGCCCGAGCACCTGGCGCGGGCCGCGTTCGAGGGCATGCTGTGCGGGCTCGCGGACGCGCTGGACGTGCTGCGGGGCCGCGGGGTCGACGTACGGCGGATCTTCCTGCTGGGCGCTGCGGCGGAGCTGCCGGCCGTGCAGGCGGCGGCGCCCGCGCTGTTCGGCGTGCAGGTGGTCGTGCCGCAGCCCGGCGACTACGCGGCGATCGGCGCGGCCCGGCAGGCGGCCTGGGCGCTCGGTGTCACCCAGGGCACCCTCGACCCGCGCACCCCTCCGCCCTGGCAGGGCGCGCCCGCGCAGTACCTGGAGCCGGGAGAGGACCTGGCCGTGGGCCAGGCCGTGCGGCAGCAGTACGTGTCGGTCCGGGAGCAGACGCACCCCGGGGCGTTCCGCGTGTAGGTGACCGGACCAGTACCTGGCCGGACCATGGGCCACTCTTGGGTTAATTGGTTGGGGTAACGCAGGTGGAGTGTCCGACGATGGTGGGTGGTGCATCCATCCCCGTCGCCGACCGAGAGATCTCGCGTGCTCATACGACTCCTACGGGCCCACCTCAGTCCGTACACGAAACCCATCGCTTTACTGGTGCTGCTGCAGTTCGTGCAGACCTGCGCCACCCTCTACCTGCCGACTCTCAACGCGGACATCATCGACGACGGCGTCGTGAAGGGGAACACGGGCTACATCCTGTCCTTCGGCGCGCTGATGATCGGCATTTCGCTGGCACAGGTCGTCTGCAACATCGGGGCCGTGTACTACGGCGCCCGTACGGCGTCGGCGGTCGGCCGGGACATACGGGCCGCCGTATTCGACCGGGTGCAGTCGTTCTCGGCGCGTGAGGTCGGACACTTCGGCGCGCCCTCGCTGATCACGCGGACGACGAACGACGTCCAGCAGGTGCAGATGCTCACCCTGATGACGTTCACGCTGCTGGTGTCGGCGCCGATCATGTGCGTGGGCGGCATCGTGCTGGCGCTCGGGCTGGATGTGCCCCTGTCGGGCGTGCTGCTGGCCGTCGTGCCGGTGCTCGGTATCTCCGTCAGCCTCATCGTGCGCCGGCTGCGCCCCCTGTTCCGTTCCATGCAGGAGCGGCTCGACACCGTGAACCGGGTGCTGCGCGAGCAGATCACCGGTAACCGGGTGATCCGGGCGTTCGTGCGGGACGAGTACGAGAAGGACCGCTTCCGGGGCGCGAACGCCGACCTCACGGAGGTGTCGCTCGGGACCGGGCGGATGCTGGCCCTGATGTTCCCGATCGTCATGACGGTGGTGAACCTGTCGTCGATCGCGGTGGTGTGGTTCGGTGCGCACCGCATCGACAGCGGCGGGATGGAGATCGGCGCGCTGACCGCGTTCCTCGCCTATCTGATGCAGATCGTCATGTCCGTGATGATGGCCACCTTCATGTTCATGATGGTGCCGCGCGCGGAGGTCTGCGCCGAGCGCATCCAGGAGGTCCTCGACACCGAGAGCAGTGTCGTGCCGCCCGCCGCGCCCGTGACGGAGCTGCGGCGGCACGGGACGCTGGAGATCCGGGGCGCGGGCTTCCGCTATCCGGGTGCCGAGGAGCCGGTGCTCAGGTCCATCGACCTGGTGGCACGGCCGGGCGAGACGACCGCCGTCATCGGGTCGACGGGCAGCGGCAAGTCCACGCTGCTCGGACTGGTGCCCCGGCTGTTCGACGTCACCGAGGGCGAGGTCCTCGTCGACGGGGTGGACGTGGGGACCCTCGACCCGAAGCTGCTGGCGCGGACGGTGGGGCTGGTGCCGCAGAAGCCGTACCTCTTCGCGGGCACCGTCGCGACGAACCTGCGGTACGGCAATCCGGACGCGACCGACGAGGAGTTGTGGCACGCGCTGGAGGTGGCGCAGGCCAAGGAGTTCGTCGAGAGCCTGGAGAACGGCCTTGACTCCCCCATCTCGCAGGGCGGGACGAACGTGTCGGGCGGTCAGCGTCAGCGGCTCGCCATCGCCCGGACACTGGTCCAGCGCCCGGAGATCTACCTGTTCGACGACTCGTTCTCCGCGCTCGACTACAAGACCGATGCTCTGCTGCGGTCGGCGCTGGCCCGGGAGACCGCCGAGGCGACCGTCGTGATCGTCGCCCAGCGCGTGTCGACGATCCGGGACGCCGACCGGATCGTCGTCCTCGACGAGGGCCGGGTCGTGGGTACGGGCCGCCATCACGAGCTCATGGCCGGCAACGAGACGTACCGGGAGATCGTCCTCTCCCAGCTCACGGAAGCGGAGGCTGCCTGATGGCCGGGCCGATGGGACGGATGATGGCCGGGGGCGGCCCGGACCAGCACTCCATGGACTTCAAGGGGTCCGGCAAGCGGCTGCTCGCCCAGTTCAGGCCCGAGAAGGCCACCATGTACGCGATGCTCGTGTGCGGCGTGCTCAGTGTCGGGCTGTCGGTGCTGGGCCCGTGGATCCTCGGCAGGGCGACGGACCTGGTGTTCGCGGGGGTCGTCGGCCGTGAGATGCCCGAGGGCGCCACGAAGGCCGAGGTGCTCGCGTCGATGCGGGAGCGCGGCGACGGCGCTGTCGCCGACATGCTCCAGGGCACGGACTTCACGCCCGGCAAGGGCATCGACTTCACCGCCGTGGGGCACGTCCTGCTGATCGCGCTCGTCGTCTTCCTGGTGGCCGGTCTGCTGATGGCGGCGGCCACCCGGCTGTCCAACCGGGCGATCAACCTCACCGTGGCCCGGATGCGCCAGGAGCTGCAGGAGAAGCTGTCGCGGCTGCCGTTGTCGTACTTCGACCAGCGGCAGCGCGGTGAGGTGCTCAGCCGCGCCACCAACGACATCGACAACATCGGCCAGACGCTCCAGCAGTCGCTGGGGCAGCTCGTCAACTCGCTCCTGACGATCGTCGGCGTGCTGGTGATGATGTTCTGGGTGTCGCCGCTGCTGGCGCTGGTCGCGCTGGTGACCGTGCCGCTGTCGTTCGTGGTGGCCACCCGGGTCGGCAAGCGGTCGCAGCCGCACTTCGTGCAGCAGTGGCGGACCACGGGCAAACTCAACGCGCACATCGAGGAGATGTACACCGGGCACACGCTGGTGAAGGTGTTCGGGCGGCAGGAGGAGTCGGCGAAGCAGTTCGCCGAGGAGAACGAGCGGCTGTACGAGGCCGGGTTCAGGGCGCAGTTCAACAGCGGGATCATGCAGCCGCTGATGTTCTTCGTGTCGAACCTCAACTATGTGCTGGTGGCGGTGGTGGGCGGACTGCGCGTCGCGTCCGGGGCCCTGTCCATCGGTGACGTGCAGGCCTTCATCCAGTACTCGCGGCAGTTCTCGATGCCGCTGACGCAGGTGGCGTCGATGGCGAACCTGGTGCAGTCGGGCGTCGCCTCGGCCGAGCGCGTCTTCGAGCTGCTGGACGCGGAGGAGCAGGAAGCCGACCCTCCCCCACTCTCGGCTTCGCTCGAGCGGGGGGACCCCCAGCCGGGGGCGCGGCCGGAGGAACTGCGGGGGCGGGTGGCGCTGGAGCGGGTCTCCTTCCGGTACGACCCGGAGAAGCCGCTCATCGAGGACCTGTCGCTGAAGGTCGAGCCGGGGCACACGGTGGCGATCGTCGGCCCGACGGGGGCGGGGAAGACGACGCTGGTGAACCTGCTGATGCGCTTCTACGAGGTCACGGGCGGACGCATCACGCTGGACGGTGTGGACATCGCCTCCATGTCCCGCGACGAACTGCGGGCCGGGATCGGGATGGTGCTGCAGGACACGTGGCTGTTCGGCGGGACGATCGCGGAGAACATCGCGTACGGGGCCTCGCGGGAGGTGACCCGGGGTGAGATCGAGGAGGCGGCGCGGGCGGCGCACGCGGACCGCTTCATCCGTACGTTGCCCGAGGGGTACGACACGGTGATCGACGACGACGGAGCGGGGGTGAGCGCGGGTGAGAAGCAGCTCATCACGATCGCCCGGGCGTTCCTGTCCGATCCCGTGATCCTGGTGCTGGACGAGGCGACGAGTTCGGTGGACACGCGGACGGAGGTGCTGATCCAGAAGGCGATGGCGAAACTCGCGCACGGGCGCACGTCGTTCGTGATCGCGCACCGGCTGTCGACGATCCGGGACGCCGACACCATTCTCGTGATGGAGAACGGGTCGATCGTCGAACAGGGCGCGCATGGGGAGCTGTTGGCGGCGGACGGGGCGTATGCCCGGCTGTACAAGGCCCAGTTCGCGCAGGCGGTGGCGGAGGTGGACTGAGGGGTGGGGCGGGGGCGGGTGGGGGCCGGGGGTTTCCTCGCCCCCGCCGCCCCTACCCGTCCCATCCTCGGGGGCTCCGCCCCCAGCCTCCATGGAAGTGGTTGGGGTGGGTGGGTTGGTGCGGGTGGTGTGTGGCTGGTCGCGCAGTTCCCCGCGCCCCTTCAAAGACCGCGCAGTTCCCCGCGCCCCTGACGAACCGCGCACATCCCCGCGCCCCCGCATGCCGGCCCCGGCCGGAGAGAACTGAGCCCCTCCGTCAGTCCAGGTAGCCCCGCAGTTGGTCCGCGTACGCGTGGTCACGGAGCTTGTTCAGGGTCTTGGACTCGATCTGGCGGATCCGCTCCCTCGTGACGCCGAAGATGCGGCCGATCTCCTCCAGGGTGCGCGGGCGACCGTCCGCGAGGCCGTAGCGGAGCTGCACGACCTTCCGTTCCCGCTCCCCCAGCGTCGACAGCACCGCTTCCAGGTGCTCCCGCAGCAGCAGGAACGCCGCCGACTCCACCGGACTCGCCGCGTCGCCGTCCTCGATCAGGTCGCCGAGGGCCACGTCGTCCTCCTCGCCCACGGGAGCGTGGAGGGAGACGGGTTCCTGGGCGAGGCGGAGGACCTCGCTGACGCGCTCGCCGGGGATGTCGAGGTGGGCGGCCACCTCTTCGGGGGTCGGTTCGTAGCCGCGCTCCTGGAGCATACGGCGCTGGACCCGGACCACCCGGTTGATCAGTTCGACCACGTGCACGGGGACGCGGATCGTGCGGGCCTGGTCCGCCAGGGCCCGGGACATGGCCTGGCGGATCCACCACGTGGCGTAGGTCGAGAACTTGTAGCCCCGGGCGTAGTCGAACTTCTCGACCGCCCTGATCAGGCCCAGGTTCCCCTCCTGCACCAGGTCCAGCATCGTCAGCCCGCGCCCGACGTAACGCTTCGCCACCGACACGACCAGCCGCAGGTTCGCCTCGATCAGCCGCCGCTTGGCCATCCGGCCCATCACGACCAGCCTGTCCAGGTCCATGGCCAGCTGGGTGTCCAGGTCGGGGGTGCTGCCGAGCTTCTCCTCCGCGAACAGTCCGGCCTCCACCCTGCGGGCGAGTTCCACCTCCTCGGCGGCCGTGAGCAGTGGTATGCGGCCGATCTCCCGCAGGTACTGGCGGAACAGGTCCGAGGAGGGCCCGGTGGTGTCGGCGCGTCCGCGCGGCGGCTCCACCGGCTCCACGGGTTCCACCGGCTCTGCGGGTTCCGCCGCTTCCAGTGTTTCCACGGCGGCCACCGGCGGCTCATCGAACTCCGGCGGGCTCTCCGGGCCCGCCTCGGGGTGGTGCGCGGCCCGGCTCTGTGGGGGCACCGCCGTGATGACGGCGGTCTCCGCGTCGGGCTCCGTACTGTCCGTACTGTTCTCGTGCTGTGTGAGGGTCTGGGTCTGCACGGGGGCGACCTCCAGGAATGTCGCTGCTGAAGCATGCGGCAGCGGTACGTCGGGGATGGCGACGGCCTCACCGCCGTCCATCCCGTAGTCATTGGGCGGAACCGCGGGGGTCTCGGACCCGCCGGGGGCGGGCCGGCCGCGCTCCGAGGACTCAGGCACCGGAACCCAGTGTGGAGTACGACACATCGCCGCCACGAGGGGCGTGCGGTGACTTTTTGCGTCCGGTCCGTGACCGCATGGTTACCCTCTCGGACGAGTGCGCTGCTGAGAGGGTGCGAAACAGCTTGAAGGGCGTACCGGATTGGCATGTGCGCCGAGGGCCCGCCGGCCGGAGGCGCGTCAGAGTGCCTGGGCCCCCTGCTCCCTGAGTGCCTTGCCGTACTGCTGGAGGACCCACAGCTCGTTCTGCACGGCCGCGAGCCGGGCCGGATCGCCGTGGGCGCCGAGGCGGGTGAAGGTGCTCTGGAGGTCCTGGATCCTGCGGTCGACGGCACGGCACCGCACCGTCACCAACTGCTCGCCCGCGTAGGCCTCGTCGACGACCTTGCGCATGATCGGCTCGACGGCCAGCTCCGTCACCATGGCGCGGACGGCGTCGTCGGGGGCGGCCTCACGGACCCGGACCAGATAGTCCTGGGGGTCCTGGGCCCCGTACTCGGCGCCCCCCGCCTCCATGATGACCTGCCGTACGGCCGCGTACGGCGGGGCGGTGAACTCGTCGACCTCGAACGCGTCGAAGGCCGGGGAGACCAACTCCGGTCGCTGGAGAGCGAGTTTGAGCAGTTCGCGCTCGGTCTTGTGCGCGGGGTTGCGCAGGTTCAGCGGAGGGCCCGCGAACGCCCTGGACGGCGCCGCGTCGATCTCGGGGGCACGCCGGGTCCGGGACACCGGGCCGCTGCCGCCGCTCCTGCGGTGCAGGTAGCCGACACGGTCCACCACGAACTCGGGGTCCAGGATGCCGACGAGGCCCGCGAGCTGCACGGCCACCTCGCGCCGCGTGGTGCGCTCCTTGATTCTGGCGACCACGGGCGCGGCCTCGTCCAGAGCGGCCGCCCGGCCGGCCGCGGTCTCCAGGTCGTAGCGCCTGACGATCTGGTGCAGGGCGAACTCGAAGAGCGGCGTGCGCGGCTGGGTCAGCTCCGCCACCGCCTCGTCGCCCTTGGCCAGCCGCAGCTCGCAGGGGTCCATACCGTCCGGCGCGATGGCGATGTACGTCTCGGCGGCGAACTTCTGGTCGTCCTCGAAGGCGCGCAGGGCCGCCTTCTGGCCGGCAGCGTCACCGTCGAAGGTGAAGATCACCCGAGCGCTGCCGTTGTCCATGAGCAGGCGCCTGAGGATCTTGACGTGCTCGCCGCCGAAGGCCGTGCCGCAGGTCGCTATGGCGGTGGTGACGCCCGCGAGGTGGCAGGCCATGACGTCCGTGTAGCCCTCGACGACCACCGCGCGGCTGGACTTGGCGATGTCCTTCTTCGCGAGGTCGATGCCGTACAGGACCTGGGACTTCTTGTAGATGGCCGTCTCGGGGGTGTTGAGGTACTTGGGTCCGTTGTCCGCCTCGTACAGCTTGCGGGCCCCGAAGCCCACCACGTCGCCGCCGATGTCGCGGACGGGCCACATCAGGCGCCCGCGGAAGCGGTCGATGGGGCCACGGCGGCCCTCCTGCGCCAGGCCGGAGAGCAGCAGCTCCTTGTCGGTGAAGCCCTTGCCGCGGAGGTAGCGCGTGAGGTGGTCCCAGCCCTGGGGGCTGTAGCCGACGCCGAAGTGGACGGCGGCGGCCTGGTCGAAGCCGCGCTCGGCGAGGAAGATCCGGCCGGTGTCGGCCTCGGGGCTGGTGGCGAGCTGCTCGGCATACCACTCGGCGGCGATCTTGTGCGCCTCGACCAGGCGGATGCGCTCGCCGCGCTGGTGGGAGGGGTTGTACCCGCCCTCCTCGTACCGCAGCGTGATGCCGGCCTGCGCGGCGAGGCGCTCGACCGCCTCCGAGAAGGAGAGGTGGTCGACCTTCATCACGAAGGTGATGGTGTCGCCGCCCTCCTGGCAGCCGAAGCAGTGGAAGAGCCCCTTGCTCGGGCTGACCTGGAAGGACGGCGACTTCTCGTCGTGGAAGGGGCACAGGCCCTTCAGGTTGCCCCCGCCCGCGTTCCGCAGCTGGAGATACTCGGACACCACGGCGTCGATCGGAACCGCGTCCCGAACCGCCTTCACGTCCTCGTCATTGATCCGTCCTGCCACGGAGTGATTCTACGGGGGAGCACGGACACATCCGGGGCACGGGAGCGCCCCTGCAAGGGGCGCGGGGCTGTGTCGATCTGCGGCTCCGCCGCGATGGGGGTCCCCCCGCTCGAGCGAAGCCGAGAGTGGGGGAGCGACAAGCCACACACAACCCGCACCCGCCCACAAACAGATCCCAGCAAACGCCTACGCGACCAGGCTCTCCAAAGAAACGCGCGGATCCGCCAACGCCTCCGCGTCCACCGCGGTCCTCGCCCGGATGAGGGACTGAATCCGCTCGGTGACATCCCACACGTTCACGTTCATCCCGGCCAGCACCCTCCCCTCCTTCAGCCAGAACGCGATGAACTCCCGCTTCCCCGCGTCCCCGCGGATCACGACCTCGTCGTACGACCCGGGCGGCGCCCACCCGGAGTACTCCATCCCCAGGTCGTACTGGTCGGAGAAGAAGTAGGGGACGCGATCGTAGGTGACCTCCTGCCCCAGCATCGCCCGCGCCGCCGCCGGTCCGCCGTTGAGCGCGTTCGCCCAGTGCTCCACCCGCAGCCGGGTGTCGAACAGCGCGTGCGGGAAGGAGACGACGTCACCGGCCGCGTAGATGTGGGGGTCGGACGTCCGCAGGCGCTCGTCCACGACGATGCCCCCACCGTGCGTGCGATCGGCGATCTCCAGCCCGGAGGCCTCCGCGAGCGCGGTCCGCGGGGCGGCGCCGATGGCCGCCAGGACGTCGTGCGCCGGATGCTCCTCCCCCGTGTCCGTGCGCGCGGCCAGCACCATGCCGTCCTGGCCGACGATCTCGGTGAGCCTCGCGCCGAAGTGGAAGCGGACGCCGTGCTCGCGGTGCAGCTCGGCGAAGAGACCGCCCAGCTCGGGGCCGAGCACCCCGTACAGCGGGGTGGCGTTGTGCTCGACGACCGTGACCTCCGCGCCGTACTCGCGGGCGGCGGCCGCGACCTCCAGGCCGATCCAGCCGGCGCCCGCGATCACGAGATGGCCGTTGTCGCGGCCGAGCGCGGTGAGGACGCCCCTGAGGCGCTCGGCGTGGGCGAGGCGGCGCAGGTGGTGGACGCCGGCGAGGTCCGTGCCGGGGATGTCGAGGCGGCGCGGCTCGGCGCCGGTCGCGAGCAGCAGCTTGTCGTAGTGGACGAGGGTGCCGTCGTCGCCGAAGCGGACGGTCCTCGCGGTGCGGTCGATGGCGTCGACGGTCTGGCCGAGGTGCAGCTCGATGTCGTGCTGGGCGTACCAGGAGGGCTCGTGGACGAAGACGCTGTCGCGCTCCTCCTTGCCCAGGAGATAGCCCTTGGACAGGGGCGGACGCTCGTACGGGTGGTCACGTTCGTCGCAGATCAGTATCACGCGGCCGGTGAAGCCCTCCGTCCGGAGCGTCTCGGCCGCCTTGGCGCCGGCCAGTCCTCCTCCGACGATGACGAATGTCTGATCCGCGTCGACCACTTGTTGCCTCCTGCCGGGATCCGGGGTGGCCCCCGGACGAACATAACGTCAGCTGAACATCGCTTCAGATGCCCCTTGCGGTTGCCGCCACATGCGAGCGTCCCGCACGGAGCGTGATGCGGGAAGAGGGAGTGGCCCGATCAGGCCACGGAGGGTCACACCTGCCTCCCTCCGGAGTCACCCGCGTCACATGGGCCCGGTGAGTCTCGCGTGCAACGTGCGGGCCGAGGCGTCGGTGAGGGAGGCGATCTGATCGACGATCACGCGTTTGCGTGCGCGGTCGTCGGCTGCCTCGTCGAACAGGGCACGGAACTGGGGTTCGAGCCCGTCCGGTGCGCGGGCGGTGAGCGCCTCGGCGAGTTCGGCGACGACGATCCGCTGGTCGGCGCGGAGCCGCTCCTGCTCGGCGCGCTGCATGACGTACCGGTCGGCGACGGCCTTGAGCACGGCGCATTCCAGTCGGGCCTCGCGCGGGACGACCAGCTCGGCCGCGTACCGCGTGAGCCTCCCGCTGCCGTACGCCGCCCGGGTCGCGCCCTCGGCGGCCAGGCAGAAACGGCCGATGAGCTGGCTGGTGGCGTCCTTGAGGCGGGCCTGCGCCACGGCCGTTCCGTCGTAGCCGTGCGGCCACCACTCCTGGTCGAGGAGGCGGTCGAGGGCGCCTGCGAGTTCGGCGGGGTCCGTGTCGGCGGGGACGTACCGGCCGAGGGCGACCGCGAAGACCGTCTGCCGCTCGGGCTCGGCGTACAGGGCGCCCGGGTCGATGTGGCCCGCGTGCAGGCCGTCCTCGAAGTCGTGCACCGAGTACGCCACGTCGTCCGACCAGTCCATGACCTGGGCCTCGAAGCAGGTGCGGTCCTCGGGGGCGCCCTTGCGGATCCAGTCGAAGACCGGCCGGTCGTCCTCGTAGACACCGAACTTCGGGGAGGTGGGGGCGGTGGGGTGGCCGCCGCGCGGCCAGGGGTACTTGGTGGCGGCGTCGAGGGCCGCGCGGGTGAGGTTCAGACCGACGCTGACGAGGTCGCCGGTCGTGGGGTCGGTGACGAAGCGCTTGGGTTCGATGCGGGCCAGCAGGCGAAGGGACTGGGCGTTGCCCTCGAAGCCGCCGCAGTCCTCCGCGAACTCGTTCAGCGCCTGCTCGCCGTTGTGGCCGAAGGGCGGGTGGCCGAGGTCGTGGGAGAGGCAGGCCGCCTCGACCAGGTCGGGGTCGCAGCCGAGGGCGGCGCCGAGCTCGCGGCCGACCTGGGCGCACTCCAGGGAGTGGGTGAGGCGGGTGCGGGGGCTGGCGTCCCAGGCCGGGCTCCGGGTGCCCGGAGTGACGACCTGGGTCTTGCCGGCCAGGCGGCGCAGCGCCGCGGAGTGCAGCACACGCGCGCGGTCGCGCTGGAAGGCGGTGCGGCCGGGACGCTTGTCGGGCTCGGCGGCCCACCGGTCGATTGACGCCGGGTCATAACCGGGCGGTGCAGTGTGGTTCTCGTACGCCGGGGCCGTGGCTGCCGTGGGCTCGGGTGCGGTGCCTTCCATGTCTCGACAGTAAGCGTCAGCGGTACGGGTTGGGGGCTGCCCAGTCGTGTGTGTCTGCCGCTTCTGCCGGGTTGTGCCAGGTTCTGTCGTCCTGGGGCCGGGGAGTCAGGCCGAGGCCAGTGCCGGTTCCGCCGCGGCCGCCGGGACCCTCGCCGCCTCGTCGTAGCGGTGCAGGACCAGGCGGGCCATCGCCGGGTGGGCTCCGAGGGGGCCGGCGGCGATCCAGGGGGCCGCGTCGGCGCACTCGGTGGCGAAGCGGCCGGGCGCGGTGAAGTAGGAGGCGACGGCGACGCGGTCGCGGCCGCGGGCGGCGAAGGCACGGACGGCCGCCGGGACGGTGGGCGCGGCGGCGGAGGCGTACGCGGGCACGACCGGGACGCCGAGGCGTTCGGCGAGGAGCTCGGCGGTGCGGCGGGCGTCGACGGCGGCGTCGGGGTCGCGGGAGCCGGCGGCGGCGAGGACGACCCCGCGCGACCGGCGCTCGGCCTCGCTCGACGGTGTGCGCCAGCCGGCCTCGACGAGCCGCTCGTACAGGGTGTCCACGAGCAGGGAGTGCGGGCCGAGCGGCGTGGCGAACCGGGCGCGTACCCGGGACGCGGCCGCCATCTCGGGGATGTCCTGCTTGACGTGGTAGCCGCGGCTGAGGAGCAGCGGGACCAGGACCGCCTCCTGGTCGCCGAGGGCGGCGAGGGTGTCGGGGAGCAGGGGCTCGTTGAGCTCGATGTGCCCGAGGTGCACGGGCAGGCCGGGCCGCAGCTCGCGGACGCGGTCCACGAGGGCGTGCACGGTCGCCAGGGTGCGCGGGTCGCGGCTGCCGTGCGCCACCAGGACGAGCGCGGGCGCCGGGGGCGGTGCGGGGCGCCGGGTCCCGTCGAGCGAGACGAGGCTGAGCTGGCTGGCGAGCTGACTGCTGATCCGGTTCATGATGTGCGCCGTACTGTCGAGGTGAGCGCCACGGAGCGGCTGGCCGCCGGGGCTGGGCTGGGACTCGTCGCGGGGAGCGTCCGACTTGCGCGTCGCCGTCATGAATCGATGGTGGCGGCGGGACGTTGCCGAGCCGTTGCACGGGAGTCACGGGTGTTTTCCGGGGGTTCACGGTGGGGTGACCGGGCTGTGTGAGGTGCGGTGACCTGCGCTTTCGTTCCCCAGGAGTGAACGGGGTCACGTCGTGGGGGCGAACCGGATCGCTGGGCTCGGCGTCTTCGTTGGTCGAAACGGTGGGGGCCGTCGAGGGAACGGTAACCCGCCCGAAACACAGAGCGAGGGGACTGCCGTCATGCACCTGCCGCGCCCGGGGCTCAGGTCACCGTCCGGTCTCCGTCTCCGTCAGCTGTTCGTGCGGCTGCGGCTGCCGCGGACCCGGGACGGGCGGCGGCGGGCGGTGCAGGTGGTGATGTCGCTGTGCGTGCTCGCGCTGCTGCCGGCGACGTGGATCTTCGTCGTGTCGGGTGATCGGCTGCGGACCGTGGACAGCGTGCCGCGCACCGATGTGGCCGTGGTGTTCGGCGCCGGGCTGTGGGACGGCGAGCCCTCGCCGTACCTCGCGCACCGGCTGGACGCGGCGGCGGAGCTGTACCGGGCGGGGCGTGTCGAGGTCGTGCTGGTGAGCGGGGACAACAGCCGTGAGGACTATGACGAGCCGGACGCGATGCGGGCGTATCTCAGGGTGCGGGGAGTTCCTGACGCGCGGATCGTCAGTGACTACGCCGGGTTCGACACGTGGGACTCGTGCGTGCGGGCCCGGAAGATCTTCGGGGTGGATCGGGCGGTGCTGATCAGTCAGGGGTTCCACATACGGCGGGCGGTTGCCCTGTGTGAGGAGGCGGGGGTGCGGTCGTACGGGGTCGGGGTCGATGACCGGCACGATGTGACCTGGTACTACGGGGGCGTGCGGGAGGTCTTCGCCGCGGGGAAGGCGATGGTGGACGCGGTGTTCGAGCCGGATCCGCGGTTCCTCGGGCCGAGGGAGGCGGGGGTGGAGCGGGCGTTGGCGTCCGGGCGGTAGGGGTGCGCGGCTGCTCGGTCTCTGTCCCCCGCCCCTGCCCGCCCCATCCCCACAAAGGCCGGAGGAGCCGGCTCATTCAGCAGCCGCTGAAGTTCGGCCTCCTCTTCTCCAGGAACGCGGTCATGCCCTCCTTCTGGTCCTCCGTCGCGAACAGGGCGTGGAAGACGCGGCGTTCGAAGAGGGTGCCCTCGGCCAGGCCGGTCTCCAGGGCGCGGTCGACGCATTCGCGGGCCGCCCGGATCGCCGGTGTGCCGTGGGAGGCGATCGTGGTGGCCGCTTCCGTGGCCGTGGGCAGGACCTGCTCGTCGGGGACCACCCGCGACACCAGTCCGGAGCGTTCCGCCTCGTGGGCGTCCATCGTGCGGCCGGTGAGGATCAGGTCCATGGCCTTCGCGCGGCCGACCAGCCGGGTCAGGCGCTGGGTGCCGCCGATGCCCGGGATCACCCCCAGCTTGATCTCGGGCTGGCCGAAGACCGCCGACTCGCCCGCGATGACCACGTCGCACATCATCGCGAGCTCGCAGCCGCCGCCCAGGGCGTAGCCGTTGACCGCCGCGATCTTGGGTGTGCGGAAGGCCGCGAACTCCTCCCAGCCCGCGAAGTAGTCCTCCGCCGCCATGTCCACGGCCGACTTCCCGCGCATCTCCTTGATGTCCGCCCCGGCCGCGAAGACCTTCTCCGAGCCGGTCACCACGAAGCAGCCGACCTCAGGGTCCGTGTCCAGGGGGCGCAGGGCGTCCAGGAGTTCGGTCATCAGCTCACTGCTCAGCGCGTTCAGGACGTGCGGGCGGTGGAGCCGTACCGTGACCACCCGGTCGTGGCGTTCGAGCTTGATGGTGTTCATCGAAGGTGTCCTTTCCTGACTGCCGGTCACGAGTCCCAGATCGCTCCGTACGCCGGTATCCCGCGTCGTTCCAGGCCGTGCACCACCTGCCAGGTGAGCTTCTTGTTGGAGATGCAGATGACAGCCTCGGCGCCGAAGTCCCGGTACGCGGTGTGGGCGAGGCGCACCATGTCGGGTTTGCCGTGCAGGGACGTGTCCCAGATCCGGGCGTGCGGCTGCACCGCGAGGATCTCGTCGACCAGGGTGTCGCCGTACGTCGTGCGGGGGTCGCGGGTCGCCCAGACGAGGAGGGAGGGGACCTCGGCGGCGAGGAGGTGCGGCAGGCAGGGGCCGATGCCGCTGCCCGTCGCCACGTAGACCACCTTCGTGAAGAGGGTCTCGATGTTCGCCACTCCGGCTGTCGTGATGCCCTTGACCCATACGCGTGACGGTCTGTCGTCGATGAACGAGCCCGTCCAGTCCCCCGCCCGCGAGATCGTGAGCCGGAAGCCGGACTCGCCGGGTGCGGGCACGTTCGCGAACGAGTGCCATTCCCGCAGCGGGCTGCGGCTGATCGCCGTGGAGGAGCCCGCGAAGGGGGTTTCGCCGTGGTCGAAGCGGGCCAGCGCCACGTGCGAGGAGGGGCGTTCGATCCGTACGTCGACCTTGCGCAGGCGCAGCCAGGGCAGGGCCACGCTGAAGGTGACCACCGCCAGGACCCACAGGCCCGCGCGTTCGCCGCTGAGGACGGTGTGCGTCCAGAACAGCGCCAGAGCCGTCCAGCCGCCGAAGCGGTGGATCTTCTCGAAGTGGTCGTGGAAGCGGGAGCGGAAGGGTCGGAGTGCGGTCGCGACGATGACGGACAGCAGCGCGATCAGCGTCCAGCTCACCGTCACCAGCGGGCCGCCGGCGCCCTCCGCCGTCAGTGCCACCGCCAGCCCCACGAACCACAGGCTGCCCGCCAGCGCCCCGCCCACGTGCAGTCCGCCGAAGTGGTAGACCTTCCCCAGCGTCCAGCGCACCTTGAGCGGCCACGTCGTGGGTGCCGACGTGGCCAGCCGGAAGAAGAGGTTGATGACGTACTGCTGGCGCACGAGGACCGCCAGCGCGAGGTTCGCCAGGGCCGCGTGGCCGAGGGTTCTGGTATGCAGGGGCCAACTCGCCCACAGGAAGACCAGGTTGGCCAGCAGGACGAGGGCCACGAGGCGGTTGTAGTGCATCAGGCGCGGGTGCTTGAGGGCGCGCCTGAGGGGTGAGGTGAGCGGGGGCAGTGCGACGGTGCTCTCGGTGTGGGCCGTACGCGGAGGTGAGGAGGTCATCGCGCCACCGCCGTCGGCTCGACGGCCGTCCGCTCAGCTACCGTGCGCTCGACCGGCATCCGCTCAGCCACCGTCCGCTCGACCGGCATCCGCTCCTCCGCCAGTCGCAGCAGCGCCCGTTTGTCGATCTTGCCGCGGTCGGTCTCGGGGAGGGCCGCCAGCGGCAGGACGTCCGACGGCACGCAGTAGTACGGCAGGGCGGCGGCCACGGCGTCGCGCGCCGCGGTCGGGTCGACGTCGGCCGGGCAGACGAAGGACACGAGGGTGCGGGCGTCACGCTTCAGGGTCACCGCTCGGACGCAGCCGGGGACGCGTTCCAGCACGGAGGACACGGAGTCCAGTTCGACGCGGAAGCCGCGCACCTTCACCTGGTCGTCGGTGCGGCCGAGGTGCTCGAGTTCGCCGTCCGCGGTCCAGCGGCCCAGGTCGCGGGTGCGGAACATACGGTGGTCGCCGCCGAGGAACGGGTCGGGGGCGTACCGTTCGGCGTTCAGCTCGTCGTTGTCCAGGTAGCCCGCCGACACGCAGTCCCCGCCCGCCCACATCTCGCCCGTCTCGCCGATCGGGACCGGGCGGCGGTGGGCGTCGAGGACGTACACCGTGTTGTTGGGGGTGGGGCGGCCGATCGTCAGGAGCGGGGCGGAGGGGTCGTGGCGGGCCATCGTGTTCACGATCGTCGTCTCGGTGGGGCCGCAGCAGTTGTAGAACGCGGCCCGTGCGGCCCACCGGTCCGCCAGCGGGCGCGGGCACGGCTCCCCCGCCACCGCCACGGTCCGTACGCGCGGGCAGCTCGCCGGGTCGATGCCGGACAGCACCGTGGGCGTGGCGACGATGACGTCCGCCGCGCGGGCCGTGGCCGCGATGTCCTTGCCGCGGATGGCGAGGGTGCCGCCGTGGGTGAGGCAGCCGAGGATCTCCCAGGCGGCCATGTCGAAGGCGACGTTGAGGAGCTGGGCGACCCGGTCGCCGGGGCGGATGTCCAGGTCGCCGGGGGCGGTGAGGAGGAGGTTCGCGACGTTGCGGTGGGTGACCTTCACGCCGTTGGGCCGGCCGGTGGTGCCCGAGGTGAACAGGACGTAGCAGCCGTCGTCGGGCCGCACGTCCACGGCGGGTCCGCGGCCGTACGGCAGTGGCTCGTCCAGCGCGATCAGGCGGTGGCCCGGCCGCAGGGGCACCCGGTCCGCGTACTCCCGCTGGGTGAGGACCACCCGGGTCGCGGCGGTGCGGACGACGTGGTCGAGTTGGGCCGGGGGCGTCAGGCCGATGTCCTGGGGGACGTAGGCGGCGCCCGCCTTGAGGGTGCCGAGCAGGCCGACGAGCATCGGGATCGAGCGGCGGACGAAGAGGCCGACGTGGTCGCCGGGGCGTACGCCCTCGCGGACCAGGCGGGCGGCGAGGGCGTCGGCGTACCGGTCGAGTTCTCCGTACGTGATCGTCGCGCCCTGGTGTTCGGCGGCGACGGCGCCCGGGGTGGCGGTGGCCCACCGTTCGACGGCGTGGTGGACGACGGGGTCGGGGAGGGGGACGGACGGACCCCGGCCGTACTCGTGGAACAGGGTTCTGTGGTGAGCGGTGAGGTGGCGCAGAGGCATGAGGGGTGACCTCCTGGCGCTTTCGAGAGACGGATGACATGGCCGTTGGACGCGGCGGTGTTTCCGGTGTGTCGAATGCCGTGCGGGTCGTGCGCGGCCCCGACTCTAGGGGCCCGTTTCTTCAACGCTCAACCATGCGTGACCAGCCACTCACGCTACGAAATCGGCCACATGTGGTGTGTTCCGTCACAGCGGCAACTTTTACACCGCGCGGCGGCCACTACTGGTGGGTAGCTCTGTGCCGGTCGACAGGACCGCCCGCCGGGCCTCACGGGGAGCCTCACGCCGGGCCCGGCCGCGCCGGGAGGTCCCCGTCCCGGCCGTGTAACGGAGGGCGCCCCGGGGCGTAACACGGCCGAAGCACGCTGAAACGCATGCAGACCACCTCGACGCCCACCCACTGCCCGTACTGCGCCCTGCAGTGCGGGATGAATCTGTCGCCCCTGCCCAGTGGAGGCGTCGAGGTGACCGAGCGGACGGACTTCCCCGTCAATCGTGGCGCGCTGTGCGGCAAGGGCCGTACGGCGCCGGCGGTGCTCTCGTCCCGGGTGCGCCTCACCTCCCCGTTGGTGCGCTCCGGGGGTACGCTCGTGCCCGCCACCTGGGACGAGGCACTCGACCGGATCGCCGAGGGACTCGGCCGCACCCGGGCGGAGCACGGCCCGGACGCGTGCGGCGTGTTCGGCGGCGGCGGGCTGACGAACGAGAAGGCGTACGCGCTCGGCAAGTTCGCGCGGATCGTGCTCGGCACCTCGCAGATCGACTACAACGGGCGCTTCTGCATGTCGTCGGCGGCGGCCGCGGGCATGAAGGCGTTCGGTCTGGACCGGGGGCTGCCGTTCCCCCTGGAGGACATTCCGAGGACGGGCTGTGTGATCCTCGTCGGATCGAACCTCGCGGAGACGATGCCGCCCTCGCTGCGCTACCTCACCGAGCTGAAGGAGAACGGCGGCACGCTGATCGTCGTCGACCCGCGCCGCACGCGGACGGCCGAGCAGGCGGACCTGCACCTGGCCCCGCGGCCCGGTACCGATCTCGCGCTGGCGCTGGGCCTGTTGCACCTGGTCGTCGCCGAGGGCCGCACCGACGAGGCGTACATCGCCGAGCGCACCAGCGGCTGGGAGGAGGCGCGGGCCGCGGCCATGGCGCACTGGCCGGAGTACGTGGAGCGGATCACGGGCGTGTCCGTTCCCCAACTGCGCGAGGCCGTACGGCTGTTCTGCGAGCCGGAGTCCGCGATGGTGCTCACGGCGCGCGGGCCCGAGCAGCAGTCCAAGGGCACCGACACCGTGGGCGCGTGGATCAACCTGTGCCTGGCGACGGGCCGTCCGGGCCGGCCGCTGTCCGGCTACGGGTGCCTGACCGGGCAGGGCAACGGGCAGGGCGGGCGCGAACACGGCCAGAAGGCCGACCAGTTGCCCGGCTACCGCAAGCTGGTCGACCCCGAGGCGCGACGGCACGTCGCCGAGGTGTGGGGTGTGGACCCGGACTCGCTGCCGGGCCCGGGACGGAGCGCGTACGAGCTGCTGGACGCGCTGGGGACGGACATCAAGTCGCTGCTGCTGATGGGCTCCAACCCGGTGGTGTCGGCCCCGCGCGCGGCCCACATCGAGGACCGTATCCGCTCGCTGGACTTCCTGGCCGTGTGCGACGTCGTGCTCTCGGAGACGGCGGCCCTCGCGGACGTGGTGCTGCCGGTCACCCAGTGGGCCGAGGAGACGGGCACGACGACCAACCTGGAGGGCCGTGTACTGCTGCGCCGCCAGGCGATCACCCCGCCGGAGGGCGTCCGCAGCGACCTGCACGTCCTGCACGAACTGGCCGCCCGCCTGGGCGCGGAAGGCCTGGAGAAGGGCTTCCCGACGGACCCGGCGGAGGTCTTCGAGGAGCTGCGCCGGGCCAGCGCGGGCGGCGCCGCCGACTACTCGGGCATCACCTACCGGAGGCTGGCGGAGGAGAACGGGGTGTTCTGGCCGTGCCCGGCGGACGGTCGTACGGGCACCGGCTCAGGTGACGGTGAGGACGCCTCGCTCGACGTCCTGCCCGACGACCCGAGCACCGACACCGCCGTGCACCCCGGCACCCCCCGCCTCTTCCTCGACCGGTTCGCCACGGAGGACGGCCGGGCCCGGTTCGTCCCCGTCTCGCACCGCGCGATCGCCGAGGAGCCGGACGACGAGTACCCGGTCCTGCTCACCACCGGGCGCGTGGTCGCCCAGTACCAGTCCGGTGCGCAGACCCGGCGCGTGGAGGAGCTGAACGCCGCCGCGCCCGGCCCGTTCGTCGAGCTGCACCCGCGGCTGGCCGAGCGGCTCGGGGCGGCCGAGGGCGACCCGGTGGCCGTGGTCTCCCGGCGCGGTCGCGCGGTGGCCCCCGCCCGTATCACCAGCGCCATCCGTCCCGACACGGTGTTCATGCCGTTCCACTGGCCGGGCGAGGGCCGCGCCAACACCCTGACCAACCCGGCGCTCGACCCGACGTCCCGCATGCCGGAGTTCAAGGCGTGCGCGGTGCGGGTGGAGGCGGTACGGGGCTGACGCTCGCCTCGCGGGTCGCCCCGGGCGGTTCTCGGACGGTTCGCCAGTCTCCGCTCTCGATGAGCCTGCCGCGGGTTCGCAACCGGGCGGCGATGGTGGGGGCGGCCACGTACACCCAGGCCCGTACGAGGGTGCCGTCCGCGCGGGCCACCTCCCTCGCCACCCGCTCGTAGAGGTTGCGGGGGTCGCCCGGCGCGTAGTCCTCCAGGCGGTCGAGGGCGCGGAGCAGCGCGTCGTACGCCTCGGGGCGCGCGGTCACGACCTCCCCGGTGACGGCACCGCCGGGCTCCTCCACGGCGTACGGGTAGCCGGGGCCGTCGTACAGCACGAGCCCCTGCATCAGGGCCGGTTCCTCGGACTCGGTACGGCCGCGCAGGAAGAGGTCGTGGTTGTGCTCGCCGGGGCGGAGGGTGCCGTAGACGAAGAACGGCAGCACGGCCATGGTCCCTCTCCCTTTCCCGTCCGCTTCCCGTCCGGTTTCCCGTCCGTGTGAAGGCCTTCGCAGAAACGATTCTCACCCCTCACGGACCCTCCCCCTCCACCCCCTGGACGCTAGATGTCATGAGCACCTAAAACTGAGCGGATCGGCGGTCGCCGCATACTCCCCACCCCTTCCCTAGGAGATCGATGCGCATTCGAGGTTCCCGTCCCGCCACCGCCGGTATCGCCGTGGCGACCACCGCGCTCCTGGCCACGGCACTCACACCGGGCGCGGGCGCGGCCGACAGGCCGACCCGGGCGGAGGCGGTCGACAACGCGGCGGAGGTCCTGGCGGACCGGGCCGCCGCCCTGGGCCTCGGCGCCGCACAGGGCACGACGGTCCGGGACGTCGTCGTGGACACGGACGGCGGCCAGCACGTGCGCTACGACCGGACGTACCGTCAGATCCCGGTGCGCGGCGGGGACTTCGTGGTCCACCTCGCGCCGGACGGCACCTACCGCGGAGTGAACCGGGCCACGACCCGGGCGATATCCGTCCCCACCACGACCCCCTCCGTCACGGCCCCCAAGGCCGCGGACCTCGCCGCCTCGGCCCTGCGTGCCGTGAACCTCGGCGAGACGCTGCGCAAGCTGACGGCGAAGCCCCGCCTCGTGGTCGACGCCCTGCACGGCGCGCCGAAGCTGGCGTGGGAGACCGACGCGGTGGCCCAGGACGCGCGGGGCAACCCGGTCGCCCGCACCGTCGTCACCGACGCCCTCACGGGCCGGCAGATCGACGCGTGGGACAGCATCGAGACGGCGAGCGGCGACGGCCGGTCGCTCTACGGCGGCACGGTTCCGCTCCAGACCACGCCGTCCGGCTCGGCGTACCAGCTCAAGGACCCGACGCGCGGCGACACGTACACGGGTGACGCGGAGAACAGGACGGACCTCTGCGTCCTGGGGATCTGCGTGAACCGGGCGCCGGCGACGGTGTTCACGGACTCCGACAACCACTGGGGCACGGGCGACACGTCGTCCCGCGCCACGGCCGCGGTCGACGCGCAGTACGGCACCGACGTGACCTGGGACTACTACAAGAACGTCCACGGCCGCGACGGCATCGCGGGCGACGGCAAGGGCTCGTTCAACCGCGTCCACTACGGCAGCGACTACAACAACGCCTTCTGGGACGACACCTGCTTCTGCATGACGTACGGCGACGGTGACGGCTCGACGTTCGGGCCGCTGGTGTCGCTGGACGTGGCGGGCCACGAGATGACGCACGGCGTCACCTCGCACACGGCGGACCTGACGTACTCGGGCGAGCCGGGCGGCCTGAACGAGGCGACGTCGGACATCTTCGGCACGCTGGTGGAGTTCCACGCGGACAACGCCTCCGACCCCGGTGACTGGCTGATCGGGGAGAAGGTCGTCCGCCCGGGCCTCGGCAGGCCGGCGCTCAGGTACATGGACCAGCCGTCGAAGGACGGCGACTCGGCGGACTGCTGGAGCTCGTCGGTCAAGGACCTGGACGTCCACTACTCCTCGGGCGTGGCGAACCACTTCGCCTACCTCCTCGCCGAGGGCAGCGGCCCCAAGGTCATCGGCGGCGTGCGGCACAACGGCACGACCTGCGACGGCGCGTCGGTCACCGGCATCGGCAAGGACAAGCTGGGCGCGATCTGGTACCGGGCGCTGACGGTCTACATGACGTCGTCGACGAACTACGCGGGCGCGCGGACGGCGACACTGAACGCGGCGAAGGACCTCTACGGTTCCGGCAGCGCGGAGCAGAACGCGGTGGCGGCGGCCTGGAGCGCCGTCTCCGTGGGCTGAGCTGACGCCGACGTCAGCGGTTCACGGGCGCCCCGCTCAGGAGAGCGGGGCGCCCGAACGCTTTCTGCCCTCAGACCCCCGCCCGCCATCCCAGCGCCGGGCCCAGGCGGGTCGCGAGGTCCGTCAGGATCTGGACGTAGTCCTCGTGGTCGAAGGTGAAGGGGAGGGCGAAGGCCACCTCGTCGATCTCCCGGAACGCGGCGTGGGCGTAGAGCCGTTCCGCTATCTCCTCGGAGGTGCCGACGAGGTCCGGGGCGAACATCATGCGGGCCGGGCCCTGGGGGGTGGTCGTGCGGGGGGTGCGCTTCGCGGCGTACTCCTCGTACTTGGCACGCTGGTCGGGTGTCGCACTGTCCGTGGGGATGACCACCAGGCCCTGGGAGACGCGGGCGGCGTCGCCGTCGGGGTGGTGGGCGCGGAACGTGCGGACGTGGCTGAGCTGTATCTCGGCGAAGTCCTCGGACTCCTCCGCCTTCACCACGCTGCTGGTCAGCAGGTTCATCCCGTGCTCGCCGGCCCACCGGGCCGACCTCAGGCTGCCGCCGCCGTACCACATGCGGCGGCCGAGGCCCGGTGAGTGCGGCTGGACACGGTCGCTGAAGACCTCGAAACCCTCCACGCCGCTGAAGTCCGTGGCCGGCTTGCCCCGGACGAGGTCCAGCAGGCGGCTGACCCTCTCGTAGCTGAAGTCCTCCGAGTCCGCCGTGTCGGGGTACAGGGCCTGCTTCACCTGGTCGTAGTGCATCGGCGGGCCGACGCTCACGCCCGGGTTGAGGCGGCCGCCGGAGAGGAGGTCCACCGTCGCCAGGTCCTCGGCCAGGCGCAGGGGGTTCTCCCAGCCCAGGGGCGTGACCGCGGTGCCGAGTTCGATGCGGTGCGTGCGCTGGGAGGCCGCGGCGAGGACCGCCACCGGGGACGAGATGCCGTACTGGAGGTGGCGGTGGCGCAGCCACGCGCTGTCGAAGCCGAGGCGCTCGCCGAGTTCGATGATCTCCAGGGTGGACTCGTGACCCCGGCGCGGATCGGCCTCGTCGAACAGTCCGATGGTCAGGAAGCCCAGCTTCCGCAAGGGGTGTGAGGGCAGCGGCACGGGGCCTCCTTGATCAGTACCTCATCTCCTGAGTACCTCAAGCCGCCGCCCTCCCGGTCTGTTCCCTCAGCCCCCGTACGGCCGTGCCTCCTTCGCCTCCCGCAGGGCCCTCCCCCACCAGGCCAGCTGGTCCAGCATCACCTTCGCCGCCGCGTCGGGGGCCGACGGGTCCTTCAGGCGGCCCAGGTCGTCGAAGGACCCGTGCGCGTTGTGGAAGGAGACCGTGTCGCGGACCGTGATCGCGTGCAGTTCGGCGAAGACCTGGCGGAGGTGTTCGACGGCGCGGAGGCCGCCCGAGAGGCCACCGTAGGAGACGAGGGCCACCGGTTTGGCGCGCCACTCGTGGAAGTGCCAGTCGACGAGGTTCTTGAGGGCGGCCGGGTAGGAGTGGTTGTACTCGGGTGTCAGGACGACGAAGGCGTCCGCGGCCGACAGCTTCGGGGTGACGGTGGCGAGCGCCTCGGTCGCCTCGGGTGAGGGCGAGAGCGTCGTCGGCAGCGGGACCTCGGCCACGTCCACGACGTCCGCCTCGAAGTCGTCGCGGGAGCGGAGGTGGCCGAGCAGCCAGTCGGCCACCACGGAACCGAAGCGGCCCTCGCGGTTGCTGCCGATGACGAGGGCCACACGGACGGGGGGTTCCCCGGGGGCCGGGGTGAGGGCGTCGGTGGTGCGGACAGGGGTGCGTTCGGCGCGTTCGGCGCCTGCGGTGGTCTTCATGGGCCACACCTTCGTACCTCAACTTTCCTTGAGGTCAAGTCACCGTCAGAGGGCGGCCCGGCGGACCGCGGGTCACCCGTTCACAGGCCCGCGCCCCGACGTGCCCGATTCAAGTGCCACCACCCGCGCCGCACGCCTGTGACCTGCCCAAACGCCGCGCTTCTCCGGTTCCGGACCCTCTCTCCTGACACCCGTTCACATCATTTCTGACATTCCGTCAGCAAGCGCCGGGTGCCTGGGACCCCTTACCTCGGTAGGGCAGGGCGCGACTGACGCAGCGACACACGGGAGTGTCGCGGGCGTGCCCTCGTGGAGGAGCAACCACGATGCGACATACGTACGGGCCGCGTGCCTTCCGACTGTGGTCCGCCCGCCTGCGCGCCGCCTGCCTGCGCGCCTGCCGGCTGCCGGCCGGTGTCGCGCTCGCCGTCGTCGCCGCGGGTCTCGTCGCCGTGCCCGCGTACGGCGTGGGGGCGGCGGGACCTACGGCGGGGGCGGGACGGCTGGACGTGCACCCCGGGAGCGCCGCCCCGGGCGCCGAGGTCACCGCCTCCACGGCGGCCTGCGGTGCGGACGGCACGGCACAGGGTGACGCGAACTCGGTCGGCGGGGGCACGTTCGCCCTCGCGCCCGGCACTCCGTCGGGGAACGCCACAGGACGGTTCAGGGTGCCGCCGAGCGCCCAGCCCGGGACGTACGAGATCGTCGCGCGGTGTTCCGACGGCCGCACGGAGATGGCCGGTGACCTGGTGGTCACGCTCACCGCGGCCGACGAGCGGACGCACCCGAGGGGAAGTGTGAAGACGGGGGTCGGCGGCGCGCTCGGCCCGGACCCCGTGCAGACCGCGGCAGGCGTGGCGGCCCTGGCCGTCGCCGCCGCGGGCGGTACCTGGCTCCTGCATCGCCGGGTGAGAGGCGAGGGGATCTGACGGGCACCCTCCGCTGCCCGTCCGCGGTACCGCCGAACCCCTCCCCTCCGGGCCCCGCCCCTCGGCCCGGAGGGGAGGCACACGTACGAACACACCGGGGTCGCGCGACTAGGGCCTGTCTGACAACTCGCGAGGCAGACGGGAATTGTCAGACAGGCCCTAGCGCCACCGGGCCGGAAAGGAACGGGAACCGTGCGCGGGATCGCCGACACCGCCATAGCGGGCGTCACCGTGGGCGCCCTCTGCTGCGGCGCGTGGCTGCTGCGCGGCGGCGTCGAGCACGGCGCGCCACCACAGCCGTCGGCGGCCCAGGCCCGCACCCCCTCCGGGCAGGAGGTGCAGGCCGCGGTGCCCGCGCTGCCGCCGTCGTCCCCCGAGCGCGTCCGCATCCCCTCGATCCGGGTGAACGCCCCCCTCACGGGCCTCGGTCTCACCCCCACCGGCAGCCTCGACGCCCCGCCGGCGACGGAGGAGAACCTCGTCGGCTGGTACGAGGCCGGCGCCACCCCCGGCGAGAAGGGCACCGCGATCGTCGCGGGGCACGTGGACACCGCGGAGGGACCCGCCGTCTTCTACCGGCTGGGAGCGCTCGCAAAGGGCGCCCGTGTCGAGGTCGGACGACGGGACGGCACCGTCGCGCTGTTCTCCGTCGACGCCGTGGAGGTGTACGACGCGCGCGGCTTCCCCGACGAGAAGGTGTACGGCGCCGCCGGCCGCCCCGAGCTGCGGTTGATCACCTGCGGCGGCGGCTACTCCCGGCAGACCGGCTACCGGGGCAACGTGGTCGTGTTCGCCCACCTCACCGGCGTACGCCCGGCCGGTGCGCGGTGATGGTCACGCCACCCACTGCTGGTACGCCAGGTTCGCCACCAGCGCGAACACCACCACCAGCAGCACGACCCGCACGTAGGCGCTGCCCCTCTTCAGCGCGGTGTGCGCGCCCACCGTGCCGCCGACCAGGTTGAACACGGCCATCAGCGCCGCCAGCTGCCAGTACACCGTGCCCTTCCAGGCGAAGGTCGCGAGGGCGCCCGCGTTGGTACAGCAGTTGACGATCTTGGCGGTGGCGGAGGCGGTGACGAGGTCGAGGTGGAGTACGGCGGTGAGGGCGAGCACCAGGAACGTGCCCGTGCCGGGGCCGACCATCCCGTCGTAGAAGCCGATACCGACGCCCGCCAGCCCGATCGCGGCCAGGACGCGCCGCGCCGAGACGGGTCCGGTGGCGGGGGCCGTGCCGAAGGCGGGGCGCAGGATCACGAAGGTGCCGACCGCCAGCAGGACGACCATGACGACGGGCTTGAGCACCTCCGTGCTCATCAGGGCCGCGACGAACGCCCCGGCGGTGGACCCGGCGAGCGCCCCGAGCCCGATCCGCACCGCCACCGAGACGTCGACGGGCGTCCTGCGCGCGTACGTCACGGCCGCGCCCGTCGTGCCGACGATGGCCACCGCCTTGTTGGTGCCGAGCGCGTACTGGGCGGCGGACGACGAGTTCGGCAGCCCGAGCAGCAGCACCGGCAGCAGCAGGAGCCCGCCGCCGCCCACCACGGCGTCGATCCATCCGGCCGCGAGGGCGGCGAGGCACAGCAGGACGACCATGGTCAGCGGTATGTCGGGCATGATCGGGACCCTACGGACGGGATACATGCGTCGTCCACGAATTTGAGCGTTCGCTGAGCTCTCCGGGGGCCCGGCGGGGTCCGGAGGGGCCTTGCCGGAGACGGCTGAGGATCGAAAACGTATCCAAAGCGCCTGACCAGGTGATTCACTCGCCCTCACAGCCACCACCGGGCCGCCGGAAACTGCTCACATCCCGTCGGGCCCCGCGCTGAGGGCAGCGTTCCTCGCGGGAAACAGACGTGATGCGGTCGGGTAACACCGGCATCGCACGCTCGGTGTCATGACCTCGAATACGCGTGTGGTGGTGATCGGCGCCGGCCTCGCGGGCGTACGTCTCGCCCGGCGGCTCGGTGAGCTCGGTGTGCCCGCCGTCCTCGTGGGCGAGGAGGAGCACACCCCGTACAACCGTGTGCTGCTCGCCGACGTGCTGGCCGGACGGTACACGCCCGAGGTGATCGCCCTTCCGGCGCCCGCGGCCATCACGCGCGGCCGGGTCACCGGCATCGACCGCGCGGCCCGCGAGGTGGCCCTGGCGGACGGTTCCGTGATCGCATACGACACGCTCGTCCTCGCGACCGGCTCGAACCCCGTGCTCCCCGCGCTGCGCGGACTGTTCGACCCCGAGCGGCACGAACTGCCCGACGGCGTCCACGCGTTCCGCACGATGGACGACTGCCTGGGACTGTCGAAGGCCGTACGGCCCGGCGCGAAGGCCGTCGTCATCGGCGGCGGCCTCCTCGGCGTCTCCGCCGCCCGCGCCCTCGCCCAGCGCGACGCCCAGGTGGTGCTCGCCCAGCAGGCCGAGCGGCTGATGGAACGTCAGCTCGACCCGTCCGCCTCGAAGCTGGTACGGCGTCACCTGACGGACCTCGGCGTCGAGGTGCACACCGAGTCGCGTGTGCGGGGCGTCCGCTGCGTCGGCGGGGCCGTACGGTCCGTGGAGATGGCCGACGGCTACGCGCTCGACGCCGACATCGTCGTCCTCGCCTGCGGGGTCCACCCGCGTGTGGGTATCGCCGAGCAGGCGGGGCTCGCCGTCCACAAGGGCGTCATCGTCGACGACGAGCTGCGCACCTCCGACCCGCACATCCGCGCCATCGGCGACTGCGCCCAGCACGACGGCCAGGTCTACGGCCTCGCCACCCCCGCCCTCGAACAGGCCGACGTGCTCGCCGAGCTCATCGCCGACGAGGCCGGGGCCGGCGGCG
The DNA here is from genome assembly GCF_055572015.1 of Streptomyces sp. NPDC030840. Taxonomy (NCBI): domain Bacteria; kingdom Bacillati; phylum Actinomycetota; class Actinomycetes; order Kitasatosporales; family Streptomycetaceae; genus Streptomyces; species Streptomyces sp. NPDC030840. The sequence goes on along the minus strand of NZ_JBVIEE010000001.1, from coordinate 552,511 downwards.
ACGCGGCCGCCCGCTACACCGGCACCCGCGCGCTCACCCGGCTCACGCTGGCCGGACAGGACTTCTTCGACCTCGCCGCGTTCGGCGAGCCGGAGCCCCGCCCCGGCGACGACGTCATCCAGCTCGCCGACGCCACCCGGGGCACCTACCGCAAGGTCGTCGTCCGCGACGACCGCCTGGTCGGCGGGGTGCTCGTCGGCGAACTCGGCACGGTCGGCGCGCTCGCCCGCGCCTGGGAGGGAGCAGAGCCGCTCCCCGACAACGGCCCTCTGCTCCACCTGCTCACCAATGATGGAGGCTCCTGATGTCCACGACCCCCACGATCGTGCTCGTCGGCCACGGCATGGTCGGCCAGCGCTTCCTCGAAGCGCTCGCCGAGCGCGGCCTGACCGCCACGCACCGCGTGGTCGTGCTCTGTGAGGAGCCGCGTCCGGCGTACGACCGCGTCGCCCTCACCTCCTACTTCTCGGGCAAGACCCCCGAGGAACTGTCCATGACGGACATGGAGTTCATCGCGACGCACGGCATCGAGCTGTACGTCGGCGACCCGGCGGAGTCCGTCGACCGCGAGTCCCGCAAGGTCACCGCCCGGTCCGGCCAGGTCTTCGAGTACGACGTCCTCGTCCTCGCCACCGGCTCGTACCCCTTCGTGCCGCCGGTCCCGAACAAGGACGCCGAGGGCTGCTTCGTCTACCGCACGATCGAGGACCTGCTCGCGATCGAGGAGTACGCGAAGACGAAGGCACGGGTGGGCGCGGTCGTCGGCGGCGGTCTGCTCGGCCTGGAGGCCGCGGGCGCTCTGAAGGGCCTCGGACTGACCAGCCACATCGTGGAGTTCGCGCCGCGCCTGATGCCGGTGCAGGTCGACGAGGGCGGTGGCGCGGCCCTGCTGCGCACCATCGAGGACATGGGCCTGAGCGTCCACACCGGCGTCGGCACGCAGGAGATCGTCGTCGGCGAGGACGGCGCCGTGACCGGTATGAAGCTGTCCGACGGCTCCGAACTCGCCACCGACATGGTGGTGTTCTCCGCCGGTGTCCGTCCCCGCGACCAGCTCGCCCGCGACTGCGGTCTGACCGTCGGCGAGCGCGGCGGCATCACGGTCGACGAGCAGTGCCGCACGGTCTCCGACCCGCACGTCTTCGCGATCGGCGAGTGCGCGCTGGCCTCCGACGGCCGGGTGTACGGCCTGGTGGCCCCCGGTTACGAGCAGGCCGAGACGGCCGCGGCGACCATCGCCGAGGACGAGTCCGCCTTCACCGGCGCCGACCTGTCCACCAAGCTGAAGCTGCTCGGTGTCGACGTGGCGTCCTTCGGTGACGCGCACGGCGCGACCGAGGACTGCCTGGACGTCGTGTACTCCGACTCACGGTCGGGCCTGTACAAGAAGCTGGTCATCGGCCGCGACGGCACGCTGCTCGGCGGAATCCTGGTCGGCGACGCGGAGGCGTACGGCACGCTGAAGGCCTTCACCGGTTCCGTCCCGCCGGTCTCGCCCGAGTCGCTGGTGCTGCCCGCCGGCGCCGGGGAGTCCGTCCAGCTCGGCCCGGCCGCGCTGCCGGACGACGCGATCATCTGCTCCTGCAACAACGTCCGCAAGGGCACGATCCGCGAGGCCGTCACCGACCACCAGTGCACCACCGTGCCCGAGGTGAAGAAGTGCACCAAGGCCGGTACGACGTGCGGCAGTTGCGTCAAGGTGCTCGGCCAGCTGATCAACGCCGAGCTGGAGGCCAGCGGCGTCGAGGTCGACAAGGGCCTGTGCGGCTGCTTCTCGCAGACCCGCGAGGAGCTGTACGAGATCGTCCTCGCCCTGCGCATCAACACCTACCAGCAGCTCCTTGACCGCTACGGCCGTGAGGGCGCCCGCGGCGGCGACGGCTGCGAGATCTGCAAGCCCGCGGTCGGCTCGATCATCGCCTCCCTCGCCCCGACGATCGGCGCGAGCGGCTACGTCCTGGAGGGCGAGCAGGCGGCCCTGCAGGACAGCAACGACCACTTCCTCGCCAACCTCCAGAAGAACGGCTCGTACTCGGTCGTCCCCCGCATCCCAGGCGGTGAGATCACCCCCGAGGGCCTGATCGTCATCGGCGAGATCGCCCGCGACTTCGGGCTCTACACGAAGATCACCGGCGGTCAGCGCATCGACATGTTCGGCGCGCGGGTGGAGCAGCTCCCGCTGATCTGGATGCGGCTGGTGGACGCAGGCTTCGAGTCCGGCCACGCGTACGGCAAGGCGCTGCGCACGGTGAAGTCCTGCGTGGGCTCCACCTGGTGCCGCTACGGCGTCCAGGACTCCGTGCGCATGGCGATCGACCTGGAGCTGCGCTACCGGGGCCTGCGCTCCCCGCACAAGCTGAAGTCGGCGGTCTCCGGCTGCCAGCGCGAGTGCGCGGAGGCCCAGTCGAAGGACTTCGGCGTGATCGCCACGGCCAACGGCTGGAACCTGTACGTCGGCGGCAACGGCGGCGCCACCCCGCGCCACGCGGACCTGCTGGCCCAGGACCTCTCCGACGCCGAACTCGTCCGCCTCATCGACCGGTTCCTGATGTTCTACATCCGCACCGCGGACCGGCTGGAGCGCACGTCGGTGTGGCTGGAGCGGATCCCCGGCGGCCTGGACCACGTCCGGGACGTGGTCGTGCACGACTCGCTGGGCATCTGCGAGGAGCTGGAGTCCCTCATGGCGGCCCACGTGGCGAACTACGCCGACGAGTGGGCCACGACCATCAACGACCCGGAGAAGCTGGCCCGGTTCGTGTCCTTCGTGAACGCGCCGGACACCCCCGACCCGGTCGTCGGCTTCGTCCCCGAGCGCGACCAGATCAAGCCCGACCTGCCGCTGTTGTCCATCGGCATGCGACCCGCCGAAGAAGTCCTGGAAGGAAGCGCCCAGCGATGACCCTGGCTCCCGAGAAGACCGATCTGACGATCGAACTGCGGCTGGACGGCGACAGCGACGCCTGGTTCGCCGTCTGCGACCTGAAGGCGCTGCTCCCGGGCCGCGGTGTGGCGGCCCTGCTGCCCGACGGCCGTCAGGCCGCGCTGTTCATGGACCGCGCGGGCAAGTTGTACGCCATCGACAACCGCGACCCGTTCGGCGGCGCCGCGGTCCTCTCCCGCGGCCTCACCGGCACCCACCAGGGCCGCCCCTTCGTCGCCTCCCCGCTCCTGAAGCAGCGCTTCGACCTGGAGACGGGCCAGTGCCTGGACGACGAGACGGTGCGGGTGGCGACGTACGAGGTGCGGGCGCAGTGACGGTGCGGTGACCTCGGGCGCACTGCCCTGGGGACGGCCCCGTTCCCTGCCGGCCCGGAACTCCAGAGCCGCGGAGTTCCGGGCCGGACCTGTGTGGTCAGCGGGTCGTCCGCCCCGGTTGTTCAGGGGGTCGTCCGCCCAGGTTGTTCAGGGGGTGGTCCCCCCCGTTGCTCAGCGGGTGGCCTCCAGTGGTCTCGGGGGCCGGTGCTCCGGGACCGGGGTGCCGGGCCGGTTCTGGTTCGGAGCGCACGGGAGGTGGACCACCGCGTCGAGGCCGCCGCTCGGGGCGGGGCGCAGGACGGCCTCGCCGCCGCTCGCGTGGGCCAGGCGCTGGACCAGGGCGAGCCCCAGGCCCGTACCGCCCTTGGGGGCGTCGGGGGCGCGCCAGAAGCGGTCGAAGGCGCGACGGCGCTGTTCCTCCGTCATGCCGGGGCCCTCGTCCATGACGTGCAGCTCGACCCGGCCCGGGCCGGTCGCGCGGTGGTGCGGGAAGGCGCCCCCGAACCGGCGTTCGTGAGGTGTCGGGCGGCGCAGGTCGATGAAGACGGTGGAGGCGGGCGGAGACACGCGCAGCGCGTTGGAGAGCAGGTTGTCCAGGATCTGCTCCACCGCCCCGGGCACCGCCAGCACCTGGCCCGCGTAGTCGCCCGCCAGCGCCAGCGCCACGCCGTGCTGCTCGAACAGCGGGGTCCAGGCGCGGTGCCGTTCCGCGCACACCTGGCCCACGTCCACCCGCTCGCGCTCGGCGGCGCTCTCGTCGAGCCGCGCCATCGCGAGCAGTCCCTCGACCATGCGGGCCAGCCGGTCGGTCTCGGTCATCGCCGCGGTGAGGCTGCCCCGGGCGTGCAGGGCGATGTCGGGCTCCAGGTTCTCCAGGCGCAGCCGCAGCGCCGCGAGCGGGGTCTTGAGCTGGTGGGAGGCCTCGCCGGCGAAGGCGCGCTGGGAGGCCAGGAGGTGTTCCAGGCGGGCGGCGGTGCGGTTGAAGGTGGCGGCTAGGCTGCGTACCTCCGGCGGCCCCTTGGTGATCGCCACCGGCCTCACCGCTCCCGTGTCGGCCAACTCGTACGTGGCGAGCTCCAGTTCCCGGATGGGGCGGCCCGTCCAGCGGGCGATCGCGAACCCGACGACGGCCACCGCGGCGAGGACCGCGAGGCCGCCCAGGACGAGCAGCAGCCACATGTGCTGGACGCGTTCCGTCACCGTCCGGGTCGGCACGGTGATGCGCACGGCGCCCTGTTTCTCCGCGCCGTGGGTGACCGGCGCCGAGATCGCGATGTACTCGACGCCGCCGATGGTGGAGGTGCGCACGTCCGCCGTGGAGGTGCCCCGGAGCGCGGCCGCGATGCCGGGCCGTGAGGCGAGGCTGCCGGAGTCCGCGTCGGGTACCGGGTGGGAGGTGGCCAGCAGTTCACCGGACTGGTTGACGATCAGCACCATGCCCCCGATGCGCGCGGCACAGTGGTCCGCCCGCGTGGGCAGGTCCTGGGCCGCGGTGCCGGCGGTGATGGACAGCGAGGCGTACGCCGACACCGACTCCGCCTCGTCCTTGGCCGCGTTGATCACCCGCTCCAGTTCGCCCCGCGAGTACACGAAGCCCAGCGGGATCTCCAGGCAGAGCAGGACCAGCAGGGTGAGGCCGAGGTAGCTGAGCAGCAGGCGCCTGGTCATCGATACGCCGCCTGCGGCCCCGGCGCCGGGTAGGCGGTGGTGGGCCGCGTGTGCACCGCCAGGCGGAACCCGACCCCGCGCAGGGTCTGGATCCACGCCGGGTTCCCCAGCTTCCGCCGCAGCGTGGCCACGTGCACGTCCAGTGTCTTGGTCGGGCCCTCGTAGTGCGGGTCCCACACCCGGTCGAGGATCTGCTGCCGCGAGTACACGGCGCCCGGGTCCTCGGTGAGCAGCGCCAGCAGCTCGAACTCCTTGGGCGTCAGCGCGACGGGCGAGTTCCCCACCCACACCTGCCGCGTCCTGCGGTCCACGACGAGCGGCCCGGCGGCCTCTCCGGCGGCGGCCTCGGGGGGCGGTGCGGTATCGAAGGCGGGGTCGGGGGCCTCGAAGGCTCGGGGCGTGTCGTACGACCGGGGGGACGGGGCTTCGGCGGTGCCGGGCGACTCGAAGGAGCGGGTGGTGTCGAAGGAGCCGGTGCGGTCGTAGGAGGGGGTCGAGTCGTGGGAGCCGGTGGTGTCGAAGGAACCGGTCGCGTCAAAGGAACCCGTCGGGTCGCTGGAGCCGGTCGCGTCGTAGGAGCGGGTCGTCCCGAAGGAGCCGGTCGCGTCGTAGGAGCGGGTCGAGTCGTGGGAACCGGTGGTGTCGAAGGAACCGGTCGCGTCCGAGGAACCGGTCGCGTCAAAGGGTTCGTACGAGGGGGAGGACGACGACGGCGTGGGTGACGCGGCGCCAGGATTCCCGGTGAACGACTCACTGGCGAACGACTCACTGCCGAAGGTACCGCCGCCGGCGGATCCGCCGCCGAAGGACTCGCGCCGAGGCGACTCGCCCCCGAAGGACTCACCGGAGAACGAATCCCCCGTCCGCGACCAGGATTCGGCTCCCCGAGAGCTCGACGCCCCGCTCGCCCGGTCCCCCGCGTCGTGCGCCCCCGCCGCCGGCTCCGGCCCGGAGCTCGGGGCGGCGTCCGACGGGGAACGCGTCCGCGTGGGGGTCCCGAACGGCTCGGTGCCGGACCCCGTGGAGCCGAACCCGCCGCTGCCGGCCGGCCCGTAGCCATCCGCCCCCGCGAACTGCCCGGTCGGCGCGCCGCGTTGCGTCCGCCGGGTCACCGCACGGACACGTGCCACCAGCTCGCGCATGCTGAATGGTTTCGGCAGGTAGTCGTCCGCGCCCAGTTCGAGGCCCAGTACGCGGTCGGCCTCCTCGCCCCGCGCGCTGAGGATGATGATCGGGACGTCGGAGGTCTGCCGGATGCCACGGCAGACGTCGATACCGTCCATGTCCGGCAGGCCCAGGTCGAGCAGCACGACATCGCCGTACGGCCCCCTCAGCCCCTCGGTGCCGGTGCCGACGTGGTTCACCGCCAGCCCGAAGTGGCCCAGACCCTCGGCGAGCGGTTCGGCGATCGTCTGGTCGTCCTCGATGAGCAGCACTCGTACGCCCATGCCATCCCGTCTCTCCGTGAACCGTCAACGCACCCACGCATCCGGACAGCATGAATTCCGTTGCCGTGGAGTGGACACGCTACAAGAACCGTCAATGGTACGTCGCGCGGATCCGGTCAATGTGAGCAGCCGCTCAAAAACCGTCTGGACGTCGGCTGTTGACGTTCCCTTAGGGTTTCTCTGGGGCAGCCGCACAAAGTCTGGGCCATTCCTGGCCGCGTTTTAGTGTTCCCCTAACCTTCGTCTGGCAGTCGCTGTTCTACGGTGAGGGAGACCCGGTCGAACCCCACCCCTGACCATCCCCTGACCTGGTCGAATACCGCGTCAAGGCTGGCCGGAGGCCCTGTCGGGCGCCATGCCGGACGTGTGCCAGACGTATGCCAGACGTATGGCGGACGTATGGCGGACGCGGTGCGAAACCCCTGCCGGGAGGAACCGTGAAGGCATTACTGGACCACGCCCGCTCGCTCAAGCGAAGGGCCGACTTCGAAAGCGGCGAATACCGGAAACTGGCCGAGGGTCAATATCCCGAGGCGCTGTTCATTACCTGCTCGGACTCACGGGTCGTACCCGCCCTGATCACGGGCGCAGGGCCCGGAGAAATATTCGAGCTGCGGAACGCCGGCAATATCGTTCCGCCCTGTGGACAGCCCGGCGCGTCGGGCGAGGCCGCCACCATCGAGTACGCACTGGAGGTGCTCGGCGTTCAGGACATCGTCGTGTGTGGCCATTCCCACTGTGGCGCGATGGGCGCCCTCAAGTCCGGTGACGACCTGTCGGCGCTGCCCGGCGTGGACGCGTGGCTGGATCTCGCCCGCCCGCGCCTCGCGCCGCTGATCGACGGAAGCCCGGCCGACCCGTCGCTGTCCGACGTGGTGCAGCTCAACATCGTCAACCAGCTGGCCACACTGCGGACTTACCCGGCGGTGACGCAGCGGCTCGACTCGGGGCGGCTGCGCCTGCACGGCTGGTACTACGAGGTGGACACCGGCCAGGTGCACGAACTGGACGAGGACGGCCTCTTCCGGGTGCACGCCGTATGAGCGGCACGCACGGGAGGCACGCCCGGCCCCGCGACACGGGCGGGGAAGGCTCGGGCCCCAGGATCTGGATGAACGGCACGGGACAGCGGCAGGCGGGCTCCGATCCACAGGACCCGTGGGCCGGGGTCCCCGACGAATGGGTGCCCGCCACCGCCAGCTCGGCGCCCTCGACGCCCTCCGCGCCCCAGGACGGCTGGGGAGCGCCCCAGGACGACTGGAGCACTCCCCCGGCACCCCCGCGCCACGACGCGTGGGCGACCCCGCCCCCGCCCAGCCGGCCACCCGGGCCGCCCCGGCCGGGGCACGCGCCGGCCGACGGCTCCAAGGGGCCGAGGCCGCGCACGGGCCCCAAGGCGCCCAACCCACCCGGCCCCGGACTGCTCTCGAAGCTCTCGAAGCTGTCGAAGGGCGACAGCTCCTCCCCCTCCTCCCCGTCCTCCCCGTCCTCCCCGTCCTCCCCGTCCTCCCCGTCCTCCCCGTCCTCCCCGTCCTCCAAGGCTCCCAAGGGCGACCTGGCCACCGAGATCACGGCGTCCCTCGTCGTCTTCCTCGTGGCCCTCCCCCTGTGCATCGGCGTGGCCGTGGCGTCCGGCGTCCCCGCCGAGCTGGGCATCATCTCCGGTGTCGTCGGCGGTCTGGTGGTCGGCGCACAGCGGGGCAGCACCCTCCAGGTCAGCGGTCCGGCCGCCGGTCTCGCGGCCCTGGTCGCCGAGACCGTGATGGAGTTCGGCGTGGCCATGCTCGGGGTGATCGTGCTCTTCGCGGGCATCCTGCAGATCGTGCTCGGCCTGATGAGGATGGGGCGGTTCTTCCAGGCGATCTCCCTGGCCGTCGTCCAGGGCATGCTCGCGGGCATCGGTCTGCCGCTGATGTTCAGCCAGGCGTACCCGGCGGCCGACGCCAAGGCCCCCGGCACCCCGATCGAGAACATGGCCGGTGTGCCCGGCCTGATCGCCGACACCGTGTCGAACCCCCAGACCATGATCGCGGCCGGACTCGCCGTCCTCACCGTCGTCCTCAGCTTCATGTGGAAGAAGGCGCCGGCCCCGATCAACAAGATCCCGGCGGCGCTGGTCGCCGTGGGCATCGGCATCGCGGTCGCCTCGCTCCCCGGCGTGGAGGTGAAGACACTCCAGGTCGGCAACCTGCTGGCCTCCGTCGACGTCCCCGGCCCGGAACAGTTCGCGGGCCTCGCGGACCCGGGCATCATCACCGCGATCCTCACCTTCACGGTGATCGCCTCGGCGGAGTCCCTGTTCACGGCCGCCGCGGTGGACCGCATGCACGACGGTCCGCGCACCCGCTACAACCCCGAGCTCATCGCCCAGGGCGCCGGCAACACGGTGGCGGGCCTCCTCGGCGCGCTGCCCATCACGGCGGTGGTGGCCCGCAGTTCGGCGAACGTCCAGGCGGGCGCCAAGACCCGTATGTCCCGTACTCTGCACGGCCTGTGGCTCCTCGCCTTCGCGCTGCTCCTCCCCCAGGTGCTGGCCCTGATCCCGATCTCGGTCCTCGCGGGTGTCCTCATCCACAGCGGCTGGAAGCTGTTCGCGCCCGCCGAGTTCCCGAAGATGTGGCGCCAGGACCGGGGCGAGTTCGCGGTCATGACGCTCACCACGCTGGTCATCGTCGCGACGGCCCTGCTGGAGGGCGTGCTCATCGGCCTGGCCGCCGGCATCGTCCTCGCCGCCGTACGCATGTCCCAGACGGTCATCAAGCAGCACATCGAGGACGACACGGCGAAGGTGGTGATGGCGGGCAACGCGACGTTCCTGCGCCTCCCGCAGGTCATCGAGGCACTGGAGGCCGCCGCCGAGTCCGGCAAGCCGCGCATCCGCCTCGACCTCACCGGTGTGACCCACCTGGACCACGCCTGCCGCAGCCAGGTCGAGGAGTTCACGACCCAGCAGCGCGGCAAGGGGCTGCGCGTGGAACTGCTGATGCCGGGCCCGGCCAAGCACGCCGCCACCGGCCGGCAGGCGGCCGACCCCCAGGCCGGTCCGCAGGGGCAGCCCACCGCGCCCCGTACCGGTCCCCTCCCGCCCCACCCGGACGAGGCCCCCACGCCGAGCCCAACCGCCGAGTGGTTCTACCTGGACACCCGTCCCATGCCGGACGAGTACGCGGAGAGGTACGCCCAGGGGTTCGCCTCCCGCTGAGGGAGCACCCCGGCACCCAGGACGGCTGCACGACAGCGGTGGCCCCGGCGCAGGTCGCGCCGGGGCCACCGTTTCGTACTGCTTCTCCCGCGGGAGCCACCCGTCAGGTGCCCGTGGCGCCGACCCCTCGTAGGCTGAGAGCCACCCGCCCGTGGAGGGAGCCCGAAACATGGCAGGCTGGAGCGCGACCGACATCCCGGACCAGACGGGCCGAACGGCCGTCGTCACCGGGTCGAACAGCGGGATCGGCTACGCGGCCGCGCGCGAACTGGCCAGGCGCGGCGCACGTGTCGTCCTGGCCTGCCGGAACGAGGCGCGCGGCACGGAGGCCGCGGACCGTCTGGCGAGAGAAGTACCGGGCGCGGAGCCGGAGTTCCTCCGGCTGGACCTGGCCGAGCTGGACTCCGTACGGCAGTTCGCGGCGATGTACGGGCAGACCCACGACCGTCTCGACGTACTGGTCAACAACGCGGGCGTGATGGCGCTGCCGTACGGGCGCACGGCCGACGGCTTCGAGACGCAGTTCGGGATCAACCACCTCGGACACTTCGCGCTCACCGGGCTGCTGCTGCCGGTGGTGCTCGGCACGCCGGGCGCGCGCGTCGTGACCGTGTCCAGCGGGATGCACGCCGTGTCCAACATCGACATCACCGACCTGAACAGCGAGCGCCGGTACCGGCGTTGGATCGCGTACGCCCGCTCCAAGACGGCCAACCTCCTCTTCACCCACGAACTGGCGCGCCGGCTCGCCGCCACCGGCTCCGACGTCGTGGCGGCGGCCGCGCACCCCGGGTACGCCGCCACCAACCTCCAGACGGCGGGCGTGAAGCTCGAGGGCCGCACGGCCGCCGAACGCTTCATACGCGTCGGCAACCGCTACTTCGCCCAGTCCGCGGACGCCGGCGCGCTCCCCACCCTGTACGCGGCCACGGCCCCCGGCGTCCGGCCCGACTCCTTCACGGGCCCGTCCCTCCTCGGCTGGCGCGGCGCACCCGCGAAGTCGTGGCGCGCGCCCTGGACGCTCAACGACAGGGCGGCGCAGCGGCTGTGGGAGGAGTCGGAGCGGCTGACGGGGGTGGCGTACGAGGGGCTGAAGGCCTGAAGGGGCTGAAGGGCTGAAGGGCTGAAGCCCGGGAAGGGCCCGCTGCTGTGGCCGTGTCCCGGCCGGTGGCCAGTGGCCGGCGCTGTCCCGACCGGTGGCCGGCAATTGTCCCGAGCGTCCCAGCGACACGCCGTGAATGCAGCGTGTCGCTGGGACGGCGGGGCCAATTGGCGCCGCGCGGTGGGTTGCGCCGACGTCCCGCCGGAACCACTCCCCCGTCATCGCTCGGCAATGATATGTCCACCCGGTGCCCCTAGTGTCCGTGCCCGCGCGACCCCGCCGCCGTCCGGTGGCGGGGCGGTCACGACACCTCCTTGGAGTGAGCGTGGAACGTCGTACTCTCCTGCGTGCGGCCGTCATCGGCGGTTCGTCGGCCGTTCTCGGCGGAACCCTCTGGCGCGGCGCCGCGTACGCCGCCCCCGCCCAGCCGGGCCCCGGCCCCTACGGCACGCTCGGCGCACCCGACGCCAACGGCATCAGGCTCCCGAGCGGCTTCACGAGCAGGGTGATCGCCCGCTCAGGCCAGACGGTCAGCGGCACCTCGTACACCTGGCACAACGCACCCGACGGGGGCGCCTGTTACACCGATGGCAGCGGCTGGATCTACGTCTCCAACTCCGAGATCAACCCCTCCGGCGGCGCGAGCGCGGTGAGGTTCTCGTCGACCGGCTCGATCACCGGCGCGTACCGCATCCTGTCGGGCACCCGGCAGAACTGCGCTGGCGGCAGGACCCCGTGGAACACCTGGCTGTCCTGCGAGGAGGTCTCCCTCGGCTACGTCTACGAGACGGACCCGTGGGGCACGAACGCGGCGATCCGCCGGGACGCGATGGGCCGCTTCAAGCACGAGGCCGCGGCGGCCGACCCGGTGCGCAAGGTGATCTACCTGACCGAGGACGAGTCGAACGGCCGCTTCTACCGCTTCGTCCCGACGACCTGGGGCGACCTGTCCTCCGGCACACTCCAGGTCATGGTCGCGGGCAGCGCGACGTCGGGCTCGTTCACCTGGGCGAACGTCCCCGACCCGGACGGCTCTCCGACGTCCACCCGCACCCAGGTCTCGGGCTCCAAGTCCTTCAACGGCGGCGAGGGCTGCCACTACGCCGACGACACGGTCTGGTTCACGACCAAGGGCGACAACCGGGTCTGGCAGCTCAACCTCACCGCGAACACCTACGAGTTGGCGTACGACGACTCCCTGGTCACCTCGGGCACGGCCCCGCTCACCGGCGTGGACAACATCACGGGCTCCTCCTCCGGTGACCTCTTCGTCGCGGAGGACGGCGGCACCATGGAGATCTGCCTGATCACTCCCGACGACGTGATCGCCCCGTTCCTGCGGATCGACGGCCAGTCGTCCTCGGAGATCACGGGCCCGGCGTTCTCACCCGACGGCACCCGGCTGTACTTCTCCAGCCAGCGGGGGACGAGCGGGAGTTCGTCGGGCGGGATCACGTACGAGGTGAGGGGCCCGTTCCGGACGTCGGCGCTCGCCGGCTGAGCTTCGCGGCCTTCCTGGAGTGCCCCGGAGAAACCCGGGGCCCCAGGTCGGCCCGGCCCCGGCGGAGGTGCTGTCCACAGTCCGCCAGTGGACTCATCGGCAAACACAGTGGACTCAGCGTCAACGACAGTCACACCGGTACCGGGGGATGCTGGGTGCCGCGACGGCGGGACGGGCCAGTCGGGTCGGCGAGTCCGGCACGCGACGGACCGGCTCAGAACCGCGACTCGCTCTCCTGGTACGGCACGGGGGTTCGTACCAGGAGGGCGTGGTGCCGGTAGTCGCTGGGCGGCATGTCGTAGGCGGCGCGGAAGGCGCGCGTGAAGGCGGCGTGTCCGGTGAAGCCCCAGCGTGCCGCGATGCGGTGGACCGGCACGTCGCGCTGGAGCGGGTCGGTGAGGTCCCGGCGCGCCCGCTCCAGCCGCTGACGGCGGATCAGCGTGGAGACGGTGGTGCCGTGGTCCTGGAAGAGCCGGTGCAGGTAGCTGACGGAGATGTGGTGGGCCTCGGCGATGGCCCGCGGGGACAGCTCGGGTTCGTGCAGGTTCCGCTGGACGAACGCCTCGATGCGCGGCACGAGAGCGCGCTGCCGGGACTCGCCGGACACCCGGGCGCCGGGGTCGGCGTGATGCGCGAGCGCCGCGGCCAGGAGGTCCACGGCCACACCGCTCAGCCGGGGCACGTCGGCCGCCCGGTAGGAGGCGGACTCGGCGGTCAGACCGCTGAGGAACTGGGTGAGCAGCGCCCCCATTCCCTCCTGCCCGGGCAAGCGGGTCGCCAGCAGCCGTTCGGCCTCGCCGGCGGACAGGGGCAGCAGCGCACGCGGCAGATGCGCCCGGACCAGGGTGGCCGTCTCCTGCCCGGCCGCGATGTTGATCCGGAACGGGCGCGAGCTGTCGTACAGCGCGAAGTCGTACGCGCCCAGCACGGCGTCGCGCCCCGCCTGGGACACCCCGAGCTCGCCGTTCAGCGCGAACACGACCGAGTACAGCTCCGGGTCGGCCTCCCGGACCAACCGCGGTGTCCGCAGCACATCGGACGACGAACAGGTCAACTTCACCACGTTCACGGCAGCGAGGTCCAGCGCCTGCGCCGTCGCACGGAAGCGCTCCGCGTTCTCGCTGGTCACCCGCATCGGGTGCCCACTGTTGACCTGGAACTCGTCGAAGCGCGCCAGCCGCTCCTCCGGCGGCAGGTCGTCGCTGTCGAACACCTTCTCGATCATCATCCCCTCCGGACGGTCCCCGATCGGGATCATAACGACGGAAGCGGAAACGTTTCGTCCGCGTGGGGGCCGCCTGCGCTCGGCCCCCACGCCGACGGCGACGCGGTGGTGCCGCGGTGGCGGCGGACGTGGGACGAGGGCGGTCCCCGGACGCTGCGGTCGCAGGGGCCGGCATCATTGCCGAGGCTGAGCGAAAAGAATCCGCGCAGTTGGAAGCGGAGTTGGCCAAGGGTCCGGCCGCGCATGGCTGGGAGGATCAGCGGTGGACGCCGGCCCGGGTCAAGACGGTGATCGGCCGGCGCTTCCACGTGACCTACACGATCCAGGGCGTGCGGAAGCTCCTGGTCCGCGATGGCTGGTCCTGCCAGGTTCCAACCCGACGCGCTGTCGAGCGGGACGATGACGCGGTCGCCGGGTGGGTCAAGGAGGTGTGGCACTGCGCGGAAGACTCGCGGCGGCCCGTGGAGCTTGGCTCGTCTTCGAGGACGAAGCCGGATTCTCCACGACGCCGCCGCAGGCGAAGACCTGGTCACAACGCGGACACACACCGGTGGTGCGGGTCCGCGGCCGTTCCCGCAGACGGATATCCATTGCCGCACTGACCTGCTACAAACCCGGCCACCGCTCAAGGCTGCTCTACCGGCCACGCAGAGACGACGGCCGACCCGACGGGCGCAAAAGCTTCTCCTGGCGCGACTACCGGGACCTGCTGATCACAGCCCACCAGCAGCTCGGCGGCCCGATCGTCCTGGTCTGGGACAACCTCAACTCTGGGACGACCTCAACGTCCACAAAGCCGCCGACCTGCGGCAGTGGGTGGCAGCCCGGGAGTGGCTGAGCATCTACCTGCCGCCCTACGCACCCGACCCCAACCCCGTCGAAGGCATCTGGTCTCTCCTGTGACGCGGATGGCTCTCCAACGTCGCCTTCAGTACCCCCGAACACCTCGACCAGCGCATCCGACGCGGCTTACACCTCATCCAGTACCGCAGTCACCTCATAGACGGCTGCCTCGCCGAGACCGGCCTGACCATCGGACCCGCCTGATCAGCGACACGCCACCACGAGTGCAACCTCAAGTAGAGGAGTTGGAGAGGCCGATGGAGAAGCAGCCGACCGAAGTCCGTGCGGCCCGAGGGGCCCCTCAGGCCGCCATCAGCACCGCCAGGGCGCGGTCCATTGCGGCATTGAACTCTTCCGGCGCCAGCGGCAGACGGGACTTGACGTCCCGACTCCACTGGTCGGCGAGGACCTCGGCGGAGCCCGCCTCGACACCGTCGAGGGCTGCGTCGGCCAGGTCCGACGGAGCGATCTTGTCCACCGGCCAGCCCGCGGCCATGTCGGTGTCGGCCAGGCCGAGGTGCACCGCTGTGACGAGTGTGCCCTGCTCGGCGAGCTCCAGGCGGACGCCGTTGGTCATGGCCCAGGCGGCGGCCTTGGTCAGGTGGTAGGCATTGGCGCCCTTGCCGCCGAACCACGACATGGCGGAGAGGACGTTGACGATCGCGCCCCCGCCGTTCCTGGCGAGCGCCGGCGCGAACTCCCGGATCATTCCCAGGTGGCCGAACATGTTGGTCTCCAGCTCGTGCCGCACCGCGTCCAGCAAACCGGTCACCAGGTCGGTCCCCGTGCTGATTCCCGCGTTGTTGATGAGTAGCGAGACGTCCGGGGCGGCCTCGGCGGCAGCCTTCACGGATGCGGGATCGGCGATGTCGAGGGGCAGCACCTCGACCCCGGGCAGGTCCACGGTCTCCGGTCGGCGGGCCGTAGCGTAGACCGTGCGGGCGCCCCGTTCGAGCAGGCGCTGGGCAAAGGCGCGGCCCAGGCCGCGGTTGGCTCCGGTGACAAGGGCGACGGCGTTGTTGATATCCATGTCCGGGACGCTAAAACCTGACGTTGGCGTCAGAGGCAAGTGCTGGTCGTCAGGGCCAGCGGTGAGAGGAATCACCATGACTGTCACAGTGGCCGCGGCCGAGCGGTTGATCCGGATCGGCGAGGTGGCACGGGGGGCCGGCGTCTCGGTGCGCGCCGTGCGCTACTACGAGCAGCAAGGGCTGCTCATCGCGGAGCGCAGCCCGTCCGGCCAGCGCCTGTACCGGCAGGACGCCATCCCCCTGGTCCGCTTCTTCCAGCAGATGTTCGCCGCCGGCCTGACCAGCCGAAGGATCACCGAACTCCTTCCGTGCTGGGACTCCGGGCACACCGACGCCGAGCAACGAGCCATGCTGCGAGCCGAGCGCGAGCGCATCCAGGCCAAGATCGACGACCTGCAGGCCGCCCTGGGCCGCCTCGACGAGGTCATCGCGATCACGGACACGCACCCGTAGGCGCGGTCGGTCAGACGTCTCATCAGCGATCTGACGTCGCTGTCTTGGTTGAGGCGATGAGGAGTCGTTGAGGGGGAACTGTTGCCGGGTGGCCGACGCGAATCTCGGTGTTCGGGCAGGGCGGAGACCAGCGCGGTGGTCTGGTTCCCCAGCGTCTTTCCGGTCGTAGGCCGTCAGGGATTGCCGGTCGACTGGCAGGACGGACGGTGTCGTGCGGCCATGCGGTGGAAGGCCTTGACCCCTGATGTTGGACACACGAGGTACTGGATCCTGAGGATCTGAGAACGGACATCTCGTGGTCATGAAGAACTATCCGCCACAGTTCAAGGCGGACGCGGTCGCGCTGTACCAGTCGCGGTCCGGGGTAACGATCAGGTCGGTTGCCGTCGATCTGGAGATCAAGAACTGCTGACGTTCGGCGGCCAACGCGCCTCTTGTGGATACCGCATGCCACCGGTGCTACCGCTGCCGACGGCCAGCCGTCAGCCCGTACGACACCACGAGTTCAACCTCAGTAGCTTTGTACGGCCTCGGAGGGCCCGGGAAGCGCCGGGGGCGTGCCCAGGGAAAGCTCCTCGGCCACGCTCCGCAGGCATGCCGAGAGATCGTGGCGTGCCACCTCGTCCGCCTGCTTGCCCTTTCCGGGCAGACGCAGCCGGCGGACGGGCTGCGGGTCGACGTTCATCTGGAATTCCACGAGGTCGTGCCTGCGGCGCAGAGCCGGGGGCTCCTGCAGTTCCGGGGACTTCATCACGTCCAGGACGACGAACAGGGCGGGGGATTGAGTACCTGCCCACCAGCGGCGCCATTCCGCGGAGTCGTCGATGACATCCACGAGCCGCTCGACCGCTTTCTCGTAGACGGAGGGAATGGTGAAGTCCGAGCCGAAGCTGACACTGAGCCAGCCAGAACGCACGGCCGGTTCGGGAAGCCGCTCCAGGAATGCCTGCACCTCAAGTGCCGCCTTCTCCAGGAGAAGCGATTCCTCACAGTCCCACTGGCGTTCGTGGAAGGTGGCAGGATCCTTCAGGACGCTTTTGTACACACTCTTTCCGGCGGCCACGACAGCGCATGCTTCCGCCTGCCCCAAGGGGCTTCCCGCTTCTTCCGCCCGGCGCCGGAGTTCAAAGAGACTTCTTTCGAGACGCCGCTGGAAGGAGGCCACGTCCTCCTCGTCCTCCCCCAGCAGCAGCTCCTGGAGTTCGTGGACGGTCGCTTCGTCGGCACATCCCTCGAGTTCGCCGATCGCTGCCCAGAAGTGCTTCTCGTTCACAGGTTGTCCCTCCCGGACACGGGTGGGGTTCCCTGGTTTCCCGGGGAACCCCACCAGGGTTGCTGGATCAGCGACAGCCTTTCAGCTGCCCGGGTGGGCGGCAGTGCCCGTGATGCGCCGGCGCATCACAACACGAAAGGGCGGCACCCCCGCACGGGTGCCGCCCTCTCCTGGTGCTCCGGAGCCGCCGCGATCGGTGAGGGTCGGGGACCGACGGCGGCTCCGGGTTCGGGTGAGGTCCGTGAGGACCTCAAGTCTCCTCAGTGTCCGGGTGAGGTCCGTGAGGACCTCACGTCTTCTCAGCGGTGGTCGCTGCCCGCCGACTGCGAGGCCGCCCGGCCCGCCTCCAGCCGCGCCACCGGGATGCGGAACGGTGAGCAGGAGACGTAGTCCAGTCCCACCTCGTGGAAGAAGTGGACCGACTCCGGGTCGCCTCCGTGTTCGCCGCAGACGCCGAGCTTGAGGTCGGGGCGGGTCTCGCGGCCGGCCTGGGCGGCGGCCTTCACCAGGGAGCCCACGCCGTCCTTGTCGATCGTCTCGAAGGGGCTGACGCCGAAGATGCCCTTCTCCAGGTAGGCCGTGAAGAACGAGGCCTCGACGTCGTCCCGGGAGAAGCCCCACACCGTCTGCGTCAGGTCGTTCGTGCCGAAGCTGAAGAACTCGGCGGCCTCGGCGATCTGGCCCGCCGTCAGCGCGGCGCGCGGCAGCTCGATCATCGTGCCGATCGCGAGCTTCAGTTCCGTACCCGTCGCCGCCTCGACCTCCGCGACGACCTGGTCGGCCTCCTCGCGGACGATCTCCAGCTCCTGGACCGTGCCGACGAGCGGGATCATGATCTCGGCCCGCGGGTCGCCCTTGGCCGCCTTGCGCTCGGCGGCGGCCTCCGCGATGGCACGGACCTGCATGGTGAACAGGCCCGGGATGACCAGGCCGAGGCGCACCCCGCGCAGGCCCAGCATCGGGTTCTGCTCGTGCAGGCGGTGCACGGCCTGCAGCAGGCGCAGGTCGTTCTCGTGCGGGTCCTTGCGGGACTCCGCCAGCGCCACCCGTACCGACAGTTCCGTGATGTCGGGCAGGAACTCGTGCAGCGGCGGGTCCAGCAGACGGATCGTCACCGGCAGTCCGTCCATCGCGGAGAACAGCTCCACGAAGTCCTGCTTCTGGAGGGGGAGGAGCTCCTTGAGGGACTCCTCGCGCTCGGCGTCCGTGTCCGCCAGGATCAGGCGTTCGACCAGCTCACGGCGGTCGCCGAGGAACATGTGCTCCGTGCGGCACAGGCCGATGCCCTGGGCGCCGAAGCGGCGGGCGCGCATCGCGTCCTCGGCGTTGTCCGCGTTGGCGCGCACCCGCAGGCGGCGCTTGCGGTCGGCGAACGCCATGATCCGGTGGACGGCCTCGACCAGTTCGTCGGCGTCCTGGGCGCCCGCGTGCATCCGGCCCTCGAAGTACTCCACGACCGGGGACGGGACGACCGGCACCTCGCCCAGGTACACCTTGCCCGACGAGCCGTCGATCGAGATCAGGTCGCCTTCCTCGACGACGTGGCCGCCCGGCACCGTCATCCGGCGGCGCTTGGTGTCGACCTCGAGCTCCTCCGCGCCGCAGACGCAGGTCTTGCCCATGCCGCGGGCCACCACGGCCGCGTGGGAGGTCTTGCCGCCGCGCGAGGTCAGGATGCCCTCGGCCGCGATCATGCCGTCGAGGTCGTCGGGGTTCGTCTCGCGGCGGATGAGGATGACCTTCTCGCCGGAGCGCGACCACTTCACGGCCGTGTACGAGTCGAAGACCGCCTTGCCGACCGCCGCGCCCGGAGAGGCGGCGATACCGCGGCCCACCTGCTCGACCTTCGCGTGCTCGTCGAAGCGCGGGAACATCAGCTGGGCGAGCTGGGCGCCGTTGACGCGCTGGAGCGCCTCCGCCTCGTCGATCAGGCCCTGGTCGACCAGCTGGGTCGCGATGCGGAAGGCCGCGCCCGCCGTGCGCTTGCCGACGCGGGTCTGGAGCATCCACAGCTGGCCGCGCTCGATGGTGAACTCGATGTCGCAGAGATCCTTGTAGTGGTTCTCCAGGGTCTCCATGATCTGCATGAGCTGGTCGTACGACTTCTTGTCGATCTTCTCCAGCTCGGCGAGCGGGACGGTGTTGCGGATACCCGCGACCACGTCCTCGCCCTGCGCGTTCTGCAGGTAGTCGCCGTAGACGCCCTGGTGGCCGGAGGCGGGGTCACGTGTGAACGCGACGCCGGTGCCCGAGTCGGGGCCCAGGTTGCCGAAGACCATCGAGCAGACGTTGACGGCCGTGCCGAGGTCGTGCGGGATGCGCTCCTGGCGGCGGTAGAGCTTGGCGCGGTCGCCGTTCCAGGAGTCGAAGACGGCCTTGATGGCGAGGTCCATCTGCTCGCGCGGGTCCTGCGGGAAGTCCCGGCCGGCCTCGGTCTTGACGATCTTCTTGAACTTGGTGACCAGCTTCTTCAGGTCCGCGGCCTCCAGTTCGGTGTCGACCGCTACCTTCTTGGCCGCCTTGGCCTGCTCCAGCGCGTCCTCGAAGAGCTCGCCGTCGACACCGAGGACCGTCTTGCCGAACATCTGGATGAGGCGGCGGTAGGAGTCCCACGCGAAGCGGTCGTCGCCGGCCTGCTTGGCCAGGCCCTGCACGGACTTGTCGGAGAGTCCGATGTTGAGGACGGTGTCCATCATGCCGGGCATGGAGAACTTGGCACCGGAACGGACCGACACGAGGAGGGGGTTGTCGGCCTGGCCGAGCTTCTTGCCCATCGTCTTCTCGAGGGCGTCGAGGTGCGCGCTCACCTCGTCACGCAGTGCCACCGGCTCCTCGCCGCTGTCGAGGTAGACCTTGCAGGCCTCGGTGGTGATGGTGAAGCCGGGAGGAACGGGGAGGCCGAGGTTGGTCATCTCGGCGAGGTTCGCGCCCTTGCCACCGAGCAGGTCCTTGAGGTCCTTGTTGCCCTCGGTGAAGTCGTAAACGAACTTCACGCCCTCAACGCCGGCGGCGGTGTGGCCTACGTGGGGATCTTTGTTTTCCGACACGGGTCCCAACTCCTCGAGGACGCGGTGGCTGCCCTGACGGCCAGGAACATACCCAGATCGAAGGCACCTGGGTACGTCCACTTGCGCGTCATGCGCTTGTAACCACCCGTCCGCCACTAGATCGAAAGTCAAGGCTTGGCAAGGAGTGGCGTGGCGATGTGTTCACTTCTTGAATGCCCAAGGGGTCGACCATCCCGCTTATCGCTCAAATGAGCGGCTATCCATACGTCTGAGTTTACTCGATGAACGATCAAAGGGTGGCACTGAGTGCCACCCTTTGAAGAAGCGGAGCAGTCCATGATCCGCTCATCTGAGCGCAACCCCTATCAGGGGTGGCGAGAATCACGCCGTTTCACGGAGCCGGATATCAGCATGCGGACCGGGACCGAGACGGAAACACGACCGTCACACCCCCAGCTCGGCCAGCCGCTCCTCCGCCCGCTCCGGCGCGTACAGGTGCTCCACGACCAGCGCACCCGCCCCCACCAGGCCCGCCCGCTCCCCCAGCCGCGAGGTCACCACGTCGAGGTGGGCCGTGGAGCGGGGCAGTGCCCGCTGGTACAGCAGTTCGCGCACCCCGGTGAGGAAGGGGGTTCCGGCCAGATCCCCGGCGATCATCAGGACCCCGGGGTTCAGCAGCGTCACCACCGTCGCCAGTACGTCACCGACATGGCGCCCGGCCTCCCGGGCCAGCGCCGCCGCCTCGGGATGCCCGGAGACGAGCAGATCGCGCACGTCCGAACCCGAGGCCGCGGGAACCCCCGCCTCGGCCAGCTTCCGGGCCACGGCGCCACCGCTCGCCACGGCGGCCAGGCAGCCGTACGCACCGCACCTGCACAGCGCGTCCGCGCCCGCCGGGACCCTGATGTGCCCGATGTCCCCGGCGCCGCCGTCGATCCCGCGGTAGATCGCCCCCGAGACGACGACGCCGGCGCCGATGCCCGTGGAGACCTTGACGAGGGCGAAGGCCGAGCAGTCCGGGTAGCCGGTGCGCTGTTCGCCGTACGCCATGAGGTTGGCGTCGTTGTCGACGAGGACCGGGGTGCCGGTGGGGCCGCCCGCGTGCTCGGTGAAGGCACGGGCCAGGCGGCCTCTTATGTCGTAGCCGTCCCAGCCCGGCATGATCGGCGGCTGGACCACCCGGCCGGTGTCGCTGTCGACCGGGCCGGGCACGGCCAGGCCGATACCGCAGACCGCCTCCGCCGGCTGCCCCGCCTTCTTCAGCAACTCGGCGAACCAGCGGCCCAGTTGGTCCAGTACGGCGTCCGGACCGTCCTCGATGACCAGGGTGCCCGAGTGCTCGGCCTGGATCTCGCCGGTGAGGGAGAGCACCGCGGCGCGGGCGTGGCGGGTGTCGAGGTCGGCGGCGAGGACGACGGCGTGGGAGTCGTCGAACTCCAGGGTGATGGAAGGGCGTCCGCCGAGCGGGGAGTCCACGGGGCCGCCTGCGCCCTCGCGCAGCCAGCCCGCCCGGAACAGCCGGTCCAGACGCTGGCCCACCGTGGCCCGGGACAGGCCCGTGACCTGCTGGAGCGCGCCCCGAGTGGTGGCCCGGCCGCTCCTGACCAGTTCGAGCAGGTCTCCGGCACCGGCATGGCTGCCCGTCCTCACGGCCCTTCCTTTCATGTGCACCCCTCGCACCCCCTTGCGTTCACCAACCATGCATTACATATTGAGTTTTGCGTGTTAAATAGACGTAACCCTACGGTAGCTACTGCCGAACTGGTCGGCTCGACGTCCTCGGGAGCCCTGCGTGGACCGCTCAACCCAGCTCACCGCCCAACACGGGGGCCACACGGGCCCCCTCCGCACCTCGGCCTCACGTCCGGCGTCCGGGCCGCGTGAGACCGGGCACCGCCCGGACGGCATCACGCGCTTCGCCACCGGTGTATACGACCCGGCCGGCCGGGCCCCGACGGCCGGATCCCTGCACGCCGGGGCGGCCCGGGTGCTGGAGGGCAACTGGACGGGGACGTCGACCGTGCCGTCACGGGGCCTGTATCCGCACCAGTGGTCCTGGGACTCGGCGTTCATCGCGATCGGCCTGCGGCACCTGTCTCCCTTACGGGCACAGACGGAGCTGGAGACGCTGCTCGACGCGCAGTGGGGCGACGGCCGTGTCCCGCACATCGTCTTCAACCCCTCCGTGCCGCTCGACGCGTACTTCCCGAGCCCCGACTTCTGGCGCTCCTCGACCGCGGGGCGCGCCGCGGGCGCCCCGCGCACCGTACAGACCTCGGGCATCGTGCAGCCACCGGTGCACGCGCTGGCCGCGTGGCTGGTGCACCGGGCCGATCCCGGGCTGTCCCGGGCACGCGGCTTCCTGCCCCGGGTGTATCCGCGCCTGGCCGCCTGGCACCGCTACCTGCTGCACCGGCGTGACCTGGGCGGAGGCGGGCTCGCGTCCGTGGTCCATCCCTGGGAGCAGGGCATGGACAACTCCCCGTGCTGGGACGCCCCGCTCGCCCGCGTCACCCCGGCCCCGGCCCGCTCCTTCCGCCGTGCCGACCTCGACCACGGCGCGCCCGAGGACCGGCCGACGGACCTGGACTACGGGCGGTACGTGCGCCTGGCGACGGACTACCGGGACCGGGGGTATGCGGACGGGCCCGGTGGCTTCGCCGTGGAGGACCCGGCGTTCAACGCGCTGCTGATCGCCTCCGAGCACGCGCTCGCCCGTATCGCCCGGGAGCTCGGGGCCACGGGCACGGCCCGGCACGCGCGCGCGGAGCGGCTGACGGCGGCCCTGGTGGACCGGCTGTGGGACCCGGCGGAGGGCCTGTTCTTCTGCCGGGACGTGCGCGGCGGAGGGCTGATCCCCGAGCGCGCCGTCTCAGGGCTGATCCCGCTGCTGCTGCCGACGCTCCCCCGCGCGATCGCGGAGACCCTGGTCCGTACGGCGAGCGGGCCGCACTTCGGTCTCGGCGGACCCGCCCGTCTGGTCCCGAGCTACGACCTCACCGGTGAGGCCTTCGATCCGCACCGGTACTGGCGCGGGCCGGCCTGGTTCAACACGGCCTGGCTGGTCGAGCGCGGGCTGCGGCTGCACGGTGAGCGGGCGCGGGCCGACGCACTGCGGGAGGACTTCCTGAGCACCGCCGGCACGTCCGGGTTCGCGGAGTACGTCGACCCGTACACCGGCGAGGCCTGCGGGGCGGGCGACTTCAGCTGGACCGCCGCGCTCACGCTCGACCTGCTCCACGACATCGGCACGCACGGCATCAGGGAAAAGGGAGGGGACCGGGGATGACGGACCGGCAGCATCTGCTCGTTCGCGGCGGGACGTTCGCGACCGTGGGCGATGGCGGAGACATCAGCGGGGTGCGCGGCGGCGCCCCGGACGGGCTGTTCGTGCGGGACGCCCGCCACCTCAGCCGCTGGCAGCTCACCGTCGACGGCGCCGTGCCCGAGACGCTCACGCCGGTCGCCGACGGCGACACGGCGGCTTGCGTCCTCGTGCCGCGCGGCGGCCGCCAGGAGCCGCCCGCGTACACGCTCTTCAGGGAACAGGCCGTCGTCGACGGCGCGTTGGTGGAGTCGCTGCGTGTCACCAGCAACCGTCCGGTGCCGACGACGGTCCGTATCGCGGTGACCGCGGACGTCGACTTCACGGACCAGTTCGAACTGCGTTCCGATCACCGCACGTACTCCAAGATCGGCGCTGTGCGTTCCCGCACGGTCCTCGACGACGGCGTGGAGTTCGCCTACCGGCGCGGCGAGTGGCGTTCCTGTACGACCGTCACCTCCGAGCCGGCGCCCGACGGAGTGGAGGAGACGGGCACGGGCGCCCGCCGCCTCGTCTGGGCCCTGGACCTGGAGCCGCACGGGACGGCGGAGCTGGCGCTGCGGGTGGTGGCCCGTCCGCACGGCGCGCCCCGTCCGCCGAAGGTGCCGTCCTCCCCCGCCGCCGCCACCGAGCAACTCCTCGCCCTGGAAGGTGAGTTCGCGGAGGGCGTGCCCTTCCCGGCCGGCTGGCCCGAGCTGGCGGCGGCCTGCTCGCGGGGGCTCAGCGATCTCGCCGTGCTCCAAGTCCCCGCGACCGGCCCGGACGGGGAGGAACTGCGCGTTCCGGCAGCCGGGGCCCCCTGGTTCCTCACGCTGCTCGGCCGTGACGCCCTCCTCACCTCCCTGTTCGCCCTGCCCTACCGCCCGGACCTCGCCGCCGCCACCCTCCCCGCGCTGGCCGCCACCCAGGCCACCGAGTCCGGCCTCGACTCGGTGGCCCAGCCGGGCAAGATCGTGCACGAGGTGCGCCACGGAGAGCTGGCCCACTTCGGGCAGGTGCCGTACGGGCGGTACTACGGCTCGGTGGACGCGACCCCGCTCTTCCTCGTCCTCCTCGGCGCGTACGTGGAACAGACCGGCGACGTGAGCCTGGCCCGCCGGCTCGAACCCCACGCCCGTGCGGCGATCGGCTGGATGCTCGACCACGGCGGCCTCACCTCCCGCGGCTACCTGGTGTACCGCGCCGACCAGGGCGGCCTCGCCAACCAGAACTGGAAGGACTCACCGGGCGCGATCTGCTCGGCCGACGGCAGCCGTCCCACCGGGCCGGTGATGGCGGCGGGCGCGCAGGGGTACGCGTACGACGCGCTGCGCCGCACGGGGCACCTCGCCCGCACGGTGTGGGAGGACGAGGTCTACGCGGCGCTGCTGGAGCAGGCGGCGGCCGATCTGCGCGACCGTTTCCAGCGGGACTTCTGGATGGAGGAGCACGGGTTCGCCGCGCTGGCTCTGGACGGTGAGGGCAACCACGTCGACGCCCTGGCTTCGGACGCGGGGCACCTGTTGTGGTCGGGGTTGCTCGACAAGGAGTACGGGGAGGTGGTGGGGCGGCGGTTGCTGGAGCCGGACTTCTTCTCCGGGTGGGGTGTTCGGACGATCGCCTCCGGTCAGGCCGCGTTCCATCCGTTGTCGTACCACCGTGGTTCTGTGTGGCCGCATGACAACGCGCTGGTCGCGCTGGGTCTCGCGCGGTACGGGTTGCACGACGAGGCCCGGACGGTGGCCCGGGGGCTCGTGGACGCGGCCATGGCGACGGGTCACCGTCTGCCGGAGGTGCTGGCCGGGTACGGGCGGGATTCGCACCCGGAGCCCGTTCCCTATCCGCATGCCTGTGTGCGGGAGGCTCGGGCCGCCGCGGCGCCGCTGGCGTTGCTCACGGCCGTGGGCGGTGCCTGAGCTCCGGCCCCCGAGCGAGGGTCAGGACGGTGTACCGCGGCACAGGCCCGGCCGGTTCTCGGTCACCCCCGCGTTGTTCTGCCATGTGTTGGCCGTGCCGGCGGTTCCCGCACCGACGGTGTCGTCGTGGCAGTCGTGCTCAAGGTTGTTCCTGAGCACGTTGGAGGCGATGCGGTTGCCCGCGTTGCCGCCGGCGTCGATGCGGATTCCGTCCCTGGGATTGCCGGTGGCGGAGTTCGACGAGATGACGGAGTCGGTGAGCGAGTTCGGGCCCACGCTGATGCCGTCGTTGCCGGTGGAGTCGGTGATGGTGTTGGAGGAGATAGTGGCGTTGGTGGTCGGCCCTCCGCCGAAAGCGGTGCTGCTCCGCACGCCACGGGCACTTCCGGTGATGTTGTTCGACAGGATCTGCAGTGCGGTGTTGTCGTTGCCCACGAAGATCGCGGAACCGCTGTTGTTCCGCGCGGTGTTCGACCGCACCCTGCTGTCGGTGGAGTTGAAGATGGCCAGCAGCGAACCGTCCTGCCGGGACGTGTTCGCGTCGATGTCGACGGCGTCGACATCTCCCGGGGCCCCTCCGGCCAGTACGAGCGCGGACGAGTCGTTCTGGAAGAAGGTGTTCCGCACGATGTCCGCGTTGCGCAGGCCCTGGTCGGAGTAGATCCCGTTACCGCTGGCGGCTCCTGCCCGGTTGTTCTGGCGGACGCAGTTCTGTACCGCCGTGGACACGGTCGTCCCACTGGAGTTGAAGTAGACACCGAACACGTTGTCCTGCACCACGTTCTGCAGAACCTGGTGTCCGGAGAACGAGGCACCGGTGAAGATGCCGGAGCCGAGCGTGTTGTCCTGGACCGTGAAGCGCAGGAAGCGGATGCCGTTGGCCAGCAGGTTGACGACGCCGCCTGCCGCGTTGTCCGCCTGGACGATCGCATCGGTGGCCGGGTTCGGCGTCCCGGGCTGTGTGCAGTCGGCGGGGGGACGCGGCCCCTGCAACCGCAGGTTCGCCTTGTTCACGGTGACGACTTCGTTGTACGTGCCGGGGCAGACCCTGATCGTCGATCCTGGTGCCGCCGCGTTGACCGCCGCCTGGATCGATGTGAAGCCCGCGCCCGGGCACTGCGCCCCGTCGTCATCGACGACGAGCGTGGTCTGCGCCGCGTGGCCGGGCATCGCGGAAAATGCCGCAGCACATGCCACACACGCCGAGACAAACAACCGCCTCTTCACGCGTTTCTCCTTGGTTCGCAGGGCAGACCGGCGATCACGGCACGCTGAACGCGCAGCCGCTGAGCCACAGCACACAGGGGCATCCGGGAAGTTCGGCTCGCCGATCTTCCTCGACTCTCGGGTGCGGGAAGCAGGTCGGCAACTCTCCATGAGCCATCCGGAGACTCCTCCGCGGCGGCTCCGCGCCGAGGTGACCACCCGTCCGTTCCGGGAGCCCGCGGCAGCCCTGTGCTGCCGCGGGCGCACGCTCACCGCCTGACCCGGCCTGTCAGGTGCTGGAGCCGGTGTCCACGAAGAGGCAGAACGGGTGGCCCACCGGGTCGAGCAGGACCCGCACACCGTCCGGAGGCTGGAAGTCCGCCACCGTCGCCCCCAGGGCAACGGCACGCTCGACGGCCGACGACAGATCGTCCACCTCGAGGTCCAGATGCATCATCATCTGCTGCTCGGACGGCGTGGAGGGCCACCGCGGGCGTGTGAACAGCGGCTCTGTCTGGAACGACAACCCGGCACCGCCGTCGGGCGGTGCGATCTCGACCCAGCCCGGTTCGTCCTTCCGTATCGGCCACCCGAGCAAGTCCCGGTAGAACCGCGCCAGCTCGCGGGCGTCCGGTGCGTCAAGAGTGGTCGCGGTCAACGTGAAACGAGGTGGGGGTTTCATGCCGTTCTGGTGCCCGGTTTCACCGCCGCGAGGCCAACCGTCACTCCTCCGGCCGCCGTCGGCCCCTCGCGGCGCCCCTTCACCCCAAGCGCCGCGACGCCCGCTGCAGCAGCGTCCTCAGCAGGGCGACCTCCTCGGTGCCGAGGGCGGTCGTGATGTTCTCCTGTTCGCGTGCGACGGCCGCTGTCCAGCGGGTCAGGGCCTCGTTGCCCCGCTCGGACGCGAACACCAGGACGCGGCGCCGGTCGGCGTCGTCCACCCGGCGCAGCACGAGGTTGAGCGAGACCATGCGGTCGACGACCTTCGTCAGGGTCGGCGCGGACAGCAGCGCGAACTCGGCGATCTCCGTCATCGGGTGACCGGCGCCGTCGCCGAGGTACGACAGCACGCGCCACTCCTCCAGCGTCGCGCCCTCCTCCTTCAGCGCCTCGACGAGTCTTCCGACGACGCTCCGTTCCACGAGGGTGAGCGCTCGCGCGAAGTCCAGCTCTGCTACGGCCGACGGAGTGGTCGTGGTCATCGCCCTGCCAAGAATCGTCGTGGTGATCGAGGTAGTTCCACGATACAGTCATTTTCTTGTCGCTGCGAAATATTCTCGTAGCAAGCAATGGCTAGAGTGAGCCCCTATGATCGAGAAGGCGTCTGCCCTGCTCGGCTCGCCGGCAGGCCCTCGGACCCGTGACGCTCTGGATGTCGCCCTGGTCATCCCGCTCCAGGGCCCGGCCGGGATCTTCGGGCCGTCCTGCGAGTGCTGCGCCCTGCTCGCGGCGGAGGAGGTCAACGCCGAGTCGGGCGTGCTGGGCAAGGAGCTCCGACTCGTCCTCGTCGACGGCGGGGCGCCGCCCGAGCAGGTGGCCACGGAGATCGACGCGCTGATCTCGGCCGGCCTCGTCGACGCGGTGGCCGGCTGGCACATCTCCGCCGTCCGCGAGGTGGTCGCCCCGCGCATCGACGGCCGGGTGCCGTACGTGTACACCGCGCTCTACGAGGGCGGTGAGCGCTCCCCGGGCGTGTTCCTCACCGGCGAGACCCCGAACCGTCAACTGCGGCCCGCGCTCCAGTGGTTCGCGAGCGAGCTCGGCATCCGGCGCTGGACGATCGTCGGCGACGACTACGTGTGGCCGCGCTCCTCGGCCCGCGCGGCGCACCGCTACCTGCGCGAACTCGGCGGCGAGGTGTGTGACGAGATGTACGTGCCGCTCGGCACCAGGGACTTCGGGCCGGTCCTGGAGCGGGTCGCGGCGAGCGGCTGTGAGGCCGTGCTGATGCTGCTGATCGGTGACGACGCCGTGCTGTTCAACCGGGCGTTCACCGCGGCGGGCCTGGACCGTGACCGCATCCGGTTCAGCTCGCTGATCGAGGAGAACGTGCTGCTGGCCACCGGCCCGGAGAACACCCGCGGCCTGATGACCTCGGCGGGCTACTTCGAGGACCTGCCGACGGCGTACGGTCTCGACTTCGCCGCCGCGTACGGACGCCGCTTCGGGCTGGGCGCACCGGTGCTCAACAGTCTCGGCGAGTCCTGCTACGAGGGCGTGCGCATGCTCACCGAACTGCTGCGCCGGGCGGGCGGCACGGACGTGGAGCGCATCCAGGCCACCGCCGAGGGCCTGGAGTACGAGACGCCGCGCGGCACGGTCCAGATCAAGGACCGCCATCTGAGGCAGCGCGTGTTCCTCGCGGCGGCCGACGGACTCCAGTGGGACGTGCTGCAGCAGCTGCCGTAGCCCCGGAGCTCCCTTTTACCCGCATGTAACACGCCACCCTCTTGCCCATTTACTTCGAGAGAAAATACTTTTTTCTCGAAGGATTTGGGAGGTTGATCGTCATGGCTACCTATGTGTACCGCTGCACGGCCTGCGGCCCCTTCGACGTGATCCGGCCGATCGGCCGGGCGCTGCCCGAAGAACCGTGCGTGAGCTGCGGAGTTCGGGCCCGCCGCCTCTTCACCGCCCCGATGCTCACCCGCACCGCCTCCCCCCTGGCCCGCGCCCTGCACGCGTCCGAGGCCAGCGCCCATGAACCGCGCGTCGTCACCGAGGTGCCCCCGGCCCGCCGCGCTCCGGGCCCGCCCGCCGATCCCCGGCACGCCCTGCTCCCCAAGCCCTGACCCCACGTCCGTACCGTCCGGAGGCAGTCCATGCCCGAAGTCGTCTTCAGCGTCGACCAGGCCCTGTCCATGCGCGACCAGAAGGTGCCCGGCCACAACCGCTGGCACCCCGACATCCCGCCCGCCGCCACCGTGAGGCCCGGCTCCGAGTTCCGTATCGAATGCCGGGACTGGACCGACAACCAGATCGGCAACAACGACTCCGCCAACGACGTCCGCGACGTCGACCTCACCCACGCCCACATGCTCAGCGGACCCATCGCCGTCGAGGGCGCCGAGCCCGGCGACCTGCTCGTCGTGGACATCCTGGACCTCGGCCCCGTCCCGCAGTCGTCCGGCGAGGGCTCGGGCCAGGGCTGGGGCTACACCGGGGTCTTCGCCAGGGACAACGGCGGCGGCTTCCTCACCGACCACTTCCCCGACTCCTACAAGGCCGTCTGGGACTTCCACGGCCAGCAGGCCACCTCCCGGCACATCCCCGGCGTCCGCTACACCGGCATCACCCACCCCGGCCTCTTCGGCACGGCGCCCTCCGCCGGGCTGCTGGCCCGCTGGAACGCCCGCGAGCAGGCGCTCATCGACACCGATCCGCACCGGGTGCCCGCCCTCGCCCTGCCCCCGCTGGCCGCGAACTCCCTGGCCGGCACGGCGACCGGTGAGACGGCCGACCGGATCGCCACCGAAGGTGCCCGCACCGTGCCCGCCCGCGAGAACGGCGGCAACCACGACATCAAGAACTTCACCCGCGGCTCACGGGTCTTCTACCCGGTCCACGTTTCCGGCGGCCTGCTCTCCGGCGGCGACCTGCACTTCAGCCAGGGCGACGGCGAGATCACCTTCTGCGGGGCCATCGAGATGGGCGGCTTCATCGATCTGCACGTCGACCTGATCAAGGGCGGCATGGAGAAGTACGGCGTCACGACAAACCCGATCTTCATGCCGGGCAACGTCGCGCCGCAGTACAGCGAGTTCATCTCGTTCGTCGGCATCTCCGTCGACCACGAGACCGACACGAACCACTACCTCGACGCGACGATGGCGTACCGCAACGCCTGCCTCAACGCCGTCGCGTACCTGAAGACCTTCGGCTACACCGGCGAACAGGCCTACCTGCTGCTCGGCTCGGCCCCGATCGAGGGCCGGATCAGCGGAGTGGTGGACATCCCCAACGCCTGCAGCACCCTCTACCTGCCCACCGCGATCTTCGACTTCGACATCCGGCCGACGGCCGAGGGCCCGAGAAGAGCCGACCGCGGCCAGTGCGCCGTCACCTCGTGACGGCTGGTCATCCAGAAAGGCAGTCAGTCCCGTGCGCGAACATCTCACCTTCCAGCTGGGCGACTTCACCACCCAGCACGGCGCCACCCTGCGCGGCGCCCACCTCGCCTACACCACGTACGGCGAACTCAACGCCGACAAGTCCAACGTGATCGTCTACCCCACCTGGTACTCCGGCCGGCACTGGGACAACGAGTGGCTCATCGGCCACGGCATGGCGCTGGACCCGGCCGAGTACTTCATCATCGTCCCGAACATGCTCGGCAACGGCCTGTCCAGCTCACCGAGCAACACCCCGCCGCCGTACGACCGCGCCCGCTTTCCGCGGATCACGGTGTACGACCAGATCGCGGCCCAGCACAAGCTGGTCACCGAGGAGTTCGGCATCGAGCGGATCGCGCTCGTGACCGGCTGGTCGATGGGCGCGGGGCAGACGTTCCAGTGGGCCGTCAGCCACCCGGAGATGGTCGAGCGGATCGCCCCCTTCTGCGGCTCCCCGCGCACCAGCCTCCACAACAAGGTCTTCCTGGAGGGCGTCAAGGCCGCGCTGACCGCCGACGCGCTCTTCAACGGCGGCTGGTACGACGACGACAAGTGGCCGACCACCGGACTGCGCGCGCTCGCCCGGGTGTACGCGGGGTGGGGCTTCTCGCAGGCGTTCTACTGGGAGAAGGAGTACGAGAAGCTCGGCTACACCTCCCTGGAGGACTTCCTCGTCGGCTTCTGGGAGGGCTTCTTCCTCGACGGCCGCGACCCGAACAACCTGCTCAGCATGTTGTGGACGTGGCAGAACGGCGACGTCGGCCTCACCCCCGGCTTCGACGGGAACACCGAGGCGGCGCTGGGCTCGATCAGGGCGACCACGCTGGACATGCCCGCCGAGAAGGACCTCTACTTCCCGCCGGAGGACGAGGCCTGGGCGGTCAGCCACATACCGGGCGCCGAACTCCGCGTGATCCCCGGCATCTGGGGCCACTTCGCCGGCGGCGGCAGCAGCCCCGAGGACACCGAGTTCATCGACACGGGCATCAGGGAACTGCTCGCCAAGCCGGGCGGGCTGGCGTAGCCATGAAGGGCAGACTGCCGCACGAGGTCAGCGCCTCGATCGTCGCCTTCGCCACCGTCCTCCTGCTCCTGAGCCCCCTGAACATGCCGACCTGGGCGATCTTCGTCACCTGGGCCGGAACGTTCCTCCAGGGCGGCCCGAGCGTCGCCAACGCCCTCTCCATGATCACCGCCACCACCACGGGGGCTGGATTCGCGGTCGTGGCCGTCCTCCTCAACCGGGAGACGGGCACGATGTTCGGCACCGGGGAGTTCGCCCGGACCCTGGCGCTCGGCGTGGTGATCTTCCTCGTCAACGGCACCCTGCTGGCGACCGGCCGGCTGAAGCCGTTCGCTCTCACCCCGGGGATGTTCTTCGGCTTCGCGTCGACCTTCGCCACGTACTTCGGCGGATTCGGCTACGACGCGGGGAACCTGGGCGCCGCCTTCGTCAGCGCCGCCGCCATGTGCGCCCTCGGCCCGCTCTGCGCCGCCCTGGGACTGCGCCTGATGTTCGCGCCGGCGGCCACACCCGGTCAGGACAAGCAGCACAGCGAGCCCGAGGAGGTGACGGCCCGTCCCCCGACGCCCTCACCCTCCTGACGTGTCCAGCTCCGCGTCCTCACCCACGCCCGCGCAGTCGTACGGGTCCCTGAGCCAGCCGTCCGGCAGCACCACCCGGTTGTTGCCGGACGTCCGGCCGCGGGGCCCGTCGGCGCCGGCGGGCCAGGGCTGGTCGAGATCCAACTCGTCCAGCCCGGCCCGGAGTTCCTCCAGCGAAGAGGTGATCGCGAGGCGCTTGCGCATCTCCGAGCCGACGGCGAAGCCCTTGAGGTACCAGGCGACGTGCTTGCGGAAGTCGATGACGCCGCGGGACTCGTCGCCGAGCCACTCGCCGAGGAGGGTGGCGTGGCGGACCATGACGTCGGCGACCTCGCGCAGGACCGGGCGCGCGTAGTCCCCCGTACGGCCCTCGAAGGCCGCCACCAGGTCCGCGAACAGCCACGGCCGCCCCAGGCACCCGCGCCCGACCACCACACCGTCGCAGCCCGTCTCCCGCACCATCCGCAGGGCGTCCTCGGCCGACCAGATGTCGCCGTTGCCGAGGACGGGGATCTCGGGCACGTGCTCCTTCAGGCGGGCGATGGCGTCCCAGTCGGCCGTGCCGCCGTAGTGCTGGGCGGCCGTACGGCCGTGGAGGGCGATGGACGTCACGCCCTCCTCGACGGCGATGCGGCCGGCGTCGAGGTAGGTGATGTGGTCGTCGTCGATGCCCTTGCGCATCTTCATGGTGACGGGGAGGTCACCGGCCCCGGAGACGGCCTCGCGGAGGATCGCGCGCAGCAGGTTGCGCTTGTACGGCAGGGCCGAGCCGCCGCCCTTGCGGGTCACCTTGGGGACCGGGCAGCCGAAGTTGAGGTCGATGTGGTCGGCCAGGTCCTCCTCCGCGATCATGCGGACGGCCTTGCCGACGGTCACCGGGTCCACCCCGTACAGCTGGATCGAGCGCGGGGTCTCCGAGGCGTCGAACCTGATCAGCTGCATGGTCTTCTCGTTGCGCTCGACCAGGGCCCGGGTGGTGATCATCTCGCTGACGTACAGGCCCTTGCCCTCACTGAACTCCCGGCACAGCGTGCGGAAGGGCGCGTTCGTGATGCCGGCCATGGGGGCGAGCACGACGGGCGGCTGGACGGTGTGCGGGCCGATCCGGAGGGGACCCGTGGGGGCGACGGTGGGCGTGGACATTCCCCCATTGTCACGCACTCTCCCCACCGGTTCCATTCATTAGTTAGGCGCACTATCGATTCTGGCGTACGATGGAACGCATGCCCGAGCTCAGCCACCGCCGCCGCTTCCTGGTGCTCGCGATCTGCTGCATGAGCCTGCTGATCGTGAGCCTCGACAACACGGTCCTGAACGTCGCCCTGCCGTCGATGGAGCGGGATCTGGGCGCGAGCGTGTCGGGGCTGCAGTGGACGATCGACGCGTACACGCTCGTGCTCGCCTCGCTGCTGATGCTGGCGGGGGCGACCGCGGACCGCGTCGGCCGCAAGCGTGTCTTCATGGCCGGTCTCGTCGTCTTCACGATCGGCTCGGCGCTGTGCTCCCTCGCCCCGAACCTGGAGGCGCTCATCGCCTTCCGGATGGTGCAGGCGGTGGGCGGCTCGATGCTGAACCCGGTCGCGATGTCGATCATCACCAACACCTTCACCGATCCGCGCGAGCGTGCCCGCGCGATCGGGGCGTGGGGCGCCGTCGTCGGCATATCGATGGCCGCCGGTCCGCTGGTCGGCGGGCTGCTCGTGGAGTCCGTCGGCTGGCGCGCGATCTTCTGGCTCAACATACCCGTGGGCCTGGCCGCGCTCCTGCTCACCCTGCGGTACGTGCCCGAGTCCCGCGCCCCGAAGGCCCGCCGCCCCGACCCGGTCGGGCAGGTCCTGGTGATCGCCCTGTTCGGCTCGCTGACGTACGCGATCATCGAGGCGCCGAACGCCGGATTCGCCCACGTCGCCCCCTTCGCGGGCATCGCGCTCGCCGCACTCCTCGGCATCCTGTGGTACGAGCCGCGGCGCGCCGAACCCCTCATCGAGCTGCGGTTCTTCCGGTCGGCGCCGTTCAGCGGGGCGACCCTCATAGCGATCGGCGCGTTCGCGTCACTGGGAGGCTTCCTCTTCCTCTCCACTCTGTACCTGCAGAACGTGCGTGGCCTGGACGCCCTGCACGCGGGTCTGTGGATGCTGCCGATGGCGGTGCCTACCTTCGCCTGTGCGCCGCTGTCCGGCCGGCTGGTCGGCAGCCGGGGGCCACGGCTGCCGCTGCTGCTCGCCGGGTGCGCGATGACCGCGAGCGGTGTGCTCTTCGCCGTCCTCGACGCCGAGACGTCGAACGCCACGCTCTTCGCCGGGTTCGTGCTGTTCGGGGTGGGCTTCGGCTTCGTCAACTCCCCCATCACCAACACCGCCGTCTCCGGCATGCCCCGTACTCAGGCCGGGGTCGCCGCCGCCGTCGCCTCCACCAGCCGCCAGGTCGGTCAGACGCTGGGGGTCGCGGTGGTCGGCGCGGTGCTGGCGGCGGGCGTGAGTTCGTCGTCGTACGCGGACACCTTCGTGCCCGCCGCCCGGCCCGGCTGGTGGATCATCGCGGGCTGCGGGCTCGCGGTGCTGGTCCTCGGCGCGCTCACGACGGGCCCGTGGGCCCGCCGGACCGCCGAGCGCACGGCCGAACGGCTTCAGGCGACCGAGGTCCGGGACGCCGCCGGAGTGGTCTCCTGACCGCGGTGTCCTAGCCGCTCGCGACCGACCGCAGGCCGGAGGCGCCGACAGTCCCGGTGGTCCCGGCAACCCCGGGGTTCAGGGCCTCGCGGGCGCGGGCCGCTCCCGCGTGCGCCCTGATCCGCTGGTCGGTCTCGCCGGTGACGGCCGCGACCGTCGCGGCGGTGGTGTGGTGGTCGAGGGCCTCGTCGTGGTGACCGCCGGCGTGGAGGGCCTCGGCGAGGCCGTTGAGCGCCGAGGCCTCGCCGTAACGCTCGCCGTTCTCGCGGAACAGGTCGAGGGCGCGCCGCTGGTGGGCCGCGGCCTGCTCGTACTCGCCCTGCCGCAGCCGTACGTCGCCGAGCCCGGACAGCGCGTACGCCTCACCGCCGGCGTGTCCGAGCTGCCGGAACAGGGCGAGGGCCTGCCGCTGGTGGACGACCGCCTCCTCGTACGCGCCGAGCCGCAGACAGGCGTTGCCGAGGTGGGTGAGCGTGCGGGCACGGCCGATCCGGTCGCCCGTCTCCTCGTGCAGGGCTAGGGCCTGCCGCTGGTGGGCGGCGGCCTGCTCGTGCTCGCCCAGACGCAGGCAGACGTTGCCGAGGTTGGTGAGCGTGCGGGCCAGGCCCACCCGGTCGCCGGTCTCCCCGTACAGGGCGAGGGCCCGCTGGTGGTTCCCGGCGGCTTCACGGAGGTTGCCCAGCCGCCAGTGGACGTTGCCGAGGTTGGACAGGGTCCTGGCCTGCCCGGCGCGGTCGCCCGTCGTACGGTGCAGGGCCAGTGCGCGTCCGAGGTGGTCCGCGGCCGACGCGGCGTCGGCGAGCCGCCAGTGCACGACGCCCAGGTTGGTCAGGGCGTGGGCCTGCCCCCCGAGGTCACCTGAGGTCTCGGCGGCGCGCAGGGCATTGCGGTGGATCTCGAGTGCCTCCGTGTGGTGCCCGGCGTCCAGGTAGCGGAACAGCAGCGCGGCGAGTCGTACGGCATGCCCCGGGCAGCCCCGGTCCGCGGCGACCGCGCAGATGGCGGCCAGCGTCGGGCGCTCCGCGTCCAGCCAGGCCCGCGCCGCCGCGGGGTCGCCGAAGTCCGGCAGGACACCGGCCGTGGACGTGGCGGCGGGCCGGTGATGCCGCTCGGCGGGATAGAGGACGTCCATGGCCGCGGCCGCCGCGCCCACATAGTGGTCGAAGAGCCGGACGAGGGCGGCGCGGCGCTCGCCCTCGGAGTCGTGCGCCCGGGACAGCCGGTCCGCGTAGGCCCGCAACAGGTCGTGCGTACCGAACCGCCCGGCCCGGAGGTGCTGGAGAAGATGCGCGCGGGCCAGCAGGTCGAGCCCGCGGCGGGCGGCGCGCAGGGAGTCGTCAGGGGTGAGGTGAGCGGTTGAGGGCGGGGCGTGGGAGCCAGGCGGGGTCGGGACGCCGGCAACGGCCGACGGTGGAGCGGGGGAGCCGGTCGGAGGTGGGGCGGCAAGGGTGGTCGGGGGCGGGGCGGCAAGGTCGGCCGCAGGCTGAGCGCCAAGGCCGGTCGGCTCCGGGGCGGCCGAGGCGGGCGCCGACGGGGCAACGGGGTCGGTCAACGCCGGGGCGGCGGGGCCGGTCAGTGCCGGGGCGGCGGGGCCGGTCAGCGCAGGGGCGGCGGGGCCGGTCAGCGCAGGGGCGGCGGGGCCGGTCAGCGCCGGGGCGGCGGGGCCCGGCGCCTGGACGGCTGGGTCCGTCGTGGGGAGGGCGGGGC